>JBBRLS010000014.1:0-85315 GCA_038231215.1 Burkholderiales bacterium | reverse complement strand
CGGATCCAGATCGCCATGACCGCGAACAGCGGTGCCAGCAACAGCAGGCCGAACGCGGAGGCGAAGAAGTCGAGCAGACGCTTGGCCATGCGCTGGTGACCACGTTCAATCGAGCACGCTCGCCACGTCGGCGAGGGGAATCACCTCGACGCGTTCGGCGAGAAAATAGCGACGCGAAACGGGCGCGATCACGTAGGCGCGGTCGATCTGCAAGTCGTCGAGCGCCTGCCAAAAACCCCGCGTGGGTTTGGGGGCAGACGAAAACTTGATCTCGACCGCAATCTTGCGAGCGCCACGCTCGATCACAAGATCGAGCTCGGCGCCGGCTGCGGTCCGGTAGAAACTCAATTGCGCATCCGAAGGCAGCGCGGCCGCCACCTGCTCCAACACAAAGCCCTCCCATGACGCGC
The DNA here is from genome assembly GCA_038231215.1 of Burkholderiales bacterium. Classification (GTDB taxonomy): domain Bacteria; phylum Pseudomonadota; class Gammaproteobacteria; order Burkholderiales; family Burkholderiaceae_C; genus Schlegelella_A. The sequence continues at coordinate 84,905 of JBBRLS010000014.1, read as the reverse complement.
CGGCGATCGGATGCCCCTGCAGATCCCGCAGGGAAGAAATGGCGAGCAACGCATGCAGGACGCCGCTGTCGCGCAGGTACACCTTCGACGCCTTGACGAGGCGCTTGCCGACGTTGGCGAGGTGCGGCTGAAGCCTGCGCACCATCATTGCGTCGATCAGGACGCCGAGATAGCGGTTCGCCGTGCTGTGCGACGCACCACCGAGCGACAGTCCGAGTTGCGACGCATTGAACAACGCACCCTGCAGGTGAGCCAGCATCTGCCAGAAACGCCTCAGAGAGTCGGCGGGTATGCGCACGCCCATGTCGGGCAGATCGCGCTGAAGGAAGGTCCGAATGAAGTCCTGGCGCCAGGCATAGGAAGCTTCTTCGTTCCCCGCCAGGAAGCTCAGCGGGAAACCGCCGCGGAGCCAGAGCGACTGGAGGTCGGCCAAGTCGGCCGTGCCGAGCTCGGCGGCGAGGAGCGGCGTGAGTTCGAGGTAGGACACCCTGCCGGCGAGCGATTCGCCGGATTGCCGCAACAGATCGCCCGAAGCGGAGCCCAGCAACAGAAAGCGCCCCGCACGCCGGTCGGCGTCGATCTCGGGGCGCAATGCCGAGAACAGATGGGGCACGAACTGCACCTCGTCGAGGACGAGGAACTGCTGCCGATGCGCGGCGAAGAAGAGTTCGGGCCGTTGCAGTGCCGCCCGGTCGGATTCGCGCTCGAGGTCCATCGTGAGGGCCTCGGAACGATGCGAGGCGATAGCCCGCGCCAGCGTCGTCTTGCCGACCTGGCGGGGCCCCAGGAGGACGACGGCCGGCGAATTCGCCAAGCGACGTTCGACCAGGACCTGGAGCTGGCGGCCCAATAACATCCTTGCATTTTGGCTATCGATCGATCAATTTGCAAGGTTAATCGTCAAGGCAGCGATGACACGATTCACGTCGGCGTCGCTCATGAGGGTATAGATCGGCAAGCTCAGCATTCGCTCGTAGGCTCGCTGCGAGTGCGGAAACGAGCGCGCCTCGAGACCGTAGCGGTCGCGCCAGTAGGGCTGCAGGTGCAGCGGGATGTAGTGGACGCTGCAGCCGATGCCGGCGGCATAGAGCCGGTCGACGAGCGCGTCGCGGCCGATCGGCGCCGCGACGTCGAGGCGGATCGGGTAGAGATGCCAGGCGTGCTGGTCGCCGGGCGCGGCGTGCGGCGGCGTCAGCAGCGGCAGTCCTGCCAGGCCTTCGTCGTAGCGCTGCGCGATCTCGGCGCGCCGCTGCCGGAACGCATCGGCGCGCTTGAGCTGGTGGATGCCGACCGCCGCCGCGATGTCGGGCAGGTTGTACTTGAAGCCGGGCGCGACGATTTCGTAGTACCAGCTCGGCACGGTCGCCGTGAAACGGTCGAAGGCGTCGCGGCTCATGCCGTGCAGGCGCATCGTTTTCATGCGCTTTGCCAGCGCGTCGTCGCGCGTCACGACCATGCCGCCCTCGCCGGTCGTGATGGTCTTGTTGGCGTAGAAGCTGAAGACGGTGGCGTCGGAGCCGAGCGTGCCGATCAGCGCGCCGCCGCAGGTCGCGGGCAACGCGTGCGCCGCGTCCTCGACGACGCCGAGGCGGTGGCGCCGCGCAATGTCGAGGATCGCAGCCATGTCGGCTGAGAGGCCGCCGTAGTGCACGGGCACGATCGCCTTGGTCTTCGGCCCGATCGCCCGCTCGACGGCGGCGGGATCGATGCAGAGCGTGGCCGGATCGATGTCGACGAGCTTCACGTCGGCGCCGAGGTAGCGCACGACCTCGGCGGTCGCGGTGAAGGTATGCGTGGTCGTGATGACTTCGTCGCCCGGGCCGATGCCGAGCGCCTCGAGCGCAAGGTGCAGCCCGGCAGTGGCCGAATTGACGGCGAGCGAATGCAGGCTCGCGTCACCGAGATAGGCGCTGAAGTCGCCCTCGAAGCGCTTGGCCTTCGGCCCGGTCGTGAGCCACCCGGAACGGAGCGTGTCGACGACCTCGGCGATCTCGGCCTCGCCGATCTCGGGGCGGGCGAAGGGGAGGAAGGGGAGGCTCATGGTAGTGCCGATTCACGGCCGAGCGTGACGATGTGTTTGGGGCTGGCACCGGACACCGCCCTGAGCGTGATGCCGCGGTCGAGCGTCACCAGCCGGCCGCCCTTGGCGACGGCCAGCGCGAGCAGGTAGACGTCGGTGATCTGGCGCGAGGTCAGCACGTGGTCCCAGCGCAGGCGGCCCACTTCCAAGACGCTGACCGAATCGGGCCAGAAGGCATGGCTCTTGTCCGCGGTCGCATGGGCGAGGCGGTCGGCGACGGCGGCGGGGGTCTGCGCATTGCGGTAGGCCGACAGCGAGAGGATCCGCACGCAGCCGTTCTGCGTGAGCGGGCACGACGCCCATCCATGCTTGACATTGGCGGCGAGCCACTGCGTCGCCATGCGGTGGTGCAGATGCGTGCCATCGAGAAGGGCGACGAGGACGTTAACGTCCAGGAGCGCTCGCATCAGATCCCTTCGACCTCGCGCAGCGCATTCACCTCTTCGTCGGTCACGACCACGCCTGGACGCGCCGGGAATGGCTTGAAGCCTGCCACCGCGCGAGGACGACCGACCGATTTGGCGACCGCGGCACGCCCGCTCGTCAGCGACTGACGCAACAGGCGCGACACCACTTTGCCGGCACTGCTGCGCTCGCTTCGCGCCAGCTCCTTGGCCGCCGCCATCAGGTCGTCGTCGATATCGAGCGTGGTGCGCAAGGCCAGTCTCCGGTTGATGCGTTGATGCATCGATGCCGTGATTCTAACGGAGGATCGCCGCCTCAGACCGGCTTGCCGAGCCAGCACAGCACGTGGGTCCGCAGCGGCAGCAGGGCATTGACAGCGGCATAGAGCGCAGGATGAACACGGCACACGGCGCGCGCGATCGGTGGCGCCAGGGTGACGCGCCGATGCTCGACTCGCGCATCGGGAAAGAGCGCGCGAACGCGCGCCAGCGGCACGCCGCGCACGTCTGCGTTGCGCGGATTGTCGACGGTGAAGTCGTACCAGAGCACGCCGCCGCCGGGCTTGACCCAGCGCCACATCGCGCTGGCCAGGCGCTGCTGGAAGGCGTCGTCGAGCAGCGACGAGAAGACCGTCGAGGCGAAGACGATGTCGACGCTGGCGTCGGTGACGTTTGCCGTGCTCGCGTCGCCGCAGGTCAGATCCAGAGCGGCCGGCAGGCGTGCCCGCGCGGCGTCGTGGCGCTCGGGCAGCAGTTCGATGCCGGCCAGATGCTCGGGGACGAAGCCGAGGACGAGCAGCTCGAGCAGGTTGCCGCCGCCGCCGCTGCCCACCTCGAGCAGGCGCAGCGACGCCAGGTCGGTGAAGCCGCGCCGCCCGAACAGGCGCAGCATCGCCCGCTGCCGCTCTTGCATCGCCATCAGCGCGGCCGGCCGGGTCAGGCGGTAGCGCTCGTCGTGCATCGTGCGCCTCGCATATCGCAGGCGGACGGCATCGGTTTCGGCGCCCGTCGAATGCTGGGCCGGCCCAGGCGTCTCGCTCATCGCGTCAAGGTCGAGAAGCGCTCGCGAGGCGGCCGACCCGACAGCGCATCGAAGGCGCCGATGAGCGTGCCGACGCCGTAGGCGACGTGATACGCCGCGATCACCGCCGGCACGCGCCACGCGACGGCCGCGCTTTGCGGTGCGGCAAGCAGCACGGCCGCGCTCATGGCCGCAACGACGAGCGCATAGCTCGCCACCAGCACGGCCAGCGGCCACGCGCCGATGCCGACGATCGCGTTGATCGTGCAGACACCGAGGGCGACGACAAAGGCGGCCGGAACGAGATGACGGGCACGCGCCGGCTGACCGTGTTTCTTCATCACGAATGGCTTCCAGTAGCCGTATTGCAGGTACTGGCGAAATACCTGGCCGAGCGTGCCGCGCGGTCGGTATCGACTCCGGATGCGCGACGATTGCCAGATGCGGCCGCCGCCGCGCACGATGCGCAGGTTGTGCTCGTCGTCCTGGTTGCGCACCAGCGTCTCGTCGAACGGTCCGAAGCGATCGAAGCTCGCGCGCGGCCAGGCGCCGAGGTAGACGGTGTCGGCCGGCCCGTCGTAGTCGAGACGGCGCGAGATCGCGCCGCCCGCCACCCAACGCGACTGGAACGCCGCCGCCGCTGCCGCCTGCGTCGGGCCGCCTTCGGGGTCGGCGACGGCGTGCCAGGGGCCGCCGACGTTGTCGGCGCCGGTCGCTGCCAGGGCGATCAGGCATTGAGCGACGTAGTCGTGCGCGTACTCGGTGTGCACGTCCATGCGCACGATGGCCTCGCCCGTGGCGACGGCGAGCGCACTGTTCAGCCCCGTCGAGACGATCAGCTCCTGGTTGTCGACGAACGAGACGCGCGGATCCTGCGCCGCCATCTCGGCCAGCGCCTCGCGCGTGCCGTCGTCGCTCATGCCGTCGGCGACGACGATCTCGAGCGTCCAGCCCGCGGATAGTTTTTGCGCCAGCGCGCTCGCGGCGAACGCGGCGATGCGGCCGCGCTCGTTGCGGCACGGCACGATGATGCTGACGCGGCGCGAGGTCGTCATGGGGCAGTCGCTGCGCGCGGCGATGAAGCGACCTCGCGGATCACGTCGGCCCAGGCATCGACCTGGCGCTCGCGACCGAACACCGCGCGACGGCGCGCGATCGCCGCGCTCGCCATGCCTGCGCGCAACGCCGGGTCGCGCAGCAGACGGACGATGGCGGCGGCGAGCGCGGGGATGTCTTCCGCCGGCACGACGATGCCCGTCTCCTCGCTGACGATCTCGCGCGGCCCGGTCGGGCAGTCGAAGGAAACCGCCGGAACGCCGAGCGCCTGCGCTTCGAGCAGCGCGAGCGGCATGCCCTCGTAGCGTGACGAGAGCACGAACACGGCGGCCTCGCGATACAGCGCCTCGATTCGATCGGTGGGGGCGACCCACTCGACGCTCGAGGCGATGCCGAGCGTGGTCGCCAGATTCGCCAACTCGCTGCCCAGTGGTCCCTCGCCGACGATGCACAGGCGCGCTCCGGGCACTTCGCGAACGACCTCACGCCAGGCGCGGAGAAGCAGGTCGAAACCCTTCTGCGCCTGGAGGCGACCCACCGCGAGCACGCGCGGATCAGCGGGCAAAGCGGGAGCATCGGCATGCAGCGACGAGGTGTTGGCGATCACCTGCGTATGCGGGTTGAGCGCCGCGAACTTCGGCCGGTCCGCTTCGGTGAGGCTGACGACCGCCGCGACCTGCGGATAGATCGCCGCGCGCAGCCGCTGCCAGAGCCGGGAGCGGGCCGTGAAATGGTTGTGATCGCAGCAGATGCTGCGCGCCCGCGCGCTGCGCTTCCAGGCCAGCACCGAGCAGGCGGTGACGAGGCCGTTGAAGACGATCACGTCGGCCTGCTCGGCATCGATCACGCGGCCGAGGGCGCGGCCCACGCGCCAGCGCGCCCGCAGGATGGCGAGGCCGCGGCCCAGGCGCGTCCGCACGCCCGCTTGCGACAGGCGCGCGCCGGTGGAGGTGACGCGAACCGCGGCATCGACCGGATAGACGACGCGCTCACGCGGCGTATCGACGCTGCCGAGCGTCACGCGCATGCCGCGCGCCGCCAGCGCGTTGCCGATCTCGCAGACGAAGCGCTCGACGCCGCCGGCGTTGGCAAGGCTTTCGCACAGCAGCAGGACATGGATGGGCCGGTCCGGTGTCGTCCTGGCGGTCGTGCTCATCGCGACGTGCCGCGCCGCAGCAGGTCGGCGACCGTGATGCGCTCGTAGTCGGGCGCCGGCAGTGCGAAGCCGCTGGCCCCGATCGCGCGCAGCCGCTCGCGCGCGGCACGGACGGCGTCGAGCAGGCCGAACGAGTCGAGCGAGCGCGCGGCGATGCCACGGCCATCTGCGCCGGGGTCGGCCGCCGTGGGTTCGACCCATTCCTGTTGCACGTAGTCGGACTGCTGCGGCGCCGGCATGTGGGGGAGATCGGCCACCTTCCTGGCGATGACCAGCATGTACACCTCGTGCGAATTGCGCAGCGTGACGCGCCGCCGCACGGTGGACGGGTTCGCCACCGTCCACCAATGCCTCGGGTCGGCCTTCTGCGCAAACCACAGGCCGACCAGCTCGAAGCCGTTCTTCGCCCGGTAGAGATTGAAGAACAGCTCCGGCGAGAACTGGTAGAAGCCGTGGCCCGCGAGGTTGTTGGCCGGCAGCGAATGCAGGATGTGCCCGCCGACGCGGCAGAGCGCCGTGCAATTGCGCCAGGCGACCGGAAAGTCGAACACGTGCTCCAGGCAGCCGAAATCGAGCACCGCGTCGTAGCTGCCCAGGCCCGCCTGGTCGGCCGACCAGGGCAGGTTCATGTCGTGCAGCAGCGAGGCCTGCTCGTAGGCCGAAGCGTCGACCGAATCGACGGTCGCGGCGCCGAACCACTGCGTCATCAGGGGCTCGAAGTAGCGCGCCCGACCCGGGGCCGATGCCGGCTCGACCAGCGCCGGCAGGCCGCGCAGGGCGCGATGGCGTTCGAGGTCTGGCGCGTCGACGAACAGCGCTTGCCGACCGATGCCGATGGTCCGCGCGAAGGCCACGCCGCGATCCTGAGCGTGGCCGAGCAGGCCGAGGTTGTGCAGGTCGATGCCCATCGCCGTCGCCTGCTGCCGGTCAGCGCGCGACGGCGCGCAAACGCGACGCGCCCATCAGCGCGACAGCCACGACGATGACGAGCAGCTCGACGCCGATCGCCGTCCAGGCCAGGCCGGTCGCGCCGGCCGCACCGCCGAAGGTCGCGGCCGCGCTGACGCCGACGACGCCGCCGACGACGACGCAGGCGCGATAGGCGTTGTCGTGCCGGCCGCTGCCCAGCATCCAGTAGCCGATGAACTTCCAGCCGAGCAGCAGCGGCCACAGCCACGCCAGCACGAAGGCGACCGCATGGACCCGCTGCACGTCGATGCCACCGGCGTGCGCCGCGATGGCGGGCTCGATCCACGGCCAGAGAAGCTGCGCCGCGACGAAAGCGAGCGCGCCGGCAACGCTGCCGAGCGCGGCCCATCGTGCTGCGTACCAGAGCGCGGCGCGCGAGCTCTCGCCGAACAGGGCGACGATGCGCGGATAGACGAGCGAGTAGACCGGGTCGGCGGCGGCGAGCAGCGCGCGGACGATGCGATCGGCCATGAAGTAGACGCCGAGCTCGGGCTTGCTGAGCTGCGCCGAGGCCGCCGCCGGCAAGGCGAGCGAGTAGGCGGCGCCGGCCACCGACACGGGCAGCATCCTCCAGCCGAGACGAAGTCCGGGAAGCAACGCCGAGCGTTCGAGCAGGGAGTGGCCCTCGCCTTCGACCGCCAGGTCGGCGAGCAGCCAGCGCCAGCCGAGCACGGCCAACGACGCCGAAGCGACGAACTGGAAGAGCACGAAAGCGAGCACGCTTTTCGCGAAAGCCCAGCACGCCGTGATGAGCAGCACGTAGACCAGCACCTCGACGCGCGACCAGCGGTTGAGCTGCTGCGTTGCCTGCAGGTACCAGGTCGCCGGCCAGCCGAGCACGCAGGCAAGCGCGGCGATCGCGAGCGAGTCGACGACCGGGTGCGGCGCCTCGCGCGAAGCCCAGTGAACGGCGACGAAGGCGAGCAATACCGCCGGCAGCGACAGTGCGAGCCGCGCCGTGAAGACCTGCTGGGCGAGTTGCCAGCGGCGCGACGGATCGGCGCCAACGGCGAGCCGCGTCGCCGCGGCGAGAAAGCCACCCTCGACGAGCGTCGCCAGCAAGCCAGCCCAGACGAGGATGAAGCCGAGCCGGCCGAACTCTTCGGCGCCGATGCGCGACGCGACCAGCGGCAGCACGAGCAAGGGCAAGGCGAGGCGCACCGCCGCGGCGGCGTACACCTGCGGCAGGGCAGTGAGGAGGCGCGGGGACGTTGGCGTCATGCGCCGCCTTGCTTGACGACGAGCCGCGCCGTGTAGTCGACGCGATGCAGGTAGACCGGCTCGGCCTGCGCCGCGAAGTACTCGTCGACCGCCTGCCGCGCGCCCTGCCAGTGGCCGTAGTCGTCGATGACGAGTACGCCGTGGCGCGAGAGCAGCGGATAGAGGTGCTTCAGCTCGTGGCGCGTCGACTCGTACCAGTCGGTGTCGAGACGCAGCAGCGCGATGCGCGCCGGCAGCGAAGCAGGGATCGTGTCCTCGACCTTGCCCTGCACGAAGTGGATGCGCTCGCGCGGATAGCCGGTCGAGGCGAGGTTGGCCTGCACGTCTTCCAGCCCCGCCTCGCACCACACGCCCTCGCCGCGCGGCGTGCGCGCGAGCTGTGCGGCGGCGGTCTCGCCACTCGCGCTCAAGTCTTTGGCGGTCGGCTCGCTCATGCCTTCGAAGGTGTCGTAGAGCCAGAGCTCGCGCGACGTGTCGCCTCGCGCCATGAGCGCCATCGCCGCGAGCATCATGCTGCCGCCGCGCCAGACGCCGCACTCGACGATGTCTCCGGGGATGCGATGGCGCACGGCGTGATCGATGGCACCGAGCAGGCTGGCGCGCCGGTCGAGGCTGGTCATCGTGAACGGCTCGACGCGCGCCACCAGCGCGCGATCGGCGGGCGCGAGGTCGGCGAGCGCGGCGGTGCGGCGGTCGGCGGTGCGCGTCAGCTCGAGGCCGGCGCGAGCCAGGACGCTCCTGATGATCTGCTTCATGGCAATCGGCGGCTCGGGTTCCAGGGGCTGTCAGGCCTCTTGTCAGTCAGGTCCATGTCAGTCAGGCCCTTGTCATTCTGAGCGAAGCGAAGAATCTCGAAACGGACGCCGAGATCCTTCGCTTCGCTCAGGATGACAAGGCTTCTCAGGATGACAGGGCTTCTCAGGATGACAGGGCTGGGACAGAGGCTCTTTAGTCTCGCACCGCGGCGTAGACGGCAGCGATGCCAGCCGTTGTCTTCGACCAGGCCGAGGCGTCCTGGGCTGCCTGGAAGGCACGAACAAGGCGCGCCTCGTCGACGCGCAGACACTCCAGACAGTCAGCGACCGCATCGGCGCTGCGCTCCTTCAGCAGCAGGGCTTCGAGGCCGAAGCGGCGCATGAAGTCGCCGAGGTCGCCGACATCGCTGCACAAGAAGAAACGACCGTGATGGAGCAGCGAGAACAGCGCACCCGACTGCGTCGCTTCGCGGTAGGGAAGGATGAAGACCACGTCGCGAGAGAGAAGGCCAAGCAGGCTCGTCGCGTCGAGAAAGCCGTCTTCGACACGCACGCCGAGCGCCGCGATCTCGTCGCGCAGGCCATGCAGCTCGGGTGCCCAGGCGCCGTAGATCTCGAGGCCGACGCCCGCCGCCCGGATGCGCTCCGAGCGCGCCAGAGCGGCGAACAACTCGATGCCCTTGTAAGGCTTGACCGTGCTCCAGTAGACGAGTGCCTCGGGTCGGCCGATCGCCCGGTACGGCACCGGCGGCAGGCCCGGCACCACCGGCGACAGGCCGATGCCGAGCACCTTCGACTTGGCCCGGAACGCCTCACCGTAGCGATCGATGAAATCGTCGTGCGAGAAGCGGCTCACGAACACGAGCGTGCGGGCCAGCCGCGCGATCCGCTCGGTGGGCGCATGTCGCCGTCCCGCGAAATCGTGCGGCACGGCGTTGTGAATCGTGAAGACCAGCTTGTGGCGCAGCGCACGCAGGAAGGGCAGTTCGAGCTGCCACGAGACGCTGAACTGCAGGTTGATCGCGTCGAAGCTTGCACGGCGGCGCCAGATGCCGAGCCAGAGCGCGAGGTAGCGCAGCGCGCCCAACCAGCGAGGCGCGACGGTGCGGGACATGGCGCTGTCGTGTACTTTCACGCCCGGGAGCTCGCGCATCGCCTCGAGAAACTCGCCGTTGTAGCGCGTGCGCGAGCCGTAAAAGTCGACCTCGACGCCTTGATCTGCCAGCGTTTCGGCGAGCTGGTAGTCGTAGGCGATGACGAACGAGCCGCCGTCGACGAGCGCGACTCTCACGATCGCCGACGCGCAGAGATCAAGGCCGGGCTCGCATCGCGCTCAATGCGCGAACCAGTAGCGACGCCCGAGCGTGTACGACAGCTCGCCGGTTCGCTCGCCGAGGTCCTGCGCCGGATTGCCGCCGACGATGCGACGCGCGGCCACGCTCTTGGTCACCACCGAGCCGGCCATCACGACGGCGCCTTCGCCGAGCTGCACGCCGGGCATGACCATGGCGCCGGCGAAGAGCACCGCGTAGTCGCCGATCCCGACCGGCTTGCCGCGCGCCGCGAAGCCGGCGTCTTGCACGTCGTGGCCGAGCGTGTAGATGCGCACGTCGTGGGCGATCGAGACGTTGCTGCCAATCGTGATGCCGGCACGATTGTCGAGGTAGACGCCGCGGTTGACGAGCGTGCCGGCGCCGATCTTCAGGCGGCCGACATGGAAGAAGCGCACGCCGCCCTGCAGCGTCGCCGAGCGCGCGATGTCGAAGCGGCAAAGTCGATAGAGCAGCGGACGCAGTGCGAATGGCAGGCAGCGATGCACGAAGTTGATCGCCGCCAGGCCGAGAAAATAGAGCTGCGATCGAATCCGGTAGCCGCCCTGATCCTGGGGAGAAGTCACGCGGCTTCTGGCCTCGAGTGAACGGCCAGCGATCGGCCGACCGCGAAATACTCGAGCCCGGCGTTCTTCATCGCCGCGGGCTCGAAGAGATTGCGGCCATCGAAGACGACCGGCTGTTTCAGCGCCGCGCGGACCGACGCCAGGTCGGGGCTGCGGAACGACTTCCACTCGGTGACGATGACCAGCGCGTCGGCGCCCTGCGTTGCCTCGGCCTGCGATCGACAGAAGATGACGCGGTCGAGCGCGTGCGGGCTTGCGTGCAGGTCGGCCTCGAGGCTGCGGCGTGCTTCGTCCATGGCGACGGGGTCGAAGAGCCTGAGCGAAGCGCCGCGCGCCAGCAACTCGGCGACGACGACGCGGCTCGGCGCCTCGCGCATGTCGTCGGTGTTCGGCTTGAAGGCGAGGCCCCAGACGGCGAACGTGCGGCCTGCGAGATCGGCGCCGAAGCGGGCGACGATCTTGTCGACAAGGACGCGCTTCTGCGCATCGTTGACCGACTCGACCGCGGCCAGCACCTTGAGCTCGCTGCCTTGCTCGTGCGCCGTGCGGCGAAGTGCTTTCACGTCCTTCGGAAAGCACGAGCCGCCGTAGCCGGTGCCGGCGTAGAGAAAGTCGTAGCCGATGCGCGGGTCGGAGCCTATGCCTTGCCGCACCGACTCGATGTCGGCGCCGACCTTGTCGGCGAGGTTGGCCAACTCGTTCATGAACGAGATGCGCGTCGCCAGCATGGCGTTGGCCGCGTACTTGGTGAACTCGGCCGAGCGCACGTCCATGACCAGGGTGCGCTCGCGGTTGCGGTTGAAAGGCGCGTACAGCGACTTCATCGTCTGCAGGGCGCGCTGGCCGGGCGCATCGTCGTCGACACCGATGACGATGCGGTCGGGGCGCATGAAGTCCTGCACCGCCGCGCCCTCCTTCAGGAACTCGGGATTCGACAGCACCGTCAGCGACGCGCCGTCAGCGCCACCCCGCGATCGGAGCTCCTCCTCGATGACAGCGCGCACCTTGTCCGCGGTGCCGACCGGAACCGTCGATTTGTCGACGACGACCTTGAAGCCCGTCATGTGCCGGCCGATGTTGCGCGCTGCATCGATGACGTGGCGCAGGTCGGCCGACCCATCCTCATCGGCCGGCGTGCCGACGGCGATGAACTGCACGTCGCCGTGGCGAACGCTCGCCGCGACGTCGCTCGAAAAGGTCAATCTTCCGGCGGCCCGGCTGCGCTGGACGATCTCTTCGAGGCCCTGTTCGTAGATCGGGATGCGGCCTTCGTTGAGCAGCGCCACCTTGCGCTCGTCGACATCGAGACAGAAAACCTCGTTGCCGACTTCGGCCAGGCAGGCTCCCGTGACGAGCCCGACGTAGCCGGTGCCGATGATCGTGACTCTCATGGGCGAAGGATTCTAGGTGGCACCCTCGGGCGGCGACGCAACGGCCTTGCGGACCCGACGGCCTAGAATTTTCTCCTCCGAGGAGGACCATGGACGACAACTCCCTTATCGCCGAACGCCGCACCAAGCTCGCGGCGATTCGCGCCCGCGGCATCGCCTTTCCCAACGACTTCAAGCCGCGCGACCGCGCCGTCGCGCTCGTCCGCAAACACGGTCACCTCGACAACGAGGCGCTCGAGCCCCTGCAGGTCGCGGTCAGCGTGGCCGGCCGGCTGATGCTCAAGCGCGTCATGGGCAAGGCGAGCTTTGCCACCGTGCAGGACGCGACCGGCCGCATCCAGCTCTTCGTCACGAAAGACGCACTCGGCGAAGAAGGCTACGAGCAGTTCAAGCATCTGGACCTCGGCGACATCGTCGGCGCGGAAGGGCTGCTCTTCAAGACCAGGACCGGCGAGTTGTCGGTGCGCGTCTCGGCGCTGCGCCTGCTCACGAAGAGCCTGCGGCCGCTGCCGGACAAATTCCACGGCATCGCCGACGCCGAGCAGAAGTACCGTCATCGCTACATCGACCTCATCACCGACGAGACGGCGCGCGCCCGCTTCGTGGCGCGCAGCAAGACACTCTCGTCGATCCGCCGCTTCATGGTCGAGCACGGCTTCATGGAGGTCGAGACGCCGATGCTGCATCCGATCCCGGGCGGCGCGAATGCCAAGCCCTTCGTCACGCATCACAACGCGCTCGACCAGCAGATGTTCCTGCGCATCGCGCCCGAGCTGTATCTCAAGCGCCTGATCGTCGGCGGCTTCGAGCGGGTGTTCGAGATCAACCGGAGCTTTCGCAACGAAGGCATCTCGGTGCGGCACAACCCCGAGTTCACGATGATGGAGTTCTACGCCGCGTACTGGAACCACCACGACCTGATGGACTTCACGGAAGAGGTCCTGCGCCATGCGGCGCGCGAGGCGGCCGGCTCGGCCGTGCTGCAGTACAACGGCCGCGAGGTCGACCTCGACGCGAAGTTCGCGCGCATGACGGTGAAGGAATCGCTGGTTCGCTATGCCGGTCTGACGGAGGCGGAAGCGGGCGATGCATCTGCCTTGCGAGCCAAGTTGCTTGCCCTTCAAGTCGCAAACAAGTTGACCGATAAGGCGCCTGTTGAAGCCCCGGCACACTGGAAGCTGCCGGAGCTGCAGTTCGGCCTGTTCGAGGCGGCGGTCGAGGCCGAGCTCTGGCAGCCGACCTTCATCGTCGATTACCCGGTCGAGGTCTCGCCGCTGGCCCGCGCGTCGGATGCCGATCCCTCGGTGACCGAGCGCTTCGAGCTCTTCATCACCGGCCGCGAATATGCAAACGGCTTCTCCGAGTTGAACGACGCCGAGGACCAGGCCGCACGCTTCCGCGCCCAGGCTGCCAACAAGGAAGCCGGCGACGAAGAAGCGATGTACTACGACGAGGACTTCATCCGCGCCCTCGAGATCGGCATGCCGCCGACCGGAGGCTGCGGCATCGGCATCGACCGCCTCGTCATGCTGCTCACCGACTCGCCGAGCATCCGCGACGTGATCCTGTTCCCGTCGCTGCGCAACGAGGCTCCGACGTAGTCGAAGGCAACGCCGCCCCAGTCGTCAGCGGTTCTTGAAGGCGGGCTTGCGCTTGGCGAGGAAGGCGTCCATGCCTTCGTTCTTGTCTTCCGTTCCGAACAGCGAATGAAACAGGCGCCGCTCGTAGGAAATGCCGTCGGATAGCGGCGTCTCGTAGGCGCGGTTGACCGCCTCCTTGGCCATCATCACGCTCGGCCCGCTGAAGGCGCAGATCGTCGCGGCGGCGGCGAGCGCGGTGTCGAGCAGCTCGGCCACCGGCACCACGCGCGAGACGAGGCCGGCGCGTTCGGCCTCGGTCGCGTCCATCATGCGCGCCGTCAGGATCATGTCCATCGCCTTCGCCTTGGAGATGGCGCGGGGCAGACGCTGCGTGCCGCCGGCGCCGGGAATGATGCCGAGCTTGATCTCGGGCTGGCCGAACCTGGCGTTGTCGGCGGCGATGACGAAGTCGCACATCATTGCCAGCTCGCAGCCGCCGCCGAGGGCGAAGCCGGCGACGGCCCCGATCACCGGCTTCCTCACGCTGCGTATCGTTTCCCAGTTGCGGCTGATGAGGCCCTGCGTGTAGGCGTCGACGAAGCCGAAGGGCTGCATCATCGCGATGTCGGCGCCGGCCGCGAAGGCCTTCTCGCCACCGGTCAGCACGATGCAGCCGATGGCCGGGTCGGCGTCGAAGCCGAGCAGCGCGGCGCCCAGTTCGTCCATCAGCGTGTCGTTCAGCGCGTTGAGCTGCTTCGGGCGATTGAGCGTGATGAGGCCGGTGCGGCGCTCGCCCTCGCCGCGGGTCTCGGTCAGGATGCATTCGTAGGTCATGGTCTGGTCACCTGGTCACCGGTTCGGTGGCGCAATGATGCCGCCGTTCAGGGACTCGGCGATCTCGGGCTTCTTCGCGATCAGCAGGTCGACGAAGGTGCCGGCGTCCTGCTCGATGTGGATGCGCACCGGCAGAAAGCGCAGCTCCGGCGCGAACCACATTTCGACGAGCCACTCGCCCGGCTTGCGCACGGCGCGGCGCGGCTTGAGGTGGAAGGTGGCGAGGTCGCCGAACGAGGTGTAGAGGGTCTCCTGCTCGGCCACGTCGTAGGTCCAGCGGTTCATGCTGCGCGGCAGGGCGAGCGGAAACTCGAAGCTGTTGCCGACGCGCAGCCGCTCGGGCTCGCTGCCGAACATCCAGGTGAACTGGATGAACTGGCTCGCCGTGTCCTGCACGCCGGCGAGGCGCTCGCGCTGCTGGCCGTTGGCGAGCGTGACCGACTCGGGCGCAAACACGACGCTGACGCGGCGCCGGTCGCGAAACATCACCTTGGTGTCCTCGTCGTAGCGATCGGGCACCAGTCCGCTCTCGGTGATGCGACCCTCGCTCGTCATGATTCGCGAGAAGAGCGGCGCGAACTCGGGCCCGGCGCGCAGGTCGACGTTGACCTGGTAGCGCTCGCCGGTGCGGATCCATTCCACCTCGGCGCGGCCGTTCAGGTCGCCGCGCCAGTAGCCGTTGAGGAAGTAGCTGACGCGCGTCGCGGCCGGCCACTCGAAGCCGCCATTCGCCGGCGCGGAAGCCGGTGGCGAGACCGCGGCGACGACCGTGGTCGGCTCGGCCACCGGCGCAGATGCAGCAGGCGCCGAGGCAGCCGCCATGACGACCGGCGCAGGTGCGGATGCGGCCTCGTCCCCGGGCTCGGGCTCGGGCTTCGCCTCGGCGACGGCCGCCGAGGCGGGTCGCGCCACGCCTTTCGGCGCGCGAGGGGCACGAGGCGCTGCCGGCGCGACCGGCGCGGCAACCGGCGCGAGCGGCTGCGGCGCCTCGAGTTCGAGCGTGCGCACGTAGGCGACCGCGATGCGCGCCGGCATCGCCGCGGTCGCATCGATCTCGACCATCCGGTCGGCGACCTCGCTCGTCAGCCACGCATGGCCCAACACGACGAGCGCGACCAGCGTGACGAAGGCCGCACTTCGCCACCGCGCTGGCGGCGCCGAAAAGTAGCGGCTCAGCCGGCGAACCATGCCTCGCCGAGCGCGCGGGCCTCGGCGCTCGCCGTATCGGCACGGCGAAGCTGCAGCGCGCCGACCTCGTTGCCGGCGAGAGAGGACGCGTCGAGGGTGAGCGTGATGAGACGCTGGTCGCGCGACACGAGCAAGGGCACAGCGCCAGCGCCCGAAAACACGCGCTGCGCATCGTCGAGCCGGCGCAGGCGCCAGTCGCCCACGCCGAGCAGCTCGTCGCCGGCGCAAAGGCCCAGCCCTTCGCCAGCGCCGCCGCGCAGCACATGCATGACCTTCACGCCGGTGAGCGCGCTCTCGCTGACGCGAATGCCCAGTCGCTGCGCCAGCGTCGCCGGCTGGCGCTCGACGACGACGCCGAAGCGCGGCAGCAGCGTCTCGAGGGGCAGCTCGCCGGTGCCGTGCACCCAGGCAGCGATCTCGACGGCGTACGAGCGCCCGCCCGCCGCCTCGAGCGCGCCGGCGATGTCCGACTCGGCGATCGGACCGCCGCCGCTTTCTGTCCACAAGCGACGCATCACGGCGTCGAGCGAGCCGCGTCCTTCGCTGCGCAAGGTCAGGTCGAAGGCGAGCGCGACGAGCGAGCCCTTGGCGTAGTAGCTGACGGTGGCGTTCGGCGTGTTCTCGTCGGCGCGGTAGTACTTGACCCAGGCGTCGTAGCTCGAAGCGGCGACGCTCTGCACTGCGCGGCCGGGCGTGGCCGCGACCGTGCTCATCGTCTTGGCGAGCAGCTTCAGGTAGCGCGCCGGCTCGACAAGGCCGCTGCGCATCACGAGCAGGTCGTCGTAGTAGGAGGTGAAGCCCTCGAAGAACCAGAGCAGCTCGGTGTAGTTCTCGCGGCTGTAGTCGAGCGGCGCGAAATCGCGCGGCTTCAGGCGTTTGACGTTCCAGGCGTGGAAGTATTCGTGGGCGATCAGTCCGAGCACGCCGACCTGGCCGTCGCTGATCTCGACCCTGGGCGCCGCGGTCGCGTCCGCGCCCGCCGCTGCGCGCCGCGGCAAGTCGCGGCGCGGCGCGACGAGCGCCGTGCTGGCGCGATGCTCGAGGCCGCCGCGGCCTTCGTCGACGGCGTTGAGCAGGAACAGGTAGCGATCGAACGGCGCCTTGCCTTCGCGGCCGTGCCAGAAAGCGATCCCGGTTTCGCAGATGCGCTTGGCATCGGCCAGCAAGGCGTCGCCATCGAAGTCGGGCAAGGCACGCGCAACAACGAACTCGTGCGGCACGCCGGCCGCATCGAAGCGGCCGCGCCAGAAGCGGCCGAGCTCGACCGGATGGTCGACCAGCTCGTCGTAGTCGGCCGCGACGAACGCGTGCACCGCGCCGCCGGGCTCGGCTGCCAGCGTCGTCGCGACGTCCCAGCCTTCGGGAACGCCGACGAGGCGGAGCGCAGGCGCGTCTTTCTCCCGGCCCTCGACGCGCAGGCAGACACTGGTGCCGTTGAAAAAGCCGCGGTCGGCGTCGAGAAATGCGGCGCGCACCGAAACGTCGAAGGCATGGACGCGATAGCGGAGCACGAGATCGCCATCGCCTTCGCAATGCGCCATCCAGCTCGCCTTGTCGATCTGCCTGAGCGACACGGCACGGCCGTCTTGCTCGGCAACCAGCCCCGAGAGGTGGCGCGCGAACTCGCGCACGAGGTAGCTGCCCGGAATCCAGACCGGCAAGCTGAGCTTCTGTTCGGCGGCCGGTCGCGGCACGACGAGCTCGACGCCGAAGCTGTGTGAAGACGTGGCAGAGACGTCGATTGCGTATCGAATCATGGGGTCTCGATTGTCGCCGCGAGTCCACGTCGCGAAACGGGCGCAAGATGGCGTCCTTGTCGACGACTCGACCGGGCGCCGTCCCGGCCTGCAGCCATGGATGCCGTGTTGCTGGCGCGAATGCAGTTCGCGGCCAACATGACCTTTCACATCCTGTTCCCGACGATCTCGATCGGGCTCGGGTGGGTGCTCCTCTTCTTTCGCGTGCGCTGGCTCGTGACGCACGACCAGGGCTGGCTCGACGCCTACCGCTTCTGGACCAAGGTCTTCGCGCTGAGCTTCGCGCTCGGCGTGGTCAGCGGCATCACGATGAGCTTCCAGTTCGGCACCAACTGGCCTGGCTTCATGGAGCGGGTCGGCAACATCGCCGGTCCGCTGCTCGGCTACGAGGTGCTGACCGCCTTCTTTCTCGAGTCGGGCTTTCTCGGCATCATGCTGTTCGGCCATGGCCGGGTGAGCGAGCGCATCCACCTCGCGGCCACCGCGCTGGTGGCGTTCGGCACGACCCTCAGCGCCTTCTGGATCCTCGCCCTCGACTCCTGGATGCAGACGCCGACCGGCTACATGATCGACGCTGCCGGCTCGTACCACGCGACGAGCTGGCTCGCGGTGATCTTCAATCCCTCGTTCCCGTACCGCTTCACGCACATGATGCTGGCCTCGGTGCTGACGGTCGCGTTCCTGCTCGCAGGATTGAGTGCGTGGCAGCTCCTGCGCGGCGTGGCGGCGCGCTCGGCGCCGCGCGTGCTGCGCGTGGCGCTGACCATCGCGGCCATCGTCGCGCCGCTGCAGATCGTCGCCGGCGACGAGCACGGCCTGAACACGCTCGAGCATCAGCCGCAGAAGATCGCGGCGATGGAAGGCATCTGGAACACCGAGAAAGGCGCGGCGCTGCGGCTCTTCGCCTGGCCCGACGAGAAGACGCGCAGCAACCATTTCGAGATCGCCATTCCGCACCTCGGCAGCCTGATCCTCACCCACTCGACCGACGGCGAGGTGAAAGGCCTGAACGAATTCGTCGGCCGCCACCCGCCGGTCGCGCCGCTGTTCTTCGCGTTCCGCGCCATGGTCGGCATCGGCGTGCTCATGCTCGCCACGAGTTGGGCAGGCCTCTGGCTCTACAAGCGCGCAGGCTGGAGCGCCGCGAAGCTGCCGCGGTCCGTGCTCTGGGTCTTCGCCGGCATGACATTCGCCGGCTGGCTGGCGACGATCTGCGGCTGGTACGTGACGGAGATCGGCCGCCAGCCCTTCATCGTCTACGAGCTGATCCGCACCGCCGACATCGCCTCGAAGGTGGCGGCGCCGACGATCGCGCTCACGCTCACGCTCTACGTGCTGCTCTACATCGCACTCGTCATTGCCTACGTCGGCGTGCTCAAGTACATGGCCGAGAAGCCCGAGGAAGTGCTCGCTGCCGAGGCCGGCGAGCGAGCGCAGCAGCCGCCGGTCATCGGCGACCGGGCTCTGGCATGAGGAACGCCCGACCATGACCGTGATGAGCTTCGACGCCGCGCTGCCCGTCATCTTCATGGCGCTGATGGGCTTCGCGATGCTGATCTACGTCGTCAGCGACGGCTACGACCTCGGCGTCGGCATGTTGATGCCTCGCGCGACAGCCAAGGAAAAGGACATGCTCGTCGCTTCGATCGGCCCCTTCTGGGACGCCAACGAGACCTGGCTGGTGCTGGGCATCGGCATCCTGCTGATCGCCTTTCCGAAGGCGCACGGCATCGTCCTGCAGGCGCTCTATCTGCCGGTGGCGGTGATGCTGATCGGCCTCGTCCTGCGCGGCGTGGCGTTCGACTTTCGCGTCAAGGCCAGGGAAGCGCACAAGGCGACGTGGGACCGACTGTTCTTCGCCGGCTCGGTGCTCACCTCGGTCTCGCAAGGCTGGATGCTCGGCCGCTACGTCAGCGGCTTCGGCGAGGGCTGGAACTATCCGCTGTTCGCCGCCGCCATCGCTGCTGCGCTGCCCATGGCCTACGTGCTGATGGGCGCCTGCTGGCTGGTCATGAAGAGCGAAGGCGCGCTGCAGGAAAAGGCGATCGGCTGGGCCAGGACGGCGTGGCTGCCGGTGGTCGCCGGCATGATCCTCATCTCGATGGCGACGCCGTGGATCAGCGCCACCGTGCGCGACCGCTGGTTCGCCCTGCCCGAGATCATCGCCTTGATGACGATCCCGCTCTCGACCGCCGCCGCGCTCTACACGGTGCGCGCCATGCTGAACACGCAGATCGTGCGCGGGCCGTTGTGCTGGCTGCCCTTCGCGCTGATGATCGGCGTGTTCCTGTTCGGCTTTCTCGGCCTGGCCTACAGCATCTATCCTTACGTCGTCATCGACCAGCTCACCATCTGGCAGGCCGCCAGCAGCCCCGAAGCATTGAAGTTCATTCTCGTCGGCGTCTGCATCTCGGTGCCGGCGATCGCGGCCTACACGATCTACTCGTACTTCGTGTTCCGTGGCAAGACCGGCGAGCTGAAGTACGCGTGACCCGAAGGACAAAGCCCATGACCGCACCCACCGCCTTCATCCGCCCCGCCCGCTTCAGCGCCGAGGAATGGGACGCCCGCGTCCGGCTCGCGGCGGCGTACCGCATCTTCGACCACCTCGGCTGGACCGAGTTGATCTACAACCACATCTCGCTGCGCGTGCCGGGCGAAGACACGCGCTACCTCATCAACCCCTTCGGCCTGCACTACTCGGAGGTCTGCGCGTCGAACCTGGTCAAGGTCGATCTCGACGGCAGGGTGGTCGGTCACTCCGACTGGCCGATCAACCCGGCCGGAATCACTTTTCACGGCGCGATCCACGCCACTTCGCACGACGCGCACTGCGTGATGCACCTGCACACGACGGCGACGCAGGCCGTCTGCTGCCTGAAGGACGGCCTCTCGTACTCGAACTTCTACGCCGCCCAGCTCTACGGCAAGGTGGCGTACCACGACTTCGAGGGCATCACCGTGCACAAGGACGAAGGCGAGCGCATCCTGCGCAGCGCCGAAGGCCGGCCGGTGCTGCTGCTGCGCAACCACGGGCCGGTGACGATCGGCCGCACGCTGCCCGAAGCGCTCTTGCTGATGTGGACCGTCAACCGCGCCTGCGAAGTGCAACTGGCGATGCAGGGCAAGG
The DNA here is from genome assembly GCA_038231215.1 of Burkholderiales bacterium. Taxonomy (GTDB): domain Bacteria; phylum Pseudomonadota; class Gammaproteobacteria; order Burkholderiales; family Burkholderiaceae_C; genus Schlegelella_A. The sequence goes on along the minus strand of JBBRLS010000014.1, from coordinate 64,466 downwards.
GCGAGGCATTGCAGATTCCGCGTGCGGTGCTCGAAAAGTGCGTCGCCGACGCGCTGCAGTTCAATCCGGCCTACGGCGCGGGCGAGGACTCTTTCGCCGCGCTGCAGCGGCTCATCGACCGCAAGGACCCGGGCTATCGCGCCTGATGCGGGCGCCTCGCCGGCAAGGGCCGACGCTCAGCTCTGCGGCTTGCCGCGATTGGCGGCGAGCAGCTTCTCGATCGCTTCGGTGTCCACGGCGCCGGCACGGCTCGAGCCGTCTTCGAACACCAGACCCGGCGTGCCGTTGATGCGGTGCTTCTTGCCGTAGGCGAAGTTGCGCTGCAAGGCCGAGGCATCGCAATCCGGGCTGTCGTTGACGGGCGTGCCTTTCAGCATCCAGTCGCGCCAGGCCTTGGTGTTGTCCTTGGCGCACCAGATCGCCTTCGACTTCTCGGGCGAGTCGCCGCCGAGGATCGGATACAGGAAGGTGTAGACCGTCACGTTCTTGACGGCCTGAAGGTCACGCTCGAACTTCTTGCAATAGCCGCAGTTCGGATCGGCGAAGACGACGAGCTTGCGCTCGCCGGTGCCCTGCTTCCAGACCATCGCGTCCTTCAGCGGCAGGCTCTTGAAGTCGATCGCGGTGAGCTTGGCGACGCGCTCTTCGGTGAGGTTGGTGCGCGTGCGCAGATCGACCAGGTCGCCTTCGATCAGGTAGGTGCCCTGCTCGTCGGTGTAGCGGATCTCGGTGCCGAGGCGGATCTCGTAGAGGCCCGGGATCGCCGTCTTGGTGATCTCGTCGATCTTCGGAAAGTTGGGCAGACGCTCGGCGATGTTCTTGCGGATCGCCGCGTCGTCGGCGAACGCGGCCGGAAGCAGGCAGGCCGCAAGCGCGAGTGCGGCGAAGGTGCGCAAGGTGGTTTTCATGGCGAGGTCAGGAGTCGAGGGCCCGCGCCGTGAGCCAGCGCTTCAGGGGCGAAATGCGGTTGACAAGAGCCATTCCATTGTTGCGGAGATCGCGAATCGGTGCAGCGTCCTCGGCGAACAAACGCTGCAATCCGTCGGTAATGCGCAGCATCGCCGATGTCGGTGCGGCACGCTGCCGCACATACCGCCGAAGCAACCGTTCGTCGCCAAGGCCGCGCCAGGACTCGCGATCGCCGATCGCACCAACGAGCGCGGCGACGTCGGCGAGGCCGAGATTGAGGCCCTGTCCGGCGAGCGGGTGGACGACGTGGGCGGCGTCGCCGACGAGCACCCAGCCCGGCCCGCACCAGCGCGCGGCGCGGCCGACGAGCAAGGGCCAGGCGCCGCGATCGGATGCAAGGATGAGCTCGCTCGCCTCGCCGTCGGTGGCCAGCGCGAGTTCGCGCTCGAAGGCCGCCGGCTCCACGACGAGCAACGCGTCGGCCCGCTCGTTCGGCAGCGACCACACCAAGGCATAGGAGCGTCCCGGCTCGGGGCGATCGAAGGGCAACAGCGCCAGCACGTCGGGAGCGCGAAACCACTGACGCGCGACGTGACCATGCGGGCGTGAGGCAACGAGGCGTGCCGCGATCGCCTTCTGGCCATAGGGCCGCTGCTCGAAGCCCGCGTCCAGCTCCTTCAACGCTGCGGCAGCGCGACCTTCGCAGTGCGTGACGAGCGCCGCCGGAACGTCGGTCTCGACGCGCGTCACATGCGGCGCGAAGCGCAGCGCCGCGTCGAGTTCGTGCTCGAGCGCGGCAGCGTCGGTGATGACGGCCAGCTCGCCGAGGTGCTGCTCCCAGGCCGAGAATTCGAGCGCGGCGCCAACCGCATCGCCATGCACTTGCATGTCGAAGACGGCGGTGGTCGCGTGCTCGGGCAAGGCATCCCACACCTTGAGGCCGCGCAGCAAGGCGACCGAGGCGGCGTTGAGCGCGTAGGCGCGAACGTCGTCGCGACGCGCGCTTGCGGTCGACGCGCCGCGCAGCGCCACCGAGAGGCCGAGGCGGGCCAGCGACAGCGCCAGCGTCTTGCCGACGATGCCGGTGCCGGAGACCTGCACGTCGAACTTCGATGGCGAATTAGGGCGGGATAGCACGCTGGCGATTGTAGGGAGCGCTCGCGAGACAATCGTCCGCCTTGTCCCCATGAGCGACCGAGTTCCATGAGCCTCAGCGAAAGCGGTGACGTCGACGTCACCATCGAGTCGGTGCACGTCCATCCGATCAAGTCCTGTGCCGGCACGACGCCGCCCGAAGCGCTGCTCGTCGAGACCGGCTTCGACCTCGACCGGGTGTGGATGGTCGTCGATGCCGCGGGAGAGTTCGTGACGCAGCGCGAGCTGCCGCGCATGGCGCTGATCCAGCCGACGCTCAAGACCGAAGAGATGATCCTGCGTGCGCCCGGCATGCTGGCGTTGCATGTCGCGCTCGACCGCGTCGAGGCGCGTTGCGAAGTGCGCGTCTGGCGCGATACGGTCGCCGCCTACGACATGGGCCCGCTTTGCGCGCAATGGTTCAGCGACTTCCTCGGCCGGCCGCTGCGCCTGGCCCGCTTCGATCCGGAAACCAAGCGCCTCGCGAGCCGCGACTGGACCGGCGAGCTCCAGGCCGAAACGTCGTTCCAGGACGGCTTCCCGCTGCTCGTCGCAACGAGCAGCGCGCTCGATGAAGTCAATCGCCGCTTGGCGCTGGCCGGCGAGGCCGCGGTGACGATGGCGCGCTTTCGCCCGAATCTCGTCCTCGACGGACTCGACGCGCACGGCGAGGATCATCTCGACGAGATCGTCTTCGAGACCGGCGACGGGCCGGTCCGCCTGAAGCTCGTCAAGCCCTGCGCCCGCTGCCCCATCCCCGACGTCGATCCCGTCACCGCCGTGCCTGGCCACGCTGTCGGCGACGTGCTGTCGAGCTATCGCGCCGACCCGCGCCTCGACGGCGCGATCACCTTCGGCATGAACGCCGTCATCGTCGAGGGCTTCGACAAGAGCCTTCGCCCCGGCATGCGTGGACGCGCCAGCTACGCGTTCGACTGACCGCCAGACGACCGACGTGAGCCGTTTCAGGAACTGGCAGCTCTTCGCGATCTGCGTGCTCGTCTGGGGCACGACCTGGCATGCGATCACCTACCAGTTGACGGACGTGGCGCCCGAGGTCGGCGTCGCGTTGCGCTTTGCGCTTGCGGGCGCGGTCGTGCTCGCATTCGCGCTTTGGCGCGGCCAGCGCATCCGCTTCCCCGCCAGGGCGCATGCGGCACTCGCGCTGCAGGGCAGCTTTCTCTACGGCGTGTCGTACGTCTGCGTCTATCACGCCGAGCGCTATGTCGCCTCGGGCCTCGTCGCGGTCGGCTATTCGGCCTCGCCCCTCATCACCGGGCTCGGTGCCGCGGCCTTGTTCGGCGCGGCGATCGGCGGGCGCTTCATCGTCGGCGGCCTGCTCGGCCTGGCCGGCGTGGCGCTGATCTTCTGGCCCGAGATCGTGCGGCCCGCCGACGGCGAGCGAGGTGCCCTCGGGGCGATGCTCACGATCGTGTCTGTGATGCTGTCTGCGGTGGGCAGCCTCGCCGCCAGCCGCAACCGCAACATCGGCGTTCCGCTTCTGCCGGCGATGGGCTTCGGCATGCTCTACGGCGCGGTTGCCGCGGCGGTCGTGGCGGTGTTGCTCGGCCGCGCCTTCGTGCTGCCGAGTGCGCCGTCGTGGTGGCTTTCGCTGGCCTGGCTGACGCTCGCCGGATCGGTGCTGGCGTTCGCTTGCTTCCTCACGCTGCAGGACCGGCTCGGGCCCGGACCAGCGGCAACGGTCGGCGTGATGACGCCGCTGATTGCGCTGGTCGTGTCGCTCGCCTTCGAAGGCTACCGACCGGACTTGCTCACTGCCGTCGGCGCGGCGCTTGCGGTGGCGGGCAATGCATTGATGCTGCGTCCCGCCGCAGGCACGACTGCGGCGTCTCGGGCCGCGCATGCCACCATCAAGGGTGGCGCGCCGGCAGCGGAATGAACTCGGTCTCGCCGGGGATGCGATCGAAGCGCTGCGCTTCCCAGTCGGTCTCGGCTTGCCGGATGCGCTCGCGCCGGCTCGAGACGAAATTCCACGACACGAAGCGATGGCCGAGCGGCTCGCCGCCGACCAGCGCGACGCGGCCGCCGCGCGGTGCCGAGAGCCGCGGCGTCGCGCCGGGCTCCAGCACCGCCATCGTGAACTCGTCGACCATCTCGCCGTCGATCTCGAAGGGATGGTCGAGCGCGTAGAGCGCGCGTTCGGAAGCGAGCGCCGGCAGCTCGATGGCCTTGCCCGAAGCGACATCGAAGTCGAAGACGAGCGCCAGAGTCGGCGAGCGCGCCTCGATCGGCGAGGTCGCGCCGAAGGCCGAGCCGACAACGACGTGGACCTCCGCGCCGTCGAGCCGAACCTTCGGAATGGCGTCGGCGGGCGCATGCTGGAACGAAGGCGCCGACTCCTCGTCGGCCTCGGGCAGGGCGATCCAGAGTTGCAGGCCGTGGTTGCGGTAGGTCTGCGCTTGCAGATCCTTCGGGCCGCGCTCGGAGTGAACGATGCCGCGCCCGGCCGACATCCAGTTGACGGCGCCCGGCTCGATGCGCTGCACGACGCCGGTCGAGTCGCGATGCATCATCGCGCCGTCGAAAAGATAGGTGAGCGTGGCCAGGCCGATGTGCGGATGCGGTCGCACGTCGAAGTTGGCGCCGGGCATGACGTCGATGGGCCCGAAGTGGTCGAAGAAAACAAAGGGCCCGACCGAGCGCCGATCGGCCTGCGGCAAGAGGCGCCGCACGGTGAAGCCGCCGCCCAGGTCCTTGGTGTGCGGCGCGAGGATTTGCGTCGTCATGTCGATCTCCGGTCGTGACGGCGGCCAGTGTAGGCAGGAGCCATCGTCAGCGTCGCTTCACGGGCCGGGACGCGGCGCCTGCGCGGCGAGCGCGCGCACGTGGCAGCCCTCGATGTGGTCGTTGACCAGGCCCATCGCCTGCATGAAGGCATAGACCGTGGTCGGGCCGACGAAGCTCCAGCCGCGCTTCTTCAGGTCCTTGGACATCGCGATCGACTCGGGCGAGCTGCCCAGCTTCTTCAGCGCCGCGAGCGTCAATCGCTTCGGCCGCGACCCTTGCGTGGGCTCGAAGCGCCACGCGTACGCCGCGAGCGAGCCGAACTCCTCGCGCATCTCGATGACGCGCTTCGCGTTGTTGATCGTCGACTCGATCTTGCCGCGATGGCGGACGATGCCGGCGTCGCCGAGCAGGCGCTCGACATCGCGCTTCTCGAAGCGGGCGACTCGCTCGGCGTCGAATTCGACGAAGCCGCGGCGAAATGCCTCGCGCTTGTTGAGGATGGTGAGCCAGCTCAGGCCCGCCTGGAAGCCTTCGAGGCAGAGCTTTTCGAAGAGGCGACGGTCGTCGCTGACGGGAAAGCCCCATTCGTGATCGTGATAGCGCCGATAGGCCGGGCTGGCCTGGCACCAGAAGCAGCGCAGGGCGCCGTCGTCGGCTTCGAAGAGTCCCTGGGCACGGCTCATGACGGGCATTTTCCCTCGTGCCGCGAGCGAGGCCCGGCCGACTAAAATCACCGGCTCCCCCGCTGCCGAGATCCCTTCTTCATGAGCCTCAAGTGCGGCATCGTCGGCTTGCCCAACGTCGGCAAGTCGACTCTCTTCAACGCGCTGACGAAAGCCGGCATCGCCGCGGAGAACTACCCGTTCTGCACGATCGAGCCGAACATCGGCATCGTCGAGTTGCCCGACCCGCGGCTCGGCGCGCTGGCGGCCATCGTCAAGCCGGAGCGCATCGTTCCGGCGATCGTCGAGTTCGTCGACATCGCCGGGCTGGTCGCCGGTGCGTCGAAGGGCGAAGGCCTCGGCAACCAGTTCCTGGCGCACGTGCGCGAGACCGACGCGATCGTCAACGTCGTGCGCTGCTTCGACGACGACAACGTTATCCACGTCGCCGGCAAGGTCGACCCGGTCTCCGACATCGAGGTGATCCAGACCGAGCTCTGCCTGGCCGACCTCGCCACCGTCGAGAAGACGTTGGCGCGATCGATCAAGGTCGCCAAGTCGGGCAACGACAAGGAGGCCAAGCGCCTTGTCGACGTGCTCGAGAAATGCAACGCCGCTCTCGACCAGGCCAGGCCGGTGCGCTCGATTGCGTTCAGCAAGGAAGAGCTCGCGGTGTTGAAGCCGCTTTGCCTCATCACCGCCAAGCCGGCGATGTTCGTCGCCAACGTCGCTGAGAACGGCTTCGAGAACAACCCGCACCTCGACCGCTTGCGCGAGGTCGCGAGCAAGCAGCACGCGCCGGTGGTCGTCATCAGTGCCAAGACCGAGGCCGAGCTCGCCGACATGGACGACGCCGACCGGCAGATGTTCCTCGCCGAGATGGGCCAGACCGAGTCGGGCCTGGCGCGCCTGATCCGCGCCGCCTTCGCGTTGCTCGGCCTGCAGACCTACTTCACCGCCGGCGTGAAGGAAGTGCGCGCCTGGACGATCCACGTCGGCGACACGGCGCCGCAGGCGGCCGGCGTGATCCACACCGACTTCGAGCGCGGCTTCATTCGCGCCCAGACGATCGGCTTCGCCGACTTCATCGCCTGCAAGGGCGAGCACGGCGCCAAGGACGCGGGGAAGATGCGCTCCGAAGGGAAGGAGTACGTCGTCAAGGACGGCGACGTGCTGAACTTCCTGTTCAACGTTTGAGCGCTGCGCAGCCGGCACTGCGCATACTCCAAAACCCTGATTGATTTAATTAATGATGTTTATACGATGAGGCCATCAACAGCCTAGTTGCGCATGTCTTCCACACCGACCATCGCCGACATCGCGCGCATGGCCGGGGTCGGCACCGCAACCGTCGACCGGGTGTTGAACAAACGCCCGGGAGTGAATTCTGAAACGGTCCAAAAGGTCCTGCAGATCGTTGCCGAGCTCGGCGCGCCGCAGCAGCCCGGGCGACCGCGTCGCGGCGGGAACTTTCGCTTCGCCTTCGTGCTGCCGGCCGACGAGACGCCCTTCTTCGGTCTGCTCGACCGGCAGATCGCGCAGACCGCCGCCGACTTCCGGCACGGCCACATCACCGAGGTCACGCATCGCATCGAGGCCGCCGACCCGGCCCAGTTCGCCGTCGAGCTGGCGCAGGTCGGCGCCTGTGAAGGCATCGTTCTGCTCGCGCCTGATCTGCCGCCGATCAAGCTGGCGATCAACGAGCTGGTGCGCTCCGGGGTGCACGTCGTGACGCTCTTTTCCGATGTCGCCGGCTCGATGCGCGAGACCTTCATCGGCGCCGACAACCGCGCCGCCGGGCGCACCGCCGGCCTGCTGCTCGGCCGTATGACCGGCCACACCGGCCGCGACACGCTGCTGCTCACCTCGCAGGCGACGCGGCTCTCGGCCGAGATCGAGCGCCGCATCGGCTTCGCCCAGGTCATCGAGGAGCGCTTCGCCGACGTGCTCATGATCCGCACGCCCGACCTCCCGGCCGACGACGCCGGCGCCTGCGCGGCGCTGAGCCGCTTCCTCGCGACGGAAGTGGACGCGGATCGGCTCGCCGGCATCTACAACGTCGGCTCCGGAAGCGCAGGCGTCGCCCGCGCGCTGGCCGATGCGGGCCTGGCCGAGCACGTCGGCGTCGCCGCGCACGACTTCACCGAAGACCACCGCGCGCTGCTGAGCGGCAACGCGCTGTCCTATGTCCTGCACCAGGACATCCACTACTGCGTCCTGACCGCGGCGCGCGTACTGCGCGCCCTGTGCGAGAACGTCCGCGGAGCACTCAACGTGGTGCAGCCGCGCATCGAAATCCTGACGGCCGAGAACCTTCATTGAACGGTCGTCCGGTGTGTGCCCCTGAACCCTCAAACCTGATGGAGACAGCCTCATGAGATCGTTTTCGAAGATGCTGCCGGGGGTGTTCGCCCTCGCCGCAGCGACCGCACTCAGCCTGGCCAGCCCGGCCGCGCGAGCGCAGGACAAGACCATCACCCTGTGCTGGGCGGCCTGGGATCCGGCCAACGCGCTGGTCGAGCTCTCGAAGGACTTCACCGCGCAGACCAAGGTGAAGATGAAGTTCGAGTTCGTGCCCTGGCCGAACTTCGCCGACCGCATGCTCAACGAGCTCAACTCCAAGGGCAAGCTGTGCGACCTCATCATCGGCGACAGCCAGTGGATCGGCGGCGCGGCCGAGAGCGGCCATTACGTGAAGCTCAATGAGTTCTTCGCCAAGGAGAACATCAAGATGAGCGACTTCATGCCGGCCACGGTGACCGGCTATTCGGAATGGCCGAAGGGCACGCCGAACTACTGGGCGCTGCCAGCGATGGGCGACGCGCTCGGCTGGACCTATCGCAAGGACTGGTTCTCCAGGCCCGAACTCCGGGCCGAGTTCAAGAAGAAATACAACCGTGAACTCGCGGCGCCCACGACCTGGGCCGAGTTCAAGCAGGTGGCGGAGTTCTTCACCCGCACCATCGACGGCAAGAAGGTCTACGGCACCTACCTCTTCACCGAGCGCGGCTCCGAAGGCATCACGATGGGCGTGAGCAACGTGCTCTACCCGTACGGCTTCAAGTACGAGGACCCGAAGAAGCACTACGCCATGGACGGCTTCGTCAACGGCGCCGACGCGGTCAAAGGCCTCGAGTTCTACAAGGAGCTCTACAAGTGCTGCACGCCGCCGGGCCTGACCAACTCGTACATGGGTGAAGGCCTCGACGCGTTCAAGTCGGGCCAGGTGGCGATGATGATGAACTGGTTCGCCTTCTTCCCGGGCCTCTACAAGGACCCGAACGTGGGCGGCGACAAGATCGGCTTCTTCGTCAATCCGGCCGGTCCCAAGGGCAAGGGCTCGCAACTCGGCGGCCAGGGCATCTCGGTGGTCGCCTACTCGCCGAACCGGGCTGAAGCGCTGGAGTACATCAAGTGGTTCGCCACGCCCGACGTGCAGAAGAAGTGGTGGGCGCTCGGCGGCTACTCGTGCCACAAGGCGGTGTTGCAGGACGCCGGTTTCAAGGCGAGCGCACCGTTCGCCGGCGAGTTCCTGACGGCGATGGACCAAGTCGTCGACTTCTGGGCCGAGCCGAGCTATGCGGCACTGTTGCTCGCCGAGCAGAAGCGCGTGCATGACTTCGTCGTTGCCGACAAGGGCACGGCCAAGCAAGCGCTCGACGGCCTGCTCGCCGACTGGAAGAAGGTGTTCAAGGAAGACGGCAAGCTGAAGTAGCCGACCTTCGAAAAGCCTCGGGACCGCGCCGCGCCCTGTCGGCCGGCGCGGTTCCCCGTCCTCTTGTTTCCCACCTTTCAATGAGCCCTCTGAATCCGCCGAGCGCGATCGAACGCGCAGCGCAAGCGACTCCGCCGCGAATGGCGAGCACCATGCGCGGACTCTCGGACCGCGCCATTGCGTGGCTGTTCGTCGGCCCGACCATGGCATTGCTGCTGGCGATCAACATCTTCCCGTTGATCTGGACCGTGCGGCTCTCGTTCACCAATTTCCGCGCCAATCGCCCCAATGCCGAAGTGCTGGGCGTCGGCATCGACAACTACGTCTCGGTGCTCACCGACGGCGACATCTGGCTGGCCATGCAGGCCACCGCGCATTTCCTGCTGTGGACCATCGTGCTGCAGACCTTGATCGGCTTCACGCTGGCCTACCTGATCGACCGCAAGTTCCGCGGCCATGGCTTCTGGACCACGGTGATCCTCATTCCGATGATGTTGTCGCCCGCGGTGGTCGGCAACTTCTGGGCTTTTCTCTACCAGCCGCAGATCGGCCTCTTCAACTACGCAGTCTCGTTCCTCACCGGCATTGCGCCCTCGTCGTTCGAGATGCTCGGCTCGGTGAAGCTCGCGCCCTGGGCCATCGTCATCGTCGACACCTGGATGTGGACGCCCTACGTGATGCTGATCTGCCTGGCCGGGCTGCGCTCGATCCCCGACTACATCTACGAAGCAGCCGAGGTCGACCGCGCGTCGAAGTGGCGCCAGTTCTGGTCGATCACGTTGCCGATGGTGCTGCCCTTCATCATGCTGGCGGTGTTGTTCCGCGGCATCGAGAACTTCAAGATGTTCGACATGGTCAACCTGCTCACCTCGGGTGGGCCGGGCTCGACGACCGAGCTGGCCTCGATCACGCTCAAGCGCGAGGCCTTCGAGAAATGGCGCACCGGCTACTCGTCGGCCTTCGCCATCATCCTGTTCGTCGCGGTGTTCGGCCTGGCCAACATCTACGTCAAGGCCCTCAACCACGTGAAGAGCCGATGAGGCGCAGACCATGAGCACGGGGATCAGCACCGCGCATTCGGTCGTCGAGCCGAGCCCGCGCACGCGCACCGTCGCCGGCGTGCTGGTCGCGCTCTACGCACTGATCACGATCGTGCCGCTGGCCTGGATCATCCTGACCGGATTCAAGACGCCGCCGGACTCGATCAGCTACCCGCCGAAGATCCTTTTCAAGCCCTCGGAGGAGGGCTACTGCAACCTCTTCACGACGCGCTCGCGGCAGACGCCCGAATACATCGCCGCACTGCCGCCGCCCACCGGCACCTGCGACAAGGCGGCGCGCAACGTCGACATGGTGATCGCCGGGCCGTCGAACTACGTGCCGCGCTTCATCAACTCGCTGATCATCGCCTTCGGCTCGACGGTGCTCTCGGTCGGCTTCGGCGTCATGGCGGCCTACGCGTTCTCGCGCTTCAAGATCCCGCTCGAGGACGACCTGCTGTTCTTCATCCTGTCGACGCGGATGATGCCGCCGATCGCCGTCGCCATTCCGATCTACCTGATGTACCGCGAGCTCGGCCTTTCGGACACGCGGCTCGGCATGATCCTGCTCTACAGCGCCGTCAACGTCTCGCTCGCGGTCTGGCTGCTCAAGGGCTTCATCGACGAGATCCCGCGCGAGTACGAAGAGGCGGCGATGGTCGACGGCTACACGCGGCTGCAGGCCTTTCGCAAGGTCGTGCTGCCGCAGGCGACGACAGGCATCGTCGCCACCGCGATTTTCTGTCTGATCTTCGCCTGGAACGAATACGCGTTCGCGGTGCTGCTCACCTCGGGCTCGGCACAGACGGCCCCGCCTTTCATTCCGATCATCATCGGCGAGGGCGGCCAGGACTGGCCGGCCGTGGCCGCGGGAACGACGCTGTTCCTGATCCCGATCCTCGTCTTCACCGTGCTGTTGAGAAAGCACCTGCTGCGCGGCATCACCTTCGGCGCGGTGCGCAAATGAGTGCCCTGCCCGAGTCACGTCGCGCGACGCCGGCTGATACGCGCCGCTGGCCGCGCTGGGCGCGGCGCGGCCGCATGGAGATGGCGGCGTGCATCGTCATCGCGGTAGGCCTCGTGATGATGCTGCAGCCGATCGCGCTCGCGCTCTTCACCTGGTCGTTCGCGACGACGCTGTTCGGCACGGTGATGTTCATCGTCGTCTCGAAATTCCCCGAGTAGCGACCGTCGCCATGGCCGAGATCCGCGTCCACCATCTGCACAAGGCCTTCGCCGAATTCACGGCCGTGCGCGACTCGACCTTCACGGTCAAGGACGGCGAATTCTTCTGCCTGCTCGGCCCTTCGGGCTGCGGCAAGACGACGACGCTGCGCATGATCGCCGGGCTCGAGCTGCCGACCTCGGGGCAGATCTTTCTCGGCGAGGAAGACGTGAGCTTCAAGCGCGCGTCGGCGCGCGACATCGCCTTCGTGTTCCAGATGTTCGCGCTCTATCCGCACATGAACGTGCGCCGCAACATCGCCTTTCCGCTTGTCTCGCAAGGCATGCTGAAGAGCGAGATCGACACCCAGGTCGAGCGGGCGGCGAAGACGCTGCGCATCACGAACCTGCTCGACAAGCCGGTATCGGGCCTCTCGGCTGGCGACCGGCAGCGCGTTGCGCTCGGCCGTGCCATCGTGCGCCAGCCGCTTGCCTTCCTGATGGACGAGCCGCTCGGCGCGCTCGACTCCGAGTTCCGCGAGGTGATGTGCCAGGAGCTGCGCGCGCTGCACGACCGGCTCGAGGCGACCACCGTCTACGTCACGCACGACCAACGCGAGGCGATGGCGATGGCCGACACGATCGCCATCATGAACGAGGGCGTGATCGAGCAGCTCGGCGCGCCGCGCGAGGTCTACGAGCGGCCGGCCAGCGTCTTCGTCGCCGACTTCATCGGTGCGCCATCGATGAACTTCCTGCCCTTCGAGTCAGCGCTCGCCAGCGGCGCCAGCTCGGTGCGCGTCGGCGCCGCGACGATCGCCGTGCCGGCGCTGCGCGAAGACGTGTCGGCGCGCCCGCTGCTTTGCGGCGTGCGGCCCGAGCACGTGCGCTTCGACGACGGCTCGGCCCTGCGCGCCGAAGTGCTGGGCAGCGAGTACCTGGGTACCGGCCGCATCGTCACGGTGAGTGTCGAGGGCGTGACCTTGCGCGCCAAGGTCGACGTGGCGAGCACCGCCGCGCGCGGCGACCACGTCGGCCTGGCTTTCGACGCCGACGCGGTGTCGCTGTTCGACAAGGCCTCGGGCCGCGCGCTGCGCACGGCGCGCTACGACAAACCGCATGCCGCCGGCGACCGGGTACGTCATGGCTGACGTGCGCCTCGCCGGCATCGACAAGCGCTTCGGCGCGGTGCAGGCCGTGCACGGCCTGAGCCTCGACGTGAAGAGCGGCGAATTCATCGTCCTGCTCGGGCCGAGCGGCGCCGGCAAGACGACGACGCTGCGTCTCGTCGCCGGCCTCGAAAGGCCCGATGCCGGCGAGGTGCACATCGCCGGCCATGACGTGACGGCGCTGGCACCGGCCTTGCGAGACGTCGCCTTCGTTTTCCAGCAGTACTCGCTCTATCCGCACCTCAGCGTCTACGACAACCTGGCCTTTCCGCTGCGCTCGCCGCGCCGTCCGACGCCCGAAGACGAAGTGCGGCGCAAGGTCACCGAGGTGGCGCAGATGCTGCGCATCGCCGACAAGCTGCAGAGCCCCGCAACCCGCCTCTCCGGCGGGCAGATGCAGCGCGTCGCGATCGGCCGCGCCCTGGTGCGCAGCCCCGCGCTCTACCTGATGGACGAGCCGCTCTCGTCGCTCGACGCCAAGCTGCGCAACGACCTGCGCCTCGAGCTCAAGCGCATCCAGCAGGATCTCGGCGCGACGCTGCTCTACGTCACGCACGACCAGATCGAGGCGCTGACGATGGCCACGCGCATCGGCGTGCTCGAGCAGGGCCGCCTCGTCCAGGTCGGCACGCCGCAGCAGATCTACGAGGACCCCGTCAGCAGCTACGTCGCGGCGCGACTCGGCTCGCCGCGCATCAACCTGCTGCCGCGCGGCCTGTTCAGCGCGCTGGCCGGGCCGGAGCGCGCGGTCACGGTCGGCGTGCGCGCCGAGCACCTGCGATTGCACCGCGACTCGGGCGACGCGAATCATCGCGCCGCGCGCGTCAAGCGCATCGAGCGGCTGAGCGATCAGCACCTGGTGCACGTCGGCCTCGACGACAGCGATCAGGAGCTGATCACCGCAGCCCCGGCCGAGGCCAGCTTCGAACCGGGCGATGCGGTGCGCGTCGAGCTGCTGCGGCCGCTCTGGTTCGACGCCGAGGGCGGCCGCATCGCCGCCTAGCGGCGCGCACGAAGCGAGGAGCCTATGACGACGAGCCACGCCGACCTCATCCGCAACGCGACGCAGACGCTGATCGACCACGTCGAGGAGCTGACCACGCTCGACCAGGCGATCGGCGACGGCGACCACGGCCTCAACATGCGCCGCGGCGCGATGGCCATTCAGGCCAAGCTCGACGACCTTGCCGGCCTTTCGCTCAACGACGCTCTGCGCACCATGGGAGCGACCTGCATGTCGACGATCGGCGGCTCGTCGGGGCCGGTCTTCGGCACGCTGCTCGTGACCCTCGGCAAGGAGTTGCCCGACCCGCCCACGTCGGCGGCGCTGGCGCTCGCGGTCGATGCGGCGATCAAGGCGCTGACCCGTCTGGGCAAGGCCGAGGTCGGCCAGAAGACCTTGCTCGACGTGCTCGACCCGATCCAGAAGGTGCTCGCCGCCGGCGGCGACGATCTTGTCGCGCGAGTGCGCACCCGCGGCTTCGCCAGCGCCGACGCCACCGCGCAGATGGACGCGATCCGCGGTCGCGCCTCCTTTCTCGGCGATCGCGCGCTCGGCCATGTCGACCCGGGTTCGCGTTCGATGGCATAGATCGTCGGCGCGATCTGTGACAGCCTCGATCGGCACGCCGCCTCTGCCCCTTCTCCGTCCGTCTGAAAGCAAGCCCATGAAGAAGCTCATCAACGATGTCGATTCGCTGCTCGCCGAATCGCTGGACGGCTTTGCCGCCGCGCACGCCGACATCGTGAGCCTCGGCGAAGGCGGCGCCTTCGTGCGTCGCCGCACCTTGAAGGACGGCAAGGTGGCGCTGATCTCGGGCGGCGGCTCGGGTCACGAGCCGCTGCACAGCGGCTTCGTCGGCATGGGCATGCTCGACGCGGCCTGTCCGGGCCAGGTCTTCACCTCGCCGACGCCCGACCAGATGCTCGCCGCGGCGCAGGCGGTCGACACCGGCGCCGGCGTGCTCTTCATCGTCAAGAACTACTCCGGCGACATGATGAACTTCCAGATGGCCGCCGAGATGGTGAGCTGCGACAACGCGACCGTCATCGTCAACGACGACGTCGCGGTCGAGGACTCGACCTACACGACTGGCCGGCGCGGCGTCGCCGGTACGCTGATCGTCGAGAAGATCGTCGGCGCGGCGGCCGAGCGGGGCGACAAGCTCGCGGCGCTCAAGGCGCTCGGTGACTCGGTCAACAAGGCGACCGCGTCGATGGGCGTGGCGCTCACCTCGTGCACCGTGCCGGCCGCCGGCAAGCCGACCTTCCAGATCGGCGCCGACGAGATGGAGATGGGCGTCGGTATCCACGGCGAGCCGGGCCGGCGCCGCGTCAGGCTCGCTTGCGCCGACGAGATCGCCGCCGAACTCACCGGCGCGATCCTCAAGGACCTCTCGCTCAAGTCGGGGCAGGAGGTGCTGCTGCTCGTCAACGGCTTCGGCGGCACGCCTTTGCTCGAGCTCTACCTCATGGTCAACGCGGCACGCAAGGTGCTGGCGGGTGCCGGCATCCAGGTCGTTCGCTACCTGACCGGCTCTTACGTCACCTCGCTCGAAATGGCCGGCTGCTCGATCACCGTGAGCGCCGCCGACGCGGCGACCCTGGCGCTCTGGGACGCGCCGGTGCACACCGCGGCGTTGCGCTGGGGCGTCTGAGACCGGTACAAGGTCCGCCTTCGATCGGCATTGCGAGCAGAAGACGGCGTTTCTCGAGCGCCGCCGGTTATCGTTCTGCGGCTCGGACCGACCAGCCGACGTTCGGGCGACGCTCGCCGATGCCACTCTTCGCCGCACTCAAGACGCCGTTCGCCGGCACCGACGCCTGGGTCCGCTGGGGCCTTCCGTTCACGCTGACGACGCTCGCTTACGTCGCGGCCGGCATGCTGGCCCTGCTCCTGGTCATCCCGGCCGGGTACGCGTCGCCGCTCTACCCGGCCGCCGGTATCGCGCTGGCGAGCGTGCTCGTCTACGGCCGACGCATGATCGGCGCCGTCGCGGTCGGGGCCATTCTGGTCAACGTGGCGCTCGTCGCGGCACGCGGCCATCGCGACCTGCTCGCGTTCGCGGTGCCGGCCGCCATCGGCATCGGCGCCGCCCTGCAAGCCGGCGTTGGCGCGGCGCTGGTGCAGCGTTTGGTGCGACAGCCGCTCACGCTCACCTTGCCCGCCGACGTCGCCTGCTTCGTCGGTGCCTGCACCGCCAGCAGTTTCATCTCGACGAGCGTGGCGACGGCAACGCTGCGCGCCTCCGGCCTCGTCGCCGACGGCGCCCTCGTCTACACCTGGGGTACCTGGTGGATCGGCGACCTGGCGGGCCTGTTGATCGCCACGCCCATCGCCCTGACACTGATCGGCCGGCCGGCCTCCGAGTGGGCGCCACGTCGCGTTCCGGTCGGTCTGACGCTGGCGCTCGTCACCGCCTTTCTCGGCCTCGGCATCGTCCAGGTCGGGCGCTGGAACAACGATCGCTTGGTCGCCTCGTTCGACCACGACGCCTCGAACGCATCGCTGATCCTGGTGACGCAGTTGCAGGAGCCACTGCGCGCACTCGAGGCCTTGCGCGGCATCTTCAGCGTGACGCGCCTGCCCAGCCGCGTCGAGATGCGCACCGTGACCCAGAACTGGCTCGGCGGAGGCGCGGTGCGGGCGATGGGCTGGGGCGAGCGCGTGCGCCGCGAGGACGTGTCCGCCTTCGAGGCGCGCGTGCGCGCCGAAGGCAACGCGAGCTACCGTGTCTTCGATCGACCGAGCGGCATCGCCAGCGGCGCGACCGCGGTCGATCCGTTTCTCCCGGAGACCCGGACCGACGGCGGCGAGGTCGTGGCGATACGCCAGATCGAGCCGCTTGGCGAGAATTCGGCGGCGCTCGGCGCGAACGCGATGTCGGTTGCCGCGGCGCGGGCGGCGATCCTCGCCACCGTCGAGACCGGCCGACCGGCGGCGACGGCGGGCTTTCGCCTCACGCAGCAGCGAGAAGGCGACCGCCAGATGGGCGTCGTCGTCTACCAGGCGATCTACGACGGCGACGTCTCCACGCCTGCGGAGCGCCGCGCCGCCTTCCGCGGCGTCGTCTTCGTCTCGCTGGCCATGGACGAACAGCTCTCCAGCCTCGTCGGCAAGGTGCCCGGCTACCTCGACCTGTGCGTCGTCGATGCCGACCACCTGGCGACGCGGCACCGCGTCGCAGGCCGCTTCGGCTGCGACGCCGCGCCGACCGGCCTGATGCACGAGCGGCCGTTCGCTTTCGCGGGCAGGCAGTGGGATTTGCGCGTCTCGGCAGACCCGCAGAACGTGCCCGACGCACGCGACCGCAGCGCCTGGGCGTTCTCGGCGGCCGGCCTGCTCTCGGCGGCGATGCTCGGTGCTTCGCTTCTCATCACGACGGGAAGGACGCGTCGCATCGAGAGCGCCGTGCGCGAGCGAACCGCCGACTTGCGCGCCGAGGTCGGCGAGCGACACGTCGCCGAGGCGGCGCTGCGGGCGAGCGAGCAGCGCTTTCGAAACATCCTCGACAACGTGCCGATCGGCGTCGTCTACACCGACCTGGCCGGACGCATCATCCAGGCCAATCCGCGCTTTTGCGAGCTCACCGGCTACAGCGAGGTCGAGCTCACCGCCCTCGCGCCGGCCGAGCTCACGCACCCCGAGGACGCCGCTAACGACGAAGCCATGACGGCCCAGTTGGTGCGCGGCGAAATCCCGATGTACCGACTGCACAAGCGCTGCATCACCAAGGCCAGCGAGGTCGTCTCGGTGCGGGCCACCGTGACGCTGCTGCGCGACTCGAACAACGAGCCGTGGCGCATCGTCGGTGTCGTCGAGGACATCACCGAGCATCTGCGCCTGGAGGAGGCCGAGCGCGCCCGCGAAGCGGCGGAAGCGTCGAACCGGGCCAAGAGCGATTTCCTCTCGCGCATGAGCCACGAGCTGCGCACGCCGCTCAACGCCATGCTCGGCTTCGCCCAGTTGCTCGAGATCGACCAGCGCCACCCGCTGGCGCCCGCACAGCGGCCCTGGGTCGGGCAGATCCAGCAGGCGGGGTGGCATCTGCTCGACATGATCAACGATGTGCTCGACCTGTCGCGCATCGAGTCCGGCAACCTGAGACTGCAGCCGACCACCCTCGACCTGCCCGAGCTGGTCGCGGCGACCGTCGCATTGGTCGGCAGCGACGCGCTGCGCCGCCAGATCCGCATCAGCCAGGACCTGGCGCCCGGCACCGCCGCCATCGTTGGCGACGCCACGCGGGTCAAGCAGATCCTGACCAACCTGCTCAGCAACGCCGTCAAGTACAACGCCGACGCCGGCCGCGTCCACATCGCCAGCCGGGTGGTGGCGCCCGACGTCGTCGAGATCGCTGTTACCGACACCGGCATGGGCATGACGCCGGAGCAGATGGAAGAGCTGTTCGAGCCCTTCAACCGGCTGGGTCGCGAGCGCACCGCTTTACAGGGCACCGGCATCGGCCTCGTCATCAGCCGAAGGCTGGCCGAGCTGATGGGCGGCTCGATCGGCGTGAAGAGCTTTCCCGGCGAGGGCTCCTCGTTCACGCTCAGGCTGCCGAAGGCGATCGATCCGGACACGGTTCGATCCAACCTCGATTCGTTCGAGACGATGCCGGCCGAATACCACCGGCGCATCGTCCACTACGTCGAGGACAACGAGACCAACGTCGAGGTCATGCGCGGCATCCTGGCGCAACGCGAGCAGGTGCAGATGGAGGTCTCGGTGACCGGTCTCGACGGGCTGGCGGCGGTGCGCGCGCACCGGCCGCACCTGATCCTGCTCGACATGCACCTTCCAGACATCAGCGGGCTGGAACTGCTGCGCCATTTCAAGGCCGATCCGGACACGGCGGCGATCCCGGTGATCGTCGTGTCCGCCGACGCCCTCGGGCCCCAGATCGAGGCGGCGCTGGCCGCCGGGGCGAGCCGCTACCTCACCAAGCCGGTCGACGTCGCCGAATTCCTGGCGGTGCTGGACGAATTGCTGGACCGGATGGACACCTCGTTCAGCTAACCTGCGGTCCGAGCGGGTTAACCCGGGTACGGCTCTTGCCGAAGATCGATAGCGCCGGCTCATCGACACCATTGGGCGCGCCTTAGCACTCCAGGGCGTCGAGTGCTAATATTTACTCAACCGAAAGAGCCAGAGGATGTCTGACACCACCATGACCCATTCCCTTGCTACCGCACTGGCCGCCCGCGATCCGTGGGCGCTCGTCCCCTCGCTCGGCAACCTGGATGCCTACATCACCGCCGTCAACCGCGTCCCCCTGCTAACGCAGGAGGAAGAGACCGAGTTCGGACGGCGCTTGCGCGCCACCGGCGACCTGCAAGCCGCCGGAAGCCTGGTCGTCTCGCACCTCCGCCTGGTCGTCTCGATCTCGCGCAAGTACCTTGGCTACGGCCTGCCGCACGGCGACCTGATCCAGGAAGGCAACGTCGGCCTGATGAAAGCGGTCAAACGCTTCGACCCCGACCAGGGTGTTCGCCTGGTCAGCTATGCCATGCACTGGATCAAGGCCGAGATCCACGAGTACATCCTGAAGAACTGGCGCATGGTCAAGGTGGCAACGACGAAGGCGCAGCGCAAGCTCTTCTTCAACCTGCGCTCGATGAAGCAGAACATGAAGGACGCCGCCGCCACCGAGGACACGCATCGCACGACGCTCACGCAGAGCCAGGTCGATTCGCTGGCCAAGGCGCTCAATGTCAAGCGCGAAGAAGTGCTCGAGATGGAAACTCGCCTCTCGGGCGGCGATGTCGCGCTCGAGCCGCAGACTGATGATGGCGAGGAAAGCTACGCACCGATCGCCTACCTGGCCGACGACAGCAACGAGCCGACGCAGGTGCTCGAGGCGAAGAAGCGCGACTGGCTGGCCGGCGACGGCATCGCCCTGGCGCTCGACGCGCTCGACCCGCGCAGCCGCCGCATCGTCGAGGAGCGCTGGCTCAAGGTCAACGACGACAGCTCGGGCGGCATGACGCTGCACGACCTGGCCGGCGAGTACGGCGTCAGCGCCGAGCGGATCCGCCAGATCGAGGTCGCGGCGATGAAGAAGATGCGCAAGGCACTGGCTCACGCGGCGTGAGCCGCGCGCGCCACTCCTTTCGCACTTCTTCGAAACAGGGCTGCTCCCTCACCGCTTCGCTCCCCTCCCTCCGAGAGGGAGGGCCCGGCGCCGTTGGGCCGTTTTCAGATCAGCCGGCGGCGACGAGTTGCTTGAGGTCGGCGGCGAAGTTCTTGGGCTCGCCGCCGTAGGGCACGTAGAGGCGGGCCCGGCCCGTCGCATCGAACACGAAGGACGCGGCGCTGTGGTCCATCGTGTAGCTGCCGGGCGTGCGGCCCGGCGCCTTGGCGTAGAAGACCTTGAACTCTTTGGCCGCCGCCGCCGTCTGCTCGGCCGAGCCGCGCAAGGCCGTGAAGCCGGGGCCGAAGTTGCCGACGTAGGCCTTCAGGATCTCGGGCGTGTCGCGCTCCGGGTCGATGGTCACGAACACGGTCTCGATGCGCTCGCCTTCGCCGCCCAGCGACTTCCTGATCTGCACCAGTTCGGCCATCGTCGTCGGGCAGACGTCGGGGCATTGCGTGTAGCCGAAGAAGACGACGGTGACCTTGCCCTTCCAGTCGGCGAGCGTACGCATCTTGCCGTCGACGTCGGGTAGCTCGAGGTGGCGAGCGAACTCGGCGCCGGTGATGTTGGCGGCGTGAAAGCTCGGTCCCTTCGAGACGCCGCTCAGCCTGTCGCAGGCAGCGAGCGCGACGCCTGCAAAGGTGCCCGCGACGAGCAGACGGCGGGAGATCTTCATGCGATCAGCGGTCCGATGTAGTGATCGACGAGCAGGGCCGCGAACAGCAGCGACAGGTGGACGATCGAGAAGCGAAACGTCTGTCTCGCAAGCTGGTCGGAATAGCGCCGCCAGAGCCGCCACGCGTAGCCGCAGAACATGACGCCGAGAACGATGGCCGCCGCCAGATAGATCGGCCCGCTCATCCCCGCGACGAAGGGCAGGAGCGTCGCCGCGAACAGGACCAGCGTGTAGAGCAGGACGTGCAGCCTCGTGAACTCCGGGCCGTGCGTCACTGGCAGCATCGGCAGGCCGGCGCGCCGGTAGTCCTCGGCGCGGTAGAGGGCGAGTGCCCAGAAGTGCGGCGGCGTCCAGAGAAAGATGATGAGGCAGAGGATCAGCGCCTCGGGCCCGACCTCGCCGCGAATCGCCGCCCAGCCGAGCACCGGCGGCATCGCACCCGAGGCGCCACCGATGACGATGTTCTGCGGCGTCAGCGGCTTCAGTACGACGGTGTAGATCACGGCGTAGCCGATGAAGGTGGCGAAGGTGAGCCACATCGTCAGCGGATTGACCGCGAACCACAGCAAGGCGCTGCCTGCAACGCCAAGCACTGCAGAGAAGACGAGCGCCTGCGTGGCAGTGAGCTCGCGCGTCGCCGTGGGGCGCCAAGCGGTGCGCGCCATGCGCGAATCGATGCGTTGCTCGACCAGGCAGTTGAACGCCGCCGCCGCCGCCGCGACGAGCCAGATCCCCACGACGGCCGGCGCGACGATCCGCCAATCCGGCCAGTCGGGCGTGGCGAGCAACATGCCGATGGCAGCGCAGAAGACGATCAGTTGCACCACGCGCGGCTTGGTCAGGGCGTAGTACTGGTGCGCCTTCGAGGGCAGCGAGAGGCTGCGCGGCGCGGCGGATGCGAGGGTGTCGGACATGGGACCTCGATTCTACGAAGCCAGTCGTTCCCGACTCGCCGGCCAGCCTGTCGCCACGTTGGCCCCGGGGGACCGCGACCGCACGAGCAGGACGGTCAGCACCACGACGAGCGCGGCGCTGCCGGCGGTGTGCGCCACCGCAGCGACGAGCGGCCAGCCGAGCAGCACGTTGCCGAGGCCACTCGCCGTCTGCCATGCGGCGATGCCGGCCAGCGCCCAGGCCCACGGCCTCGCCTCGCCACCGCCGCGCGCCGCCAGTCGCCACGCCAATGCGACGAGCGCGGGCAAGACGACGAAGGCGCCGATGCGATGCGCGACATGAATGGCGGTCAGGGCCGAGAAGGGCAGATAGGCGCCCGATGCGTCGACGCCGAGCGGGCGCAGCAGCTCGAAGCCGGCCGCGAAATTCATGTCCGGCCACCACGAGCCCTGGCAGGCCGGAAACTCGCTGCAGGCCAGCACCGCGTAGTTGGTGCTGACCCAGCCGCCGAGTGCGATCTGCACGACCGAAAGGACGGCGACCGTGACCAGGGCGCGCCGCAAGGGAATCGACAGCGCGAACGTGCGCGGCTCGTAGACCTCGGCCTGGATCGCCAGCAAGGCGAGCAGGCCGAGCCCGCCGAGCAAATGCAGGGTGACGATGGCGGGGTAGAGCTTCATCGTCACGGTGAGTGCGCCGAACGCGCCCTGCGCGATGACCCAGAGCAAGGTCGCGAAAGCCCACGCCGGCGAGATGCGGACGCGGCGACGCCTCACCTCGACGACCACCAACGCTGTCAGGGCGACGACGAGGACGCCGATCGCCGTCGCCGAGTAGCGATGTGCCATCTCGATCCAGGCCTTGTCGTGCGTGACCGCGCCGGTCGGCACCGCCGCTTCGGCCCGGGCGATGTGCTCGCTGGCGCCGCTCGGGCTGGCGTGGCCGTAGCAGCCCGGCCAGTCGGGGCAGCCGAGGCCCGAGTCGCTGAGCCGCGTGAAGGCGCCGAGCAGGACTAGATCGAAGCTCAGAAAGAGTGTGAGCAACGCAAAAGCGCGCAGTCGTGCCGCTGGCGCCGCATGCCGCCGGCGCAGCCAGAACCAGGCGAGCGGGCCGAGCGCGAGGGCGAGTCCGACGGCGGCAATGGCGAACAGCGGCGCCAGGTCGTAAGACGGCGGTGCAGCGGCGTTCATCGGCCCGGCCGATCCCATCCCGCCGAGGCGCGCAGGAGCTTTTCGATGTCGCGCTTCAGCTTCGCCGGTTCGGCGTCGGGCGGCGCGCGCATCATCCAGTCGCCCTGCGGATCGACGATGTAGAGATGGTCTTCGAGGGCGTGCCCCGCGCCAGGCGCCAGCCACGCAGCGAGCGGTACGCGGGTCGCGCGCAACACCGTTGCCGGTGTCAGCCCGGGCGTCTTCGCGCCAGCAGAGTCGGCACCGATGGCGGCGAGCGTGGCGTCGCGCGGCCGGGCATCGTCGACGATGAGCCAGAGCTTGTCGACGCGATCCTTTTCGCGGCCCAGCGATTCGTGCAGTTGACGCTGCAGCCACAGATGGCGCTCGCAGGCCGCGTCGCAGGCGCCGCCGGAGACGACGACGAGCAGCCACTGGCCGCGCAGCGACAGTGGTGACACTGCGGCGCCGCCCAGGTCTGCGAGCGGCAGCGTCGCCGACAAGGGGCGCGGCGGCGCGATCAGCTCGCTGTAGTTGGTTTGCGCCTTCGGCCGGAAGCCGAGGTAGGCGAGGTAGGAGGCGACGACGGGCGCAGCGCAGACGAGCAGGATGGCCAGCATCTGCCAGCGTCCTTGCTTCGTGCGTCGCGCGTCGTGTGCAACGACCTCGGGCGAAGGTAGCGAATGGACGCTGAAGTTCAGCAGCGTCGCTGCTTCAGGGAGTGCGACGACGGCGTTGGCGGGGGCGGACGATTCGGAACCAGACATAAAGGAAGGCGATCACTGCGCCGATGGCAAACCACTGGAAGGCATAGCCGTAGTGCTTTTGCACGTCGGTCGCGGGCGGCGGCCAGTGCCGCTCGAGGCCGTCGTGGGAATTCGTTTCGGTGCTTCGCTCGATCACCGCCAGCGGCAGCAAAGCCAGCCCCGCTTCGAGAGCGAACGGCGATAAATCAATATTCTGCCGGATCGGCCCGCTCGCGGCAGCGCTGAACTCGAACATCCGCGACGGCGCCAAGGCCACACTGCCCTCGACCTCGACGCGGCCTGGCGATGTGACGATCGTCGGCAGGACCGTGCGCTGGTCGAAGTGACGCGCGACCCAGCCGCGCTGCACGAGCACCGCTTCGCGCGAATCTTCGAGCCGCAGCGGCGTGACGACGAAAAAGCCGACCTTGCCGTCCATTTGCCGGTTGTCGAGGAAGACCGTGTGCTCTGTGACCCAGCGACCAGTGAGCCGAACATGCCGGAACACTTGGCCCGGCACGTCGCCGGCGCGTCGCGCCAGGGCCAGGCCGACCAGCGGCGGCTCGCCGGCGCGAGCTTCCAGCGAGGCTTGCAACGCGAGCTTCTGCGAAGCCCGGTCGAGCTGCCAGACACCCAGGCGCAGTGCCAGCGCGACGCCGGCCAGCGCGGCGAGGAGGACGATCGCCTCGCGCCAGGGTGCGCGGGGGCGAATCGCCTGCGACTCGTCGGAGCGCGGCTCGCCAGCTCCGTTCACGCGATGCCGCGCGCAAGCGCCGCATGGCCTGCGCGCCGATAATCCGTAGTCATGAACCTGCTCGCCTTCGTGGCTTTCGCCATCATCCTCGGCGCCCTGATATTTGCCGGCGTCTTCATGATCCGCGGTGGCGACGGTGCATCGAGGAGCGGACGCATGATGCGCGCCCTCGCGGTGCGCGTCGCCGTGTCGGTGGCGCTCTTCCTGTGCATCCTGGTTGCATGGCGGCTGGGCTGGATCCACCCGACCGGCATCCCGTTCGCGCGCTAGCGGCGACCGGGACCGACGCCGGGCCGCCCCAAGACGATCCCGCGCCGCCTCGGGGGGCAGCGAACAACGTGAGCGTGGTGGCTCCCTAGAGCCAGTAGACGACGACGTAGAGGCCGAGCCAGACGACGTCGACGAAATGCCAGTACCAGGCCGCGCCTTCGAAGCCGAAATGACGATCCGGCGTGAAGTGGCCGCGCATGATGCGAATCGTGATGAAGAGCAACATCAGCATGCCGACGAACACGTGGAAGCCGTGGAAGCCGGTCAGCATGAAGAACGTCGAGCCGTAGGCGCCCGAGCTGAGCTTGAGGTTCAGCTCGCTGTACGCATGCGTGTACTCGTACGCCTGGAAGCCCAGGAAAGTCACGCCGAGCAGCACCGTGAACCACATGAAGACGATGGCACGGGCGCGATGGTTGGCGACCAAGGCGTGGTGCGCGATCGTCACCGTCACGCCCGACGACAGCAGGATCGCCGTATTGATGGTCGGGATTGGCCATGGACCCATGGTCGCGAACGCGTCGACGATGCCGCCGGGCGATCCGGTGTAGCCGGGCGCGACGCTCGGCCACACCGACTTGAAGTCGGGCCAGAGCAGGGCGTTCTCGATGCTGCCGAGGTTGGGCAGCGCGTGCAGGCGAACCCAGTAGAGGGCGCCGAAGAAGGCGCTGAAAAACATCACCTCCGAGAAGATGAACCAGCTCATGCTCCAGCGGAAGGAGACGTCGACGAGCTTGTTGTACTGGCCGCTCTCGCTCTCCGAGATCGCCTGGCGGAACCACTGTTGCAGCACGAAGGCCCAGGTGGCAAAGCCGGCGAGCACGACCCAGCGGCCCCAGTCGACGCCGTTGATCCACTGGCTGGCGCCGAAAATGACGAGGAGCAGCCCGAACGCCAGCGAAGCCGGGTGACGCGAAGGCGCCGGAACGAAGTAGTAGGGCGCTGCGCCCGGCGTCACTGCCGACATGGCTTGATCTCCTGCGAATTTCGAAACGATGGTTTCATCCGGCGACACCGCTGGCGATGACCCAGTTGACGAGCACGATGAGCAATCCGACGAACAGCCCGGCGACGACCACGCCTGCGATCACCACATGCAACGGATTGAGCTGCGCCACGTCGAGCTCCAGATCGCGCGATTTGCGCACGCCGAAGAACGACCAGCCGACCGCGCTCAGCGTGCGCAGCAGCGAGCCCTTGCGGCGCGGCGCCTTCTCCTCGACGTCGGGCACGCCGGGCTGGCTCACGAACTCGCTCCTGCGCGTGCCGGCAGGTCGGCGCGCGCCGCCTGCGCCGGCTCGGCCGGCACCTTGCCGCCGACCTCGAAGAAGGTGTACGACAAGGTGATCGTCTTCACGTCCTTTGGCAGCTTGGAGTCGACGACGAAGACCACCGGCCAGCGTTTCGACTCGCCCGCTTGAAGCACGTGCTCGGCGAAGCAGAAACACTCGAGCTTGTTGAAATGCGACATCGCCACGTTTGGCGCGTAGCTCGGAATTGCCTGCACTGCCATCGCCCGGTTCTGCCGGTTGCGGAACGAATACATGACCGTCGTGACCTGACCCGGATGGACGTCGATCGACGCCTGCTCGGGCTTGAAGTCCCACGGGCCGCGGGCGTTGGCGTCGAACTCGATCGTCACGGTGCGCGCCAAGTCGACCTGGCCGTTGACCGGCGCGGTCGGCCCGGCGCCGGTCTGCAGCTCGGACAGCGACAGCACGTTGATGCCGAGCGCGCTGCAAACCGACTTGTAGATCGGCACCAGCGCATAGCCGAAGGCGAACATCAGCAGCGTGATGACGAGCAGCTTGCCGACCATGCGGCGGTTGTCGACGAACAGGGCGCGCGCGCGCGAGGCCTTCATGTCGTCAGATTCCGAACAGCGCCGCCTTGGCGACGAAGCCGACGAAGAATGCGACCGCGATCGAGGCGAGGATGAGCCCCAGCTTCAAGTTCGACTTGCGTTGACGGTTGCCGGTCATCGTCGTCGCCCTCAGGCGTGTGCGCCCGCTGCCGATGCGTCGGCCTGGCCCGGTGCGCCATAGCCGAGGATCTTGGTTCCTGCGGCGTTGAGCCGGGGCGGCGTCTCAAAGGTATGGAACGGCGCCGGCGACGGGATCTCCCACTCCAGCCCCTCGGCGCCATCCCACGGCTGCTGCGGCGCCGGTGCGCCCTTGCCGCGCATCATCGGGATGACGACGAAGAACAGGAAGTACACCTGCGAAAGGCCGAAGCCGAACGCGCCGATCGTCGCCACCATGTTGAAGTCGGTGAACTGCATCGGGTAGTCGGCGTAGCGGCGCGGCATGCCGGCGAGCCCGAGGAAGTGCATCGGGAAGAAGGTCACGTTGAAGAAAATCAGCGAGGCCCAGAAGTGGATCTTGCCGCGCGTCTCGCTGTACATCACGCCCGTCCACTTCGGACCCCAGTAGTAGACGCCGCCGAACATCGCGAACAGCGACCCGGCGACAAGCACGTAGTGGAAGTGGGCGACGACGTAGTAGGTGTCGTGAAGCTGGATGTCGATCGGCGCCATCGCCAGGATCAGGCCGGTGAAGCCGCCCATCGTGAAGACGAAGATGAAGCCGACGGCCCAGAGCATCGGCGTCTCGAAGGTCATCGAGCCGCGCCACATGGTGGCGATCCAGTTGAAGATCTTCACGCCGGTCGGCACCGCGATCAGCATCGTCGCGTACATGAAGAAGAGCTGGCCGGTGACCGGCATGCCCTGCGTGAACATGTGGTGCGCCCAGACGATGAACGACAGAATCGCGATCGAGGCCGTAGCGTAGACCATCGAGGTGTAGCCGAACAGGCGCTTGCGCGCAAACGCCGGGATGATGGCGCTGATGATGCCGAAGGCCGGCAGGATCATGATGTAGACCTCGGGGTGGCCGAAGAACCAGAAGATGTGCTGGTACATCACCGGATCGCCGCCGCCGGCCGGGTTGAAGAAGCTGGTGCCGAAGTGGCGGTCCGTGAGCGTCATCGTGATCGCGCCGGCGAGCACCGGCATCACCGCGATCAGCAGGTAGGCGGTGATCAGCCAAGTCCAGGCGAACAGCGGCATCTTCATCAGCGTCATGCCCGGCGCGCGCATGTTGAGCACGGTGACGACGATGTTGATCGAGCCCATGATCGAGCTCGCGCCGAGGATGTGCAGGGCAAAGATGCCGGCGTCCATCGAGGGGCCCATCTGCAGTGTCAGCGGCGCATAGAGCGTCCAGCCGGCGGCAGGTGCGCCGCCCGGCATGAAGAACGAGCTGACGATCATCACGGCGGCCGGGATGAGCAGCCAGAAGCTCAGGTTGTTCATGCGCGCGAAGGCCATGTCGGGCGCGCCGATCTGCAGCGGGATCATCCAGTTCGCGAAGCCGACGAAGGCCGGCATGATCGCGCCGAACACCATGATCAGCCCGTGCATGGTCGTCAGCTGGTTGAAGAGCTGCGGGTTGACGAACTGCAGGCCAGGCTGGAACAGCTCGGCGCGGATCACCAGCGCGAGCACGCCTCCGATCATGAACATCGTGAAGGCGAACACCAGGTACATCGTGCCGATGTCCTTGTGGTTGGTCGCGTAGACCCAACGGCGCCAGCCGTGCGGCGCGCCGTGGTCGTGATCATGGTGATCGTCGTGGGCGTGGCCGCCGACGATCCCGTGGGTTCCGCCGTCTTGTCCGAGTACTGCACTCATTTACTGGGTCCTTGTCGAATTTCGTGTCACTTGCGCGCTGCCGCGACGTCGGTCGGCTGCACGACTTGCCCGGTGGCGTTCGACCAGTGGTTCTTGGTGTAGGTTACGACCGCCGCGATCTCGGTGTCGCTGAGCTGCTTCCACGCGGGCATCGCGCCGTTGTTCTGGCCGTTCAGCAGGACGTGGATCTGCTTCGTCTTGTCGGTGTCGAGCACCGTAGCCGAGCCGTCGAGCGCCTTGATGGCGCCGCCGCCCTTGCCGTTCGACTGATGGCAAACCTGGCAGTTCGCGGTGTAGACGGCCTCGCCACGCGCTTGCAGCCCGGCCAGGTCCCAGACCTTGCTCGGATCGTCGCCCTGGGCAGCAGCCTTCTTCTTCTCACCGTCGACCCAGGCCGTGTAGGCCTGTTGCGAAACCACCTTGACGTGGATCGGCATGTACGAGTGCTCCTTGCCGCAGAGCTGCGAGCACTGGCCGTAGTAGCTGCCGGTATGGTCAGCGCGGAACCAGGCGTCGCGCACGAAGCCGGGAATCGCCGATTCCTGCACGCCCAGCGAAGGGACGTAGAAGGCGTGGATGACGTCGTTGGCGGTCGTGATCAGGCGGATCTTCTTGTCGACCGGCACGACCAGCGGGTTGTCGACGCGCAGCAGGTAGTCGTCGCCCTCCGGCTTGCCCGAGTTCGACATCTCGCGCTGCACCGGATCGAGCGTCGAGAGGAAGCCGATCCCCTCGCCCTCGCCCTTCAGATAGTCGTAGCCCCACTTCCACTGGATGCCGGTGACCTTGACGGTCAGGTCGGCCGAGCTCGTGTCCTTCATCGCCACGACGACACGCGTGGCCGGCAGCGCCATCAGGATGACGATGACGAAAGGCACGATGGTCCAGGCGATCTCGACCGTCGTGCTCTCGTGGAAGTTGGCAGCCTTCGCGCCCTTCGAGCGGCGGTGCATGAAAATCGAATAGAACATGACGCCGAACACGGCGATGAAGATCACCGTGCAGATGACGAGCATGAAGTTGTGCAGCCACTGCTGGTCGTAGGCGACGGCCGAGGCCGGCGGATGCAGGTTGTACTGATTGACCGCCGGGCCGCCCCTGAGATCGTTGACGGCCCAGGCCGGAAACGCCATCACGGCCCCCAAGGTCAAGGCAAGCCGCAGGATCGCAAGGTGCCAAAGTGATCGCATCGTCATTATCTGTGGTGCCACGTTTTCCCAAATCGTCTGAATTTCATGGCGCCGCAGCCGCGCCGCACGAGCGACGCAAGGCCGCACGCAATTCGTCGGCCAGGGCGCGGCGCAACTCGGGTCGCACGAAGCGGCCAACGGCGGCGCGCCGGCCTTCGCCCGAGAGTTCGATCAGCGAGCCGTCGCCGCGCTGCGGCTCGACGCGGACCCACGCGGGCGCGAATTCGACCCGCTCGGTGCTACGACCCAGCGTGCACTCGACCGTGAATCGACCGGGGCTGAGCACCATGCTTTCGCGGTCGGTAGCGTGGCGCGCATAGACCAGGAGTGCGATCCCGAAGGCAACCAGTTCGGCGCCGGCAAAGGGCAGCACCAGCGGCGCACCGCGCATCCAGAAGAAGACGCCGATCGCCAGCGCCAGCAGGCAAAGGCTCAGGTAAACGGCCATGAGCTGGCGCGGCGCCACCGAGCAGTTGCGCTTCATGAGCCAGCGCACCGAGCCGTCGGCCTCGTCCGCGGCGCTCGCGAAGCGGGGCAGCGAGGCCGTCGAAGCGGCGCCGCGCGGAGCATGAACACTGAGAACTGACATCCTGCCGTGCGTCGCCTGAAGTGGGCCTGTCGATGCGCCGTGAACCCTTGTCTTCGGCGCCACGCTGACACGGAGTTGCCTCCCGCGCCGAACAGCCTCGACAACATGCAATTATTTTAGCCCACGCCTTCAGCGCGGGCGGGGTGGCCGTTTCACCATGGCACGCATGTCGTCCAGCGAGACCGCGACTTCGCCATCCCGAACGCGCGGCGCGGCCTTGAAGCCGTGGCCATACGCCACCTCGAAGCTCAGCGTAATCCGGCCATCGGCGCCGGCCCGTTCGCCGAGCGCGACGGCGAGGCGGCGGCGCCACGCCGGCGTGCGCAAGCCGGCGAAGCGATCGGGCGCGGCGTTGCCGCCGAGTTGGCGCAGCTCGCCCAGCAGCGCGTCTGCGTCGGGCCATGTGATCGCCAACGTTTCCTGGTCCAGCACCGGGTCGGCGAAGCCAGCCGCCACGAGCATGTCGCCGAGGTCGTGCATGTCTATGAAGCCCGGCGTCGGCGCCGGCCAGCCGAGCGCGGCGTAGAGATCGCGCAGCTCGCGCAAGGTGCCGGGGCCGAGGCACGACAGGGCGATGAAACCACCCGCGCCGAGCAGCGCATGCCAGCGTGAGAACAGGGCCGGCGGATCGACGACGCCGTGCAGCACCATGTTGGCCCAGACCAGCCCTGCGCGGCCGATCGCCGAGTCGCTGTCGTCGACGTTGCGAGTCGCGGCGGCTGGCGCCTTGCCGAAGGCCCACCACGGGCGCACGGCGCTTCGCACACGACGGGCGAGCCATGCAGCGTCGGGCTCGACGGCGACGATCTCCGCGTTCGGATAGCGCTCGCGGAGCGCGCGTTCGCCGGCTCCGGGACCGGCCCACCAGTCGAGCACGCGCTCGGGCTCGGCGCGGATCGGCAGCAGGCGCTCTGCCAGTCGACGCGCCACCTCGGTGTGCAGCCAGGGCGGCTCGTCGCGACGCGCCATGCGGCGCAGCGCTGCTTCGACGGCAACCGCATCGAGGCGTCGGCCCCCCAAGCGATCGGCCTCCTTCATGGCGGGCAGTATATTGAGCCGATGCTTGCGACGAGCCGACCGGCGCGCATCGCCGCGCCGCGGCGCTGGCCGAGCCTGTGCGCGGTCTGCCGGAGCTGGGGCATGGGCCGCGTCTGCGCCGATTGCCTCGGCCGCTTTGCCCAGGTCGTGCCGCGTTGCGGGCGATGCGCCCTGCCCGTCGCGGGCGACGTCTCGGTCTGCGGATCCTGCCTGGCTGCGCCGCCGCCATTCGACGCGGCGTTCGCCCGCGTCGACTACGCCTACCCATGGGACCGCTTGATCCCGGCCTTCAAGTTTCACGCCGCGCTCGACCTCGCGCCGGTCTTCGCCGCCGCAATCGTCGAGGCCTGCGCCGGACGGGATGCCGAGGCGGCGCCATCGGTCGTCGTACCCGTGCCGCTCAGCGCCGCCCGGCTGCGCGAGCGCGGCTACAACCAGGCCTGGGAGCTGGCCCGGCGCAGCGCGCGACGCTTGCGTTGCGTTGCCGACGATCACCTCCTCCTGCGCATGCGCGACACGCCGCACCAGCTCGCCCTGCCGCCCGAAGCGCGCGCCGGCAACGTGCGCGGCGCCTTTGCCGTCGAGCCGCGACGGCTCGGCGAAGTGCGCGGGCGCACGATCGCCGTCGTCGACGACGTCATGACGACGGGCAGCACGCTGGCCGAGATCGCGCGCGTACTGAAGGCGGCGGGCGCGGCGCGCGTCGAGGTCTGGGTGTTCGCGCGAACGCCGCGTCCCGGCGATCAGTAGGGCCGCATGTTCAACATCGTCCTGGTCGAGCCCGAGATCCCGCCCAACACGGGCAACGTCATCCGCCTCGCCGCCAACACCGGGGCGCGCCTGCATCTGGTCGAGCCGCTCGGCTTCTCGATGGAGGACCGCCTGCTGCGCCGCGCGGGCCTCGACTATCACGAGGTGGCCAATGTGCAGCGACACGCATCGTGGCCAGCCTTCATCGCCGCCGAAAGCCCACCGCCCGACCGCCTCTTCGCCTTCACGACGCAAGGCGCGACCCGGTTCGCCGAAATCGCCTGGGCGCCGGGCGACTGGCTGGTGTTCGGCTCGGAGACGTCCGGCCTGCGTGCCTTCGTACGCGAAGCGATTCCGGCCGCGCAGCATGTTCGCCTGCCGCTCCGGCCCGGCCAGCGCAGTCTCAACCTCAGCAACGCCGTCGCCGTGGTTATCTTTGAAGCCTGGCGACAGAACGGTTACACGGGCGGCAGTTAGCGCGTCAAAGACCCTCGGCCCGGGCGTCGCGGCGAAGCAGTTGCTCGAGCCCTTCCGCGGCGGCGATGCGGCCGTCGAGCACCCGCACGACGGCGTCGACGATCGGCATCTCGACGCCGCGCGCGTGGGCGCGCCGCAGCACCATGGGCGCGCTCGTCACCCCCTCGGCGACGTGGCCGAGCTCGGCGAGGATGCGCGCCAGCGGCACGCCTTCGGCCAGGCGCAAGCCGACGCTTCGGTTGCGCGAGAGATCGCCCGTCGTCGTCAGGACCAGGTCGCCGAGACCGGACAGGCCCGTGAAGGTCTGCGCCTCGGCACCGAGGGCCAGCCCGAGGCGCGTCATCTCGGCCAGGCCGCGCGTGATGAGCGCGGCGCGTGCGTTGAGGCCGAGCTGCATGCCGTCGGCCATTCCCGTGGCGATGGCCAGCACGTTCTTGACCGCGCCGCCGACCTCGACGCCGACCGGATCGGCCGAGGTATAGATGCGCAGGTTGGCGGCGTGAAAGGCCTGCACTGCCGCCTCGCACAAGGCTGCGTCGATGCTTGCCGCGACCAGCGCCGTCGGCTGGCCACGCGCCACCTCGATGGCGAAGCTGGGCCCCGAGAGGACGCCGACGCGCGCCGCCGGCCGGGCTGCGCGTGCCACCTCGTGGCCGAGCCAGCCCGTGCCTTCCTGGAAGCCCTTGCAAAGCCACAGCACGCCGGTGTCGACGTCGCCGGGCAGACGGCGCAGCATTTCGTCGAGGCCGGCCATCGGCGTCGCGATGACGATCAGGCCGTCGCGCGCGTGCCGTACCGCGGCATTGAAATCGTTCGTGATCTGCAGCGCCGGCGGCAGCGCGATGCCGGCCAGGTAGCGGGCGTTGCGACGCAGCGACCGCATCTGCGCCGCCTGCTCGGCGTCGCGCGCCCAGAGGCGCGTGGCGTGCGCGGCCGACGCATGAACGGCCAGCGCCGTGCCCCAGGCCCCCGCGCCGAGCACCGTGAGGTTCATCGACGCGACCCGATGGTCTCTCTACCGCTCAGTTGATGGCGCCGCTCGCGCCCGAGCCGTTCGTCAGTGCTGCAGCGGCCTGCGCCTGCAGCTCGGCCTGCTGCGCTTCGTACATCGACTGGAAGTTGACTTCCGACAGCACCACCGGCGGGAATCCGGCGCGCGTGCAGACGTCGGAGACGATGGCGCGCAGGTAGGGATAGACGATGCTCGGGCAGGAGATGCCCAGGATCTGCTTGAGCTGCTCGTCGGGGATGTTGCGGATCTCGAAGATGCCGCCCTGCTTGGCTTCGACGAGGAACAGCGTCTTGTCGTTGATGTTCGTCGTCACCGTTGCCATCACGGTCACTTCGTACATCCCGTCGCTGATCTTCTCGGCGCCCAGCGTCAGGTTGATCTCGACCTGCGGCTGGCCCTGCTCGAGCAGCACCTGCGGCGAGTTCGGCTGCTCCAGCGACAGATCCTTCAGGTACATGCGCTGGATCTGGAACAGGGGGGCGTTGTTGGTGTCGTCAGCCATGCGAAGCTCTTTGCGGATGGGGGTGGGTGCGAGCGCGGCGGCGCGACGCGATGCGCCCGGCAATGTCGCCGGGGCGGCGATTATCGCGTGCCCGCGAGCAGCGGCTCTAGGGCGCCGGCGCGGTCGAGCGCCATCAGCTCGTCGCAGCCGCCGACGTGCGTGTCGCCGATGAAGATCTGCGGCACGGTGCGGCGCTGCGTGAGGCGGATCATGGCGTCGCGCTCGGCCGGGTGGTCGTCGATGCGGACCTCGTCGATCGTCTCGACGCCGCGCTGGCGCAGCAGCGCCTTGGCACGAATGCAGAAGGGGCAGCTTGCCGTGCTGTACATCTTTACCGCTTGCATCGCCACGTTCATACCGGGGCGGCGGCCTTCTCGACCGGCAGATTCGCGGCGCGCCAGGCGGCGAGTCCGCCGGCCAGCACGCGCGTGTTCTCGAAGCCGAGCTTCTTCAGCACGGCCAGGGCGCGCGGCGCGCGCGTGCCGGTCGGACAGACGACGAGGAGCGGCAGCGACTTGTTCTTTGGCAGCTCTCGCGACGTTTCGAGACTCGCGAACGGCACGCTCCTCGCGCCGACCGCATGCGCCGCGGCGTACTCGGCCGGCTCGCTCACGTCGATAAGCACGCCCTTCTCGCGGTTGATGATCTGCACCGCGTCGGCCGCCGACACGCGGGCCGTGCCACCACCCTGAGTCAGCATCGGCCAGATGAGCATGCCGCCGGACACCAGGGCTGCGGCGAAGAGGTACCAGTTCTCGATGACGAAATTCAAGGGTGGACGAGGCGTGTTCACGCTCGCTCAGGAAAACGTGAATTATAGAATTCCGCTTCCTCGAGCCGCACGACCCCGGGTCATCGCCCTGCGGCGCGTCGGCACTTTGCACTCTTCACCTGCGCCCGCTGCCATGCACAAGCTCGTTCTCGTCCGCCACGGCGAATCGACCTGGAACCTCGAGAACCGCTTCACCGGCTGGACCGATGTCGATCTCACCGCCAAGGGCGCCGATCAGGCGCGCCAGGCGGGCCGGCTGCTGAAGCAGGAAGGCTACGAGTTCGATCGCTGCTACACCTCGGTGTTGAAGCGGGCGATCTGGACGCTTTGGTACGCACTGGACGAGATGGACCGGACCTGGCTCCCGATCGCGGACGAGTGGCGGCTCAACGAGCGCCACTATGGCGCGCTGCAGGGCCTCGACAAGGCCGAGACGGCGCGCAAGTTCGGAGACTCGCAGGTGCTCGCCTGGCGGCGCAGCTACGACGTGCCGCCACCCGCGCTCGACCCGGGCGATCCGCGCAGCGAGCGGGCCGACCCGCGCTACCGGGATCTGAAAGACGACGAGGTGCCGCTCACCGAGTGCCTGAAGGACACCGTCGCGCGCGTCCTTCCGTTCTGGCACGCGACGCTGGCACCGGCGATTCTTGCCGGCGAACGCCTGCTCG
The DNA here is from genome assembly GCA_038231215.1 of Burkholderiales bacterium. GTDB lineage: Bacteria > Pseudomonadota > Gammaproteobacteria > Burkholderiales > Burkholderiaceae_C > Schlegelella_A. Next base: position 29,588 of record JBBRLS010000014.1, on the reverse strand, counting down.
TCTCGGCGCACGGCAACAGCATGCGCGCGCTCGTGAAATACCTCGACGGCATCTCCGACGACGACATCGTCGGCCTGAACATCCCGAACGGCATCCCGCTCGTCTACGACCTCGACGACGCGCTCAAGCCGATCCGCAGCTACTACCTCGGTGACGCAGAAGCAGCCGCCGCCGCAGCAGCAGCCGTCGCGCGTCAGGCCTCTGGCGGCTGAGCGACTCCCAGCGCCGCGCCGATATCGGCGCGCAAGCGGGCCGCGAGCTGACGCCGATCTGCGCCGGCCGAGTCGCGCGGCGGCAGGAACACCAACCGGGCGACGACGCCTTCGCCGCAAGCCGACTGCCACAGGCTCTGCATGAGCGTGGTGTTGCCGACGAACTCCATCGCCTCGCTGACGGTGTGCGTGCGGTCGGAGAAGCGCAATGCCACCGGTTGCACCGGTGTTGCCGTGGCGATCGCCGCTTGCAGCAGGTTGGCGTGAAACGGCAGGAGGCCATGGCCGGTCGAGGTCGTGCCCTCGGGAAAGACGGCCACCGTTTGACCGGCGCGCAAGGCCTCGGCCATGTCGTGGACGACGCGCAAGGCATCGCGCTTTCGCTCGCGCTCGAGATAGAGCGTGCCGGCCGAGTCGACCAGGCGCGCGACGAGCGGCCAGGACTTCACATCGGCCTTGGAGACGAAGCGCGCTTCGGGAACGACGGCATGGACGACCATGATGTCGAGCCACGAGATGTGATTGGCCGCGAGCAACACGCCGCCCGAAGCCGGCGTTCCTTCGACGCGCAGATCGATGCCGATAAGGCGCAGCATCTTCGCCGACCACCAGCGGATCCTCGCCTGCCGCGCGACGACGGACAGCGATTGAAAGCGGAACAGCACGAGGCCGAGACCGTGCAGCCCGTGCACGACGCAGCGAAGCAGGCGCCCGACGGCGCGCAGACGGCGCATATGCGTCGCGATCCCGACGCCTAGTCGCGCGGAGACGCCGCCTCGCGGCCTTCGTGCGCAACGCGGCCGGCGACGAGCGTCCAGCGCACGCGCCCGAACAGCTCGTTGCCGGCAAACGGCGTGTGCCGGCTGCGGCTGCTGAGCAGCGCCGTGTCGAGCTGCCACGAGCGACCCGGATCGAACACGCACAGATCGGCGGGCGCGCCGACGGCCAGGCCTTGCGGCGCATCGAGCACGGCCAGGCTCGAGCGGGCGAGCACGGCGGCAGGTCGGCTCGTCACCCCAGCCAGCGTGGGCGCGAGGCCGAGACCCGAAGCCTCGCCCCACTTGAGCGCCAGGCCGAGCAGCAGCTCGAGCCCGGTCGCGCCGGGCGTGGCCTCGGCGAAGGGGAGCTGCTTCTCGTCTTCGGCCACCGGCGTGTGGTCGCTGACCAGCGCGTCGATGGTGCCGTCGCCGAGCGCGGCGCGGATGGCGTCTCGATCGCGCTGCTGGCGCAACGGCGGTACGAGGCGCATCGCCGCGTCGAAATAGCCGATATCGAGGTCGATCAGATGAAGCTGGTGGATGCTGGCATCGCAGCTCACCGGCAGGCCCTCCGACTTGGCCTGGCGCACCAAGGCGACGCCGGCCGCGCTGCTCAGCCGGCACAGGTGAACGCGCGCGCCGGTATCGCGCACCAGCTCGAAGATCGTCGCCAGGGCGATCGTCTCGGCGATCACCGGCACGCCCGAAAGGCCCATGCGCGTGGCGAGCGGACCCTTCGCGGCGACGCCCTCGCCGAGCCAGGCGTCGCTCGGGCGCAGCCAGACCGTGTAGCCGAAGGTCGCCGCGTATTGCAGCGCGCGGTGCAGGACCAGCGTGTCCTTGATGGCGACGTCGGCCTGCGCGAAGCCGACGCAGCCGGCCTCGGTCAGTTCGGCCATCTCGGTGATGGCCTCGCCGGCCAGGCCGCGCGTCAGCGCGCCGAGCGGATAGACGCGTGCCAGGTCGAGGCTCCTCGCCCGGTACTTGAGCATCTCGACGAGACCGGGCTCGTCGAGCACCGGGTCGGTGTCGGGTGGGCAGACCAGGCTGGTGACGCCGCCAGCCACCGCCGCAGCAAGCTCCGATTCGAGCATACCTTCATGCTCATGGCCGGGCTCGCCGAGGCGCGCGCAGAGGTCGACGAGGCCGGGCGCGACCACCGCGCCTTCGGCGTCGATGGTCCGCTCGGGCGTGAAGTCGCTCGGCGGCCTGGCGCCGCTGGCGACGATGCGTCCGTCGGCGATCGCGACCACGCCTTGTTCGTCGCGACCGGTCAACGGGTCGACCAGGCGGGCGTTCGAGATCAGCGTCTTCATCGCGGGCTGCCTCGCTTCATGCACTGTTGCCGGCGATGATCGACATCACCGCCATTCGCACGGCGATGCCGAAGGTCACCTGCGGCAGGATGACGCTCTGCGCGCCGTCGGCGATGCTCGAATCGATCTCGACGCCGCGATTGATGGGCCCGGGGTGCATGACGATGGCGTCGGGCTTGGCGAGGGCCAGCTTTTCGGCGGTCAGGCCGAAGGTCTTGAAGAACTCGCCCGCGCTCGGCAGCATCGCCCCGCCCATGCGCTCGTTCTGCAGGCGCAGCATGATGATCACGTCGGCGCCGCGGATGCCCTCGCTCATGTCGTGGCAGACGCGAACGCCCATCTCCTTCAGGTCGCCCGGCACCAGCGTCTTCGGGCCGACGGCGCGGATCTCGGGAACGCCGAGCGTCGTCAGCGCGTGGATGTCCGAGCGCGCGACGCGCGAGTGGACGATGTCGCCGACGATCGCCACGGTCAGGTTCCTGAAGTCCTTCTTGTAGTGGCGGATCGTGTACATGTCGAGCAGGCCCTGCGTCGGATGCGAGTGCCTGCCGTCGCCGGCGTTGATCACGTGCACGTGCGGCGCGCAGTGCCGCGCGATCAGGTAGGGCGCGCCGCTCTCCGAATGGCGCACGACGAACATGTCGGCATGCATCGCCGAGAGGTTGGCGATGGTGTCGAGCAGGCTCTCGCCCTTGGCTGTCGATGAGCGCGCGATGTCGAGATTGATGACGTCGGCCGAAAGGCGCTTGGCGGCGATTTCGAAGGTCGTGCGGGTGCGCGTCGAGTTCTCGAAGAAGAGGTTGAAGATGCTCTTGCCGCGCAGCAGCGGCACCTTCTTCACCTCGCGGTCGTTGACGCTGAGAAAGGTGCCCGCGGTGTCGAGGACGTGGTTGACGATGGAAGCCGGCAAGCCCTCGATCGAGAGCAGATGGATGAGCTCGTCGTTGCGGTTGAGTTGCGGGTTGCGGCGAACGAACATGGTCAGCGCGCGCCTATCGGATCTCGAAGCTGAAGCGGCCAAGCTCGTCACGCGCCAGCGAGAGCCGCTGCGAAGCCGGCAGCGCGATCTTCGCGACCGCACAGGCCGCCTCGATGGGCATCTCGCGACCGCCGCGGTCCACCAGCACGGCCAGCGCCACGCTGGCCGGCCGGCCGAAGTCGTAGAGCTCGTTGATGGCGGCGCGGATCGTCCGCCCGGTGTAGAGCACGTCGTCGACGAGGACGATGCGGCGCCCTTCGACCTCGAACGGCAGCCTGGTGTGATCGGCGCCTGCGGTCAGGCCACGCCGCGAGAAATCGTCGCGGTGCAAGGCGCTCGAGATGACGCCCGGCTCGCCTGCAAGGCCGCAGTCGCGCTGCAGGCGCTCGGCCAGCCATGCGCCGCCGGACCAGATGCCGACGAGCACGCCGTCGGGCGCGAGCAGGCCTCGCACGCCAGTAAGAAGGTCCGCGTAGAGCGATTCGGCGTCGAGGTCGATGGCGCTCATTTCGCGTCCGCCAGGAACTGCTCGAGGATGATGGCCGCAGCAGCGGCGTCGAGATCTCCCGCGCCGCCGGCGCGGGCTTCGGTCGTCGTGTAGCGCTCGTCGACCTCGTGCACGGGCAGGCCGAAACGCGACCGCAACTGGCGGCCGAAGCGGCGCGCCCGCTCGGTGTTCAGGTGGCTGGCGCCGTCGGGATGGAAGGGCACACCGACGACCAGTGCCGCCGGCTTCCACTCGGCGACGAGCCGGCCGATCGCTTCGAAGCGCGCCTCGCCCTGCGTGGCGATCGTGCCGAGCGGCGCGGCGCTTCGCGTCAGCGAATTGCCGCTGGCGACGCCGACGCGTTTCGTGCCGAAATCGAAAGCAAGAAAGGAGAGGATTGCGGTAGAAGGCGCCAGAGAACGCCTCACGCGTGCCCCGCCGCCGAGCTCAGCATGCCGACGTCGATGCCCAGCAGCGACAGCGCCTTGTCGTAGCGCTCGCCCACCGGCGTGTCGAAAATGATGCCCGGCTCGGCCTCGACGTTGATCCAGCCGTTGTTGCTCATCTCGTCTTCGAGCTGGCCGGCCGCCCAGCCGCTGTAGCCGAGCGTGACCAGCACCCGCTTCGGTCCGGCACCGCTCGAGAGCGCTTCCAGCACGTCCTTGCTCGTCGTCATCTCGAGGCCGCCCTCGATCTTCAGCGACGAGTTGTAGCCACTGTCGGCGCCAGCTTCGTCGACCAGCGGCTCGTGGAGCACGAAGCCCCGCTCGGTCTGCACCGGGCCGCCGAAATAGACGGGCGATTCGGCCAGGTCCGCGCGGTCGAGCGAGAGTTCGACCTTCTCGAACAGGTTCTTCAGGGTGATGTCGATCGGCTTGTTGATGACCAGGCCGAGCGCGCCCTTCTCGGTGTGCTCGCACAGGTAGACGACTGTGCCCGCGAAGGGGCCGTCGCCCATGCCCGGCATGGCGATCAGGAACTGGTTCGTGAGGTTGATCGGAGAGCCCGGCATGGCCAGCATTTTATTCCGTCCGCTCCGGGCCGAGCCGCTCATCGGAATTCGGGTCAACGCGAACAGGCGACGAGCGACCTGTCTTTACAATCAGAAACAATGGTCATCCGGCTCGCTCGGCGCACGCCCTGACCCCCCACAGTCCCTTTCCCGCGAGTGCTGGCGTGAGCACCTCCCCGATCCGTTTCGCTACGACCCCTGTCTTCGACCGTCGTCTGCAAGGGTCGGCCATCGGCAGAGCCGCCGCCGACGAGGCGTGGGTCTTGCGCAGCATCCCCTGGCTGGCGATGACGCTGGTCGCGGGCTGGGTCGCAACGGGCATGGCGTTCGACAGCGCGCAATGGGGCGACCACTTCGAGCAGTTCACCTGGGCCCATAGCGTCGAGTGGGGCTACCACAAGCATCCGCCGCTGCCCACCTGGCTGCTCGCCGCGGCGATCGGTGTGTTCGGGCCGTCGCCGGCCTGGCCCTCCGTGCTCGCTGCGGCGTGCGCCATCGGCAACGCCGGCTTCACCTTCGCGATCGCGCGCCGGCTGCTCGGCCCCGGCGTCGCGGGGCTGGCGCTGCTGCTGTGGGGCCTGCAACAGCCGTTCTCGGCCCGCGCCAATCTGTTCAACCACAACACCGTGCTGATGGTCGCCGTGTCGGCCACGGCGTGGTGCGTCTTGCGCGCACTCGCTTCCGAGCGTCGGGCCCGCGGATGGTGGCTGGCGACCGGCCTGGCCGCCGGCGCCGCGATGCTGGCCAAGTACCAGGCCGTGTTGCCGCTGGCCGGCATCGTGCTCGCGCTCGCGCTCGACGGGCGCCTGGCCGATCTCCGGGTGCGCCGCGGGCTGGCTTGCGCGGTCCTCGTCGCTGCGGCCCTCTTCGCCCCGCACTTCGCCTGGATGGTCGAGCATCGCTTCGGCACGCTCGACTATGCGATGCAGCACGGGCAAACGCTCGACGGGCCGGGCCGCGCATGGAACGTCGTCAGCTTTCTCGCGCAGCAGATCCGGCTCGTATTTCCGGCGCTGCTTTTCGCCGGCCTGTTGGCGCTTCTCCCTGGGCCGGCCGCGGACCCGGAGCGTCGCGCCGGCGAGGCTGCCGCTGCGCAAACCCGCCGCGCCTGGCTGACGGGACTGCTCGTGTTCCCGCTGCTGGCGACAGTCGCGACCGGACCGCTGCTGGGCATCGCGTTGCAGAATCACTGGGGCTACCAGGCGCTGCAGTTCGGCGCGCTCTGGCTCGCTTGGCGCGTTCGCCGGCACGCCGTCGTCGCCGGGCCGGCCTGGATCGGCCTGGCGCTGCTGCTGCACGCCGTCTTTCTCGCCGTCACCGTGCTGCCTGCCGCGAACTCGGGCGGCAGCGCGAGGATCGATTCGCGCTACCCGGCGCAAGCGCTCGCCGATGCCGTGCGACGCGACTGGAAGGACAGCTCGCTCTGCCCGCTCTCGATCGTGGTGGGACCGAGCTTCGAGGCCGGCATGGTTTCCGTCTACGGCGACGGACGCGCCCGCGTGCTCGAAGACGGCGACTTCACCAAATCGCCGTGGATCACCCCCGACCAGCTCCTCAGGATGGGCGCCACATACATCTCGACGAGCGCCTCGCGGCTGCCGCTCGCGGGCGCCACCCGCGTCGGCTCGATTGACGTCGGTGGCGTCGCACCGCTCGGAAATAGCCGCATCTACTGGGCGATCGTTCCGCCCGAAACCTGCGCGGTCGACGCCGGGTCCGGCGAGTGACCGGCGGCCGGGCGCCAGTGCGCCGATGATGGGCGCATGGAAAAGCCTCTCGACACGGCCCTCGTCTGGTTCCGCCGCGACCTGCGCGCCGACGACCACGCCGCGCTGCACCACGCGCTGCGCGCTGCCCGCCAGGTGTGGTGCGCCTTCGTGTTCGACCGAGCCATCCTCGATGCCCTGCCTGCTGCCGACCGACGCGTCGAGTTCATCCACCAGAGCGTAGAGGCGCTCGACACCGAGCTGGCGGCGCTCGGCCGGCAGCACGGCAGCCATGGTGTTCGCCTGCTGGTTGGACACGGCCAGGGCGCCGACGCGATCGTGGCGCTCGCCGAGGCCTTGCACGTGCAGGCGGTCTACGCCAACCACGACGACGATCCCTACGCGCTGGCGCGAGACGCCAGGGTGCGCGGCGCCCTCGCCGACCGCGGCGTCGCCCTGCACACTTCGAAGGACCACGTCGTCTTCGAGCATGGCGAGATCCTTACCGGCAGTGGCAAGCCCTACAGCGTGTTCACGCCGTACAAGACGGCATGGCTGAGCAAGCTCGACGACTTCTACCTGAAGGCCTATCCGGTCGAACGCCACGCGTCCGCTCTGGCGCCAACGCCCGTCGGCACCTCGCCCGGCGTGCCAACGCTGGCCGCCCTCGGCTTTCTGCCGACCAACCTCGACGCGCTCAAGGTGCACGGCGGCGGCGCCGCCGGCCGAGCCTTGCTCGACGACTTTCTGGCCCGCATCGACGACTACGACACGGCGCGCGACTACCCCGCGGTGAAGGGGCCGAGCTACCTCAGCGTGCATCTTCGCTTCGGTACCCTGTCGATCCGCGCGCTGGCCCGCGCCGCGCTGGCTCGACCGGCGAGCCGCGGCGCCCAGGTCTGGCTCTCGGAGCTGATCTGGCGCGACTTCTACCAGCAGATCCTGCATCACCATCCGAACGTCGTCGGGCACAGCTTCAAGCCGGAATACGACCGCATCCGCTTCGAGCACGGCAAGCACGCCGACGCGGCATTCGCCGCCTGGTGCGAGGGTCGCACCGGCTATCCGCTGATCGACGCGGCGATGGCGCAGATCAACCAGAGCGGCTACATGCACAACCGCCTGCGCATGGTGACGGCGAGCTTTCTCGTCAAGGATCTCGGCATCGACTGGCGGCGCGGCGAGGCGTACTTCGCGGAGCACCTGATCGACTACGAGCTGGCCTCGAACAACGGCGGGTGGCAGTGGGCGGCTTCGACCGGTTGCGACGCGCAGCCCTGGTTTCGCATCTTCAACCCGCTCACGCAGAGCCGCAAGTTCGACCCCGAGGGCCGCTTCATCCGCCGCTATCTGCCGCAGTTGGCGCGGCTCGGCGACGACCTGATCCACGCGCCCTGGGAAGCCGGGCCGATCGACCTGCAGGCGGCCGGCATCGCGCTCGGCCGCGACTATCCACAGCCCATCGTCGACCACGCCGAAGCGCGTGAGAAGACGCTGGCGCGCTACGCCGTCGTGCGCGCGCCGCCGAAGCCGAAGTAGGCGCTGCTCGTCAGGCCTCGACCCGCGCCGCCGTGTAGCGGGCAATCAGGGCCATCAGGTCCTCTTCCGAGTAAGGCTTGCCGAGGTAGTGATCGACGCCGAGTTCGGCGGCATGGTCGCGGTGCTTCTGGGCGATGCGCGAGGTGATCATGATCACCGGGAGATTGCGCCAGCGCGCATCGGCGCGCAGGTTGCGCACGAGGTCGAAGCCGTCCATGCGCGGCATCTCGATGTCCGACAGCACGACCTGCGGCACTTCCTCGGCGAGCCGCTCGAGCGCGTCGAGTCCGTCCTTGGCGAGCGTCACGCGATAGCCCTCGCGCACGAGCAATCGCTGCGTGACGCGGCGCACCGTGAGCGAGTCGTCGACGACGAGGATGAGCGGCGCCACCGGCGGCCCCGACGCTGCCGCGGCCGGCGCCATCGGCCCCGATGCATCGCTGCGCTTCAGCGCCGCCTGCGTCGCCGCACGGGCTTCGTCGCCGTAGAGCGTGGCCAGGGCGACCGGGTTGTAGATCAGGGCGACGACACCCGAGGCGAGCAGCGTCATGCCGGCCAGGCCGGGCAGGCGAGAGAGCTGCGGGCCGAGGTTCTTGACCACGACTTCCTGGTTGCCCAGCACTTCGTCGACGTGCACCGCGATGCGCTGCTGCGCGCTACGCACGACGACGACAGTGCGCATGCGCGACTGCGCCTCGGCCGGTTGCCCACCCATCTGCAGCAAGGCGCCGAGCCAGAAGAAGGGCAAGGTCGCGCCGCCGAACTCGTAGCTGCTGCTCGCGTAGGACGAGGCGATCTCTTCCGGCTTGGCGCGGCGCACGATCTCGACCAACGTCGACGGCACGGCAACGATGTTCTCGCCGCAGCGCAGCATGACGACCTGCGTCACCGCCGTCGTCAGCGGCAGGATGAGCTTGAACGAGGTGCCCTGGCCGGCGGCCGTCGCCGTCTCGATGCGGCCGCCCATGGCGATCACCTCGGAGCGCACGACATCCATGCCGACGCCGCGGCCAGCCAGCTCGGTCACCTTCTCTGCGGTCGTGAAGCCGGCCGTGAAGATGAGGTTGGCGAGCGCCGCGGCGTCGTGCTCGACCTTCGGGTCGAGCAGCTTCATCGCCGCGCCCTTGGCGCGAATGCGCGCCAAGTCGAGGCCGGCGCCGTCGTCGCGGAACTCGACGCCGACTTCGTTGCCTTCCTGCGAGAGCGCGACGACGATGGTGCCGGTCGGATCCTTGCCGGCCGCGGTGCGCACGTCGGGCGTCTCGATGCCATGCGTCACGCAGTTGCGCAGCAGGTGCTCGAAGGCGCCGGTCATGCGGTCGAGGACGCCGCGGTCGACTTCAATCGAGCCGCCGACGATGTCGAGCCGGACCTGCTTGGCGGTCTCCTTGGCGGTCAGGCGGACGACGCGATAGAGGCGGTCGGAGAGCCCTTCGAACTCGACCATGCGCGTGCGCAGCAGGTCGTCCTGCAGGTCGCGCGTGAGGCGCGCCTGCGCGACCAGCTCGTCTTCGGTCGATTCGAGCGAGCGCTGCAAGGTGCGCTGCACGGTGGCGACGTCGTTGACCGACTCGGCCATCATCCGCGTCAGTTCCTGGAAGCGGGTGAAGCGGTCGAACTCGAGCGGATCGAAGGCCTGCGACGCGGCCTTGGCCGCCTCGAGCCGCGAGGTCATCTGCACCTCGCCCTGCAGCTCGATGTCGCGCAGCTGGCCGCGCAGCCGCTCGAGGTTCTCGGTCAGGTCAGAAAGAGATCCCTTGATCGCGCCGACGCCCGATTCGATGCGCGAGCGCGTGATGCTGACCTCGCCGGCCTGGTTGACCAGGCGGTCGAGCAGCGGCGCCCGCACGCGCACCGCCGACTGCGTCGTGGCCTGGGCCCGCTCTGCGGGCTTGACCGGCGCGCTCGCCGCGGCGTCGTTGAAGCGCGACCAGTCGATCGCCGGAAGCTCCGCGGTAGGTAGCGATACAGGCGGCGCGGCCGCAGCCTCGTCGGCGCGCGCGGCGAGGGTCTTGCCCTTTCCGCTGCCCTTGCCCGACTTCTTGCCTTCCGCGACGGCCGGTGCCGGCGGAGCGGCGGCGGCTGCAGATACGTCATTCGCCGCGGGCGATTCGATCACCAGCGGCGGCGCCACGAACAGCGCGGCGACCGGAACGACTGGCGCGGCTGCTGGCGCGGCCGGTGCGACCAGTGCGACCGGCGCAACCGCCGCCGCCACTGCGTCGGCATAGGCCTGCGCATCGCGGCTGCGCAGCGCGTCGAAGGCGTGCGCCATGGCGTCGGATCGCGTCTGCAACACCTCGACGTCGGCGGCGTCGACGACGGCGTCGCCGGCCGTGAGACGCTCGATCCGCGTTTCCAGCCGGTGCGCCATTTCGCCGAGGCGCATCGCGCCCGCAAGACGGGCGCCGCCCTTCAAGGTGTGCAGGGTGCGCATGCACGCGTTGGCGTGCGAACCTGTCGCCGGCTCGCGCGCCCAGTCGCGCAACTGGGCCGCGAGCTTGGGCAGAAGCTCCAAGGCTTCTTCCTCGAAGATCGGAAACAGCTCGAGGTCGACCGCGTCGACGGAGTCGATGTCGTCGTCGACATCGCCGAAGGTCGAGGCGTGCCCCAGATGCACAGGTCGCACCGCTTCGGTGGGCGCAGCGGCGAGCGGCTTGAGCTTGGAGACGCCGAGCCCTCCGAACGGAGCCAGGGCGCCGAAAGCGGAGAGGCCTGTCTCGGCGGTATCTTCTGTCGTGGCTTCGGGCGGGCCCGACGTGCCCTCGTGCGGCGCCGCTTGCTCCTGCACGGCCGGAAGAACGAGTTTGACTGCAGGCTCGGCTTCGGCCTCGACCGACGCTTCGGCCTGCGGCGCGTCCGCACTGACCGCCGGCCACACGACTTCATCGAGCGCCGCCGGTTGCGTGGCGTGATCCTCTTCGCCGACGATCTCCGCCTCTTCCACCGCGGGCAGCGCGACAGGGGCCGACGCCACGTCTGGCGTCGTCGCTTCAGGCGGTGCTTCGTCGTCGTCGAGGCTGATCAGCGACTCGACCGCGTCGGCCGGCGATTCGCTCTCCGCGCCCTCTGCCAGCTCCGACGCCGCGGTCATCGCCTCGAGCCGCTTGGCCGAGCTCAGCTCGTGCTCGGCGAGGCGGGCCAGCAGTTCGGGCTCGGGCTCCTTCAGGAAGCCGGCGGCAAACTGATGCAACAGGCGCCGGATCTCCTCGGCGGCGTTGACGAAGAGGCGCGCTTCTTCTTCGGTGCCGTGGCCGATCACCTGCGAGCGCGCGAGCGCGTGTTCGAGGGCGCGGGCCAGATGCGAGAGGTCCGCGAAACCGACCGTGGCCGAACTGCCGGCAAGCGAATGGGCCAGCGCGATCGGCGTCTCGCCGAGCGGGCGATGCAGCTCCATCGCCCATTCGGCGACCTCGGTCATAAGGCGGCGCGACAGCTCGTCGGCCTCGTTGAGGTAGATGTTGAAGAGTGGAATGCCGATGCGCAGCGGCCCGACGATCTTGACGTGCTCGTCGACCGCCGGCTCGTCGGCGGCTCCGCCGCCTGCCGCGACCGGAGCCTCGTGCGCTTCGGGCTGCGGCGCAGCAGGCACAACATCGAGGTCGACCAGCGGCATCGGCCGCGACGCCGCGGTCCGCGTCGCCGGCGGCAAGGCCTCGCCGCTCGACAGGTCGAGCAGCAGATCGTGGCCGGCGTCGCCTCGACCATCGTCGCGGCTCGGCGCGAGCAGTTCGATGTGCGGCGTCGCCTCCGAGGGGCTGCCGAGGTCGAGATCGATCATGCCGCTCGGCACTTCGTCGAACTGCGCGTTCGTCAGCGTCGTCTGCATCGCGTCGTCGAAGCGGTCGAACATTGCCGTCGCAGACAAGTCGATCGTCGGCAGGTCGATCGACGCAGCGGGCGCGTCGTCGAGTCGTTCGAGGCCCGACAGGTCGAGCTCGAAGGCCACTTCGGAGCCCGGCTCCATGAATTTCGCTTCGGAGCGCGGCGGGCTGCTGAAGTCGAGATCGTCAGCGCTCGGCAGGTCGTCGGGCAGGCCGATCGGCAAGGCGATGTCGGAGCTCGCCTCGCCGGCTTGCAGGCGCCGCGCGACGCGGTCGGCGGCGACCTTGATCTCGCCTTCGCTGCGTCCGTCGTCGCGGTGCGCGGCGATGTCCTCGACCCAACTCGAGAGCTGGCCGAGCACCCAGCTCGCGAACTCGACGAGCGGCGGCTCAGCGTCGCGTTGCTCGGCAAGCTGCGCGTTGAAGACCTGCTCGCCGGCCCAGGCCGCTTCGCCGAAGGCCTTCAGGCCAACCATCCGCGAGCTGCCCTTGAGGGTGTGGAAGGCGCGCCGCACCGTCGTCAGGAGACCGAGGTCGCCGGGCGCGTGCGCGAGCTCGGCCGACGCCGCCCGCGCGCCCTCGATCACCTCGCGCGCTTCTTCCAGGAAGACCTCGCGCATCTCGTCGTCGTGCTCGAGATCGCCGATCAGCGCGATCGGCTTCATCGGCGCGAGCGGCATGAGCTCGCTCACCGGCTCGAAGCCGGCCGGCTCGGTCGCCGTGGCGACGAAGTCGACCAGCGCCTCGGAAAGCTCACCGCGCGCCGTCGTCACCTTGACCGGGTCATCGGCGGCGTTGACGATCGCTTCCTGCGCTTTCAGGACCGCCGCGGCCAGCGCCGGCTGGTCGGCCGCCTGTGCCTCGTGAGAAAGGCGCTCGAGCTCGAGCGTCACTTCCTGCAGGGACACGTCGTCGCGCACCGAGCTGAAGGCGAGCATCTGCGCCTGCTCGATCAGGCGCGGCTCGACCGGCGTGGGCCCCGGCTTGTTCGCCTTGGCCGGATCGGCGCGGCCCATCACGGGCGCGAGCGTGCCGGCCTCGGCGTTGAACACGAACAGCGACTTGGCGAGCTGCGGCTGCACGCTCAGCATGTCGATCATGAATCCGAGCGCGCTCAGGTTGCCGGCGAGCCGGTCGAACACGCCCGCCTGGGCAACGCGCGCCGGGTCGACTTCGGTCGACGCCAGTCCGTGCACCTCGTCGCGCATGCGCAGCAGCGCCTGCGACGCCTGGTCCATGCCGAGCACCGAAAGCACGCCGCGCATCGAGGCGAACTGGGCCGGCACATCGATCAGCACGCCGGGGTTGGCCGGGTTGCGGAAGAAGTCGTCGATCGCCTTTTCAGCGACGCTGAGCGAGGCGCGCAGCTCCTGGACGACACTGCCCATGGTCTGCCTGTCGGAGACGCGGCGATAGAGCTCCTCCATCCACGTCTCTAGCGGCTCGGGCGGCGCGTTCTGGCGGACCGCGGCGAGGCGCTCGCCAAGGCGGCGCACGCGGTCGGCGTGATCGGGATCGTCGAAGTCGCCGTCTTCGAGCGCGGCCTCGATGTAGAGCAGGCTGGTCGCCACTTCCATGGCCAGCGGCGCGGGCGGCGCGGCGTTCGCCGCCTGCGTCTGCGCGACCGCGGTCTGCAGCTCGGCAGCGAACGATTCGCCGTAGGGAAAAAGCTTTCGCAACGAATCGCCTACCAGCGCAAACTGCTCGGCCAGGCCGGAGATGCGATGCATCTCGCCGCCCGCCGTCGCCGACCACGCTTCCTTGGCGGCGACGACGCGCTTCTTGGCGTGCGTGATGATCGCCGGATCGAAGCGGCCGAGCACGCTCAACGAGTAGTCGGTCGGCGTCTGCTCGGGCAGACCGTAGGCGGCGCGCGCGGCGGCCAGCCGCGGCAGCCGGAGCCCCGGCGACCCGGGTGCCGCCTGCGCGCAGAAAAAGAGCAGGTCGCGGGCGAGTCGTTCCGAGACGTCGGAGTCGCCGCGCTGCAGGATGCGGAACTGCGCGAGCAGCCGCGAAGCGACGCGCTTGGTGAAGACGTCGAAGCCGAGCAGGCCGTGATGCTGCGCCTCGAACATCGCCGCGGCGAGGTTCCAGAAGCTCTTCACCTGCGGGTGCGCCGAGCCGGCGGCGAGGCCGGCCGAGAGCTCGCTCATCTTCGCCGCCGCGGTGAGCGCCTGCGTGCCGCGCATGAGATGCAGCAGGTGGCCCTCGAGCTGGCCGCGGATGTCGGCTTCGGCCTTGCGCGGCACGACGGCCGGGTCGCTCTCAATCTCGCGCCAGCGCCAGTCCATGGACCAGAGGTCTGCCGGATGGACGCGCTCGGCCTCGACCGCCTCCTGCACGGCGCGGTACTGGGGGAACAGCGAGAGCGGCGAGACGGTCTTGCCGCCGAGCACGCGCGAAAGGAAGTCGAGCAGCGCGAACGACGAGCGCTCGATGTCGGCGACGAGTTCGGGCGTCAGCGACTGCGGCCGCGCGATGCTGCGCTGCACCGCCGACTCGCTGGCGCGCAGCACGATCGCCGGCGCCGGCAGGCCGACCAGCTCGAGCGCGCCGACGCCCTGGTGGATCTGCGAGCGCGCGGTGCGCAGCACGCCGGGATCGACGTGGTCGAGGTCGGAGCCGGTGACTGCTTCCAAGTCCTTCAGAAAGCGGCGCAGCGCCTTGTGCGCCGCTTCGAGCGAGCGGCGCAGTTCTTCCTGCACCCAGGCGATCGCGCTCAGGTCGTCGCCGGTCGGAGGCACCGGATTCGCGGCGGCGGATTCGTCGAGCGTGCTGTCCATGGGCGGCGCCTCGGCAAGCTTGGAAGTTAGGGCGCGCGGCGCCCGATCAGGAAGTGACGGCGTCGATCAGGCGATCTTGAATCGCGCCACCGACTGGTTGAGCTCCTCGGCCGTCCGCGACAGCTCGCGCACCATCTGCGCCGTCGAGCGCGTGCCCTCGCCGGTCTGCTCGGTGACGGCGAAGATGTGCTGGATGTTGGCAGCGACGACGTTGGCCGACTGCGCTTCGGAGAGCGACTGCTTCGAGATCGAGGCGACGAGGTCGGTCAGCTGGCGCGTGATCTTGTCGATCTCGCCGAGCGCCGTACCGGCCGCGTCCGACAGTCGCGTTCCCTCGACCACGCCCTGCGTCGATCGTTCCATGGCGCCGACCGCATCCTGCGTGTCGGTCTGAATCGTCTTCACCAGCGCGGCGATCTGGCGCGTCGCGTCGGCCGAGCGCTCGGCCAGTCGCTGCACTTCCTCGGCGACGACCGAGAAGCCCCGGCCCGCGTCGCCGGCGGAAGCCGCCTGGATGGCGGCGTTCAACGCCAGCACGTTGGTCTGCTCGGTAATGTCGGAAATCAGCTCGGTGATTTCGCCGATCTCCTGCGACGACTCGCCCAGCCGCTTGATCCGCTTCGACGTCTCCTGGATCTGGTCGCGGATCGCGTTCATGCCGCCGATCGTGTTCTGCACCGCCTTGAGACCCGACTCGGCCGCGATCAGCGATTGCCGCGCGACGCCGGCCGTTTCCTGCGCCTGTGCCGACACGTTGTTGATTCGGCCGGCCATCTGCAGCACCGACTCGCCAGTGTCGCGAATCTCGCGCAGCTGCTCGGAAGAAGCCGCGAGCAGCTCGGTCGAGTTGGCCTCGACCTGCTCGGTCGTCGCTGCAACGCGGCTGACCGTGCCCTGCACCTGCGACACCAGCGTGCGCAGCTCCTCCACCGTGTAGTTCACCGAGTCGGCGATCGCGCCCGTGATGTCTTCGGTCACCGTCGCCTGCTGCGTCAGGTCGCCTTCGGCAACGCCTTGCAACTCGTTCATCAAGCGAAGAATGGCCGCCTGGTTGGCGTCGTTGACGCGCTTGGCTTCCTGCTCCTGGCCCTCGGCCTCGACACGCCGGCTTTGCGCCAGCGAAGCGCGCTGGCCCTGCTCGGTCACGTACACGCGCAGAAAGCCGTAGCCGCCGGCGATCACGAGCACGGCGAAGAGCACGAGCAGCGAGATCGTCAATCCGCCCAGGCTGGTCTCCGTCCCGAGCCGGTCCTGCACGACCTCGAGGTTCTTGCGCAGCGCCTCGCTGTCGCCGACGATCGCCGTCTGCGCGTCGCGCGCCGCATTGAGGCCGGGCAGGTTGCTGAGAATGGTCGCGCCCCGCGTCTTCGTCTCCTGGTAGAGCTTGACGAGCGCGACGAGGCGCTCCTTGACCTGAGGGTCGCGGATGCCGGGCAGGCTCATCTGCGCATTGCCATCGAGCAGCGCCTTGGTGATCTCGTTGAACGAGTTGAGGTCCTTGTCGAGCAGGAACACGGCCTCGGGGCTGACGCCCTCGGCGGTGAGGAATTCGTTGGCCGACTTGCCGATCCGCTGCGTCAGCATGACGACCTGGCTCAGTGCCGAGACCTCGATCGGATTGACGTCGCGCTGCAGCTTCATCGACAGGATCGCCTCGGCCGCTTCGAGCAGGTCGAACGATTGCCGGTTGATGGCGCGCAGCGACTGGCCGACCCCGGTGAGCGCCTTCTGCTGGGCGACGATGACGTTGGCGTTCTTCTCGGCGCGGTCGACCAGCGGGACGACCGCGTCGAGCGCGTCCTGCACGCTCGAGGGCGCCGCGGCGACGTTGCCTTGACCGGTCTTCAGGCTGCGCACATTGCTCGCCAGCACCTCGACGCTTTCCTTGACCTCCGCAAACGCCGTGGCCGTGCCGACGATCGCCTGCGACACCGACTTGGCGAGCCGCTGCGACTGCATCAGCGCCTGGCCGGTCGCGCCGACCTGGGCCGAGCCGCGGCCGGCCGAGACGAAGGAGTAGATCGTCACGACGATCAGGCCGATCAGGCCGAGACCGAGCAGGCCAAGCAGGATGCGCTGTTGCTCGGCGACCGGCCGCTTGCCGATCAGGGGCAGGCTGCCGCCGAGCGGCGCAACGCCGGTGTCGGCGCCCTGCAGGCGCGTCTCGGTGAAGTCGGCGATCTCGGATGGCACCGCCTCGGAAATGATCGACGGGTTGGACAGCCCCTCGGCGGCGCCGACGTGCTCGGCGTCGAAAGGCGCAGGAGCGTCGAGGTCGACGTCGGGAAGCGGCAGGTCCGGCGGCGCCAGCGCCGCGCTGCTGCCCGCCTGCGCATAGGCGTCGGCGAAGGCCGCGTCGTGCTCCAGCACGTCGTGCTCGGGCGCCGGACTCTTCTGACCCCATCCCTTGATCTTGTTCACGAAGCTCATATGGCCCCCCTCGAGGATTCTTCAGTCTCAGCCGACGATTTTCAGAAACAGGCCATTGCCGGCCAACTCGACCAGGCTCAGCTCCTGCCAGACGCGCGCCGAGGCATCGCGATAGCGCGCGCCGACGAATGCCGGATGGGCGCCCGCTTCGTCGCTGTCGCGCGTCAGGTCGCTTTCGCTGCGCAGACCCGAAAGCCGGTCGACGAGCAGCACGCAATTGATGTCGAGCGACTGGTTGAAGCCGACCAGTCGCGCCTGCTCGCGGCCGCTCTCGACGGTCTTGACGCCGAGAAAGCCGGCCAGGTCGACGACACCGTGCAGATGCCCGCGCAGGTTGGCGACGCCGAGAAACCAGCGATGGCTGTGCGGCACGTGGACCAGGGGCGACATGGCGAAGATCTCGCCGGCGTCGCGCAAGGGAAAGAGAAAGCCGCGCGAACTGCATTCGACGGCAAGCCACGAGCGGCCGAGCGGCTCGGTGCGCGCCGCCTGCAGACGGACGGCAAGCCGGGTCTGGAGGTCACGCAGGGCCTGCTTGTTTGCCATTCCCGCTCAGCGCCCGCCGGGCCGCCCCAAGGGCGCGGACGCCCCCGCGGGGGGCAGCGAACGAAGTGAGCGTGGGGGCGCCATCTGCATTCAGTCGAAGGCGCGAATCTTCGCCATCAGCTCCGTCGGATCGACCGGCTTGACGATGTAGTCGCGCGCACCCTGGCGCATGCCCCAGACCTTGTCGGTTTCCTGGTTCTTGCTCGTGCACATGATGACCGGCACGTTCGAGAAGCGCGGGTCACGCGTGATCGCGCGTGTGAGCTGGAAGCCGTTCTGGCCGGGCATGACGACGTCCATCAGGATCAGGTCGGGCTTTTCCTCGCCGAGCTTCTTCATCGCGTCTTCGCCGTTCTCGGCGGTGCGCACGTCGAAGCCGCGCTTGCCGAGCAGGTCGGAAAGATGGAAAAGCTCGGTCTTGGAATCGTCGACGAGCAGGATCTTCTGGATCGGCATGGTGTCTCGCTTCTCAACTCAATGGCGGCGCGCCGTCGCCGCAGCGCGAATGCGCCGGCGCATCACGCGACTCGCCGATGCTGCTGCACGGCGTGCAGCAGCTGGTCTTTCGTGAACGGCTTGGTGAGATAGTCCTCGGAGCCGACCATCCGGCCGCGCGCCTTGTCGAACAGGCCGTCCTTCGACGACAGCATGATGATGGGCACGCCGGCGAACTTGAGGTTGCGCTTGATGATCGCGCAGGTCTGGTAGCCGTCGAGGCGCGGCATCAGGATGTCGCAGAAGATCAGGTCCGGGTCGTGGTCGTTGACCTTGGAGAGCGCGTCGAAGCCGTCTTCGGCAAGGAGCACTTCATAGCCGCCCTGCTTCAGGAAGATCTCGGCGCTGCGCCGGATCGTGTTGCTGTCGTCGATGACGAGCACCTTGAGTCCTGGGGAATCGGCTGCGGCCTCGTTGCTCACCTGGCGTTCTCCTGTCTGGCTCTCATACCGGCGCGTGCTCGGCGATCCGCGTTCGAGTTCGCACGATCCGGATGGGCACCATCTAGATTTGCACCATCTCGAAGTCTTCCTTGCGAGCGCCGCATTCCGGACACGTCCAGTTCATCGGCACGTCGGCCCATACGGTACCGGCAGCGAGACCATGTTCGGGGTCGCCTGCCGCTTCGTCGTAGATCCATCCGCAGATCAGGCACATCCAGGTCTTCGTCTCGGTCACTGGGTCGCTCACGGGTCAGGCCATGCCTTCACTACAATGCAGCGAGATTGTAGACACGTGCCTTCGAGGAAAAGCAAGGCGCTGTAGGTACATACGCAACATTCTTCACGTTCGGCTAGAGGTCCGCCACGGCCTCGTGCCAACGGCTCTCCTCGCGCCTTCCGAGCATCCCATGACTGCCATCTCTCCTGCTGCCGAGGCCGACGCCGAAGGTCCCGCCGAGCAACCCGCACCGGCCTGCGTCATGAGTTTCAACGTCAGCGACCCGAGCGGCGCCGGCGGCTCGGCCGGCGACGTGGCGACCATCGCGGCGATGGGCGCGCATGCGCTGCCCGTGGTCACGAGCATCGTCATGCGCGACACCGCCGAGATCTTCGACCACCACGCGATCGAGGCCGACGTCATCGTCGAGCAGGCGCGCAGCGTGCTCGAGGACGTGACCATCGCCGCCTGGAAGGTCGGCTTTCTCGGCTCGACCGAAGGCGTGAGCGCGGTCGCCGAGATCCTCGCCGACTATCCCGACGTGCCGCTCGTGGCCTACCTGCCCAACCTCGCCTTCGTCGAGGAAGACGAGCAGCAGTCCTATCTCGAGGCCTTTCGCGAGCTGGTGCTGCCGCAGACCGAGGTGCTGGTCGGCAGCCACCAGACCCTGTCCGACTTCCTGCTGCCCGACTGGGACGGCGAGCGGCCGCCGTCGTCGCGCGAGATTGCGGTGGCGGCCAACAAGCACGGCACGCGCTACGTGCTCGTCACCAGCGTGCCCCTGCCCGACCAGTTTCTCGACAACGTGCTCGCCAACGCGCAGGGCGCCATCACCGGCGAGAAGTTCGAGCGCTTCGAGGCGACCTTCGTCGGCGCCGGCGAGACGCTGTCGGCCGCTCTCGCAGCGCTGCTCGCCACCGGCGTGGAACTGCACGCCGCGGTCGGCGAAGCACTGGCCTTTCTCGACCAGGCGCTCGACGCCGGCTTTCGTCCGGGCATGGGCAACGTCATCCCCGACCGTTTCTTCTGGGCTCTTCCCGAAGAGGACGAAGAAGGCGCCGCGGCCGACGATGCCGATCCGACCGAAGGCGACGGACAGACGACGCCCAGAAGTCCGCGTCATGTCCACTAACGCGGCGCTCTTCGAGCGCGCGCGCGTCGTCATCCCCGGCGGCGTCAACTCGCCGGTGCGCGCCTTTCGCGCCGTCGGCGGCACGCCGCGCTTCATCGCTCGCGCCGCAGGCCCGCATCTCTTCGACGCCGAAGGCAAACGCTACATCGACTACATCGGCTCGTGGGGGCCGATGATCCTCGGCCATCGCCACCCGGCCGTCGAAGAGGCGGTGCATCGGGCCGTCGACCAGGGCCTGTCGTTCGGCGCGCCAACCGAGCGCGAGATCGAGCTCGCCGAAGAGATCCTGAAGCACGTGCCGAGCATGGAGCAGGTGCGCCTCGTCAGCTCGGGCACCGAGGCGGCAATGAGCGCGCTGCGCCTGGCGCGCGGCGCGACCGACCGCAACATGATCGTCAAGTTCGAGGGCTGCTACCACGGCCACGCCGACGCCCTGCTCGTCAAGGCCGGATCGGGCCTCGCCACCTTCGGCCACCCGACCAGTGCCGGCGTACCCGAAGCGGTCGTGCGCGACACCCTCGTCCTCGAATACAACAACGTGGCGCAGCTCGACGAGGCCTTCGCCCTGCACGGCGCGAAGATCGCCTGCGTAATGATCGAGCCGATCGCCGGCAACATGAACTTCGTGCGTGCCGCCGTGCCCTTCATGAAGCGGCTGCGCGAGCTCTGCAACAAGCATGGCGCGCTGCTCGTCTTCGATGAGGTAATGACCGGGTTCCGCGTCGGACTTGGCAGCGCCCAGGCGCTCTACGCGCGCTCGCTGCCCGGCTTCGCGCCCGATCTCAGCGTCTTCGGCAAGGTGATCGGCGGCGGCATGCCGCTGGCGGCCTTTGGCGGCAAGCGCGCGGTGATGGAGCAGCTCGCGCCGCTCGGCCCGGTCTATCAGGCGGGCACGCTGTCGGGCAATCCGGTCGCCACGGCCTGCGGCCTCGCCACCTTGCGCGAGATCGCGAAACCGGGATTCTTCGAAGCGCTCTCGGCACGCACGACCGGGCTCGTCGCCGGCCTGCTCGACGCCGCGCATTCGGCCGGCGTGCCGATGGTGGGCGACAGCGAAGGCGGCATGTTCGGGTTCTTCTTCGCTGCCGAATTGCCGCAAAACTACGGCGCCGTGATGGCGACCGATTCGGCGCGCTTCAACCGCTTCTTCCACGCCATGCTCGACCGTGGCGTCTATCTGGCCCCGGCCATGTACGAAGCCGGCTTCGTCAGCGCCGCGCACGGCGAGGCCGAGATCGCCGCAACGCTCGCCGCCGCCGCCTCGAGTCTCGCTTCGTAAGCGCTGCCGTTGTCAGTAGGCGGTGCCATTGTCATTCCGAGCGCAGCGAAGAATCTCATCTGCACCGAGGTTGAGATCCTTCGCTGCGCTCAGGATGACGGCCGGCTGGCTCAGCCCGGAACCCAGTCGGTCGGGTACTTCCAGAGGTCCTTGAGCAGATACGTCATCGGGATGTTGAGCGGCGCGTTCTTCGGCGGGATCGGCGCCGCGAACCAGCGGTCGTACACCGCATAGATCTCGCGACTCGTGACGAGCCGCTTCATCTCTTCGTCGACGATCTGCTTGAACTCGGGGTCGTTCTTCGACATCATGATGGCGAGCGGCTCGATCGTCAGGAACTTGCCGACGACCTTGAGCCGGGCCGGATCGGCGCGGCCGGCGCGCAGCCCATAGAGCAGCACATCGTCCATCGCGAAGCCGTCGGCCTCGCCCTTTTCGACCATCTCGACGGCGCGCGCATGGTCGGCCACCTCGAGGATTGCGATGCCGAGCAAGCGCTCCTTGTTGGCATTGGTGATCGCCTTGAGCGGCGTCGTCCCGGTCGTCGACACCAGCTTCTTGCCCTGGAAGTCCTGCAGCTCGCTGATCGGCGAGTCGGCGCGAACCAGGTAGCGCGCGCCGGTGACGTAGTGCGGCACCGTGAAGGCGACCTTCTGCCGCCGCTCGGCGTTGTTGGTCGTCGAACCGCACTCGAGGTCGGCGCGGCGCTCGACGATCGCCGGGATGCGGTCGGCCGGCGTCACCTTGACGTAGTCGATGGCAATCGTCTTCATGCCGAGCCGCGTGCGCACCGCCTCGGCGAGCCGCTTGCACAGGTCGACGGCATAGCCGACCGGCTTGCCCGTCGCATCGACGAACGAGAAGGGCACCGACGATTCGCGATGCGCGATGACGATCTTGCCGCGGCTGCGGATGTCGTCGAGCACGGCGCCGGCCGTCGCCTGCGATGAAAGAACGGCCAGCACCGCAACGACCAGAACGTGATGGATGGAGCGCACCGGATTCCCTCTTCTTGGCACCGAAAGAGCGAGATTGTCCCTGCGCGCCGCGGCCCGCGGGTGGGCCAAAAGCACGAAGCGCCGGACCTCCCGCCGCGGAAGCGAAATTCCTCACGAAGATGACATCGCCGCTCTTGCACAATGCGCCGATGCACCTGCACGTCCTCGGCATCTGCGGCACATTCATGGGCGGACTGGCGGCGCTTGCCCGCGAGGCCGGGCACCGCGTGACAGGCTGCGACGCCAACGTCTATCCGCCGATGAGCGAGCAGCTCGTGGCGCTCGGCATCGACCTGATCGAGGGCTACGGCGCCGAGCAATTGAAGCTGGCACCCGACCTCTTCGTCATCGGCAACGCCATCACGCGTGGCAACCCGCTGATGGAAGCGATCCTCGACGCCAGCCTGCCCTACACGAGCGGCCCGCAATGGCTGGCCGAGCACGTGCTCGCCGGCCGCCACGTGCTGGCCGTCGCCGGCACGCACGGCAAGACCGGAACGACGGCGATGCTCGCCTGGATCCTCGAATCGGCGGCCAGGAAGCCCGGCTTCCTGGTCGGCGGCGTGCCGCTCGACTTCGGCGTCTCGGCACGACTCGGCGACCCGAACGCGCCTTTCGTCATCGAGGCCGACGAGTACGACACCGCGTTCTTCGACAAGCGCAGCAAGTTCATCCACTACCGGCCGCGCACGGCGATCCTCAACAACCTCGAGTTCGACCACGCCGACATCTTCGACAACCTGGCGGCGATCGAGCGCCAGTTTCATCACCTCGTGCGCACCGTTCCGGCGAACGGGCGGCTCGTCGTCAACGCGCGCGAGGAGGCGCTGCAGCGCGTGCTGGCGATGGGCTGCTGGACGCCCGTGCAACGCTTCGGCGGCAGGAAGGAAGAGCCGGGCATGCTGCGCGCGCGCGGCGAGCCGCACGCCTTCGACGTGCTGCGCGGCGGCCTGCGCATCGCCCGCGTCGACTGGGCGCTGCTCGGCGAGCACAACCAGATGAACGCGCTCGCCGCGATCGGCGCCGCCGAGCACGCCGGCGTAGCGCCCGAGGTCGCGGCGCGCGCGCTCGGCAGCTTTCACAACGTGCGGCGGCGCCTCGAGCTGCGCGGCGAAGCGATGGGCGTCGCCGTCTACGACGACTTCGCGCACCACCCGACCGCCATGCGCACGACGCTAGACGGCCTGCGTCGCAAGGCCGGCGCGGCGCGCATCCTCGCCGCCTTCGAGCCGCGCTCCAACACCATGAAGCTGGGCGCAGTGAAGGCCCAGCTCCCCTGGGCGCTCGAAGAAGCCGACCTAGCCTTCTGCCACGGCGGCGGTCTCGGTTGGGACGCGGCCGAGGCGCTGCGACCGCTGGGCGTGCGCGCCGTTGTCGCTTTGACGGTCGACGAACTGGTCTCGCGCATCGTCGCCGCGGCGCGTCCTGGCGACCACGTGCTGTGCATGAGCAACGGCGGCTTCGGCGGCGTGCACGCCAAGCTTCTTGCCGCACTGGCGGCATCGCAAGGCACAGGCACGACGCGCGCCGCCGCGTGAGCGATCCTGCCGCCGCTGCGGCAGCGCCGGGGGCGCCGCTCACCCACCTGCTCTATTTGCATGGATTTCGCTCGTCGCCACAGTCGGCCAAGGCGCGCCGCGTCGCCGCATGGGTGCAGGCGAACCGTCCCGATCTCGGCTGGCATTGCCCGCAATTGCCGCCCTCGCCGCGCAGCGCGATCGACGCGGTTCTCGCCGCGACCGCCGACTGGCCGCACGACCGCATGGCCGTCATCGGCAGCTCGCTCGGCGGCTTCTACGCCACTGTCGTGGCCGAGCGCACCGGCTGCCGCGCCGTGCTTCTGAACCCGGCCGTCGACCCGGCGCGCGATCTGGCCGCCCACATCGGTGAGCAGAAGGCCTGGCACGGCGACGATCGCTTCTGCTTCCACGCCGAGTTCATCGACGAGCTGCTCATCTTGGCGCCGCCGCCGCAACTGACGCGGCGCGAGCGCTACTTCGCCGTCATCGCCAAGGGCGACGAAGTGCTTTCGTGGCGCGAGATGAGCGCGCGCTACACCGGTTGCCGTATCCGTCTCGTCGAGGGCAGCGACCATGCGCTCTCGGATTTCGAGACGCACCTGCTGTCGGTGCTCGCCTTTCTGGGCCTTTGACGCGCCGCTGGCGGCTCAGCCGGTGGACCAGTGAATCAAAGTGCGAGCGACGCTGCCCCAGACCTCGACGTTGAACCAGAGCAGCAGCACCAACCAGAGCCAGTGACGAAAGCGCCGCGCCCGCTCCATCCAGATCGAGGCGTCGAAGGCGATCGAGATGATGAAGCTGAGCAGCGCGCTCGCCGCGAAGATTGCACCCAGCACGCCGACGATCCAGCGAAAGATCGTCACGCCGCGCTCACCATGATTCGAGGAGGCGCTGCACGATCAGCACGGCGAAGAAGGCGAGGCCGGCGAAGACCGTCCAGCGCACCAGGCGAAGGCCATAGCCGCGAAATCGCCCTTGCCCGCTCAGCGCATAGGCTGCGAAGCAGCCGGCACCGGCCAGCAGCATCACGAGGAGCAGCGCCCGAAAGACGCCCATCGATTCCGTGCCCCGGCTCACCAGGCCGGCGCAAGCTCGGCCAGGCCGGCCGGGGCGCGCGCCTCGTCGTCGAAGGTCACCGTCTCGTACGCCGTCGGGTCCGAGAGCAGCGCCCGCACCAGGGTGTTGTTGAGCGCATGGCCCGACTTGAACGCGCGGTACGACGCGAGCAGCGGCCGGCCGGCCATCATCATGTCGCCGATCGCGTCGAGGATCTTGTGCTTGACGAACTCGTCGTCGTAGCGAAGGCCATCGCTGTTGAGGATCTTGAACTCGTCGACGGCGACGACGTTGTCGAGGCTCACGCCGAGGCCGAGGCCACGCGAGCGCATCACGTCCAGCTCCTTGGTGAAGCCGAAGGTCCGTGCCCGCGCGATCTCGCTCTTGTAGCGCGCCGCGTCCATCTCGAACACGAACTGCTGGCCGGTCTGGCTGACCGCCGGATGATCGAACTCGATCTCGAAGGCGAGCTTGTAGCCTTCGTAGGGCTCGAGGCGCGCCCACTTCAGCGAGGCGCCCTCGCCTTCTCTCACCTCGACCGGCCGCTTGACGCGCAGGAAGCGCTTGGGCGCGTCCTGCAGGACGATGCCGGCGCTCTGCAACAGGAACACGAACGAGGCCGCCGAGCCGTCGAGGATGGGCACCTCTTCGGCGTTGATGTCGACGATCAGGTTGTCGAGCCCCAGACCCGAGCAAGCCGAGAGCAGGTGCTCGACCGTCTTGACCTTGGGTCCGTCGGGATCGCCGCCGGCCGAGATCGTCGTCGCCATGCGCGTGTCGCAGACCGAGAAGGCGTCGGCTTTGATGTCGACCGAGCGCGGCAGGTCGACGCGGCGAAAGACGATGCCGGTGTCGGGCGCGGCCGGCCGCAGTGTCATCTCGACGCGCTGCCCGCCGTGCACGCCCACGCCGACGGCGCGGGTCATGGACTTCAGGGTGCGCTGGGCGAGCATGGGGAGATTGTCGGCGATGTCATGTGTTCGAGCCGGACACGCGCCGGTCGGGCAAGGTCTGCAGTGACCCTCGGGTCTTCGCCGTTATGTCGGCGACAGGCGGCGCGCGCCCACGATCCGTTCAGACCGACACGAGCCGCGGCCTCACGCTGCAGCGCGCTGGCGCTCGTGTGGCGGCCGAAAGCAGTTCCCGTCACCTGCGCGTTGAACGCCCGCGGGCGCTTTGGGCCGATTGCAGGCACCGACTGATGTCAACATCGCAAGGCATGAACGCGGCCGAGGATCTGCCCAAGGCCTGCTTGGCCGCCGTGCGCGCGCAATATTTGTGAGTTGATCGTGTTCCTCGGCGACGCCTTGGCGAAGCGAGCGAGGGGCAGGCAGCGCGGCGTCGGCCGAAGAGGGCGGTATCGGTGACGATGATCGGGAAGGCCGATTTGATGGCCTCGGTCGGTTCACTCAGGTCGAGGGCGTCTCAGCCGAAAGAAAAGAGGCCGCCCGCGGGCGGCCAATTTCATCCTTGGGACTACCGAAGTCTAGTAGTGGTTGCCGTTCGTGCTCGTCGTAGGCATCGGCTCGAAGCCGCCGTTGTTCGGCGCCCCACCCCAGTCGAAGTGGAAGCCGAACCCACCGAGTGTCATCTCTGTCGGAGCGGGCGACGGCGGCGGGGGCGACGGCGGCGCCGGGGGCGGCGTTGGAACGACTTCCAGCGGCCCGGCAGTGACGTGCCCGATCCGCAGGTTGCTGTCGAATGCTAGGTTCGCGGGGGTAACTGTGTACTGGGCGAAGAGCCTGCCAATCTCGCCCTTGTTGATTGCGATCTTCGCGTTCCGGTACAGGCTCCCGTCATCGTCGTAGTGCTTCTTGATCGTCCAGGTCTGCGTAACGACGTTCGTTAGGACCACGTCGATGCATGTATGCCCGTCGCAGAGCGTCACCGTGTCGCCGGGCACCGCCTTGTTGCCCTTCGTGTACGAGATCAGCGAGAGCGACTTTAGGAACGCGATTGCGGTGTCCATGAGCGGCTGTCCAATGCCGAGCTGGCTTTGGATATCGCAGGCACAAAGGAAGCGGCCTGCATCGGCTGCCTTTCCGTCCGGGCCGTTCGCTTGCACGACGCCGTCAAGGAGGAAGGACGCCATCGTGAGGATGGTGATGATGGAGCGCTTCATTGGGCACTCCACAAGGGCGACGCTTTCGCTTGGGCGACGAGTTGTTTGCCTTGCTCAATGGCGACCTTGGCCTTTTCAGGGCCGACTTGGTTGGTGAGCCTTGCGATCCAGTTACCGACGTTTGGGTCGGGCTGACCCAGTTGCAGCACCGTAATCTCTTGCTGCGCGCTGACGTAGGCGAGCGCCTTGGTCAGGTCGCGGATCGCCGGGTCGCCCTGCTCGAAATTCGTCGCCAGCGTGGAGATCGACCATCGGTCGCCGTTCCTGGCACCGGCCCCCATTTGTGCCTTCGCTCGTTCCTCCCAAGCGGCTACGAGCGCCGGGTTGTAGTTCGACCATCCGTTGCCCTCGGGCCCTTCCAGCGCGAACGCCTCGACCGAGCCTGGCACGCCGGCATCGGCAGCGCGGCCGAGTCCTTCCATTCGCGAGGCGATCTGGCCGGGCGAGAGGTCACCGCAGGCCTCGGCGGGCGAGGTCCAGTTCCGCTTGACGACAAACCTCGGGTCGTTCAGCGCGCGGGCTTCGTGCGTGCGCGAGAACACACACGTCGCGACGATCTTGTAAGCCGCGAATGCGGCCTTCGGGTCGCCCGTCTTGAGCAAAGTGTCGACCTCGGCTGATTTAGTCAGATGCTGCTTCTGCATGGCCTCGGACGGCGCGGAGGTGCCCGCCTTCCCGGGTGCCGGGTTGTCAGCGCGTGGGTACGCTACCAACTGCGGCGCCGTCATGGACGCGGCGGACGTCCTGTCCTTCTGAGGGGTTGCCGACTCGGGCAGCCTTGAATAGAGGACCGCGGCAAGTAGAACCGCTGCTACCCCTGCCCCAACGAAAGTCATCCAGATCGGCTTCATCGAAGACCTTTCACCGTAGTGGTCTATGGAGTGTGCGTCTTGGCCGGGCGTGGGTATGGGTGGCTATTACCCTCTCGCCCAGAAGGGTGGACACGATCGCCCAAACGGGTGGACTTGAAAAGAGAGCGGAGCAACCCGGCAAAGAAAACTGTTGGAGCGCGTAGGTGACGACGGCATCCCTCGCGCACCCTATCAGCATCGGGAAGGCTCGGAGGCTCTTCTCGCTGCTCACAGAACTGCACACCGGAGGAAAAGAGCGAGCCCCTGATCACGCTTGAGTTGAGGTACGCCTTGCCGCGTGATGCTGACAGGGAGGCTGCCAAGGCGCAGATGACGAGTAAGAGGCGTGCCGGGAAAGGCCCGGACAAAGGTTCACTCCCAAGGGTAACTTTGGGGTAAGCGTATGGTTCATTGCTGCGTGCCCTTCGCCTCCAGCGCGCGCTGTTCGATCTCGGCGATGAATTGAACGAACCCTTCTTTGAAGCGCTCGGGCGCGTCACCGTCAACTTCAATCAATTCGAGAGACAGTGAAGATCACCATCTGGCTCCTCATGGGCCCAGGTCACAGGGGCGGCCAGATCGTGACCGCCGAGCTCGGATTCCGTCATCTCGTTTCGCTGGCAAACCCAAGCAGCGTGTGGCAGACGAGGAACTGTGCGCCGACTTTGAGACGGTGTTGAACGCTTGCGGCTAGGCCAACGATACTCGGAACCGTCTACCGCGCGAGTCGCGTCGCAGCGCCTCGTGGTTCTTTTCTTCCACCACCCGTGCAAGCAACTGACGGCAGCGCAGCTATCGCCCTGAGCGACGGTCAATGATTCGGTGCTGCGTTTCTGAATCGGCTCGTCCGGCTCGCGCGAAGTGCCGTCGGGAATCGAACAGGCATCCAAGATGCGACCGACCGCGCATCTTGGCGGACGGTTCGCGGAACAGGTTTGCGGCCGGCTGCAAATCCAGCAACGGCGCGGGACTTGACAGACCCCAGCGGAGCCGCGAGAAGCCGAACGAATCGAAGAATCCCGACTTGCCGCGACCCTTGATGGGGTGCAACAGGTAGTCTTGGATCTTGCTGCGGTCGATGCGGCAGCGGCCGGGTGCGGATGGCGCTTCGGTAACCTCGCATATCGATCGCGCGGCGATCAATATGCGAATATGGCTTCGTCCACAACCCAGTCCGGGGCCCGGGCAACAAGACGCCGCCTCAATCCGCCTGCTTGCGCAGGAACGCCGGGATCTCGATCTCGTCCATGCCATTGCTCGCCAGCGCATCGACCTTGGCCGCGGCAGTGCGGCCGTTGCGCCAGACGCTCGGCGTCGTCAGGCCCGAGTAGTCGTGCTGCTGCGGCGGCATCTGCACCTGCTGGTTCAGGACCGGCAGGTTGTCGGTGCCGGTGCGCTGCACCGGGGCGCTGTGCACGACGCTGATCGGCGTCTGCACGCGCTGCTTCGACGGGCTGAGGCCCGTGGCGATGACGGTCACGCGAAGCTGGTCGCCCAGCGACTCGTCGTAGGCCGTGCCGTAGATGACGTGCGCATCGTCGGCGGCGTAGCGGCGGATCGTGTTCATCGCGTTGCGGCTCTCGCTCAGCTTGAAGGTGTTGCGATTGGCCGCGATCAGCACCAGCACGCCGCGTGCGCCCGAGAGGTCGATGCCTTCGAGGAGCGGGCAAGCCACCGCCGCTTCGGCCGCCTTGGCGGCGCGGTCGGGGCCCGACCCGATGGCCGTGCCCATCATCGCCTTGCCCGGCTCGCTCATCACCGTCTTGACGTCCTCGAAGTCGACGTTGACGAGGCCGGGGATGTGGATGATGTCGCTGATGCCGCCGACGGCGTTCTTCAGCACGTCGTTGGCGTGGGCGAAGGCCTGGTCTTGCGTCACGTCG
>JBBRLS010000013.1:0-85408 GCA_038231215.1 Burkholderiales bacterium | reverse complement strand
GGTCTGGGTCAGCGAAGTGACGGTATCGGTGCCGACGAGGCCGGAGACGACAGTCGCAGCGGCCGTCGAGGTTGTGGTCGCGTCGTAGACCTTGGTGTCAGAGGTTGCACCGATGACGAGTGCGGCCGGGGTGATCGTTCCGGCAGCCGTCTGCGTCGTCACCGAGTAGTTGGCGCCCGCGTTGCCGTCGATGACGGTATAGCCGGTCGGCGTCAGGGTGCGCGCGCCGGCGTTCTTGCTGTCGAAAGTCTGGGTCAGCGAAAGTACGAAGTCGGTGCCCTTGAGGCCCGAAACGACAGTTGGCGAAATCCCCGAACTCGTCGTGGCGTCGTAGACCTTGGTGTCGGAGGTTGCACCGATGACGAGTGCGGCCTGGCTGATCGTTCCCGCAGCCGACTGCGTCGTCACCGAGTAGTTGGCACCCGAGTTGCCGTCGTTGACGCTGTAGCCGGTCGGAGCCAGCGTGCGCGCGCCGGCGTTCTTGCTGTCGAAGGTCTGGGTCAGCGAAGTGACGGTATCGGTGCCGACGAGGCCGGAGACGACAGTCGCAGCGGCCGTCGAGGTTGTGGTCGCGTCGTAGACCTTGGTGTCGGCGGCAGCGCCGATGACGAGCGCGGCCTGGGTGATCGTTCCCGCGGCCGTCGTCGTCGTCACGCTGTAGTTGGCCCCGGCATTGCCGTCGTTGACGCTGTAGCCGCTCGGAGTCAGGGTGCGCGACCCGGCGTTCTTGCTGTCGAAGGCCTGGGTCAGCGAAGTGACGGTGTCGCTTCCCTTGAGACCCGAGACGACGGTCGGCGCGGCCGCCGAGCTCGTCGTGGCGTCGTAGACCTTGGTGTCGGAGGTCGCACCGATGACGAGTGCGGCCGGGGTGATCGTTCCCGCAGCCGACTGCGTCGTCACCGAGTAGTTGGCGCCCGAGTTGCCGTCGTTGACCACATAGCCGCTCGGGGCCAGCGTGCGCGCGCCGGCGTTCTTGCTGTCGAAGGTCTGCACCAGCGCCGTCACGGTGTCGCTTCCGACCAGGCCGGTCACGACGCTGGGCACCGCTGAGGAGCTGACCGTCGCATCGTAGACCTTGGTGTCGGCGGCAGCGCCGATGACGAGTGCGGCTTGCGTAATCGTTCCCGCGGCGGTCTGCGTCGTGACCGAGTAATTGGCCCCCGAGTTGCCGTCGTTGACCACGTAGCCGCTCGGAGTCAGGGTGCGCGGCCCGGCGTTCTTGCTGTCGAAGCCCTGGGCCAGCGACGTGATCGTGTCGCCCGCGACCAAGCCGGCGACTGTTGGCGCTGCCGCGGAGGAGGAGGTGCCGTTGTAGACGCGGCTGTCGGCGACGGCGCCGAGCGTCAGCGCCGCCTGGGTGATGCTTCCCGAAGCCGTCGTCGTCGCGACGCTGTAGTTGACGCCTCCGTTGCCATCGTTGACCGTGTAGCCGCCGTTGACGATGAGGTTGCGTGCCCCCGCGTTGCGGCTGTCGAAGCTCTGCGCCAGCGATGTGACCGTGTCGCCTGCGACCAGGCCGGCGATCGTCGGCGCTGCGGCCGACGCGGTCGTGCCGTTGTAGGTGCGAGTGTCGGCGACCGCACCGAGCGTCAGCACCGCCTGGGTGATGGTGCCGGCAGAGCTGTTCGTGGCGACGCTGTAGTTGGCGCCGCCGTTGCCGTCGTTGACCGTGTAGCCGCCGTTGACGACAAGGGTCCGCGACCCGGCGTTGCGGCTGTCGAAGCTCTGGCCGAGCGCGGTAACGGTGTCGCCGCCGACCAGACCGGTGATGGTCGGCGCCCCAGCCGAGTTCGTAGTGCCGTTGTAGACGCGGCTGTCGGCGACCGCACCGAGCGTCAGCGGCGCCGCCGTGATCGTGCCGATCGGTGCCGCGGCGCTGCTGCTCGAGAGCGCGTAGCCGTAGACCGGGATCGCGCCGTTGCTAGCGCTGGTCAGCGTCACGCCCGTTCCGGTGACGATCTTGCCGGCGCCGACGTTGCGCGTGTCGTAGCTCGCCGCTGCGACCGCGATCGTGGCGCTGTCGCCGTCGATCGTTCCGGTCACGGCGGTGTTGGCCGGGGCCAGGGTGGCGACGGTGGTGCCGTCGTAGACCTTGGCGACCGGTCCGGCGAGCACCGGCGTCAGCACCGGCGCGACCGTGTACAGCGCGCCGTTGCCGCTGCCCAGCACCGGCGTCACGCCATAGGTGGCGTTGTATTGCTTGAAGGCCGGGGCGAGCCCGCCGCGGCTGTCCGCGCCTGGGTCGGTCGACCAGACGCGCCAGACGCCGGCGCCCGGGTCGAGCGCCGCGGCGCCAGCCGTGTTGAGAAAGTTGCGGCCGGCGGCCAGGGTCAGCGTCGGCCCGGTCGCACTGCTCGTGCTCACCAGGGGCGCGGCGAGCGTGATGTCGGCGCCGGCGCCCGAGACCACGGCGATGGGGTTGGCGAAGACGAACGCGGTATTGACGGTTGTCGCGCCGGCGCTGGCGCCGCCGAGCGTCAGGAGTCGGCCGCTGCCCCAGGTCAGGTCGGCGAGGACAGGGTCGCTCAAGGCCAGCGTGCCGGCGGCGGCGCTGCCGACGCCGAGCGTCGTCCCGGCAGTGACGGGCCGGATCGTCAGGTCGCCGATGCTGTTGATCGCGTTCGCCGCGGTCAGGCTGATGCTGTCGTTGAGCAGCGTGATGTTGCCGCTGCCGGTCGTCCGCAGCGTGTTGGCGACGTTGATGACGGCGCCCGTGCCGCCCGGACCGGCGATCGCGGTGACCATGACGTCGCCGCTGCCGGTGGTGCGGATCGTGTTCAGGCCGGTTCCGCTGCCGCTAGCCGCCTGCAGGCCGTTGTTGCCGACGCCGCCCGAGTTGCCGCCGGTGCCGACCAGCGTGACGTTGCCGTCGACGGCCGTCACCGTGCCGTTGCTGAGGCCGATGCCGTAGTTGGAGAGGCCGGTGCTGCCCGGGTTGCCGCCGGCGGTGCCGACGATGGAGATGGTGCCGGCGCCGATGTTGCTGACGGTGCCCGAGACCCGCGTGCCCCAGTTGTAGTTGCCGTTGCCGTTGCCGCCGCTGCCGACCACCGCGACCGCGCCGCCGCCGCCGGCGACCGTGCCCTGGACGTCGGCACCCTGGTTGTCGACGTCGCCGGTGCTCGTGCCGCCGTCTCCAGAATGGCCGGTGATCGAGATCGCACCCGTGCCGGTCGCCTGGACGGTGTTGCCGTTGCTGACCAGGACGCCGCGGTTCGAGCTGCCGCTCGCGGTGTTGCCGCCGTTGCCGACGAGCGTGATGTTGCCGCCGGCGGTCGTCTGGATCGTGCTGCCGGTGTTGAGGCGCACGCCCATGTTCGAGCCGCCGCTGCCGACGCTGCCGCCGTTGCCGGTGACGGCGATGGCGCCGCTGCCGGTCGAGCGCAGCGTCGCGCCGGTGAGGAGGACGCCGGTGTTGGCGCCGCTCGCGCCGCTGCCGCCACCATTGCCGATCAGGGTGATCGTTCCAGCGCCGGCCGTCTGCACCGATGCGCCGGAAAGCAGCGAGATGCCGAGGTTGGCGTTGCTCGCCGCGGCCGTGCCGGTGCCCATCATCCAGACGCTGCCGGCGCCGGCGTCGATCGTCGCCGCCGAGTCGATGCCGTCGACATAGACGCTGTTGCCCTGGGCACCGGTCGCCGGGGCCGCGCCGTTGACGAGGCCGCCGGGGTTGCTGCCGCCGGCCAGGGTGATGTTGCCGCCGTTGCTGCGGAAGGTGCCGCTGCCGAGGCTGATCGCGCCGGCTGCGGGAGCGATCACCAGGTCGAGCTTGCCGCTCGTGACGCTGATGCCGGCGGCGCCGCTGAAGACGACGCCCTTCGGCGCGGTGATCGTCCAGGTGCTGTCGCCGCCGGTCGTCTTGGTCACGCCGAGGCCGCTGAAGACCAGGTTGCTCGCGGTCTGCCGCTGCCACTGGTTCAGGGCCGAGCCATAGTAGTCGAGCGCGGTGCCTGTGGTGCCGATCGAGAGGCCGTTCGCGTCGCCGCTGCCGAGGGCGCGCAACGACACCGTGCCGAGGCCGGTCGTCGTCAGTGAGGATTCGCCGAAGCCCGAATACACGGTGTCGAGGGCCGCCCCCGACGCCGTGCCGGTGATAGCGATGTTGCCGTCGGTGCTCGAGATGACCTGCGTGGCGACGGCGTTGCTGATCGTGACGCCACTGCCGCTGGTGCCGCCGCCTGTGCCGGTGAGGGTGATCGTGCCGCTTCCCGTCGCCTTCAGGCTGCTGTTCGTGATCTGGATGCCGTGATCGCCTGCGCCGGCATTGCCGCCGGTGCCGGTCAGCGTGATGTTGCCCGTGCCCGAATCCAGCGTCGCGACGTTGAGCGCGATCCCGACGAAGGTGCCGGCAGTGCCACCGGCGTTGGCGAGCAGCGTGATCGGAGATCCGTTCGATGTCAGCGCGCCGCCGGCGACGATGTTGCGGCTGCCGGTCAGGTCGATCCCGCTGCCGGCCCCGCCGCTCACCGTGGCCGCGCCGATGCTCACCGTTTGCGCGCCGGCACTGAGTTTGGCGAGCGGCGTGACCGCGCCGATCGCACCGCTGAAGGTGGCGTTGCCGGTGCTGGTCGCCGTCAGGCGGTAGGCGCCGTCGATCGTGTTGCTGAACGTGATCGCGCCGCTGCCGGCATTGACTGTCGTGTCGGTGCCGAGCGTGACCGCGTCGCCGAAGGTCTCGGCACCCATGGTCGTGACCGTCGCGCCGTTGATGCGCGTCGTCCCGGAGGCATCGGTCGTGAGCGTCGACAGCGCCGAAGTCGCGCCCACCGCGCCGCTGAAGATCGTCGCGCCATTGGTGTTGACCGTGAGGGCGCGCGCGCCGCCGGTCGAATCGATCGCACCGTCGAACTGCGCGTTGCCGCCTACGCCGAGCCCGGCGCTGCCACCACCCGCGCTGGCCGTCACGGCAGCCGCGTTGAGCAGGACCGGGTCCTTCAGCCAGATCAGCGCTCCCGCGCCAGCGGCCGCGGTCCCGGATCGGTTGCCGCCCGTGGCGGTGAGGTTGCCGTTCAGGGTCACGGTGGGCGTCGCGCCGCCGGCGTCGAGCGTGATCGTGCCAGCGTTGCCGCCCGCCGCATTGCCCGCGACGCCGTTGCCGCCCAGCGTGGATATCGCCCCAGTCGAGAATGCATTGCCGCTCGCCGTCACCGATACGTTGCCGCCGTTGCCTCCGGCCGAATCGCTGCCGTTGCCGCTGCTGCCGCTGGCAGTGACGCTGACCAGCGTGGCCATTGAATTGCCGCTCAGCGTGACGTTGCCGGCATTGCTGCCTGCCGCACCTGCGTTGGCCGTGCCGCCCGAGCTGACGATCGCGCCGGTGACGTTGAGCGGCCCGCTGGCGGTTGCGGAGATTGCGCCGCCCGCGCCGTTGTTCCCGCCGGTGGTGGTCAGCGTCGTGGCGCTCACGGTCGTGCCCTCCAGCGTGATGCTGCCCGGCGTGCCGCTGGCCACGGTTCCGATCGCGCTGCCCGTTGAGGTGGTGAGCGCCAGCGCGGAAAGCGTGCCCGCGGTTGCCGCGGTGCCGTTGCTGCCGGTGAGCAGCACGGTGCCAGCGTTGCCACCGGCGTTGCCCGCCACGATCGCGGCGCCGCCGCTGGCGGTAACGGCGCCGCTCAACGTGCGGTTAGCGCCCCTGATGGTGATGTTGCCCGAATTGCGCCCAGCTGCCGCCGTGGCTGCGTTGAGTGCCCCGCCGCTGGCGGTGATGGCGCTGGTCACCGTCGCATCGCCGGCCGAAGTCAGCGTCACGCTTCCTCCGGCGCCGCCGGCCTGGCCGCTCACATCGATCGCACCGGTCTGCAGCAGCACCGCGGCGCTCTCGGTCACCGAGACACTTCCGGCGGTGCCGCTCAAGGTGGCGCCCGTCGCTGCCCCGGTACGCGCCGTCAGCGTGCCGCTGGTCACCGTGCCGCCCGCGACCGAGGCGTTGGCCAGTGTGATCGTTCCCGCATTGCCTCCGGCTGCGGTCCCGGCACCTCCGGAACCGCCGTTGGCCGTCACTGTGCCGGTGGACAGCGCCCCGTTCGAGGTGAGCGACACCGCGCCGGCGTTGCCGCCGGCGGTATTGGCGTTGCCCGAACCGCCGTTGTCGGTGATCGCTCCGGTGGACAGCGTGCCGGGGCTGTTGACCGTGACGGCGCTGCCGTTGCCGTCGAGGCCGCCGGTGGCGGTGATCGCCCCGAGCGCGACGTTGGCACCCGACACCGACAGCGTTGCGGGCGTGCCGCCCGGGCCTGCGCTGCCGAAGGCGGCGCCCGGGCCGAGCGTGATCGCGTTGGCGGTCACGTTGCCCGTGGCGCCGAGCGTGATGTTCTTCGCCGCGCCGCCGGCAGCGACACCTGCTGCGGCAGCTCCGCCGACGGCGCTGAGGTTGCCGTTGGTGAGGTCGATCGCTCCGCCGCTGGCGGTCACGGCGATCGCGCCGGCGTTGCCGCCGCGCGCGTTGGCCAGGCCGAGCGCAGCGCCACCGTTGGCGGTGATCAGCGCGCCCGGCGCGGCCAAAGTCATCGTCACCGCCGAGCCGCTGATGGTCACGTTGCCGGCGTCGGTACCCTGAATGCTTGCGCCGGCCGCCGGCGCGCCGCCGCTGGTCGTGATCGTGCTGTTCAGCGTGGCCGAGACTGTTCCCGACGCGTTGAGCACGACGTTGCCGCCGTTGCCGCTGGCACCGCCGGC
Source organism: Burkholderiales bacterium (assembly GCA_038231215.1). Lineage (GTDB taxonomy): Bacteria > Pseudomonadota > Gammaproteobacteria > Burkholderiales > Burkholderiaceae_C > Schlegelella_A. Next base: position 78,733 of record JBBRLS010000013.1, on the reverse strand, counting down.
CGTGCTGATCGTGGTCGTCCGGATGTTGCCTGCGGTGTTGGTGACCGAGAGGCCGGCGCCAGCCGTGCCGCCCGTGCCGGTGCCCGTGGCGGCGCCGGTGCCTGCGGTCAGTGTCGTGGTGGCGACATCGCCCGCAGTGCTGTTGGTGATCGTGATCGAGCCGGCGTTGCCGCCGTTTGCGTTGATCGTCGTGGCGGCGCCGCCGCTCGCCCCGATCGCCGTCGTCGAGATGCCGTTGGTCGAGGTGATCTGCACCGCGCCGCCGGCCCCACCGGGCTGGTTGCTCAGCGCCGTCGTGGCCGCGCTGCCGTTGGCGGTGATGGCGGTCGTGGTGACGCCGACCCCGGTCAGAGTCACGCTGCTTGCGTTGCTTCCCGCCGAACTCGCGTTGGCGGTGCCCCCGAGCTCGCGATCGCTCCGGTGATGTTGAGCGTGCCCGTGCTGGTAGTGGCGTCGATCGCGCCACCCGCGCCGTTGGCGCCGCCGGCGGTCGTCAGCGCTCCGGTCGCGCTCACCGTCGTTGCGCGCAAGGTGATGCTGCCGGCCGTGCCGCCGCTCGCTGTGCCGCTGCCACCGCCGGCGGAGGCCATGATGCCGGTCGTCGCCAGGGTTCCCGCCGTCGCCGCGTTGCCGCCGCTGCCGGTAAGCAGCACCGCGCCGGCGTTGCCGCCGTTGTTGCCGGCGACTACCGCAGCGCCGCCGCTGGCGGTGATCGCGCCCGAGACCTGGCGGTTCGTGCCGCGGACCGTCACATTGCCGGCACTGCGCCCGTTCGCCGCGGTGCCGGCGCCGAGGGCTCCGCCGCTGGTGCCGATCGTGCTCGTCACGGTCACGTCGCCGGCCGAGACCAGGCTGACGTTGCCGCCGGCCCCGCCGGCCCCGCCGCCGGTGTCGATGGCGCCGGTCTGGAGCAGGGCAGCGGAGGCGTCGCTCACCGAGACGCTGCCGGCGGCGCCGCTCAGGGCAGTGCCCGCCGAGGCCCCGGTGCGCGCCGTCAGCGTGCCGGTGGTGACGGTGCCGCCGGCGGCCGAGGTGTTGGCGACGACGATCGCACCCGACGTGCCGCCGGATGCGGTCGTGCCGCCGGCGCCTGCGCCGCTCGCGAGGAGGGCGCCGGTGCTGATCGCGCCGACGCCGCTGACCGTGATGTTGGCGCCGTTGCCGCCGGCCAAGCCCGCGCCGCCCGCGCCTGCGGCGCCGCCGTTGGCGGTGATTGCGCCGGTCGTGACCGGGCCGCCGGTCGACACCAGCGACACCGCGCCGGCGCTGCCGCCTGCGGTCGCGGCGTTGCCGGCGCCGCCTGAGTTCGAGATCGCGCCCGTCGTGATCGACCCGGTCGCGAGAACGCTGATCGCATTGCCGTCGCCGTCGATGCCCGGCGGATTGGTGATCGTGCCGAGCGAGACGTTGGCGCCGGTGAGGGTGATCGCCCCGGCGGCGCCTCCCGCGGCGCCCGTGCCGAAGGCGTTGCCGCCGCTGACGTTGCTCACGCCGGCGGTGCTCACGTCGCCGACGGCATGGACGATGAAGTTGCCGGTCGCGCCGCCGGCGCCGACGCCGGCCACCGCGTTGCCGCCGATGGCGTTGATGCCGCCGTTGAAGTTCGCCGCGCCACTGGTCGTCGTCACGTTGATCGTCCCGGCGTTTCCGCCACGGGCGTTGGCCAGCGTCTGGGCGTTGCCGCCGTTGGCGTTGATCGCGGTCGCGCCCGGCGCCGTCATCGTCAGCGAGGCGCCGGTGATCGTCAGGTTGCCGGCGTCGGTGCCCTGGATGCTGGCGCCGGCGGCCGGCGCGCCGCCGCTCGTCGTGATCGTGCTGCCGGTCGTCGTGACGACGTTGCCGGCGGCGCTCAGGACGATGTTGCCGCCGTTGCCGCTGGCGCCGCCGGCCGTGCTGAGCGAGCCGGTCTGCAGGTTGCCAGCGCCGTTGCTCACGTTGATACCGGCGCCGACCGCGCCGCCGGCACCCGTGCCGCTTGCGCCGCCGGTGCTGGCCGTCAGCGTCGTCGTGACCACGTCGCCGCTGCCGCTGTTGGCGATGGCGATCGCGCCGGCGTTGCCGCCGGCCGCGTCGGTCGTCTGTGCTGCGCCGCCGCTCGCCACGAGTGAGCCGGTGCTGACGCCGCCGGTCGAGGTAATGCCGATCGTCGCGCCGGCGCCGCCCTGCTGGTTGCTGAGCGCCGTCGCGGCGGCGCTGCCGCTGGCGGTGAGGCCGAGGGTCGTGACGTTGACGCCGCTCAGCGTGATGTTGCCGGCAGCGCTTCCTGCCGAGCTGGCGTTGGCCGCGCCGCCCGAGCTGACCGCGGCGCCGGTGAGGTTGAGCAGGCCGCTGCTGGCCGTGGCGTTGATCGCGCCGCCGGCGCCGTTGGCACCACCCGTGGTCGTCAGCGCCGTGGCGGTGACGGTCGTGCCCTGCAGGGTGATGCTGCCCGGAGCGCCGCCGGCGCCGGTGCCGCCGCCGCCGCCGCTCGAGGCGGTGATCGCGGCGGTGGAGAGCGTTCCGGCGGTCGCCGCCGTGCCGTTGGTTCCGCTGACGAGCACGGCGCCGCCGTTGCCGCCGGCGCTGCCGGCGACGATTGCGGCACCGCCGCTGGCGGTGATGGCTCCGCCGGTCAAGGTGCGGTTCACGCCCTTGATCGTGACGTTGCCCGCGTTGCGCCCGGTGGCCGCGGTGGCGGCGTTGAGCGTGCCGCCGCTGGTGCTGAGGGTGCCCGTCACCGTCACGTCGCCGGCCGAGGTCAAGGTCACGTTGCCGCCCGCGGATCCCGCCTGACCGTTCAGGTCGATCGCACCCGTCTGCAGCAGTGCTGCGGCGCTCTCGGTCACCGCGATGCTGCCGGCCGCGCCGCTCAGCGTCGCGCCCGTTGCCGCCCCGGCGCGCGCTGTCAGCGCGCCGGTCGTCACCGTCCCTGAAGCAAGCGAAGTGTTGGTGACCGTGACGACACCAGCGTTGCCGCCGGCTGCCGTCGTGCCACCTGCCGCGCCGCCGCTGGCGACCACGGCGCCGGTGGAGATCGCGCCGTTGCCGCTGACGACGAGCGTCGAGGCGTTGCCGCCGACCGCTCCGGTGCCCGCTCCGCCCGCGCCGCCGCTGGCCGTGATGGCTCCGCTCGTGACCCCGGCGCCGCTCGAGGTCAGCGAGACTGCGCCGGCATTGCCGCCAGCCGTATTGGCGTTGCCCGCGCCGCCGCTGTCGGTGATCGCGCCGGTGGTCAGCGCGCCGGTGCTGTTGATCGTCACTGCGCTGCCGTTGCCGTCGAGGCCGCCGGTGGCGGTGATCGCCCCGAGCGCGACCGTGGCGCCCGACACCGAGAGCGTCGCTGGCGTACCGCCGGGGCCTGCAGTGCCGAAAGCGGCGCCCGAGCCCAGGGTGATCGTGCCGGTGGACACGTTGCCCGTGGCGGTGAGTGTGATGTTCTTCGCCGCGCCGCCGGCCGCGACGCCCGCGGCGCCAGCGCCGCCGACAGCGCTGAGGCTGCCGTTGGTGAAGTCGATCGCGCCAGCGGTGGCGGTCACGGCAATCGTTCCCGCGTTGCCGCCGCGCGCGTTGGCCAGGCCGAGCGCGGCACCGCCGTTGGCGCTGATCAGGGGAAGCGCGGGCCCCCCGGCGCTGGTCATCGTCACCGCCGAGCCGGCGATCGTCACATTGCCGGCGTCCGTTCCCTGCATGCTGCCGAGGGGCGTTCCGCCGCTGGTGGTGATGCTGCTGGCCACCGATGTCGAGACCGTGCCCGAGGCGTTGAGCACGACGTTGCCGCCTTTGGCCTTGGCGCCACCCGTTGTCGCGAGCGACTTGTTGACGATGTTGCCGGCGCTATTGGTGATCGAGATGCCGCCGGCCGCCCCCGCCGCGCCGGTTCCCGTCGCCGCCCCGGCCTGGGAGAACACGAAGCTGGTCGTGACGTCGCCGGCCACGCTGTTCGAAATACTGACCGCGCCGGCACTGCCGCCGGCCGCGTTGGTCGTTGCCGCTGCGCCGCCGCTCGCCGTGATCGCCGCCGTGAAGTTCGCGCCGCCAGTCGAGGTGACCTGCACCGCGCCGGCCGAGCCACCCGGCTGGTTGCTGAGCGCCCCGTTGGCGGCGCTGCCCGAGGTTGCCAGGTTGAGGGTCGTGACGCCGACCCCGCTCAAGGTGATGCTGCCGCCGTTGCTGCCCGCTGAATTGGCGTTTGCCGCACCACCGTTGGCGAGCAGGTTCTGCGGAAGGTTGAGCAATCCGGTGGTCGCGGTCGCCTGGATCGCGCCGCCGCGGCCATTGGCACCGCCGGTCGTGGTGATTGCTCCGGCCGTGACCGTCGTCCCTTGCAGGGTCACGCTTGCGGCCGTGCCGCCTGCGCCGCCGCCGACCGCCGCGCCAGTGGACGCGGTGATGGCGCCGGTGCTGACTGCCCCCGTACCGATCACCGAGACTGCGGCGGCATTGCCGCCGGTCGTGCCGAAGCCTCCGGCCGCACCACCCGAGGCCGTGATCGTTCCGGTGGTGATCGCGGTGCCGGTGATGCTGACCGCGCCGGCCGCGGCGCCGGCACCCGCGGCCGCCCCGCCCGAGGCCGTGATGGCCGCGCCGAGGTTGACGACGCCGGTGGCGGCGAGGTTCACCGCACCGCCCGCCAGCCCGGCGAGGCCGGTGGTGGTGATCGTGCCGGCCACGGCGCTGGTGATGCCGACGCCCGAGGCCGAAATGCCACCGCTGTGGCCGATCAGCGCGGCGTTGATGGCGACGTCGCCGCCGCCCGTGTTGTCCTGATTGGCGACGAGGGCGAGCGCGCCGGCACCGCTGGCGGTGATCGCCGCGTTGACCGTGACGTTGTTGTGGGCGCGCAGCGTCAGCGAGTTCGCGCTCGCCCAGGTGACCGCGTTGTTGACGCCGATGTTGCCGGCGCTGGCGAATGCGCTGGTGGTGTCGACGATCACGTTGTTGGTCCCGAGCGCGGTCTGCAGCGTGGTCACGTTCAGGTTGGAGCTGGCCGCAGTGCCGGTGTAGGTTGGGCCGCCGCTGATCGAAGAGTCGACGGCACTCGAGACCGTGATGTCGCTCGGATCGAGAAGGAGCGTGCCGGTCGCGCCGCGCGGCGCGGTCGTGTCGACCGTCCCGGCGAAGCGCAGGGATTGCTTGCCCGAGACCTCGACCAAACCACCGTCGCCCCCACTCGGGCCGCCGCGAGCCGAGATCGCTCCCGCGAAGCCGGTCGCCTCGTCCGCCCAGAGGATGACCTTGCCGCCGTGCCCGTCGACAGTCGCATCGGCACGCAGAATGGCATCGACGCCGACGGTCGTGCTGCTCGCGTTTCGGATCGCGGCGTTGCCGCCCTGATAGTCGCCGCCGACGAGGATTTCGCCGCCGCCCCTTGCGCCCGAGGTATCGATTCGCGCATGGGGGACATCGACGCGCTCGCCGAGCAAGCGGATGGATCCGCCACTGCCCGCGCTGCCGCTCGCCTCGATGTGCCCCGAGGCGAGCACGCTGCCCTGTCCGGCGTCGAGGCTGATGCGGCCGCCATTCATGCCGCTGGCGCTCGTCACGCTGTTCTGGCCCAGGGCGATCCCCTGCGACGCCTTGAGCAACACTTCGCCGCCCGCGCCGAGCTCGGCGCGGCTGGCGCTGATCGTTCCGTCGTGCCGGATCAGCCCGGCGTGGATGCCGATCCGCCCGCCTTGCGCGATGAGCTGGCCGAGATTGACGACTTCGCCCGTCTGCGCTTCGACCGTCACGCGCAGCTCGGGATTGGCGGAGTCGGCGAGCTGAACGCTTCGACCCGCCGCGAGCACGATCTCGCCCAGCGGCGTCGTGATGACGCCGGAGTTCTCGATGCGCGGCGCAATCAGGACGACCTGGCCGCCGGACGGTGTCGTGATCGCGCCAAGCTGGCTCAGCGAGCCGGCGCCCGGCCCGGCCGTAAAGCGGAGCCGGCCGGCGAGAAAGTCGGCGTCGCCGAGATCGAGGGTCGAGGCGACAAGGCCGCCGACGTCGATCCGCGCGCCGACGCCGAAGACGATGCCGTTGGGGTTGATCAGGAACACCCGCCCGTTCGATTGCAGCCGGCCGAGCACGCGCGAAGGGTCTTGCCCGACGACCCTGTTGAGGACGCTGCTGGAGGAGCTTTGCTGGATGAAGCGGGTCAGCTCGTCGGGCGCGATCGAGAAACCCTGCCAGTTGATGATGGTCCCGGGCGTGTTGGTCACCGTCAGCGTCTTGCCCGACGTGGCGACGCTCGCCTGGCCCGAGACGACGTTCGAGCCGGTCGGGTTGCCGAAGGCGTTTGCGCTGAGCGCAAAAAGCAGCGCGAGCGTCAGACGCGACAGCGTCGGGCCGTGCCTTCTTGGGGCTTTCTCTGCGGGCCGAGCTTTTCTCATCGGGGCGTCTCGTGACTGAATCGCCGTCGCGGCGACACCGCGAGAGGTCGAAGGCTGCGCGGCGGCGTCGCAACGTCACGACATTGTCCCGGCGCGTGCAGTCGGCGCGGAGGGGTGCCCTGTCCAGCTGGCCCCGGTTAGTGACGAAGTGCTGTGACGCAGTCCACAACAGGTACGCCCTTGTCACCGGCGCGTCATGCGATTGCCATCGATCGACGCGCCGGGAGGCGCGAGGCGCCTCTCGTCGGCTTTGCAGAGCGGGCGCCTATTCGAGCAGGCTGCGCAGCATCCACGCCGTCTGCTCGTGCACGGTCAGGCGTTGCGTGAGCAGATCGGCGGTCGGCTCGTCGCCGGCCTTGTCGGCGATCGGAAAGATGCTGCGCGCGGTGCGCGCGACGGCCTCGTGGCCCTCGACCAGGATGCGCACCATCTCGAGCGCCGGCGGCGGCGTTTCCGGCACGTCCTCGATCGAGCTCAGGCGGCCGAACTGAGCATATGAGCCCGGCGCAGGATGGCCGAGCGAGCGGATCCGCTCGGCGACCGGGTCGACCGCGTTCCACAACTCGGTGTACTGCCCCATGAACATCAGGTGCAGGGTGTTGAACATCGGTCCGGTCACGTTCCAGTGGAAGTTGTGCGTCGTGAGATAGAGCGTGTAGGTGTCGGCAAGCAGCCGCGAGAGGCCGCCGGCGATGGCGGCGCGGTCCTTCTCGCTGATGCCGATGTTGATGCGCGGTGCGGCGCTGCTTCGTGATGTCTTGGCCATGATGTTCGTGCTCCTTCGATGAGAAGGTTAGCCTTCTTCGCTGCGCGCGGCCATTCGGAAATGGCTAGTTCGGCCATAGCGGCAGAGCCTCCTGAATCCGCACAGACCATCGTGACGCAGACTGTTGCCGAGCGCGGTTTTGCGCACGATCTCAAGCCGTCAGTCGCTTCACGCCCTTCAGCTCGCAAGCGTAGATGGCATTGCGCAGCGCCGCGATCGCCTCGTAGCGCGTGAAGCTGCGTCGCCACGCGAGCACGACGCGGCGCGTCGGCGCGGGCTTGTCGAAGGGCACGTAGACGATGTGCGATTGCTTTTCGGCCGGCACCGAGAGCCGGGGCACGACGGTCACGCCCATGCCCGAGGCGACCATGTACTTGATCGTCTCGAGCGAGGAGCCCTCGAAGGTCTTGCGCATGCCCTCGGCGTCGGTCGAGGCGAACTGCGCATACTCCGGGCAGACCTCGAGCACGTGGTCGCGAAAGCAGTGGCCGGTGCCGAGCAGCAGCATCTTCTCGTTCTTCAGCTCGTCGGCGCTGATCGACTTGCGCCTGGCGAGCGGATGCATCTTCGGCACGGCGACGACGAAGGGCTCGTCGTAGAGCGGCGCGATCGCCAGGCCGGTGTCGGGGAAAGGTTCGGCCATGATCGCGCAGTCGAGCTCTCCGGTGCGCAGCAGCTCGAGCAGCTTGACCGTGAAGTGCTCCTGCAGCATCAGCGGCATCTGCGGCACGCGCTCGATCGCCTGCTTGACGAGGTCGGGCAGCAGATAGGGGCCGATCGTGTAGATCACGCCCAGGCGCAGCGGCCCGCTCAGCGGATCCTTTCTGCGCTTGGCCGTCGCCTTGATCTCGGCGGCGCCTTCGATGACGACCTGTGCCTGGCGCACGATCTCCTCGCCAAGCGGCGTCACGCTCACCTCGCTGGCGCCGCGCTCGAAGATACGCACGTCGAGCTCTTCTTCGAGCTTCTTGATCGAGACCGACAGCGTCGGCTGCGAAACCGAGCAGGCCTCGGCGGCGCGCCCGAAGTGCTTTTCGCGGGCGACTGCGACGATGTAGCGCAGTTCGGTGAGCGTCATCCGCCGGATTTCACGTCGCCGGCTTGTCGCTGAGGGCCTTGAGATTGTCGACGAGCTCCTTGCTCATCGGCGCGCCGAGGTTGATGCCTTTGGGCGGGATCGGCGACTGGAACCACTTCTTGTAAAGCGCTTCGAACTCGCCGCTCTTCATCATTGCGGCGATCGTGTCGTCGACCAGTTTCTGGAACGCCGGATCGTCCTTGCGCATCATGATGGCGTAGGGCTCGACCTGGATCGCCTCGCCGACGACGGCGAGCGAGGCCGGATTCTGCGAGCTCGCCTTCAGACCGTAGAGCAGGATGTCGTCCATGGCGAAGGCGACCGCACGGCCGGTCTCGACCATCAGCGCCGACTCGGCATGGTCCTTCGCGCCGAGCAGGTCGATGCCGAGCTTTTGCTCCTCGTTGAGGCGGCGGATGATCTGGAAGTTGGTGGTGCCCGTGGTCGACACGACCTGCTTGCCGGCGAGGTCCGACAGTTTGCTGACCGGCGTGCCGGCCTTCACAAGGAACCGCGTCCCCGTGTAGAAATAGTTGGTCGCGAACTGCACCTGCTTGCCGCGCTCGGAGTTGTTGGTCGTCGAGCCGCATTCGATGTCGATGGTGCCGTTCTGCAGCAGCGGGATGCGGTTGGCGGAAGTGACCGCCTGATAGAGCTTCTGCATGTCGGCGCGGCCTGTCGCGGCCTTCACCTTGTCGGCGATCTTCTCGCAGATCTCGAAAGCAAAGCCGGTCGGCTTGGCCTTGTCGTCGAGGTAGGAGAAGGGGATCGAGGCTTCGCGGTAGGCGAGCGCCATGGTGCCGCTCTGCTTGATCTTGTCGAGCGTCGACGGCGTCTGGGCGAAGCCGAGAACGGGCGCGGCGAGTGCGAGCAGGCAGAGCCGCCGCAACGGGGTGTGGGTCATGGCACTTTCCGTGAAGTGGTGAGAAGGGTCAGCGCGGAAGCAAGATGACGGCCGGCGCTACTTGGCGGCGCGCTTCATCGCCTCGATCTTGCCGAGGTCGACGCCGGCGATGACCTTCTTCAGGGAGCCGACGTCCATGTGATCGCCTTCGGCCTCGACGATCACGCCGTTGGCGAGGATCACCGTCACTTCGCCGCGGCTCCCGTCCTTCTGGTATTCCTCGTGCATGGTGCGGGCGCCGTCCTTGTAGACCTTCTCGACCTTGCCGTCGGTCTCCTTGTCCATCGTCATGTTCGCCCAGCCGGCGAGCGCCGCCATGCCGGCGAGGCCGCCGGTGTCGGTGATCGAGAGGTTGAGGTTGCGGTCGCCGTTGGCGTAGGACGCCTTCGCCGACGAGACGGCGATGCCCATCGCCTGGTTGCCGCTCGCCTCGAACGATGTGCGCTTCATGTCGCCGACCGATTCGGGCAGCAGCGTCTTCAGGTCGGACGAGGCGATCGGCACGCCATTGCCGCCGGTGATCGCGCCCAGCATCTCGCCCATCGCCTTGCCGGCCGCGGCGCTGTCGCCCGACTTCTGCGCCGACTCCATGCGCTTGCCGGCGTCCTCCATCCGCTTGGCCATCTCGGCCATGCTGCCCTGGTTGATGGTGACCGCGGCACCATCGGGCGTCTTGATCGTGACGTCGCCCATCGGGCTGGCGCTGCCAGCGGCGACGCCGGCCATGCCCATGCGGCCCATCGGCGAAAACATCGACGAAACCACTGCGAGCACGATGCCCGCGATGACGGCGCACACGATCACGACCGCCGTGTAGGCCCCCGACTTCTCAGGCGGGCTACGCATCATGACCGCGATCCCGGTGTAGATGAGATAGATCGAATAGATGGCCGTAACGATGCCGAGGATGCCGAGCATCGGGATCAGGCTGAAGATGCCGCCCAGGAATCCGGCCGTGGAGCCGTAGGCGACGAGCTTGAGCGCCTGCACCTGGTTCTTGGTGCCGCCGAAGGTCGGCGCCAGCGCGTTGACGATCAAGGCCAGCACGAACACCATGACCAGCGAGAGCACGTAGCCCACGCACATCTGCACCAGGCCGGTCAGGATCGGAACGCGGTAGCTCACGCCGAACGCGCCGACGCCGATCAGGGTCAGGCCGATGAAGCTGGCGATCGCCGGGATCGCGGCCAGGATCAGGACGTAGCTGGTGTAGATGGACGCCACGTCGCCGCCTTCGGCGGCGATGACGGGCCAGGTCTGCTTGGGCCTGAGCAGGATGGACTGCACACGATCGATCAAGGCCATCGGATCCTCCGTTCGGTTGCTGAAACTTCTTTTCCCGGCGCGAATGGTAGTCCTTCGCCTGGCGTGTTTCGCCTCAGGCGTTCAGGTAATGCGAGCGGCCGCCGAGCCAGCGCTCGATGTGTCGTTCGGCGAGTGCCGGATACGACTCGAGCAGGGCCTCAGCGACGCGCCGCGCCTCGAGGAGCAGACCCTCGTCTTCGAGCGGATCGGCGAAGCGCAAGAGGGCGGCGCCCGACTGGCGCGCGCCCAGCAGTTCGCCGGGGCCGCGGATCTCGAGATCGCGGCGCGAGATCTCGAAGCCGTCGCCGGTTTCGAGCATCGCCTTGAGCCGGGCCTTGGCCGCGTCCGACAGCGGCGCCGTGTAGAGCAGGACGCAGACGCTCGCCGTCTTGCCGCGCCCGACCCGGCCGCGCAACTGGTGCAGTTGCGACAGGCCGAAGCGCTCGGCGTGCTCGACGACCATGAGCGACGCATTCGGCACGTCGACACCGACCTCGATCACCGTCGTGGCGACGAGCACGGCGATCTGTCCGCCGGCGAACAGCGACATCACCGCGGTCTTTTCCGCGGCCGGCATGCGGCCATGGATCAGGCCGATCATTCGCCCGGGCAAGGCCTCGCAGAGTTGCGCGTGCGTGGCGGTGGCGTTCTGCAGATCGAGTGTTTCCGACGCCTCGACGAGCGGGCAGACCCAGTAGACCTGCTTGCCGCGCGCGGCCTCGTCGCGAATGCGCGCGATCACGTCGTCGCGCCGCGCGTCGGCGAAGAGCCGCGTCTCGACCGGCGTGCGCCCGGGCGGAAGGGCGTCGATGGTGCTGACGTCGAGGTCGGCGAAGAGCGTCATCGCCAAGGTGCGCGGGATCGGCGTCGCGCTCATCATCAGCATGTGCGGCTCCAGGGCTTCGCCGACCGCGTTGCTTTCGGTGAGCTTGGCGCGCAGCGCCAAACGCTGCGTCACCCCGAAGCGATGCTGCTCGTCGATGATCGCCAGGCCGAGCCGCGCGAACTTCACCTGTTCCTCGATCACCGCGTGCGTGCCGACCACGAGCGCGGCTTCGCCCGAAGCGACCTGCTCCAGCATGCGCGTGCGCGCCTTGCCCTTGCGGCTGCCGGTGAGCCAGGCCACCGTGATGCCGAGCGGCGCCAGCCAGCCGACGAGCTTCTTCAGGTGCTGCTCGGCGAGGATCTCGGTCGGCGCCATCAGCGCGCATTGCCAGCCGGCGCCGATGACGACCGCCGCGGCGAGCGCCGCGACCACCGTCTTGCCCGACCCGACGTCGCCTTGCAGCAGGCGATGCATGGGCACGGCGCGGCCGAGGTCGCGCGCGATCTCTTCGGCGACGCGTCGTTGCGCCGACGTCAATTGGAACGGCAGCTGCGCGAGCAGCGCTTCGTGCAGGCCGTCGGGGCCTTGCGCAAACGGTGGCGCACGCTGCCGCTCGCGTTCGCGCTTGGCCTGCAGTTGCGAGAGCTGTTGTGCCAGCAGTTCGTCGAACTTGAGACGCTGCCAGGCCGGATGCGATCGGTCCTCGAGCGCCATCGCGTCGAGGCCGGGCGCCGGCTCGTGCAAGCGACGCAATGCGTCGCGCAGCATCGGCAGGCGCGGCGGCATGAGCTCCGGTGGGACGATCTCGTCGAGGTCCGCGCGCGCCAGGCCAGCCGCCACGGCCTTGCGCAGCAGCGCCTGCGACAGTTGCACGGTGCTCGGATAGACGGGGGTCAGCGAGGTCGGCAAGGGCGCGCCGGACGCCACGACCTTGCAGGTCGGGTGAACCATCTCGAGGCCGAAGAAGCCGCCGCGCGCCTCGCCGCGGGCGCGCACGAGGCGGCCGACGGCCAGGGTCTTCTGCTGCGAGGGATAGAAGTGAAGGAAGCGAAGCACGAGGTCGCCGCTCTCGTCCTTCAGCGTGACGACGAGCTGGCGGCGTGGCCTGAACTGGATGCGCGAGTCGGTGACCGTCGCCTCGACCTGCCCGGTTTCGCCGTCGCGAAGGGCCGCGATCGGCACGACCTTCGTCTCGTCTTCGTAGCGCAGCGGCAGATGCAGGGCGAGGTCGATGTCGCGAACCAGGCCGAGTTTTTCGAGCGCCTTGTCGGCGGCCGAGACCGCGCGGCCCGGTGTCTTGTCGGGTGGCGCGGATGAAGAAGAGGGCATGGGAGAATTTTGCCCGCTGGCCAGTGCAGATGACGACACCTCCCCCGCCTTCTTCCTTCACGCTCGGCGATTTCGATTTCGTGCTGCCGCCGGAGCGGATCGCGCAGCATCCGACAGCAGAGCGCAGCGGATCGCGCCTGCTCGACGGCACGGGCGAGTCGGCGCGCGATCGGCGCTTTCGCGAGTTGCCGTCCTTGCTGCGCGAAGGCGATCTTCTCGTCGTCAACGACACCAAGGTCGTGAAGGCGCGGCTGCTCGGCGCGAAGGCGAGCGGCGGCGCCGTCGAGGCGCTCGTCGAGCGCGTCGAGCCAGGGCATCGCGTGCTCGCGCATGTTCGCGCCAGCAAGTCGCCCAAGCCGGGAAGCACGATCCGCTTCGGGACGGCCGGCGATTTCTTCGAGGTCGAGGTCCTGGGCCGCAGCGGCGACGACGGATCCCTGTTCGAGTTGCGCTTTCCCGACGATCCTTTCGCGCTGCTCGAGCGCCACGGCCATGTGCCGCTCCCGCCCTACATCGTGCGCGACGACGCGGCCGACGACGAGCGTCGCTACCAGACGGTGTTTGCCGAGCGGCCAGGCGCCGTCGCCGCGCCGACAGCGGCACTGCATTTCGATGACGACCTGCTCGCCGAGCTCGCGTCTCGTGGCGTCGAACGTTGTGCGGTGACGCTGCACGTCGGTGCCGGCACGTTCCAGCCAGTGCGCAGCGAGAACCTCGCCGCGCATGTCATGCATCGCGAGCGTTACGAGGTGGGCGCCGCCGCGGTCGAGGCGATTGCGCGTGCCAAGGCCCGCGGCCGCAATGTCGTCGCTGTCGGGACAACGAGCTTGCGGGCACTCGAGTCGGCCGCTTTGGCGGCTGGCGGTGGGGCCAGCGGGCTCGCAACGGCGAGCGGCGAGACAGGGCTGTTCATCACGCCCGGCTTCGAGTTTCGCGTCGTCGATCTGTTGCTCACGAACTTTCACTTGCCCAAGAGCACCCTGCTCATGCTCGTGTCGGCGTTCGCCGGCCATGCGCACGTGATGGCGCTCTATCGCCACGCGATCGCCGAGCGCTATCGGTTCTTCAGCTATGGCGACGCGATGCTGCTCTCACACCGGAAGGCGACGGCATGAGACTTCGCAAGCGATGGAACCCGCACCTCCTGGCTGCTTTCATCTCAGCCTCGGCGCTGGCGACGCTCGCCGCACGTGCGGAGGCGGCGGCCGGGCCGTACGCGACGCACGGCAGCTGCGCCGGCTACCCCCGCGTCGACCTGCAAACGCCGCCCGGCTTCTGCGTCGCGCTGCTCGCCGACGCTTCGGACGGCTTGCGCTTCCCGCGCCGTCTGCTCGAGGTCTCGCCCAGCCGTTTCTGGCTCGTCGACATGGGAGGCTGGGAGCCGTCGCGCGGCAGGCTGCTCGAGTTCCGGTTGCCTGCTCCGGGCGAGCGCGCCGTCCCGATCACGTTCACTGTGTTGGCCGACAAGCTCGAGCGCCCGCTCGGCCTCGCGCTCGGCCCCGACGGCCGCGTCTGGCTCGGCGAAGCAGGCCGCATCTCGCGCATCGTGATCGGTGCGCCGGGCGCTCCCGTTCAGCTTCAGCCCGTCATCGACGGTCTGCCCGCCACGGGCGCGCATCCGCTCAAGGAGATCGCTTTCGGCTCGAGCAGCAAGCTCTACATCAACGTTGGTTCGGCCAGCGACGCGTGCCGCGACGATGCGGGCAGGCAGGCCGTGCCCTGCCCCGAGACCGAGGGTGCGCAGCCGCGCGGCGCAGTCTACGAGGCGGCGCTGGCCGGACCCGACTTCGCCCTTCAATCGCTGAAGCCCTTCGCGCGCGGCCTGCGCAACTCGGTGGCGCTGGCCTTCGTCCCGGGCCCGAACGTGCTCCTGCAAGGCGAGAACTCGATCGACTATGCCGATGAGACGGCGCCGCCCGAAGAACTGAACGTGCTGCGTGAAGGTACGCACTACGGCTGGCCATACTGCGTCGGCGCACGCACGCCGGCGCGGGGCTACGAGGGGCGCTTCGATTGCGGCAAGACCGAGCCGGCCGCCATGCTTTGGCCGGCACACGCCGCGCCTTTGCACATGATCGCGGTGCCGGCCGGAGCGGCGAATCCGTTCGCGGGTCAGCTTGTGGTTGCCTGGCACGGCTACCGCGCCGGCGGCCATCGCGTCGTGAGCTTCAAGCTCGACGCGAGCGGCAGGCCCTCTGGCACGGCGCAGGTCTGGATCGGCGGCTGGAACGCCGCGCCCGGTGTGCGGCCGCTCGGCGCGCCCACCGGGATGGCCATCGACTCGGCCGGGCGACTCCTCCTCGTCGAGGATCGACACAAGACCTTGCTCATGCTCGCGCGCGAGCCGCGCTGAGGGCTTGGCTCGCGCTTGCAGCCGCGACAATCCCGCCATGCTCTCGTTCGATCTCCTTGCCACGGAAGGCCAGGCCCGGCGCGGCCGTCTCGGGCTTCGCCGCGGCACCGTCGAGACTCCCGTCTTCATGCCGGTCGGCACCTATGGCAGCGTCAAGGGCGTCGCTCCGGCGTCGCTCGAAGCGATGGGTGCCGAGATCATTCTCGGCAACACCTTTCACCTCTGGCTGCGTCCCGGCCTCGACGTCATGCGCACCTTTGGCGGGCTGCATCGATTCGAAGGCTGGCCGCGGCCCATCCTCACCGACAGCGGCGGATTCCAGGTGTGGTCGCTCGGCGCCAACGCAAAGGTGAGCGAGCAAGGCGTCGCCTTCCAGTCGCCGGTCAACGGCGACAAGCTGCTGCTCACACCCGAGGTCAGCATGCAGATCCAGCGCGTGCTCGACAGCGACATCGTCATGCAATTCGACGAGTGCACGGCCTGGCAGAAGGACGGCGTGGTAGCGCCCGAGGCGCAGGTGCGCCGCTCGATGGAGATGAGCCTGCGCTGGGCAAGGCGCTCGCACGACGAGTTCGTGCGTCTCGAGAATCCGAACGCGTTGTTCGGCATCGTCCAGGGCGGCATGTTCGAGGCGCTGCGCGAAGAGTCGGTGGCCGCGCTCGCCACGCTCGACCTGCCCGGCTATGCGATCGGCGGCGTCAGCGTCGGCGAGCCGAAGGAGGAGATGCGGCGCATCGTCGCGCACACGCCGCATCGACTGCCGGCGGCGAAGCCGCGCTACCTGATGGGCGTCGGCACGCCCGAGGATTTGCTCGACGGTGTCGAAGCGGGTGTCGACATGTTCGATTGCGTGATGCCGACGCGCAATGCCCGCAACGGTCACCTCTTCACGCGTTTCGGCGACCTGCGTCTCCGCAACGCCCGCTACAAGCAGGACGAATCACCGATCGACTCGACCTGCGCCTGCGCGACTTGCGCGCGCTTCTCGCGTGCCTACCTGCATCACCTCGATCGCTGCGGCGAGATGCTTGCGCCCATGCTCGCGAGCGTGCACAACCTGCACTTCTATGTCGACCTGATGCGTCAGGTGCGCGATGCGATCGAGGCATCGCGCTTTGCGGCCTTTGCGGCGCAGTTCCGGCTCGATCGACAGCGCGGCATTTGAGCCGGTGCGCGTCGGACGTGCCTTACCCGGTGAGGGAATGGCCGACTACAGCGCCGCGCGACGAGGCCTTCTGGCCCGGCCACGAAGCAGCCCCTAGCCTTGGGCTGACTCGATCGGGCTCGCCGATCGCCGTCGCGAACAAGAGAAGGACACCATGAACCGAATCGCAGACATCATGACCCGCAGCGTCGCCGTGGTCGGGCGCGACGAGACCTTGCAAGCCGCAGCGCGACGTATGAAGGAGATGGACGTCGGCGCCTTGCCCGTCACCGACGGCAAGGCGCTGGTCGGCATGGTGACCGATCGCGACATCACGGTGCGCGGCGTCGCCGAGGGCATGGTCGTGCAAGAGTCGCTCGTCTCCGACGTGATGACCGAGGAGGTGCGCTGGTGCAGCGAGAGCGATTCGGTCGAGACGGTGATGGCACAGATGGGCGAGCAACAGGTGCGCCGCCTCGCCGTGCTCGACGCGGCGCATGAAATCGTCGGCATCGTCGCCCTCGGTGACCTTGCCACGCGACAATCGGCGCACACCGACGAAGCGTTGCGCGAGATCTCGACGCCGGATACTTGAAGCAACTCAATGCCCTGCAGCGCTATCTGAGCCAGAAGCTCATCGGCCCGGCGGCGCAGCACGTGCTGCGTCATCCGGGCCGTTTCGCGTGGGCGACGCTCAAGGCGTTTCGCGCCAACCAAGGTCTGTTGCTGGCGGGAGCAGTCGCCTACTACGCGTTGCTCTCGATCGTGCCGTTGCTCATTCTTGCGGTCATCGTGCTGTCGAACCTGATCGACCAGCGCGAACTGCTCGGCACGCTCGGTCGCTATCTGGAGTGGCTGGTGCCGGGCCAGTCGGTGGCGATCGTCGGAGAGCTCGCGCACTTTCTCGACAAGCGAGGCGACGTCGGCTGGCTGCTGCTCGGCACGATGGTCTTCTTCAGCTCGCTCGCCTTCACCGTGCTCGAGAACGCGATGTCGGTCATCTTTCTGCATCGCGTCGTCGCGCGCAAACGCCGCTTCATTTTCTCGGCGCTGATCCCGTACTGCTACATCCTCTCGCTCGGCGTCGGCCTGCTGCTCGTCACCCTGGTGGCGGGCAGCCTGCAGGCGGTCGGCCAGGAAAACGTCGATCTGTTCGGGCGCCAGTGGTCGCTGCACGGCCTCTCGGGCGTGCTGCTCTACCTGCTCGGCTTTGCCGGCGAGATCTTCGTCTTGACCTCGGTCTACCTGGTGATGCCCGCCGGGCGCCTGCGCATGCGCCACGCCCTGATCGGCGGCGTGACGGCAGCGGTGCTCTGGGAGATCACGCGCCACGTGCTGGTCTGGTACTTCGCGACGCTGTCCCAGGTCAACGTCGTCTACGGGTCGCTGACGACCGCCATCGTCGTCCTCCTGAGCCTCGAGATCGCGGCGACGTTGCTGCTGCTTGGCGCCCAGGTCATCTCGGAGTACGAGCGGATCGGCGTATCCGCGCCGGGCCGCGAGCCGGCGGCATTTCGCACCGCCTGAGGCCAGCGCTTCGGGTCAGGCCTTCGAGGTGAGCAGGGCGCTGACGCGCTCGCGCAAGCCGGCCGGCGTAACGTCGGCAGGCGCCACCGCATGGCCTGCGACGAGTCCGACGCGATTGAAGAATCCACGCCGGAAAGGTCGCTGCATCGGCTTGCCGTCGGCACGCGAAAAGTACGAGCCCCAGAGGTTTTGCAAGGCGAGCGGAACGACCGGGACGGGATTGGACTCGAGCAGCTTCATCACGCCTGCCTTGAACTCGCCCATCTCGCCGGTCTTCGTGAGCCCGCCTTCGGGAAAGATGCAGAGCAGATCGCCGTCGTTCAGCACCTCGCGGGCACGCGCGAACGCCTGCTCGTAGATCCGCGCGTCGACCTTCTGGGGCGCGATCGGAATCGCCTTGGCCAGCCTGAAGAACCAGCCGAGCACGGGCGTCCTGAAGATCTCGTGATCCATGATGAAGCGGATCGGCCGCGGGCTTGCCGCCATGAGCAACATCGGGTCGACGAAGGCGACGTGGTTGCAGACGAGGATTGCCGCGCCCTGCGCAGGGATGTTCTCGTCGCCGCGCACCTTGAAGCGGTAGACGAGTCGCGCCATGATGAAGGCGACGAAGCGCAGCAGGTACTCGGGCACCAGCATGAAGATGTAGAACGCGACGACCGCGTTGAGCAAGCCGACGACGAGAAACACCTGCGGCACCGTCAGGCCGAGCTTGATCAGCACGCCGACGATGACCGAGCTGCCGATCAGGAACAACGCGTTGAGGATGTTGTTGGCGGCGATGATGCGAGCGCGGTGGCTGGGCTGCGAGCGCATCTGGATCAGCGCGTACATCGGCACGCTGTAGAGGCCTGCAAAGAGCGAGAGCAGGCCGAGATCGGCCATCACGCGCCAATGCGCCGGCTCGGCGATGAACGACGACAGCGTGTGGCCTGTCGAAGGCGCAAGTCCGCGCGAGGCGAAGTAGAGGTCGATCGCGAACACGCTCATGCCGATCGCGCCTAGCGGTACCAGGCCGATCTCGACATGGCGCCGCGACAGCACCTCGCACAGCAGCGAGCCGATGCCGATACCGACCGAGAACACGACGAGCAGCAACGACGCGACCTGCTCGTCGCCGTGCAGCACCTCCTTCGCGAAGGACGGAAACTCGGCGAGAAAGGCGGCGCCGAAGAACCACATCCACGAGATGCCGAGCAGCGAACGGAAGACGACCAGGTTGCCGTGCGCGAGCTTCAGGTTCTGCCAGGTCTCGGTGACCGGATTCCAGTTGATGCGCAACCCGGGGTCGGTCGAAGGCGAGGCAGGAACGTACTGGGCGACGAGGCGGCCGAGCAGCGCCACGCCGACGCAGGCGAAGGCCACGTAGTGGCGGCCCACGCCAGCGATGCCGACGAGCAGGCCGCCGGCGACCTGGCCGAGCAGGATGGCAACGAAGGTTCCCATCTCGACCATGCCGTTGCCGCCGGTCAGCTCGCGCTCGCCCAGGTGCTGCGGCAGGTAGGCGAACTTCACCGGGCCGAACAGCGTCGAGTGCAGGCCCATCAGGAACACGCAGGCGAGCAGGATGTAGGGGCTGGCGATCCAGAAGCCCCAGGCCGCCAGCAGCATGATGCCGATCTCGAGGTTCTTGACGAAGCGGATGACGCGCGTCTTGTCGTACTTGTCGGTGAGCTGGCCGCTCGTCGCCGAGAACAGGAGGAACGGCAGGATGAATAGCGCGCCGATCGTCAAGCCGGCGAGTTGCGGCTGCAGGAACGCGTCGGTGAGCTGAAGCTGGTACGTCACCATCACGGTGAACGCGAACTTGAACAGGTTGTCGTTGCCGGCGCCGAGAAACTGGGTCCAGAAAAAGGGCGCAAATCGGCGTTGGCGAAGCAGCGCGAACTGGTTCGGATGCGCGTGGGCTTCGGCCGCGCGCGGATCGGTGACGTTGTCGACGGGAATGTCCAAGCCGGTCTCCGTGAGGCGCACGCGGGATGCGCCCGAATCTACCTGATGACCTGGACTTTTCCGCCCAGGCCGGAGCGATCGAGCCAGCGAAACACCGAATCGACCGTGACCGTCTCGATGCGGTCGGAAAAGCGCTTCTCGTTGGGATGATCGTCGAAGGCGACATTGGCGGCGAACATCCGCGCCCCGAGGCGCTTGAATGCCGACAAGTGCAGCGTCGTCGGCTCGTAGCCCTTGAGGCGCAGCCAGGCCTGGGCGCGCTCGCGCGTGTCGGCGTTGGTGTCCTCGGTCATCGCCAGGGTCTCGATCGCCCACTGGTTCGACTGCTGGTAGCGCTGTGACCAGGGATAGGCCACCATGTTGTAGGCGGGCGTATCGAGTTGCGCGATGCGTGCGTTGTCGGCCAGCGCCGCCAGCAGGCGATTCTGAGCCTCGGGCGTGAGAACGACCACCGCGGCTTCGTATTGCCAGAGGTCGTCGAGAAAGAATTCGCCGAGGCCCTGGCGATAGAGCGAGGCACGCGCCGATCCGCATTGATTGAGCTTGTGTACGACGCGCCAAGGCTTGCCGGCGCTTTCGCGATAGGCGAAGCCGAAGTGCGAATAGCGAAGGCCGTACTCGCTGAGGTTCTGTCCGGCGCGGGCGAGAACGACGACCTTGGCGCCTGTCTGATCGAGTCGTTCGGCGGTGCGTTCGGCGAGCGCCATCGCGCGCACGATCGTGTCTTCCGTGGGCGGGCGCTGCTCGCAACTGCGGCCAGCCCATGCGTTGCCGCCGGCCATGCAGAGCGAGACGGCGAGACCGGCCAGCGCTGCGCGAACGCCGCGCCGCGCCTTCGAGGGGGAGCTCGTCATCGCGTGATCCTCTCGTTGTAGAGGAGCGCGGCGCCGAGCTCGTTGGGAATGAAGGCGATCGCTTCGCTGGCCGCCGAAAGTACCCAGCCGGTGCTGATGGCGGTCACGGCGACCGCCGTTCCTGCCAGGACGGACGCGCCGGCGATGCCGCGTCCGACGAGCCTGATGCTGGCCCGCGCGCCGTCGGACGCGCGCTCGAGGACCCAGAGGGTGCCGACGGCGGTTGCCTCGACGGAGACGACCGTGAGCGCGGCGCCGGCCGAGAGAATCATCACCGGCGCGGCGACCGACACCGCGATCGGCAGCATGGAGACCGCGCTGGCATCCGAGAGGCTCGACTGGGCGTGCGCCGTCGTGCCGAGGCTCAGAGCGATGATCATGGCCACCGCAAGGCGGCGAAAGGGAAGCGTGTTCATGATCTTCGAGTCCTTGAAGATGAAGAGAGTCGATGAGGAGTTCATTCGGCTTCGCACGCGGCGCACGTCGACATGCCGCCACGCCTGGCCTCGGCCAGCAAGGCTTCATGCTGGTCGCGCAAGGTCTTGGCAAGCGTGAAGGTGCCGGACAGGAGGAACAGCCAGCTCACGCCGAGAAAGGCCTTGTAGGTCGGGCTGATTTCCATCTGCACGAGGCCCCAGGCGGTGAGCCCGACCGCCAGCGCGAAGCCGCTCCAGACCACGAGGCCCCACAGGGGCGTGTCGACACTGCGTTTCTCGTTGTCGCGAATGAATTTGGCGAGCGCGAATGCGGCGGAGATGCAGAAGACGTAGCCCATCATCATGAAGGCGCGATCCAGGTCGCGCCCCGGAAGGTAGGCGAGGCCGGTAGCGCACAGCACGGCGGCGGTGAAGAAGGAGATCCAGACCTGGGCCTTCCAGGCCTTCGTGTCGTGGCGGATCGATGTGGCTTGCATGGTGTCCTCTGGTGAGGCGTTGTGGATGAACGGGCTCATCTTCACAAGGCGCGAGCCCCTTCGCCATCGCCATGAGGAGCGTGGCGACGACGGCCGCCGACGGTATCGGCGAGGGCTACCGCGTCTTCGTCCGCCTTCTCCGTCAGCGATACTGAGTGCGCCTTTGCCCACCTTGATGAGCACGACCCGAGACCTCGTCATTGCCCTGAAGTCCGAGTTGCGAGCAGCCGGCGTGACCTATGCCGATCTGGCCGACGCGCTCGGCATGTCGGAGTCGAGCGTCAAGCGGGTGTTCGCGAAATCGGACATGCCGTTGTCGCGCATCGACGCGATCCTGCGCGTGCTGAAGATGGATTTCGCCGAGCTCGCGCGCAAGGTCGCCGACGCGCAGCCGCTGTCGCACGAGCTGAGCGCGGAGCAGGAGGCAGCGGTCGTTGCCGACCGCAAGCTGTTGCTGCTCGCGATCTGCTGTCTCAGCCAATGGAGCTTCGAGCAGATGACGCGCGAGTACGCGTTCAGCGAGGCCGAATGCGTGAAGTACCTCGCTCGCCTCGACCGGCTCGGCATCATCGAATTGCGGCCGCTCAACCGCTACCGTCTCAAGGTTGCCAAGGGCTTTCGCTGGCTGCCGCACGGGCCGGTGATGCGCTACTTCCGCGAGCACGTCGCCGCGGACTACCTGAGCGGCGGCTTCGATGGCGACGGCGAGCTGATCATGCTCGTGCACGGCGAGATCACGAAGGGCCTGGCGGCCACGCTCGTCGAGCGACTGCAGCGCGTCGGCCAGGACTTCGCGCGGGCACACGTCGCTGACCAGCGGCTGCCCGACGAGCAGCGCACGCCCTACACGCTGCTCGTCGGCATGCGGTCGTGGTTCTTCGCTGCGTTCCGCGACCTGAAGCGCGAGCCGCCGAAGGCGTGATCTTGAAGGGGACGAGGAATAGCGTTCTGCGCGGCAGCGACGGGAGGCCGCCTCAGGCGTCGAGACGGTCCAGCGCGTAGCTCGCGCCGTCGTACTGCCCGAGCGCGTCGACGAGCCAGGGCAGGATGCCCGCGAGTTGCGCATTCAACCCGTGCGGCGGGTTGATGACGAACATGCCGCTGCCGGCGAGGCCGAAGCCCTGTGCGTCGGGCTGCTGCACGCTGAGCCGCACGTGCAGCCAGCCCTTCGGCGCGAGCGCCTCGAGGCGCTTCGGCAGGTTGGCTGCCTGCAGCTTGCTGACCTGCGGATACCAGACGAGGTAGATTCCTTCGGCAAAGCGAGCGAGCGCCTCGCGCAGCGCGGCGACGACGCGCCCGTAGTCGCCGTTGCCTTCGTAGCTCGGGTCCATCAGCACGACGCCACGACGACTCGACGGCGGCAGTTGCGACTTCAGGCCGGCGAAGCCGTCGCCGTCGTAGGCGATGGCGTCGGGCGTCGCGGCCAGCGTGGCGCGCAGGATCTTCTGCTCGGTCGGATGCAGCTCGAAGGCGCGCAACTGATCCTGGCGACGCAGCAGCATCTGCGCCAGGGCCGGC
The DNA here is from genome assembly GCA_038231215.1 of Burkholderiales bacterium. GTDB lineage: Bacteria > Pseudomonadota > Gammaproteobacteria > Burkholderiales > Burkholderiaceae_C > Schlegelella_A. The sequence continues at coordinate 55,910 of JBBRLS010000013.1, read as the reverse complement.
GAGCCCGGGTACTGGGCCAGCACGCCGTCCGGGTTGAAGCGGCGCACCAACTCGACGTAGTCGGCAAGCACCGCGGGCAGATCCGTGCGCGTCCACAGCCGCCCGATGCCCCGCTCGTACTCGCCCTTCTTCTGGGCGTAGCGGCCTTCGAGCGAATAGCCACCGGCGCCGGCGTGCGTGTCGACGAAGCGATAGCCCTTGGGCTTGGCGTTCATGTGCTGCAGCACGAGCATGAGCACGGTGTGCTTCAGCACGTCGGCATGGTTGCCGGCGTGAAAGGCGTGACGGTAGGCGAGCATGGCAAGGTCGGTCGGCGGAGACCTAATGTAGATGCCGCCCGTCTATGGGGACGACGCCGCACTTCGCGCCCGGATGAAGGTACGTCCTGAGCGTTCGGCGCACTTCCCGTAGTCTTCAGGGTTTTCCCGCAGACTGAATTCCATGCCCAACCTGTTCGAGCCAGCCCGCGCCGGCGACCTGATCCTCCGCAATCGCATCGTCATGGCACCGCTCACGCGCGATCGCGCCGGGCCGCGGCAGAGGCCGACGCTGCTCATGGCTACCTACTACGCGCAGCGCGCCTCGGCCGGTTTGATCGTCGCCGAGGCGACGCAGATCAGCGCCGAAGGACAGGGCTATCTGGACACGCCCGGTATCTACAGCGACGAGCAGATCGCGGGCTGGCGCCGCGTCACCGACGCGGTGCATACAGCGGGCGGGACCATCGTCGTGCAGCTCTGGCACGTCGGCCGGATCTCGCACGTCTCGCTGCAGCCGAACGGACAGTCGCCGGTGTCGTCGACGGCACGCGCCGCGAACGGCAAGACCTTCACCAAGGACGGCTTCGTCGCGGTGTCGAAACCGCGCGCCCTGCGCGAAGACGAACTGCCTCGCATCGTCGCCGACTACCGGCACGCGGCGCGCTCGGCCGTCGCGGCCGGCTTCGACGGCGTCGAGGTGCATGGTGCCAACGGCTACCTGCTCGAACAGTTCCTGCGCGACAGCATCAACGATCGCAGCGACTGCTACGGCGGCACGCAGGAGCACCGGTCGCGCCTGCTTCTCGAGGTGATGGACGCCGTCGTCGCCGAAGTCGGCGCCGGCCGCACCGGCCTTCGCCTGTCGCCCGTGACGCAAGCCAACGACGCGCAGCAGGACAGCGATGCCCAGTCGCTCTTCAATCACGTGGTCGAGCGCCTGGCGCCGCTCCGGCTGGCCTACCTTCATCTGATCGAAGGGCAGACTGGCGGCGCGCGCGACAACGTCGCCTTCGACTACGCGCAACTGCACGAGCGGTTCAAGCGCGACCATCCGGGCGGCGCCTGGATGGTCAACAACAGCTACTCGCGGGCGATGGCGATCGAGGTGGTGGCGAACGGCAGCGCCGATCTGGTCGCCTTCGGCCGCCCCTTCATCTCGAACCCCGATCTGGTCGAGCGGCTGCGCCACGATGCGCCGCTGTCCCCCTTGAACCAGAAGACGCTCTACGGCGGCGGCGCCGAAGGCTACACCGACTATCCGGCACTGGTCGCGGCCTGAACCACGGTGCCCGCCCGCGCCCGCGTCAAGCCTGTGCCGAGCGGCGCATGCGGGCGCGGAACAGCTCGACGATGCCGACCTCGCGCGGCCCGGGCACGAGCGCGAAAGACTGTCCGGCCGCGATCGTCCCCGGCTCGCGCACCGCGAGGTAGGCGCCGCACCAAGCGCTCTCGACCATCAGCTTGGCGGCATGCTTGAATCCCATCGCCGCGACGAACTTGAAGCAGGGGAATCGCGGCTCGCTGACCGCCAGCTCGCAGCCCGCGAAGCGCAGCACATCGCCGATCCACAGATCGCTTTCGACAACGCCCTGGAGCGTCAGGTTCTCGCCGAGCGAGCCGAACGGGAGTTCCTCGTCCCACAACGCCACCTGGGCCTGCGCGCGCACCGTCTTCCAGAACGGATAGTGCTCGCTCGGGTAGGCGTAGACAGCCTTGCCCGGGCCGCCGTGCACGCTCAGGTCGGCCTGCTCGTCGCCTTCGATGCCGAGCGGCAGGACGGCACGTTCGCCCTCGACCGCCCGCTTGCCGATCGCCGTCATCACCTTGCGGCCGTTGATCGCAACGGGCTGGGCGCGCGCGACGTTCAGGCCGAGGACGGTGCCGGTCTTCATCGATCCGTTCGTTCAGGCAGGCGGACGGTAGCCACGGTGCGAGGCGACGATGGCGTGGCCACGGCCGCCGGCGATCCAGCCGATGAAGATCTTGCCCGCGGGATGAGTGGCGCGAAACGCGCGCATCGCGCGCACCGGCTCGGCAAGCAGCGGATCGCCTGCTGCCAGCAAGCCGAGCGGCACCCCTCCGGCAGCCGCCCAGGCGCCGCGCTCGACCAGCGCGTAGGCTCCTCGCGCCCGCGCCCGTGCGACGAAGCCGCCGGTTGCGGGCATGCTCACGTACCACGGGGCGACCGGCTCGATGCCCGCGGCGCGCCAGAGCGCCTGCTCCGCGAGATGGGTTCCGGAACCGTCGCCGGGGGAAAGAAAGACCAGGCTGTCCGGAGCGGCGACGGCCAGGTCACGAATGCGCACCAGGGCCTCGACGCCGCCCTGGCTCGGCGCAGGCGTCTTGCCGCGCCCCCGCGGCATCGGGCCGACGAGCACGAACTCGCCGACCGCGATTGCGCGCCGGTCGTGGATGAGGCCTTGCTCCTCCAGCGCGGCTTCGGCGCGGGGCGCGTTGGTCAGCGCGGCATCGAGTTCGCCATCTTTCAACGCTTCGAGCACCGCGGTCGCGGGTCCGGCGACGATCTTGACCGGGATCCCGGTGTCGGCGCCAAATGCGCGTTGCAAGCTGGTCCCGAGCCCCGACTCGACGAGCGCATAGTCGACGCCGAGGCGGAGCGGCGGCGTTGTCGCAAGCGAGCCTTGCGCGCGCACCTCGGGAGCACCGACAAAGGCGGCTCCAGCGATGAGAAAAGGGCGTCGCAGCATCGGCCGATTATTGCGGTCGTCGCGGCCGGGATCGCCCGGCAGGGCCGTTTCGCGACCGCTACACTCAGTCCACTCCAAGAGCGAGACGAATCCTCCATGAACCGACCCTTGGCGCACGGTACGGCGTTCGATCCTCCCGCCTACGTCCGCCACCGCAAGCTCGCCGAATGGGTGCGCGAGATGGCAGCGCTGACCGAAGCCCGCGACGTGCATTGGTGCGACGGCAGCGACGCCGAGTACGAGCGCCTGTGCGCGCGGCTCGCCGCCGCCGGCACGCTGCTGAAGCTGAATCCTGAATTGCGCCCGCGCAGCTTTCTGGCGCGCAGCAGCGCCAGCGACGTGGCGCGGGTCGAGGACCGCACCTTCATCTGCTCGGAGCGCGAGGAAGATGCGGGCCCGACCAATAACTGGATGACGCCGGCGGCGATGCGTGCGCTGCTGCAGACCGGCCAGGCCGACGGCACGCCGCCGCTCTTCAAGGGCGCGATGCGCGGCCGCACGATGTACGTCGTGCCGTTCTCGATGGGGCCGCTCGGCTCCGACATCGCGCACATCGGCGTCGAGCTGACTGACAGCGCCTATGTCGCCGTGAGCATGAAGGTCATGACGCGGATGGGCCGTCCGGTGCTCGACGTGCTCGGCGCCGACGGCCATTTCGTGCCATGCATGCATAGCGTCGGCGCACCGCTCGCCGCGGGCGAGAAGGACGTGGCCTGGCCGTGCAGCGCCACCAAGTACATCGTCCACTATCCCGAAACGCGCGAGATCTGGAGCTACGGTTCGGGCTACGGCGGCAACGCGCTGCTCGGCAAGAAGTGCTTCGCGTTGCGCATCGCCTCGGTGATGGGCCGGGCTGCCGCCGACAAGGCGTCGGGCAACCCCGGCTGGCTCGCCGAGCACATGCTGGTGCTCGGTGTCACCTCGCCAGAGGGCAGAAAGCACCATGTCGCGGCAGCGTTCCCGAGTGCTTGCGGCAAGACCAACTTCGCCATGCTGATCCCGCCGCCGGCGCTTGGGAAATGGACGGTGACGACGATCGGTGACGACATCGCCTGGATCAAGCCGGGCAAGGACGGCCGCCTGTATGCGATCAATCCCGAAGCCGGCTACTTCGGCGTTGCGCCGGGCACCAACGAAAAGACGAATCCGAATTGCATGGCGAGCGTGCGCCGCGACACGATCTTCACGAACGTCGCACTGACCGACGACGGCGACGTGTGGTGGGAGGGCATGACCGAGTCGCCGCCGGCGCATCTCATGGATTGGCAGGGCCGCGACTGGACGCCGGCGCTGGCACGCGAAACCGGCGCCAAGGCGGCGCACCCGAACGCGCGCTTCACCGTCGCCGCGACCAACAACCCCGCGCTCGATCCTGCCTGGGATTCGCCGCAGGGAGTGCCCATCGATGCCTTCATCTTCGGCGGTCGCCGCTCGAACACGGTGCCGTTGGTGACCGAAGCGCGCGACTGGACCGAGGGCGTCTACATGGCCGCAACGATGGGCTCGGAGACGACGGCCGCGGCCACCGGCGCCCAAGGGGTGGTGCGCCGCGATCCGTTCGCCATGCTGCCCTTCATGGGTTACAACATGAGCGAGTACTTCCGTCACTGGCTCGACCTGGGCGCGACGCTAATGGCGCGCGGCGCCATCTTGCCGAAGATCTTCTGCGTCAACTGGTTCAGGAAAGGAGCCGACGGCAAGTTCGTCTGGCCCGGCTACGGCGAGAACATGCGCGTTCTCGAATGGATCGTGCGCCGCGTCGAAGGGCGCGCCCAGGGCGAGCTCAACGCCTTCGGCACGACGCCTCGCTACGACGACCTCGACTGGTCCGGACTCGCCTTCGACCGCGCGAGCTACCAGTGCGTCACCGACCTCGACGCCGCGAGCTGGGCCGGCGAGCTGGAGCTGCACGACGCGCTGTTTCGCCAGCTCGCCTACCGCCTGCCCGAGGAGCTGCCCGAGGTGCGCCAGCGCATCGCGGCGCGGCTTGCCGGCTGAGCCGGCGTCTGCCGATACACGCTCACCCCCATCGTGGCACTCCCCGACTCGGCGCCGCCGTCGCGCCCTCCTATGGCTGCGTCGGCGCAGGACCTGAGCGACGCCGAGTTCGCCGAGCTCGACGAGTTGCTCGCCGGCATTCCGGAGCCGCTCGAGCCGCTCGACGTGGTCATGCTCGACGGCTTTCTTGCCGGCGTCATCGTGCAGCCCGAGCTGATCGCCACCGAGCGCTGGCTGCCGCACGTCTTCGACGCCGGCGGCCACCGCTGGGGCGAAGCCGAGCCGACGCCGGAACAGTCGCGCGCCCGCGAACTGATCTCGCGGCGCCATACGGCGATGAATCGCTCGCTGGCGGAATTCGGTGGCTTCGATCCGTTGATCCTCGAGCCCGAAGAGGCCGAGACCGACCCGGCGTCTACGGAACCCAACGCGCCGGCGCTCGACGCGACGACGCGCGCGATCCTTCCATGGGTCGCCGGCTTCGAGTTCGCCGCCAGCATCTTCCCGGCGATGTACGAGCTGGACGACGACGCCGTGGCGACGACGCTGACGCGCCTCTATCGATTCCTCCCGGCCGAGGGCGACAAAGAGGAAGCGACCGCAGCGCTGCTCGCCAAGGAGTGGCCGATCGCCACGCTCGACGAGGCGATCGAAGAGGTCGTCGCCTGCGTTGGCGAGCTCTACGACCTGACCGCACCGCGGCGCTACCAGGTCGAGACGGTGCGTCGCGCCGAACCGAAAGTGGGCCGCAACGACGCCTGCCCGTGCGGCAGCGGGCGCAAGTTCAAGCACTGCCACGGCGCGGGCGCCTGAGGGCGCGCCGAGCCGCATCGCAGGTCGACGCAGGACTCGCAAGACCGATGCGGCTGCAGTTGCTGTCCGACCTGCATCTCGAGACCGAGCAGTTCGACCCCGAGCCCGCACCCGGCGCCGAGCTGCTCGTCCTCGGCGGCGACATCGACAGCGGCTGGCTTGGCCTCGAGCGCTTTGCCGGCTGGCCGCAGCCGGTCGTGTTCGTCGCCGGCAACCACGAGTTCGATGGCCGCGACCTCGAGACTGCGCCGCAGGCGCTGCGTCAGCGTTGCAGCGATCTCGGCATCACGATGCTCGAGCGCGAAAGCTTGATCGTCGAAGACGACCGCGGCCGGCTCGTTCGCCTGCTCGGCACGACGCGATGGAGCGACTTCGAACTGTTCGGCGCCGCCGGCCGGGCCAAGGCGATGCGCGCCGGTGCCTATTTCATGAACGTGATGCGGGCGAGCTGTGGCGATCGGACGTTCGACGTCGAGGCCGTTCGCGCCGAAGCGCTGGCGTGTCGCGCCTGGCTCGAGACCGAGCTGATGCGCTCGCCCGCCGGCTGGCAGCGCACGGTCGTCATCACCCACTTCGCGCCCAGCCTGCGCAGCGCCGATCCGCGCTACGGCGCGCGCAGCGGCACGGCGAGCTTCTGCAATGCGGACGACGATCTGATCCCGCGCGCCGATCTCTGGATCCATGGTCACCTGCACTGCCGGCAGGACTACGCCGTCGCACGCGCCGGCGGCTCGACGCGTGTCGTCTGCAATGCGCGTGGCCACGAGCGACGCGGCGAGACGGCTGGGTACGACCCGCTGCGGATTCTCGAGATCTAGCCGCGCCCGGCGAGAGGCGCGAGCCTAGAGCGTCGAGCGGCGGTGCAGGCGCGACTCGAAGCGGGTCGGCTTGGCCGCCGCGTCGCGTTCGGGTGGGTCGTCGAGCGACTGAGGTTCGAGGGTCGTGATCGCGTCGAGGCCGAAGGCGGTGCCCATGTCGGCCGGGTCGCTGCCATGGCGGCGTGACGCGCGACGCGAAGTCAGCGCGAGCAACCAGCGGGCACCGGCCATCAGATTCATCGGCCCCTCCGAAGCGAGCATTGGCGTCAACGAGTATCGGCCGCCGCGATGGCGCCGATGCGCGAATGACGCGCCCGAAAGCGCAACAGTTCGCAGCATTCGTTGCAACGTCGGAGAAGCCCGGCCGGTTTACCAGTCGCCGACGTATTTGTTGCCGTTGGCCTTGTAGCTGGCGACCGCCTTCTTCAGATCGCGGTACTCCTCGCAAGGCAGGAAGCACGCCTTGTCGAGCGCCGCCAGGCGCTGCTCGGCCATCGGCAGGTTGCCCGTCATCAGATAGAGCTCGCCCGAGTACTCGAGCGCGCCCTTGTGCCTGGGGTTGATGCGAAGCGCCTCGTTGTAGAACTTTTCGGACTCGGCGGCATTGGCCGACCCTGTCTTGCGCAGGCTGTAGCCCATCAGGTTGTTCCAGTTGGCGTTGCCGGTGTCGTTGACCTTCTTCAACTCGGCGACGGCGGCCGGCCAGTCCTTGGCTGCGATCTTGTCGCGTGCGGGGGTCAGCTTGTCGGGGGCGGCGGGCGCCAGGTCGGCGGCCGAGCCGGCGCTGGCGACCAGCAGCAGCAGCGTGGCGAGCAGGAAGCGGACGCGCGAGGTGTTCATGCCGATCCTTTCATCGTGAGCGGACGAAGCAAAAGGATAGCGCGGTCGCGCACTCGATGCGACGCGTCCTAGAATCGCGCCCCCTTGCCCCGGCCTCGCGACCGTCATGCCGACTGCTCCCGGTTATTGCGCCATCGATTTCGGCACCTCCAACTCGGCCATCGCGATCCCGCAGGCCGGGGGCGCGATGCGCCTGATCGAGCTCGAGGCCGGCTACCGGACGATGCCGACGGCCGTCTTCTACGCCGCCGACGCCGAGGCGCACGAGAAGCCGCGCTGCGAGTTCGGCCGAGCCGCCGTCGCCGCCTACGTCGACGGCATCGACGGCCGGCTCATGCGTTCGATGAAAAGCATCCTCGGCAGCACCCTGATCGACCGTACGACCGACATCGGCGGTGGCCGCGCCGTCCGCTACCTCGATGTCGTCGCCACCTACCTGGCGCACCTGAAGCGCCGCGCCGAGGCGGAGACCGGGGCGACGATAGGCCGCGCCGTGCTCGGCCGGCCGGTCTTCTTCGTCGACGACGATCCGGCCCGCGACGCGCAAGCGCAGGCGGCGCTGCAGACCGCCGCCAAACGCGCCGGCTTTCGCGAGATCGCCTTTCAATACGAGCCGATCGCCGCGGCCTTCGACTACGAGCAAAGCGTCGAGCGCGAAGAGAAGGTGCTGGTCGCCGACATCGGCGGCGGCACCTCGGACTTCTCCATCGTGCGCGTCGGGCCGCTGCTGTCTGGCAAGGTGGACCGCAAGGACGACATCCTCGCCAACCACGGCGTGCACATCGCCGGCACCGATTTCGACCGTCGCGTCGAGCTGGCGAGCGTCCTGCCGCTGTTCGGCTACCGCGCCTTCGGCGTGGCCACGCCCGACGCGCCGGCGCGCGAGGTGCCGAGCGCCGTCTACTTCGACCTCGCGACATGGCATCTCATCAACACCGTCTACCACCCGGCGCGCGTTGCCGAGCTGCGCGGCATGCGCTCGTTCTACGCCGATGCGGCGCAGCACCGGCGGCTGATGAGCGTCGTCACGCAGCGGCTCGGCCACGACCTGCTGGGCCGCGCCGAAAGCGCCAAGATCACGGTCGCCGAAGGCGGCGCGACGGCGATCGACCTCGGCCAGGTCGAGGCCGGCTTGCGCGCCACGTTCGACGAAGCGCAGGCGCAGGAAGCGCTGGACGCCGACCTCGACCGCATCGTCGCCGCTGCGCAGACGACGGCAGCCCAGGCAGGTCTTCGCGCCGACCGCATCGCCGCTCTGTATTTCACCGGTGGTTCGACCGGACTTCGACTGCTCGGCGATCGTCTGCAGCGCGCGTTCCCGTCGGCCCGACCGGTGCGCGGCGACCGCTTCGCGAGCGTCGCCACCGGCTTGGCGCTGCACGCGGCGCGGCGCTTCGGCCCATAGCGGTTGTCATTCTTAGCGCAGCGAAGAATCTCGCGGCGTGCAAGACGCCGGGATCCTTCGCTTCGCTCAGGATGACAGCATGGGCTCGAGACGACGCGGTCAGCCGTCGAGCACGGCCGCCATCGCGAGCCCCGTCGCTTCGACGTTACCGGCATTGAGCCCGGCCACGCACAAGCGGCCCGAGCGCACCAGATAGACCGCGAACTCCTCGCGCAGCCGATCGACTTGCCTGGGCGAAAGTCCCGTGTAGCTGAACATGCCGCGCTGGGTCAGGAAGTAGCCGAAGTCGCGGCTCGGCATCTTCTTGACCAGCGTCGCATGCAGCGCCTCGCGCATGGCCCGGATGCGCTCGCGCATGGCGCCGAGCTCGCTCTCCCAGGCCGGGCGCAGCGTCGCGTCGCCGAGCACGGCGGCGACGATCTGGCCGCCGTGGATCGGCGGGCTCGAGTAGTTGCGGCGCACCGTGAACTTGAGCTGGCCGAGCACGTTGACCGCCTCGCCCGCATCGGCGCAGACGACGCTCAGCGCGCCGCAGCGCTCGCCGTACAGGCTCATGCTCTTCGAAAAGGAGTTGGCGACGAGGAACGACATCGATCGGCCGTCCTTGCCGCGCGCCGCAGCGAGCGCGCGCACGGCGTACGCGTCTTCGGCGATGCCGTCGCCGAAGCCCTGGTAGGCGAGGTCGAGATAGGGCAGCAGATCGCGCTCGGAGAGCAGGAGGATGAGCGCGTCCCATTGCGTGCGCGTGAGGTCGACGCCGGTCGGGTTGTGGCAGCAGGCGTGCACGAGCACGACGCTCTTTGGTGGAATGCGGCGCAAGCGGTTGCACATCGCGTCGAAGGCGAGCGCGCCGGTCGCGGCGTCGTAGTACGGGTAGGTGTGAACCGCCAAGCCGGCGCCTTCGAACATCGAGCGGTGATTCTCCCAGCTCGGTTCGCTCACCCAGACTTCGCTGCCGGGCAGCCAGCGGGCGATGAAATCGGCGCCGACCTTGAGGCCGCCGCTCGAGCCCACGGACTGGATCGTCGCCACGCGTCGCTCGGCCAACGCTGCCTGTTCCGTACCGAACAGGAGGAGTTGCACCTGCTCGCGAAAGTTCGCCGCGCCCTCGATCGGCAGATAGGGCTTGGGCGCATTGCGCGCGACCACCATCGCTTCGGCACGGCGTACCGAATCGAGCACCGGGATCCGGCCGGCATCGTCGAAGTAGATGCCGATCGACAGGTTGATCTTGTGCGGCCGTGGATCCTTCTGGAAGTCCTCGTTGAGACTCAGGATCGGATCGCCGCCGAATGGCTCGACGTGCTCGAACATGGTCAGGCGCCGGGCCGTCCCAAGCCTGACCACGCCCCCTCGGGGGGCAGCGAACGGAGTGAGCGCGGGGGCGACATTCGCCTCAGGCCGCGAGGGCGGCCTCGATGTCGCCCTTCAGCGACTCCGGCGAGTCGTTCGGCGCATAGCGCTTGAGGACCTTGCCGTCCCTGCCGACCAGGAACTTGGTGAAGTTCCACTTGATCGCCTTCGTGCCCAGGATGCCGGGCGCCTCGGCCTTCAGCCATTGCCAGAGCGGATGCGCCTTGTCGCCGTTGACGTCGACCTTGCTCATCATCGGGAAGTTGACGCCGTAGTTGACCTGGCAGAACGATGCGATCTCGTCATTCGTTCCCGGGTCCTGTGCGCCGAACTGGTTGCTCGGAAAGCCGAGCACGACGAGACCTTTGTCGCGGTACTGGCCCCAGAGCTTCTCGAGGCCGCCGAACTGCGGCGTGAAGCCGCACTCGCTCGCCGTGTTGACGATCAGCATCACCTTGCCGCGCTGCGTCGAGAGGGGTGCCGGCTTGCCATCGATGGAGAGCGCTTCGAAGTCGTAGATGCTGTGCGGCGTGTCGGCCATCGCGTCCTCGCGGGAGATCGGTAGTAGCTCGATGGTAGCTGGCGCACCTCAGTGCCGCTCTGCCGGCGCGAGTGCGGCCAAGAGGGCGCTGGCGCAGATCAGTCCGCCGCCGAGCGCGAGCCGGAGTGTCAGCGTGCCGCCGCCGAACGCCAGCGCCGAGCCGGACGCGAACACGACTTCGGTGAGCATGACGACCGCGGCGCGATTGGCCGGAAGCCGCGCCGCGCCGTACTGCAGGGCGAGGTTGCCGGCGAGGAAGACAAAGGTCAGCCCGGCCATCGGCAACAGCCAGGCCGGCGTCGGCGGCCAGGGCCAGGGCGCCTGGCCGTTCACCGCAAGCGTCAGCGCCAGCGTCCCGGCGATCAGTGCGCCGCCTGCGAACATCGCCAGCGCGCGACCTTCTTCGGGCCGGCCGGCCTCGCGGCGAAGCATCACGTTGTTGCAGGCGAACGAGAAGCCGCCGATGACGCCGAGCCAATCGGCGAGGGAGTGCGGCAGTGGCAGTTGCGACGCGATGGACTGGAGGGCGGCGTCGGGCGGCGCGGCCTCGGGCCAGAGCACGATGGCCGCGCCCGCCAGACCCAGGGCGATACGCAGCGCCGCCGCCGTCGTGAAGCGCTCGTGCAGGACGATGCGCGCGAGCAGCACGGTCCAGAGCGGCATGAGATAGAACAGCAGGACGACGCGCACGACGTCGCCGATCACGACCGCCCAGTTGAAGGCCGCGTTGGTGGTCCCCGAGGCGACGACGAGCAGCCACAACGCCGGCGTCGTCAGCACCTGGCGCAGGGCGCGCGGCCGCGCCGCGACGATCACTGTCGAGGCGAGCACGAAGACGATCGTCGTCGCCCACAGCGGATGCAGCCCCGCAGCCTGCAGCCAGCGAAACGGCCACCACGAGGTACCCCAGACGAGCGCGTTGAGAACCAGGGCCAGCGCGGCGAGCCCGGCCGCCGGGCTCGGGCGTGGCGGGATCGCTGTCAATGCTTGTCGAGACGGGCGATCGAGATCAGGTGCGCGATCTCGACCGGATAGCGCACGCAGTTCGACTGGTGCCAGCGCCGGATCAGCCACATCGTCACGGCGACCAGCGCGCCGAACACGGCGATCGCCGTGAAGGCTTGCAGGCCGAAGCGCGTCATGCCGGTGTAGAAGGCGCCGAGGCCCAGGATGCAGGCCTGCTCGTTGAAGTTCTGCACCGCGATCGATCGGCCCGCGCCCATCAGGTTGGCGCCGCGGTGCTGCAGCAAGGCGTTCATCGGCACGACGAGATACCCGCCGATCGCGCCGAGCACGACGAGGAAGGGCGCCGCCAGCCAGGCATTGGTGATGACGTTCAGGCCGATCACGAGCACGCCCATGGCGATGCCGAGCGGAATGACCTTGGTCGCCTGGTCGAGCCGCACCCGCATCGACGCGAACACGGCGCCGGCGGCGGTGCCGATGGCGACGACGCCGACCAGCGACGAGGCCTGCGTCGTGGTGTAGCCGAGTGCCGCGGCGGCCCAGGCGAAGACGATGACGCGCAAGTTGCTCGAGACGCCCCAGAACAGCGTCGTCGTGGCCAGCGAGATCTGGCCGAGCTTGTCGTTCCAGAGGCGCGCATTGCAGTTCGAGAAGTCGCGGATCAGTGCGCCGACGCTGTGCGCCAGCGGCTGCAGCGGCGCGTCGGTGCGCGGGATGCGCAGGTTGAAGAGGGCCGCGACGATGTAGAGCGCGACGATGACGGCGATCGCCGCCTCCGGCGCGGTGCTGATGCCGGTGTCGAAGACGGGCAAGTCGAAGGCGAGCAGGTGGCGCGACACGACGTGCCCGAGCAACTGTCCGCCGAGCAGCACGCCGAGGATGATCGAGAGGATCGTCAAGCCTTCGATCCAGCCATTGGCCTTGACGAGCTGCGAGTTCGGCAGCAACTCGGTGAGGATGCCGTACTTGGCCGGCGAATACGCGGCGGCGCCGAGACCGACGATGCCGTACGCGAGCAGCGGATTCGCGCCGAACAGCATGAGCAGGCAGCCGACGACCTTGATCGCGTTCGAGATGAGCATGACCGTGCCCTTGGGCACCGCGTCGGCGAAGGCGCCGACCAGGGGCGCGAGGATCACGTAGAAGAGCGCGAACATCGGCGTCAGCGCCGGGATGTGCCAGGAGGGCGCGCCGCTCGTCTTGAGCAATTCGATGGCCGCCACCAGCAATGCGTTGTCGGCCAGCGAGCTGAAGAACTGCGCCGACATGATCGTGTAGAAGCCTTTTTTCATTCGCTTCGTGGGTCGGCGTGGGCAGAACTTGTGTCCACCTGTGTCTCCTGCGGCGGCGTTTATAGCACGCGGGTTTCGACGCCCCTGCCGGGGACTTCGCCGCTCATCCCGCGGCTGGCAGAATTCCCGCATGCCGCGCCCGATCGAAGCGCTCGTCCACGCGGATGCACTCGCGGCCAATCTCGCCGTCGCGCGCCGCACCTCGGCCGGCGCCCGGGTCTGGGCCGTCGTCAAGGCCGATGCCTATGGGCACGGTATCGGCAATGTCTACGCCGGACTGAAGGGCGCCGACGGTTTTGCCCTGCTCGATGTCGCCGAAGCCGAACTGCTGCGCGAGCTCGGCTGGCGTGGGCCGATCCTGCTTCTCGAAGGCTGCTTCGGCCCGCGCGACCTCGATACCTGTTCGCGCCTGAACCTCTGGCACACCGTGCATCACGAGGCGCAGATCGACTGGCTGGCGGCGCACAAGACCGGGCAGCCGCAGCACGTCTTCCTCAAGCTCAACAGCGGCATGAACCGGCTCGGCTTTGCGCCGGCGGGCTACCGCAGCGCGTGGCTGCGCCTCGACGCCTTGCCGCAGGTGAGCGGCATCACGCTGATGACGCACCTGGCCAACGCCGACGCGATCGACCCGGCCTCGGTCGAGGCTGCGCTGGCCGCCTTCGATGCTGCGACCGCGGAGTTGCCTGGCGAACGCTCGATCTGCAACAGCGCGGCGACCTTGCGCTTCGGCGCGCGCGTCGCGGCGTCGGCGAGCGACTGGGTGCGGCCCGGCATCCTGCTCTACGGCTCTTCGCCCGACCATCCCGCGCACAGCGCCGCCGACTGGGGCCTGCGGCCCACGATGAGCCTGCGCGCCGAGCTGATCGCGGTGCAGACGCTGGCGGCGGGCGCGAGCGTCGGCTACGGAGCGAGCTTCACGGCCGAATGCGAGATGCGCATCGGCGTCGTCGCCTGCGGCTATGCCGACGGCTATCCGCGCGTCGCGCCCGGGAGCAACGAACGCGGCACGCCGGTGCTCGTCGACGGCGTGCGCACGCGCATCGTCGGCCGCGTCTCCATGGACATGATCACCGTCGACCTCGGGCCGGTGCCCGAGGCGCGGGTCGGCAGCGTGGCGACGCTCTGGGGCGTGGCCGACAACGGCGTCGTGCTCTCGATCGACGAGGTGGCGCAGGCCGCCGGCACGGTCGGCTACGAGCTGATGTGCGCGCGCGCGCAGCGCGTCCCGGTGCGCGTCGTGCCGGCCGCGTCATGAGTCACCCTGGCGGCGCGACCCTCGCCGATCTGTTCCGGTGAGCATCGTGCCGGTCGTCGTCGATGAGTCGGAAGTCGAGATCACGGCGGTGCGCGCGCAGGGCGCAGGCGGCCAGAACGTCAACAAGGTGTCGAGTGCCGTGCATCTGCGCTTCGACGTCGCCGCCTCATCGCTGCCCGACGCGGTGAAGGAACGCCTGCTCGCGCTGGCCGACCGGCGCCTGAGCGACGAAGGCGTGCTCGTCATCAAGGCGCAGCGCCATCGCAGCCAGGACCTGAACCGGCGCGACGCCTTCGAGCGTCTGAATGCGCTCGTCGCCCACGCCGCCGAGGTGCCGACGCCGCGCAAGGCGACCCGGCCGACGCGCGCCTCGAAGCGTCGCCGGCTCGAGGCCAAAGGGGTGCGCGCGGAGGTGAAGGCGGGTCGGGCGAAGGTCGTCGACTGAGACGCCGACGGGTCGCCAGCCCGGCCCCGGAATTCGCCGCGTCAGGAGTTCCTGCGCTTCCGGCGCGCCATGTAGCCGACGGCGCCGAGGCCGGCCACCATCAGCGCGAGCTCGGACGGCTCCGGAACGGGGGTGATGGCGAGCGCGTCGAGCTCGCCCTCGCCGCGCGAAAATCCTCCTTGAGGCGAACCGACGAGCCGGTCGCCCGAGGTGATCGCGAAGATCGTGTACGGGCGGTCGAACCCCCAGACGCTGGCCCAGTCGTCGGCGTTCTTGCCGGCACCGGTGTCGTCGACGCCGCGGGTGTACACGTCGGTGATGCGACCTTCCGTGCAGGCGCTGAGCGTGGCGCTCGTGCAACCCCAGATGCGGAATTCGAAGGGCTCGAAGAACTCGCCGGTGTTGTCGCTGGTCCAGCCGTGGTCGATGGCGGGAACGGCGAGCAGCGAGGTCAGGGCGAGCGCGCCGCTGGTCATGAAGATGGTCGGGTCGAACTGCAGCCAGACGTGGTCGGCGGTGGCCATTGCGGCAGCGGGCGTCGAGCCGCCGAGCGTGTAGCCGGTGCCGCTGGCGGTGCCGGTCTGGCCGTTGCCGCCCGACAAGTAGGTGAGGTACGCGGTCGGCGTGATCGTCCCGCTGTGAACGGTCGCGGTGTCCGTCAGGGTGGCGCCGCCGATGACCGTCACGGCACCTGCGCTCGAGAATGCGGTGGTGAGAAGTGCGGCCAGGGCGATCTGCGTGAGTTTCAGCATGGGGTCTCCTTATTCCTGCAACGGCGCCTGTGTCGGAGCCGGGAGGCAGACGGTAGACCCCAGCATCGGCGGCCGCACCCCCGTGTTCGTGGGGTTCCGGACGGACGGCGACAATCCGCCGATGACGAAGGACAAATCGGTCTACGCGTGCACCGAGTGCGGCGGCGCGAGCCCGAAATGGCAGGGCAAGTGCCCGAGCTGCGGCGCCTGGAACACGCTGGTCGAGGCGTTGCCCGAGGGCGCGCTCCGGTCGCGCTTCGCGGCGTCGTCGCGCGGCCTGACGCCGGCCGAATCGGTGGCGACGCTTTCGGAGATCGAGTCGGCCGACGCCGAGCGCCAGCCGACCGGCATCGACGAGCTCGACCGCGCGTTGGGTGGCGGCCTCGTCGCCGGCGGCGTCGTGCTGATCGGCGGCGACCCGGGGATCGGCAAGTCGACGCTGCTGCTGCAGGCGCTCGATTCGCTGTCGCGCGTCGCCAAGGTGCTCTACGTCACTGGCGAAGAGAGCGGCGCCCAGGTCGCGTTGCGCTCGCGCCGGCTCGGCCTCGGCGCCAGCGCGGTGCGCGTGATGGCCGAGATCCAGCTCGAGAAGATCATGGCGACGATCGAAGTCGAAGCGCCGGCGGTCTGCGTCGTCGATTCGATCCAGACCGTCTACAGCGAGGCGCTCAGCTCGGCGCCTGGCTCGGTGGCGCAGGTGCGCGAGTGCGCGGCGCAGCTCACGCGGCTGGCCAAGGCGAGCGGCACGACCATCATCCTGGTCGGCCACGTCACGAAAGACGGCGCGCTCGCCGGGCCGCGCGTCATGGAGCACATCGTCGACACCGTGCTTTACTTCGAGGGCGACACGCACTCGAGCTTTCGCCTCGTGCGGGCGATCAAGAACCGCTTCGGCGCGGTCAACGAGATCGGCGTCTTCGCGATGACCGAGAAGGGCCTGAAAGGCGTCGCCAATCCGAGTGCGATCTTTCTCTCGACGCATGGCGATCCGGTCGCCGGCTCGTGCGTGCTGGTCACGCTCGAGGGCACACGGCCCTTGCTTGTCGAAGTGCAGGCGCTCGTCGATTCGGGCGGGCCGAGCCCGCGGCGCTTGTCGGTCGGCCTCGACCGCGATCGCCTGGCGATGATGCTGGCGGTGCTGCATCGCCATGCCGGCATCGCGGCGCTCGACCAGGACGTGTTCGTCAACGCCGTCGGCGGCGTGCGCATCAGCGAGCCGGCGGCCGACCTCGCGGTGATGCTGGCGATCCAGTCGAGCCTGCGCGGCAAGCCCTTGCCGCGCGGCTTCATCGCCTTCGGCGAGGTCGGGCTCGCGGGCGAGATCCGGCCCGCGCCGCGCGGCCAGGAGCGCCTGCGCGAAGCGGCCAAGCTCGGCTTTTCGGTGGCCGTCGTGCCGAAGGCGAACGCACCGAAGGGCGCCGCGGCGAAAGGATTCGAGGGCCTGACCATCCACGCCGTCGAGCGCATCGAAGAAGCGATAGCGCGCGTCCGCTCGCTGTGAACGGAGCGCGTGAGTGAATCCGCTTCTCGGCTGGGCGCTCGCCGCCGTTCTCGCGTTCGTCTCGTGGAAGGTCTACGCGTGGCCGGGCCTGGCGATGGCGGTCAGCGCGATCGTGTTCTGGTTGCTGCTGCAGTTCAACCGCGCGCTTCGCACCATGAAAAATGCCGCCGGTTCGCCGCTCGCCAAGGTCCCCAACGCGGTCATGTTCCATGCCGGGCTGCATCCGGGAATGACGATGCTGCAGATAGTTGGCGAGACGAAAAGCATCGGCCGCAAGGTCGAAGGCAGCGACGACGACTGGCGCTGGAACGACCCCGCCGGCAGCAGCGTGCGTCTGCATTTCGAGGGCGGCAAGCTGAAGAGCTGGCAGATCGAGCGACCGTAGCAGGCACCTAGAATCAGCGCCCCGGGAGACGATGGAGCGCTTCATGTCGATGGCCGACCGCGACGGAAAGATCTGGATGGACGGCGCGCTTGTCGAATGGCGCGACGCGAAGATTCATGTCCTCACGCACACCCTGCACTACGGCTGCGGTGCCTTCGAGGGCGTGCGCGCCTACAACACGGTGAACGGCACGGCGATCTTTCGCCTTCAGGAGCACACCCAGCGGCTCTTCAACAGCGCCAAGATCCTGCGCATGAAGATTCCTTTCTCGTTCGAGGAGGTCTTCGAGGCGCAGCGCACGGTGGTGCGCGAGAACAAGCTCGAGTCCTGCTATCTGCGGCCGTTGACCTGGATCGGCGCCGAGAAGCTCGGCGTCTCGCCCAGGGGCAACACCGTTCACCTGATGGTCGCTGCCTGGCCGTGGGGCGCCTACCTCGGCGAAGAGGGCATGAAGCGCGGCATCCGCGTCAAGACCTCGAGCTACACGCGGCACCACGTCAACATCACGATGACGCAGGCCAAGGCGGTCTCGAACTACACCAACTCGATCCTCGCCAACATGGAAGCGCTCGACGACGGCTACGACGAGGCGCTGCTGCTCGACGCGAGCGGCTTCGTCAGCGAAGGCGCGGGCGAGAACCTGTTCATCATCAAGAAGGGCGTCGTCTACACGCCCGAGCTCTCGGCCGGCGCGCTCGACGGCATCACGCGCAACACCATCCTCGCAATCTGCAACGACCTGGGCCTGAAGCTGGTCGAAAAGCGCATCACGCGCGACGAGGTCTACATCAGCGACGAAGCCTTCTTCACCGGCACCGCCGCCGAAGTGACACCGATCCGCGAGCTCGACCGTATCGAGCTCGGCGCCGGCTCGCGCGGCCCGATCACGGAGAAGATCCAGAGCGCGTTCTTCGACATCGTCAATGGCCGCAATTCCAAATACGCCGAATGGCTGACCAAGGTGTGACGGCGATGGCGACGACCCCCGATCCGAGAAAGAGCGCTGTCGTGGAGCTCACCGCCGCCGAGCTGCAAGGCCCGGGCGTCGTCTTCTGCCCCAACCCGAAGATGCATCTGTGGAGCAACCATCCGCGCGTCTTCATCGACGTGGCAAGCACCGGCTCGGGCAAGTGTCCGTACTGCGGCACCGAATACAGGCTCAAGGCCGGCGAGACGATCCGCTCGCATTGAGACAAGCGCCGTCATCCAGGCAAGCGTTCTCATTGCGGCAAGCCTTGTCATCCTGAGCGCCAGCGAAGGATCTCATGCGGCGCCCGGATCCTTCGCTTCGCTCAGGATGACAGCGATGCGCACGCTCGTCGTCGCGCCGCAGTGGATCGGCGACGCGGTGATGGCCGAGCCGTTGCTCGCCGCGCTCGCGGCGCGCGGCGAAGCGCTCACCGTCGCCGCGCTGCCCTGGGTCGCACCGGTGTTCCGGGCGATGCCGCAAGTGAGCGACATCGTCGAGTTGCCGTTCGCGCACGGCCGCCTCGACTGGGCGGCGCGACGTCGCGTCGCGGCGCCATTGCGCGGTCGCTTCGACGCTGCTTACGTGCTGCCGAACTCGATCAAGTCGGCGCTCGTGCCCTGGCTCGCGCGAGTGCCCTCGCGCGTCGGCTATCGAGGCGAAGGGCGAGTGTTGCTGCTCAATCGGCGCCTGCCGAACCCGGCGGGCCGGCCACCGATGGTCGCGTTCTACGGTACGCTCGCGGGCCCCGACTTCGATGCCTCGTCGCGCCCGAAGTTGAGCCTGGATGCGGCTGTGATCGACGCCGCACTGGCCTCTGCAGTCCTGACCCGGCGCGCCTTCTGGGTCTTCGCGCCCGGCGCCGAATACGGGCCCGCCAAGCGCTGGCCGGCGGACCACTACGCCGCCTTGGCGCGATCACTTCATGCGGCCGACGGCGCGCCGGTCGTGTTGCTCGGATCACGCAGCGAAGCAGCCCTGTGCGACTCGATCGCCTCTGCCGCGCCCGGCGCCTGCCGCGTGCTTGCCGGCAAGACATCGCTGCTCGATGCGATGGCCCTGATCGCGGCCTCGCGCGGCCTCGCCAGCAACGACTCGGGCCTGATGCACGTCGCCGCCGCATTCGGCGTGCCGCAGGTCGCCGTGTTCGGCTCGACCAGCCCCGAGCACACGCCGCCGCTCAACGCCAAGGCCCGCGTTCTCTGGCTCAAAGAAGAGCTGAGGCTCGACTGCATGCCCTGCTTCGACCGGACCTGCCGCTTCGGCCACTACCTGTGCCTGACGAGCGTGACACCAGCGCGCGCCGAGGCGGCGCTGCGCGATGCCTCCCTGTCATTCTGAGCGCAGCGAAGAATCTCGCGACGCGCCCGTCGAGATCCTTCGCTGCGCTCAGGATGACCAGGTCTACTCAGGATGACAAAGCTCTGCTACAGCGAGAACTTGCCGGCGTAGACGATCGGCCC
Source organism: Burkholderiales bacterium (assembly GCA_038231215.1). Classification (GTDB taxonomy): domain Bacteria; phylum Pseudomonadota; class Gammaproteobacteria; order Burkholderiales; family Burkholderiaceae_C; genus Schlegelella_A. Next base: position 36,145 of record JBBRLS010000013.1, on the reverse strand, counting down.
GGTCGCCTTGCCGGTGGGCGAGCCGCCGAGCGGCTCGATCGTGACGGCGAGCGTGTCGACGCCGGCGAGCACGTGGCCGCGCAGCGCGACCGTGCCGCTGCCACCGGGCAGTACACCGAGCGAGCGCGGTGCGCCCTCTTTGGGCACTGCCCACAGCTCGAGCGAGTGATCGGCCTGCACCGAGACCGGAACGATGGGCCGTGTGACCAGCGTCGAGCCATCGCCGCTGATGCTGGCGACGAGCGAGGCCGGCTGTGCTCCGCCGGGCACGGCATTGGTCGCGGCGAGCACCACGACCACGGGCGGCGGCACTGCACGCGGATTGGCGAGCACGACGGCCAGCCCGATCGCGGCGACGCTGGCAAAGGCGGTGAGACCGCGCCAGAAGGAGAGGCGCTCCCAGGCGCCCGTCGTCGCCTTTGCCTGGCCGCCGCCGATGCGCTCGGAGACGCGCCGCCAGACCTCGCCCGAAGGCTGCACCGGTGCGATCGACACGGTGAGCGGCATCAACCGTTCCTGCCAGTCGCGCGTCGCCTCGCGCAAGAGCGCGTGCGCCGGCAACAGGCTCTCGAAGCGGCGCCGTGCCGCACCGCGCAGCGTGCCGGCGACGTAGTCCGCGGCAAGGCGGTCGGCGAGCTCGGGGTGGCCGTAGTCCATCAGCCTTCCCTTCCGTCACGCACGACGGCGCCTTGCAGACAGCCCTTCAGCGTCATCAGGGCACGCCGGACCCATGACTTGACCGTGCCGAGCGGCTGGCGCATCAGCTCGGCCACCTCGGCATGGCTGAGGCCCTGGTAGAAGGCGAGCGCCACGCTCTGCCGCTGCAGCGCGGTGAGCTTGTCCATGCATTGCGTGACCGCGCGCGCATCCGTGGCCCGGCTCAGGAGATCGAGCGGGCCGGGCGCTGCATCGGCCACGGTGTCGTACACGTCTTCGTCCTCCGCATCGGCGCCGCCGGAAGCGGAACCCAGGGTCTGGAACTGCGGCTGCGTCTGCACGCGGCGCAGGCTGTCGATCGCACGATTGCGGGCGATGCTGGTGAGCCACGTCAAGGGTTGGCTTTGCGCAGCGTCGAAGCTTTGTGCAGCGCGCCAGACGTTGACGTAGACCTCCTGCAGGATGTCCTCGGCCTGGGCGCGATCCCGGTTGATACGCAACACCACGGCGAACAGATGCGAGCTGGTCCGCTCGTAAAGCGTGGCAAAAGCCGCACGGTCGCCGAGGCCGGCGCGGGCGAGCAAGCGAGACAGATCGAGGCTGCGCTCGGTCCAGTCGGCAGCGGGTTTGACCATGGAAAGCGGATTCGGGGCGGCTGGCCTGTGTGGCCTTCCTACAATTCAGCGCTGGAGATTAACCGAAGAACTCGATGCGCCGCCCGAAGCCACCTGCTCCCTCGATCGGCTCCGCCGACGACGTCGAAGTCGAGTTCTACGAGGCCCTGCGGCGCGGCGACATCGAAAGGCTGATGGCGCTCTGGTCCGACGACGACGAGATCAGCTGCGTCCATCCGGGCGGCCCGCGGTTGATCGGCGCGGTCGCGATCCGTGTTTCGTTCGACGCGATGTTCTCTGTCGGCGCGATCGACGCGCGGCCAGAGAAGGTGCGTCGCCTCGACACGCATTCGACCGCCGTGCACAGCGTGCTCGAGCGGGTTCGCGTCATGGGCCCCGAAGGCGAGCGCTTTGCATGGGTCGTCGCGACCAACGTCTATCTCAAGGCGGCGCAAGGCTGGCGACTGGTCGCGCATCACGCCAGCCCGGGCACTGCGAGCGAAGTGCAGGACACGGCCGAGACCGCATCGATCCTGCATTGATGACATCGGCGCAAGACTTCGTCGCGCCGCGCTGGCTGCCCGGCGGCCACGCACAGACGATCTGGCCGGCGCTCTTCAGCCGTCGCCACGCCGGCGCAGCGCCCACGTTTCGGCGCGAGCGCTGGACGACGCCGGACCGGGACTTCGTCGACGTCGATTGGCTGGTCGGCAACGACGAAGAGAGCGCCGACGCGCCGCTGCTCGTCCTCTTTCACGGCCTCGAAGGCTCGTCGTCCAGCCACTACGCGCAGGCCTTTGCCGCCGAGGCAAGGCATCGTGGCTGGCGCTTCGCGATCCCGCACTTTCGCGGCTGCTCGGGCGAGATCAACCTCGCGCCGCGCGCCTATCACTCGGGCGACTGGGAAGAGGTGGCGTGGTTGCTTGGCCGCTTCCGCACGGTGCACCGGGGCCCGATCGTCGCCGTCGGCGTCTCGCTCGGCGGCAACGCGCTGCTGCGCTATGCCGAAGAGGCGGGCAGCAGCGCGGGGACGAACGTCCGTGCCATCGCCGCGGTCTCGGCGCCGCTCGACCTCGCCGCCGGCGGCGAAGCAATCGGCCGCGGTTTCGGAAAGCAGGTCTACACGCGCATGTTCCTGCGCTCGATGAAGCCCAAGGCCTTGCTGAAGCTCACCCAGCACCCCGGCCTCTTCGACGTGGCGCGCATGCAGCGGGCGCGCGACCTGCGCGAGTTCGACGACGTCTTCACCGCGCCGCTGCACGGCTTTCGCGACGCCACCGACTACTACGCGCGCGGCTCGGCCAAGCCGCGGCTGGCGCAGATCGGCGTGCCGGCGCTGGTGCTCAACGCCAAGAACGATCCTTTCCTGCCCGCTGCCGCCTTGCCGGGCGCCAGCGAGGTCGGCGCGCACGTCACGCTCTGGCAACCGGCGCACGGCGGCCACGTCGGCTTTGCCGCCGGTGGCTGGCCCGGCCACCTGCGCGCCTTGCCCGAGCGCGTTGCGGGGTGGCTCGCAGCGCACCTGTAGCCCGGCGGCACGCGGCACACAATCGGCCGATGGATCCGATCGTCGAAGCGGCGCTGAAGAAGTGGCCGAACGTGCCGCACTGCTACGGCTGGCTCGCCCTCGACGCGCGCGGCGACTGGTACATGCGCGACGACCGCATCCAGGCGGCGGGCCTGTTTCCGCGCGTGAAGGGCAGCCGCATCGACCACGAGAAGCTGCGCGACTTCATCGCCCGCAACTACGCAAGCGATGACCACGGCGCGTGGTTCTTCCAGAACGGACCGCAACGTGTGTATGTCGAGCTCGAGGCCGCGCCCTGGGTCTGGCGACTGGTGTCGACCGGCGTCGGCGAGCCGACGTTGACCAGCCACACAGGTCGCCCGGCCGTGGCGAGCGAAGCGATGGTCGATGAATCGGGGCGTCTCTTCGTCGCCAGCGACATCGGCCTCGGCATCGTGCACACGCTCGACATGGAGATCGCCGCCGACGCCGTCGAGCGCGGGCAGTGGCGGCCGCGCGAACAGACCTTCGCGAGTCTGGTCGAGCGTTTCGGCTATCGCCTGAAGCCGACGCCTTGAATGGCCCCCTCTCCCGCGAGCGGGAGAGGGCTGGGGTGAGGGCTTCGGGGCGCGCCCCGGGCGGCTACTTCGCCGCGTTCACCATGTAAGTCACGACGCTTTTGATCTCGGCGTCGCTCGCCGTCGATCCGCCCTTGGGCGGCATCGCGCCCTTGCCCTTGATGGCGCTCGCGGTCAGGGCATCGATGCCTTGCGCGATGCGCGGCGCCCACGCCGCCTTGTCGCCGACCTTGGGCGCACCGGCCACGCCGGCGAGATGGCAGACCGAGCAGAACTGCGTGTAGAGCGCCGGCGGCGCACCGACGTCGGCCTTCGCGGCCGTGGCCACCGTGGCGACGGGCGCGGCAGGGGCCGCCGGCTTCGCGGTCGACGACGCGGGCATCGTGGCCGGAGCGGCCGGCATTGGGGTGCTGGTCGCCGCGCCGACGGCCGCGCCCGACGCCGCCGTTGCCGGTGTCGCTGGTGTCGCTGGTGCCGCCGGTTCGGCGAAACTGGCACCGGCCTTGTTCGCCATGTAGACGACGGCGCGGCCTATCTCGAAGTCGCTGTAGTCGCCGCCGCCTTGCGCCGCCATCTGGTTCTTGCCGACGAGCGCCGAGTGGAGCAGCGCTTCGTACCCGGTTTTGATGCGTGGCGCCCAAGCCGCGGCGTCGCCGAACTTCGGCGCGCCCAGCGCGCCTGCGGTGTGGCAGGCCGTGCACTGTGCGGCGAAGACCTGCTCGCCCGTCTTCATCGAGGTTGCGTCGGACACGTCCTTGATCTCGACATGACCGACCGGCCGGATGCGTTCGGCCACCGACTTGGGCGTCAGTGCGTCGCTGCCCGCCGCAGGCCGATGGTCGCTGGTGACGAACATGACGAGCAGGACGATGCCGAAGATCGGCACCACGAAGGCATAGAGAACCGCGAGGATGAGCTGTTTGGGCGTCTTGATGGGTCCTTCGTGCGGGCCATCGATCTCGTTCGGTTCGTGCGCGTCGGTCATCGAGTCCTCGGGGGCGTGTCGAGCGGTGCGAAGAAGCGGCGAGCGCCGCGCAGAAACGAGTCGCGCCGAACCGGAAATTATAGGGCCGCGGCCTCGCGCGACAGGTCGCGCGCCCGCTGGCGCAGCGAGGGCCGCTGATAGAATCGCGCCCCGCTGCGCCCGTAGCTCAATGGATAGAGTACTGCCCTCCGAAGGCAGGGGTTGCAGGTTCGATACCTGCCGGGCGCACCAGTAAAAACCAGGCAAAGCGTGGCAAGGCACTGAGGAGGTGTCGGGCTGCGAGCATGGTTTTATGCCCGAGCTGAACGCGACGTAATGGGAGCAGATCATGGGCCTTCTGGCCGTTCTCGGACTCAACAGCTACGACACGCTGCCCAGGGAAGCGGTGAAGCCCAAGGTCGTGAACACGATCGATGTCGACAAACTCGAGGCCTCTCCGGAAGGCAAGAAGCTGAGCGACATGCTGGTCGCCACCGGCCGCTCCGGCAATGCCAGCGGCAAGGTCGATCCTGCGCAGCGACTGGCGGAACAGGATCTGTTCGATGCGGACAAGGCCAAGAAGCGCGACGCGTTCCTGGGCAACGTCTACGCAAAGACGGAGATCGCCTTCAACAAGCGCCAGATGGAAGCGGGCTTCGCCAAGAAGCAGGCGACGAGCAACACCGATGCGTTTCGGCGCGAAGTGGCGCTGGCGCAGGCCGAGCTCGATACGCCGGCGACGCGGGAAAACCTGAGCCGTTCTCTGTCAGGCGGCGCCAATCCGGACGGAACGAGCAAGACCCTCGATCCCAACGATCCGCCGGTCCAGGCCGCGATCGATCGGATGGTGAAGAAGAAAGTCGCGGACGCGCTGGGGATGATGTACGGCGCCAAGATCAACGAGATGGTGATCGCCAGGGTGACGATCAAACTCGGTCATGCCCCGTCCGAGCTGGAAATGGCCGATCTCGCGAACCAGGCGACGATCAACGACGTCGCCCAGGAGGTGCTGACCGAACTCGAGGATACCGACGAGGCCACGACCGGCCGTGTCGGCCTCGCTCACTACGATTCGCGCCACACCAGGCCGGTCGAGGCGGACCAGCTCGGCCGTATCGGCAGCGCCGTTTCGCCGGACCTGAAGCACAAGTCGAACCCGACCGGCAGCATCGTGACGCCGGTGACGGATACGACCGACACGACCGCCCCCGTGCTGCGGAACGTCGCGACGCCGATCTATCCCGGCGTCAATCCGGGCAATGTCGACGGCCAGGCCGTGGACGCGGTCAAGAATCGGCGGCGCGAAAAGCAGACCAACACGGTCAGCACGATCCGTTCGCCCGAAGTCGGGCTGTATCTGATCGAGGAGTCTTTGGCGAAGGCCTGGAAACAATCCTGGCTCGACGAGGGTCCGCAAAGGGGCATGGGCGCGGAAAAGAAGGATCGCGCGCAGAACGCGCCTGGCGAAAGCGACAATTTAACGTTCGAATACAGCAAGACCGACAGCACCCTCCTGGACCAGGATTACTCCGGGGGCTTTGGCGATACCTACAAGGTCACGGGGACCGGACCCGGCGGAACCGGCTTGGGAAATGTCAACAATAACGCGCCGACGCCTTACAACAAGATCAAGAACCGGCTGGTCAGCGTCGACCTGAAGCGCAAGAACCCGAGCGCGAAGATCATCCTGAAAGAGGACGAAGTGCGAGGCGGCTACGACCCCTACACGATGATGTCGCAATTGTCGGGACCGACGGCCACCGGAATGCGCGCCTTCGACCGCAATCCCCTGACGGGTGCGAAGCTGGCCGGCCCGGGGGGGCACGCCGCGACCAAGGCGATGGACTGGGAACAGGCGGCGAAGAATCGCGCCAAACGCGTGTCGGACGGCATGGAGGCGCGCCGCGTCGCCGCCGGCGTGGCGGTGAACGATGCCAAGCTCAATCGGACCGGCAAGACTCTCGCCAGGGATGGCGCCGAGAAGGATTTGAACGACTATCTCGGGGTGGAGTTCGTGGGCAAGGACATGGCCCCTTTGATCGCCGCCGCCAAGGAGGTGAGCAAGTCCGAAAGCGCGATCACCGACCTGTCCGACATCAAAGCCGACGCGGAGGGCGTCCGGGACGATCAGAAAGACAAGGTCGTCAATCTGAGCGTCAATCTGGCCCCGGCGCGCACTGTCCTGGTCAACGCCGACGCCGTGGCGAAGAACGCCCTCGTCCTGGCCAACACGCCGATCAATCAGGCCGCCGCGAAGAAGGCCGCGGAGGCGCTCGCCTCGTTCGACGCTCGCGCCAAGGCGATCGGAGACCAGGCGCAGGCAGACCTGGCCCTGGCCGAAAAGGCGCTCAAAGACATCTCGGACCGACTGCTCCAAGAGCAGAACCTGAAGACTGTCGCCGAGGGCAAGGTCACGGTCGCGGCGACGAACGCCGGTTTGCTGCCTACCGGCGGCAAGGTGGTCACGCTGGTCGCCAAGGCCAAGACCAAGGCCTCTGCCGATTCCGCTCTTTCCGACGCGGAGCAGCTGGTGACCACCGCCGAAACCGTGCAAAAGCGCGCCACGTCGGACGCCACCCGCGCCAAGGCCGATTCCGACGAGATCAACGAGGGCGGTCCGGAGGCGTTTCTCGACAAGCAGGTCAAGGCGGCGCAGCTCAAGGCCAAGGCCGACCTGGAACTGGCGGTGACCAACGCGCCGACGCCGGAACTGAAGGCCAAGGCGCTCGCAGATCAGGTGAAATCCGTTCAGGCCGGCGATGTCGGCGGAGAGAAGGACGCACGCGAAAAATCGCGCAACGCGGCCGAGGATAAATCGACCCAGATTTCCGTCGCCGCCGCCGCCCTCGCCAAACAGCGGAAGGACGAGCTGGTCGAGGCGACCAAGCTGCGCGAGGCGCACGATCTCAAGATCGCCAACGCCAAGGCGCTAGTCACAAAGGTCGGCAATGGCGGCGATCTGGTCAAGGCGGTTTCGGATCGCGATCTGGCGCGCGATTCAAAGGCCTCCGCGGTCGGCGAGCTGGCGGGCAAGGTCGAGGGCATGGTTGCGCCCGGCCCGGGAGTCGACGCGGCCAACGGCTTCGTGGCGACCGTCAAGCAAACCGCCGAGGATCTCGAGAACAAGGCGGGTGCAGCGCACGACACCGCGACACAAGCCGAAGCCCAGGCCAGGATCGCGCGTGAAAACGCGGAAGCCGCGGCACGAACGCTCACCAAGGCCAACCGGGACCACGAAGCGCTCGACGACAAAGCCGATCTGGTCGACCGCCATGACGAACTCGCGGGCCGCATCGCCAGAAAGAAGAAGGAGCTTCAGCAGGGTTCGGCCAAGAACCCGCAACTGCGTGACGTGATCGAGGGCGAGATCGATGGGCTGAACGAGCAGATCGAGGAGCTGGAGGAAGAGTTCGGCGAGAACACGACGATCCAAGACCTGCGCAAGGCGCTGAAAGAAGCGACACAGGCGGTCAAGGAGGCCGAAGGGCAGGTCGAATCAACCGGCGCAATCGCCGCCGGCGCAAACACGAAGTCCGAGGGGCTGCGAAAGCAGGCTGACGAGACGAAGGGCAAGGCGGAGATCGCCAGACAGCTGGCGACGGCGGCCGGCGAATTGGTGACCGCCGAGACCGACAAGGCGGAAGGCGAGAAGGCCAGGCAGGCGGCCGCCGACCTGCCGGCGCTCGAGAACGATCCCTTGCCCAAGAAGAATGAAGAAGCGGCCAAACTGGAAGCAGACGCGGCGGAAGAGGAACGGGTCGCAGCCGAAGCCTTCGAGGCGATGCGCAAGGCGGAAATCGCCGATCAGCGTCTGCACGACGAGGCCGAGACGGCGCGGGCCGAAGGCGATGCGCTGATGCTCGCGGCAACCGTGGCGACCGCGAAGGCGATCGGGCCCCAGAAGGTCATCGATGCGCGCAGGATTCTGGCCGATGCGCTCACCAAGATGAAGGGCAGCCTGACCCTGTCCGCCGATACCGGCGAGACGCAGCGCGAGCAAACCGCGAAATTCGCGGCCGCGACCGCGGAACTCGCCAAAGCGGAAGGCGCCCTCGCCTTCCTGAAAAGCGCTGGCGCCGTCCTGGAGCGCGTGACGAAAGCCGAGGATCGTGTGACCAAGGTCAAGCTCCAGGTCGCGACCGCCGAGAACTCGATCAAGAGCGCCGACGCCGATCGCAAGAAGGCCGACGATCAGCTGAAACTCGACCGCGAGGCGGTGCTGAAGGCGCGAGGCGAGCTTGCGACGGCAGAGATCATCTAGGGAGAGCGCGGCCGGGCCGCCGCCCGGCCGACGGCCCGTAAGATGCGGTGCTCTGGCGCCAGGGCCTCTGTGTCCGGCATCGCGCGCCGGCGAGATTTGACGCCAAGTGCTGAAAACCCGCGCAAACAGGCCTGTCCCCTCGCTCGAGCGGAGTGCCAACGACCTCCAGCAGGGTCTGGCTTCCTTGCCGCCTCGCTTCGCCTCGGTCGAAGATCTCGAATCCCATCTCGCCGCGCCGTCGACGTCGCTCGTTGCCGACCTCGGCAAGGTCGAGGGCGACCTCGTGATCCTCGGCGTCGCCGGCAAGATGGGGCCGACGCTGGCGCGCCTGGCAAAGAACGCTACACCCTCGCGCCGCGTCATCGGCGTCGCCCGCTTCAGCGACGCCGTCGTGCGCGAGCGGCTCGAGGCCTGGGGCGTCGAGACGATCGCCTGCGACCTGCTCGACCGCGCTGCGATCGAGGCCTTGCCCACAGCGCCCAACGTCGTGTTCGCGGCTGGCCACAAGTTCGGCGCGAGCGGCAACACGCCGCTCACCTGGGCGATGAACACGTGGGTGCCGAGCCTCGTCGCCGAGCGCTACAAGGCCTCGCGCATCGTTGCGTTCTCGACCGGCAACGTCTATCCGCTGACCCGCGTCGGCGCGCCGGCGCCCAGCGAATCGAGCCCGCTCGGCCCGGTCGGCGACTACGCGCAGTCGTGCCTCGGCCGCGAGCGCATGTTCGAGTACTTCTCGGCACGGCACGAGACGCCGGGCCGCATCGTCCGCCTCAACTACGCGATCGATATGCGCTACGGCGTGCTCTTCGATATCGCCACGAAGATCAAGCGCGGCGAGCCGGTCGACGTGACCATGGGCCAGGTCAACCTCATCTGGCAGGGCGACGCCAACGAGCAGGTGCTGCGCTGCCTGGCACAGTGCACGACACCGACGACGACGCTCAACTGTACCGGCCTCGCGCCGCTGTGGGTCCGCGAGCTGGCGATCCAGCTCGGCGCGCGGCTCGGTATGCCAGCCCTCATCGCCGGGCACGAAGCACCGAACGCGTTGCTGTCCGACGCGAGCGAGGCGGCGCGGCTGTTCGGGCCGCCGTCGGTGTCGATCGAGACGATGCTCGACTGGGTCGCCGACTGGGTTGCCCACGACGGTCCGAGCCTGGGCAAGCCGACCAAGTTCGAAGTGCGCGATGGCACTTACTGACGCCGCGGCGGAGACGACTTTGCGTCGGGAGGGCGAGTCGATCAGGCTCGTCGCGCTGTCGACCGCGGACATCGAAGCCGGCCTTGCGCTGTCGGATGCCGCCGGCTGGAACCAGACCGCCGACGACTGGGCGATTTTCGTCGGGCACGGCCACGCGATCGGCTATCGCGACGCCGCGGGCCGTCTTCTCGCGACGGCGGCGTCGCTGCCCTATGGCACGCGCGCCGGCTGGATCTCGATGGTGCTCGTCGCCGACGCGTGGCAGCACCGTGGCCTGGCGAGCGAGCTGATGACGGCCTGCGTCGCGCACCTGCGCGCCGCGAACATCGTTCCGGTGCTCGACGCGACACCGGCCGGGGCCGCCGTCTACGCCCGCATCGGCTTCGAAGCCGGCTTCGAGATCGATCGCTGGCAGTGGCTGGCCGCCACGACGGGAGGCGCGACGACCGAAGCGTTCGCTCCGACCGAGCACGCCCCGCACACGGCCGGCATCACCGACCTCGACGCCCTCGCTGCGCTCGATCGCGATGCGACCGGCCTCGAGCGTCGCTTCCTGATTGAAGGCTTTCTGTCGCGGTCCGGCACCTCGGCATGGCTCACCTCGACGGGCCATGGCTTCGTCATCGCACGAGCCGGTCGTCGCGCGAAGCAGATCGGCCCGCTCGTCGCCGAAGATGCGGACGACGCTATCGCCCTTCTCGCCACCGCGTTCGCCTTGGCGCGTGCCAATGCCGACCGCGTCTTTCTCGACGTGCCGCGCGACCGTCCCGAACTCGCGGCCTGGCTCGAAGCGCAGGACTTCACGCGACAGCGTCCCTTCGTCCGCATGTCGCTGGGCGCCGCGCATCCGCCGACGCTCGGTGCCACGAGCTTCGTCCTCGCCGGGCCGGAGTTCGGCTGATGGCTGCAATGCCGCCGCGCGCGAATGCCACTGCCGCCATCGACGCGTGGCGAGATATCGAAGCGCTGCGTCGTCGCCTGCGCGAAGGCCTGGCCATCCCCGCGCACCCGCTCGCCCTCGACGCGGCGCGTCGCTACGACGCACGGCGGCAGCGCGCCCTGACGCGCTACTACCTCGACGCCGGCGCCGGCGGTCTCGCCGTCGGCGTGCACACCACGCAGTTCGCGATCCGCGAGGTCGGTCTCTACGAGCCGGTGTTGCGCGACGCGATCGAGACCGCGCGCGACTGGCCGCGCGACGCACCGCCGCCGGTGATGGTGGCCGGCGTGTGCGGCGGCACCGCGCAGGCGGTGGCCGAAGCGAAGCTCGCCGCCGGCCTCGGCTATCACGCCGGCCTGCTCAGCCTGGCCGCGTTGAAAGGTCAGAACAACGACGCGTTGATCGAGCATTGCGAAGCGGTGTCGCGCGAGATCCCGCTCGTCGGCTTCTACCTGCAACCGGCCGTCGGCGGGCTCGAGCTGAGCGCCGCGTTCTGGGCGCGCTTCGCAGCGATCGATCGCGTCGCGGCCATCAAGGTCGCACCTTTCAATCGCTACCGGACCCTCGATGTCGTGCGCGGCATCGTCGCCGCGCGCGCCGAGGACCGAGTCGTCCTCTATACCGGCAACGACGATCACATCGTGCTCGACCTTGTCACGCCGTTCGTGGCGATGCGCGATGGCGCACCGGTGACGCTGCGCTTTCGCGGCGGGCTGCTCGGCCACTGGTCGGTGTGGACGAAGCGCGCCGTCGAGCTGCTCGAACGTTGCAAGGCGGTCGTCGCCGCGGCCGAAGCGGGCGTCGCCGTGCCGACCGAGCTGCTCGCGCTCGACAGTTTTGTCACCGATTGCAACGCCGCATTCTTCGATGTGGCCAACGACTTTCGCGGTTGCATCGCCGGTTGCCACGAAGTGCTGCGCCGGCAAGGCCTGCTCGAAGGCACGTGGTGCCTCGACCCGCACGAGGGCCTGAGCGACGGTCAGGGCGAAGAGATCGAGCGCGTGCTGCGCACGCACGGCGGCGATCTCGGCGACGACGCCTTCGTCGCCGCCAACCGCGCGCGCTGGCTCTCCCCGTCATCCTGAGCGCATCCCTCCCTGTCATCCTGAGCGGAGCGAAGGATCTCGACGCGCCGATGAGACCCTTCGCTCCGCTCAGGGTGACAGGACCGGCTGGAGATGGCATGGGCCGACACAGGCCGCTGCGTATGGCCCCAAAATCGACCGCATGGCGATAGCGATCCCCGCGCCGCGGGTTCAGGTTCTCGGCGTCGACGCGTTCGAACAGCCGTTTCGCCTGCGCATGCCGTTTCGCTTCGGCGTCATCACGCTCACCGAGAGCATCCAGGCGGTCGTGCGTGTGCGCATTCGGCTCGACGACGGGCGCGAAGGCTTCGGCTATGCCGCCGAGATGCTCGCCGCGAAGTGGTTCGACAAGAACCCGCTGCTCTCCGACGCACAGAACCAGCATCAGTTGCGCAAGGCCGTCGAGATCGCCACCGAGGCCTACCTCGCGGCGCCGCCCTCGACCGCCTTCGACCTGTTCGCCGACAACTATCGGCGCCAGATTCGCGCCGGCCGCGAGCTCGAGCTGCCGCCGCTGGCCGCGAGTTACGGCAACGCCCTGCTCGACCGCGCCGTCATGGACGCGCTCTGCCGCCTCGTCGGCGCGAGCTTCTGGACGGCGATGCGCAGCAACCTCGCCGGCATGGCGCCGCACCCGGTCATCGCCGATCTCGGCGCCTTCGACTTCACGACCTTCCTCGCCGGCCTCGAGCCGGTGCGCAGCATCGAGGCGCGCCACACCGTCGGCCTCGTCGATCCGATCGTCGCCGCCGACCAGGCGCCGGGCTCGCGCGTCGACGACGGCCTGCCCGAGACGCTCGAGGAAGTGATCGCGGCGTATGGCCAAACCTGGTTCAAGCTCAAGGTCAGCGGCGACAAGCAGGCCGACATCGAGCGCCTCGTCAAGATCGCCGGCGTGCTCGACCGCATCGACGCGCCGCTGCACATCACCCTCGACGGCAACGAGCAGTACGAAGACGTCGACGCGGTGCTCGATCTCTGGCAGGCGATCGAGGCCGAGCCCGGCCTGCACAAGCTCTGTGCCGCCACCCTCTTCATCGAGCAGCCGATCAAGCGCCAGGTTGCGCTGGCGCGCAGCGTCGCGCCGCTGGCGCGGCACCGGCCGGTCATCATCGACGAGTCCGACGGCGACCTCGACGCCTTCGTCCGCGCGCGCTCGCTCGGCTACGCCGGCGTCTCGTCGAAGGACTGCAAGGGCTTCTACAAGTCGATCATCAACCTGGCGCGTTGCCGCATCTGGAACGCGGCGGACAACGGATCGTTCTTCCTCTCCGGCGAAGACCTGACGACGCAGGCCGGCCTCCCCGTTCAGCAGGACCTCGCCCTGGTCGCGCTGCTCGGCCTCGCCGACGTCGAGCGCAACGGGCATCACTTCATCGACGGCTTCACCGGCCGACCCGAAGGCGAGGCACAGGCGTACCTCGAAGCGCACCCCGACCTGTACCACGCCGACGGCGGCAAGCCGCGGCTGCGTATTCGCGCCGGCCGGCTCGCGCTCGATTCGCTCGACTGCAAGGGCTTCGGCAGCGTCGTCGTGCCCGACCTGTCGACGACGGCGCCGATGCAGAAGGCCGAGTGGCCTCCGGCGCCATCGCCATCGCCGGCCTAGCTCACTCCATGCCGAGCAGCTTGTAGATGCGCCGCGTGTAGGCGCCGAACACTTCGTGCGTCTTGATATCGAGGGTGCGCGGATGCGGCAGCTCGATCGTGAAGTTGTCGGCCATGCGCGCAGGCCCGGCGGTGAAGACGACGACGCGGCTGCCGAGAAAAACCGCCTCCGAGATGCCGTGCGTGACGAACAGGATCGTCTTCCCGGACTGCTTCCAGATGCGCAGCAGCTCGAGGTTCATCTTCTCGCGCGTCAGCGCGTCGAGCGCACCGAAGGGCTCGTCCATGAGCACGAGCTTGGGGTCGTGGATGAGGGCGCGGGCGATCGCAGCGCGCTGCTGCATGCCGCCCGAAAGCTCGTAGGGGCGCTTGTTCTCGGCGCCGGCCAGGCCGACCAGCGCGAGCAGCTCGCGGGCCCGTTCGCGGCTCGCCTTCCCGGGCAGGCCGAGGATCTCGGCCGGCAGCAACACGTTGTCGATGATGGTCCGCCACTTCAGCAGCAGCGGTTGCTGGAACACCATGCCGACGTCGCGCGCCGGATCGAAAGGAAAGTCGGGCGTGCCGATCGTCACCGTGCCGGCGTCCTGCGCATGCAGGCCGGCGAGGATCTTCAGCAGCGTGCTCTTGCCGCAACCCGAAGGGCCGACCAGGCAGGCCAGCTCGCCCGGCATGACGTCGAAGCTCGCGTTCGAGATGGCGAGGTGCGTGGTCGTTCCCTTGCCATAGGACTTGGCGACGCCGTCGAGATGGATGAAAGGCCGGGCAGCGGTCACGGGCGAGCTCAGGACACGCGCGCGTCGGGCACGACGAGGGCGCGCTCGAGCAGCAGCACCGCCCCGTAGAGCAGCATGCCGATCAGCGTGATGAGGAGCACGGCCATGAACATCGCCGCCGTGTCGAGCGTCACCTGCACCTGCAGCATGAGGTAGCCGAGGCCCTTGTCGGAGCCGAGGAACTCGCCGACGATAGCGCCGGCCACGGCGAGGATCGCGGCCACCTTCATGCCCGAGAAGATGTAGGGCAAGGCGCCCGGCAACTGGATCTTCGTGAAGGTCTGCCAGCGCGAGCCGCGCAGGCTCTTCACCAGATCGAGCAGGTCGGGCTCGACCTCGCGCAGACCGCGCACCGTGGTGAGCAGGATCGGGAACACGCAGATCGAGAACGCGATCAGCATGTTGGGCACGATGCCGTACTTGAACCAGACGATGATGAGCGGGCCGAGCGCCACCTTCGGGATCATGTTCAGGCTGACGAGGAGCGGCATCATCAGCGACTCGAGCGGCTTCGACCAGGTGAAGGCCAGTGCGAGCAGCACGCCGACGACGAGCGCGGCGAGGTAGCCGCCGTAGATCTCGGCGGCAGTGACGAGCCCGTTGCTCCACCAGCTATAGCTGCCGGCGCGTGGCCCGATGAGCGTGCCCAGCGTGTCGCCGGGCGACGGCATCACGAACTTGGGCACGTTGCCGAACTTGACGAACAGGTACCAGACGAGCAGCAAGGCGAGATGCGACGCCACCGCCATCAGGGTTCGGGTCCAGCGGGCGTCGTTCATCGGCGAAGGGGCCTCCTCTCTTTCGCGGCCTCGCGCGCGATGAGACGATTATTGACCGACCGATCGAGGACTACCACCTTCGTGGATGTCTGCAGATCACCAAGGACAGATCCTTAGCCAAGTCCGCTTGCGACCCATCGACGACACACGTCGCACTCGATTCGGCGCCTCAAAGCTGATGTTCGTTCTGCCGTGACCGAGGCGATGCACCTGCCAGTGGCTCAAGCAGCACCTGAGCGACGTCGATAAGAATTTTGGCGTCGACCAGAAGTCGTTGAGCGAAACGCGACTCACACTGAGAAGATTGCGGACGGCATGCGTGAACCGAAGCAGCCGTTGAGGATGGAACCGTCTTCCACCGTGTTGAGGGACCACCATTTGCCTCGGTCTCCTGATTCGCGCCACACTGCGGGCGCGGCCTTACTCCGACAGACCCCCTTATTACTCTTCAGGCAACGAGGATTTGATATGCGAGTTCTCGTGGTGGGCGGTGGAATCGGCGGTTTGACGGCCGCCCTCGCTTTGCGCTGTGCCGGCTTCGATGCTCGCATCTATGAGCAGACAAGCGTCCTGAAAGAGGTGGGAGCAGGCGTTGCGATCAGTCCCAACGCCGTGAAGGTGCTTCACCGCTTGGGGCTTGCCGACGCTCTTCACTCAATAGCTGTCGTGCCGCAATCGCTGGACACGCGCGACTGGCATAGCGGCGCCCTCTTGGGTCGCGTGCCGCTCGCCGAAGCAGCAGAAAGCCGCTGGGGAGCGCCCTTCTACCACCTGCATCGAGCGGATCTTCACAACCTGTTGCGCGCCGCCGTCGGCGACACGAATATCACCCTCGGGGCTCGTGCAGTTGCGATCGAGCAATCTGAGGCCGAGGTGACCGTCAGATTCGCTGATGGAAGCTCTGCCATCGGCGACGTGCTCATCGGTGCCGATGGCATCCACTCCGTGGTGCGTGAGCACGTGGCTGGCGCCGACCAAGCTGTGTGGTCGCGTCAAGTTTCTTGGCGTGGCCTGGCCCCTGCAGAGGTCGGACGCAACGTCGGCCTCGAAATGCGCCACCACTCCTTTTGGGGACCCCGCAAGCAGTTTGTGTGCTTCTACGTCGCGGGCGGACGACTCATCAACTGGGTCGGCAACACGCAAAGTGAGGAAGAGTGGCTAGAAGAATCGTGGTCCGCGCGAGGCGACAGGGATGAGGCCATGGGGCTATTTGAAGACTGGCATCCTGAGGTGCGGGCGCTGATCGCAGGGACGCAGCAGGTCTACAAGTGGGCGCTGTTCGACCGGCCCCCCTTGGAGGTGTGGACCAGGGGTCGCGTCACGGTGCTCGGAGACGCTGCCCATCCGATGCTGCCCTACATGGCACAAGGCGCCAGTCAGAGCATCGAAGACGCTTCGGTCTTGGCTCGCGCCTTCGCCGAGAGCCCAGCTGATCCAATGAGTGCGATCACCTCGTATGCAGAAAGGCGGCGTGTACGCACTGCTTCCATTCAGAACGCTTCTCGCGAGGCCGGCCGAACCATGCAACTGACAGATTCCGCGGAAGTCGAGGCTCGAAACGCGCGCCTTCGCGCCAACCCGGAAGCGCCGGTCGCTCGATTCGATTGGATCTGGAGCTACGACGAGGCGAGCACCACACCGGGTTCATGATCAGAGCGCTGCAGCGGACTTGCAGCCAAATATGCGCGTCACCCCTCGCCTCGAGCTATTCGGCTGGAACCTTCGCCTCCTGGATCACCCGGGTCCACAGCGCGGTGTCGTCGGCCATTCGTCGGCGCAGCATGTCAGATCCACCGCCCACGACCTGCCAGCCTTGCTGAAGAAGCTTCTCGCGGACTTCCGGTTGCTTCAAGATCGCATTGATCTCGGTGCCAAGTCGCGCCGCAGCCTCCGGGGGCATCGTGACGGGTCCGAACGCGCCGATCCACAGCTCGCCTCGGAAGTCAGCCAGACCGGCCGCCTCGGCGACCGCGGGCAGGTCCGGCATCAGCGGCCAGCGCTGCGGTGAGCTGACGGCTAGCATTCTCAGCTTGCCCGCCCTGGCCTGCGCCAGCGCCCCCGACGGCGGCATGAAGGCCATCTGTACTTGATGGCCCAGGATCGCAGTCGTCACTTGCGGAATGCCCGGATACGGCACGTGCACCACGCGGATGCCGGTCTTGCTCGCGAAGAGCTCCATGGCCAGGTGGGATCCGGTGCCCAGGCCGATCGATCCGTAGGTCACGCCGTCGGGCTGACCTTTGGCCCAGGCGACGAAGTCCTTCAGCGAAGTCGGCGGCAAATTTATGTCACACACCAGCACCAGCGGACTCGTCGCCGAAAGGGAGAGCGGCAGCACGTCGATGGCAGGGTCATAGGGCAGCTTCTTGAACAGCGGTTTGGACGTCGTGAGAGGGCCAAAGGTCGTAATCCCGAAGGTATGCCCATCCGTGGACCTGACCACCGCATCCACGCCCAGGTTGCCTGCGGCGCCGGGCTTGTTTTCGACAACGACAGGCTTGCCGAGTATGCGGCTCAGTGGATCTGCCACCAGCCGCGCCAGCGTGTCCGGCGAAGCGCCCGGCGGATAACCGACGATGATGCGTACGCTCTGTGTCGGCCACGCGGAGTTCTCCGCTGAACTTGCGGCCGCGCACATGAACAAGCCGAAAAAGGCGACGGCAACACGCGCGCCATCTGAGCGCAACAGTTTCATAGGACCCCTCGACGAAATCAGCTGGTCAATCCAGCAGAGCGATCCGATCCATCGTCTGCATCCCTGATGCTCTCTGACGATTTCGAAGTGTCTACGGTGGACCGAATTTTGAGAAAGTTGAAGTTGGGCCGATCGTCCACTTGATCGGATGTCGCCGGCCGCTTTGAACTCGTGGAACGCCGATGATCTTGGACGTCCGCCTCTGGCGGGCGGTCTCCGGAGCGAGCCGATGATAGAGGCGCCACCCGGTATCGGGGTCAATGCTCTCTCGTCGGCACAGGCCTCGTTGCTAGACTGAAAGACGACCCACGCCGCACAGGATCAACGCCATGCATCTGCTTCGCCGAATCGCATTCCTTGCCCTCGCCGCCACGGGCTTCGCCGCGCCGCCGGCATTCGCGCAGCAGAAGATCGACTTCATCCTCAACTGGGTGCCGGGCGGCGATCACGCGCCCTACTACTACGCCAAGCAGATGGGCTGGTACAAGGACGCCGGCATCGACCTCAACCTCGAGCCCGGCAAGGGCTCGGCGGTGGCGGTGCAGAAGGTCGCCGCCGGTGCCAACCCGATCGGCCTGGCCGACATGCCGAACGCGCTCACGCTGCGCGGCAAGGGCGCCGACACGGTCGGCGTGTTCAACGTCTACGCCAACTCGCCGCAAGGCCTCTACTGGCTGAAGAGCTCGGGCATCAAGACCGTGAGGGACCTCGCCGGCAAGAAGATCGGCAACCCCGCCGGCGACGGCGCACGCACGATCTGGCCGGCCCTCGCCAAGGCCAACGGCATGGACCCGGCCTCGGTGACCTGGGTCAACATCGACGCCAACAGCAAGCTCGCCGCGCTGAAGTCGAAGTCGATCGACGCGACCACATCGTTCTACAACATCCACCACATCTTCCAGAGGGAACTCGGCGACGACATGGGCTTCGTGGCCTGGAAGGACGCCGGCCTCAACACCTATGGCAACACGGTGATCGTCAACGGCGAGTGGCTGAAGAAGAACAAGCCGGTCGTCGCCGCCTTCGTCAAGGTCACGCAGAAGGCTTTCGCTGCCTGCGTCGCTACGCCCAAGCCTTGCGTTCAGGCCCTGATCGACGCCAACGGCGCGCTGCAGTTCGACAACGAGGCGACCAACTGGTCGCTGGTCACGGTGCTGATGCGCGACAGGTACGCCGAGACGGTGGCGCTCGGCGTTCTCGACGACGCGCGCATGGCCGCCGACTACGACCTGGTCAAGACCTACATCGGCCTCGAGACCCCGTTCGACGTGAAGGTCGCCTACACCAACGAGTTTCTCGACCGCTCGATCAAGATGCCGAAGTGACAGGGCGCAGCCCTGTCATGCCCTGTCAGGGCCATGTCATCCTGAGCGAAGCGAAGGATCTCGTGGCGCGCCGATGATGAGATCCTTCGCTGTGCTCAGGATGACAACCGTTTCATGACCACGCCGCCGCGCATCCGCACCACCGTCGTCGGCTCCTACCCGGTGCCCGAGTGGCTGCTCGCGGCGCCCTCGGAGCAGGGGCTGATCGACGCCACCCGCGTCGTCATCGCCACGCAGGAGGCGGCGGGCGTCGACGTCGTCTGCGACGGCGAGCTCTATCGCTTCGACCTCAACCATCCCGAGACGAACGGGATGATCGAGTACTTCGTGCGGCCGATGCAGGGCGTGCGCTATGCGATGACATTCGACGAGGTGATGGCCTATCGCGCCATGCCGGGCATGCGCTTTCGTACCCGGCCGCCCGGCGTCGTCGACGGGCCGGTCGGCAGCGGCACGCTCGACCTGCCGCTCGCCTGCCAGCGCGCGTCGGCGCTCGCCACCAAGCCCTTCAAGTTCACCGTCACCGGCCCGCACATGCTGGCCAAGACGCTGCTCAACCGCTACTACGCCGACACGGCAGAGCTGGCGCACGCCATCGCAGACGTGCTGGCCGAGCAGGTGAGCCACCTCGACGACGCCGACGTCGTGCAGATCGACGAAGCCAACCTGCCCGGCCACCCCGAAGAATGGGAATGGGCGGTCTCGGCCATGAACCGCGTGCTCGACGCGGTGCCCGGCACGCCGGCCGTGCACCTCTGCTTCGGCAATTACGGCGGGCAAAGCGTGCAGAGCGGCACCTGGGACCGGCTCATGCAGTACCTCAACGCGCTGCACGCCGACCATGTCGTCCTCGAATGCGCGCACCGGCCGCCCGAGGAGCTGGCGGTGTTCAAGGAGCTGCGCCCCGAGATCGGCCTGGGCCTCGGCGTGGTCGACATCAAGGCGACCGAGGTGGAGTCGGCCGAGGCGGTAGCTCGCGCCATCGACCGCGCGGAAAAGCTGCTCGGCCCCGGCCGCGTGAAGTACATCCATCCCGACTGTGGCTTCTGGATGCTGAAGCGCTCGATCGCCGATGCCAAGATCCGCGCCCTCGCCAAGGGCCGTGACCTGTTCGAAGGCCGCGTTCCGTCCTGAGCCTCAGGCGGCCGGCGCGCTGAACCTGTCGCGCAAGGCCTGCGTGCCGTTGCGCAAGACGCCGAGGTCGCTGCCGACGGCGACGAAGCGCGCGCCCATCGCCAGGTAGCGGCGCGCGTCGGCCTCGATCGGCGCGAGGATGCCGATCGACTTGCCGACCGACTTGACGGCGTCGAACACCGCGCCGATCGCCGCCTGCGCCACCGGATGGCTCGGGTTGTTCAGGTGGCCGAGCGCAGCCGAGAGGTCCGAAGGGCCGACGAACACACCGTCGACGCCGGGCACGGCCGAGATCTCGGCGGCCGCGGCAATGCCCTTCCGGCTCTCGATCTGCACGAGCACGCAGATCTGCTCGTTGATGCCTTCGAAGTAGCCGGGCACGGTGCCGAAGCGGTTGCTGCGCTGCGAGACCGAGACGCCGCGAACGCCAGCCGGCGGATAGCGCGTCGCCTCGACGGCGCGGCGCGCGTCGTCGGCGCTCTCGACCATCGGGATCAGGAAGTTGTAGAAGCCGGCGTCGAGCAGCCGCTTGATCTCGACGACGTTGTTCGACGCCGGGCGGGCGATCGGTGCGCTCGCGCTGTCCTTCAGTGCCATGAGCTGCGGGATGAAGGTCGTCAAGTCGTTGGGCGAGTGCTCGGCATCGAGCAGCAGCCAGTCGAAGCCGGCGACGCCGAGAACCTCGGTCGTGATCGGGCTGGCGAGCGAGCACCAGCAGCCGATCAGCGTCTCGCCGGCGAGCAGGCGCTGACGAAACGAGTTCGGAAACGGGCGGTAGGGGGTGGCGGGGGTCGGCATCGCAATCCTTGTTCTTTGCCTGGGACCCTCAACGGACCCTGTTGTCGTACAACCAGCCCGAGCGGTGTCCCATCACGGCAATTGCCCGGCGCGGCGACGGCGTGCCCGGCTGTTCGCCAGATGGGTGCGCATCGCCGCGCGCGCCGCCTCGCTGTCGCGGCTGGCGATGGCGTCGAGAATCGAGCCGTGCTCGGCGTTGACGCGGCGCAGATAGGCCTGGCGTTCCTCGGGCGAAGCGGCCGAAGGGTCGAGCCGGGCGCGCGGAATGATGGCCGTGCCGAGCGTCTGCACCAGGCTCTCGAAGTGCGCGTTCTGTGTCGCCCGCGTGATCTCGAGGTGAAAGCGGAAGTCGGGGCCGATCGCGTCGTGGCCGGCCTCGACGGCGTGCGTGAAGGCGGCGAGCGCCGCGCGCATCGTCTCGAGGTTGCCGGCGGTGCGGCGCTGCGCCGCCAGGCCCGCGGCCTCGGTTTCCACGCCGATGCGCAGCTCCAGCATGGCGACGACATCGCGCAGCGTCGCGAGCTGGTCGGCGCGGATGCGAAACACCGCCGAGTCGGCCCGGCCGGTGACGAAAGTGCCGACGCCGTGTCGCGTCTCGACCAGCGAGGCCGCTTGCATCTTGCTCAGCGCCTCGCGGATCACGGTGCGGCTGACGCCGAACTCGCCCATCAGCGCCGCCTCGGTGGCGAGCTTGGCGCCGGGCGCGAGGCGGCCGTCGCGGATCTGGTCGGAGAGATCTTCCACCACGACGAGTGCAAGGCTCTTCGGGCGGCGGCGTTCGAGGAGAGTGAAATCGTTCATGGATGGCGCGGTTTCCAATCGGTTGTACGACATCAGACAACTTCGCGCAAGCGAGCTTTTTCCGATGCGATCCGGCTTCGCTCGGCAGATCATCGCTGCCCATGGCGACCGCCCCGTCTTCGACTTTCACCGCCCCTGTGGCGAGCGCAGCGCGCTTCGATCGCCTGCTGCTTACCGGTGCCGCGGGCGGCCTGGGCCAGGTGCTTCGGCCGCGCTTGAAGAAGCTCGTGCGCGTGCTGCGCGTCAGCGACATCGCGACGATGGACGCGGCAGGTGAAGGCGAAGAAGTCGTCGTCGCGCCGCTGCAGGACGCCGCCGCCGTGCACGCGCTCGTCGCCGGCGTCGAGGCGATCGTTCACCTCGGCGGCGTCTCGACCGAAGGGCCCTTCGAGCCGATCCTGCAGGCCAACATCGTCGGCCTGTGGAATCTCTACGAAGCGGCACGCCGGCACGACACGAAGCGCATCGTCTTCGCCAGCTCGAACCACGTCACCGGCTTCTACCGGCAGGACGAAGTGATCTCGCCCAGCGAGCCGATGCGGCCCGACGGTCACTATGGCCTGAGCAAGGCCTTCGGCGAGAACCTCTCGCGCTTCTACTTCGACCGCTACGGCATCGAGACGGTGTGCCTGCGCATCGGCTCGTCGTTCCCCGAGCCGAAAGACCGGCGCATGCTCGCCACCTGGCTGAGCTACGACGACCTCGAGCGCCTCGTCGTCGCCAGCCTGACCGCGCCGGTGGTCGGGCACAGCGTCGTCTACGGCGTTTCCGACAACACCGCGACGTGGTGGGACAACACCTCGGCGTCGCACCTCGGCTATCGGCCGCAGGACAGCTCGGAGCCGTTTCGCGCCGCCGCCGAGGCGCGCCAGCCAACGCTCGACCTGGGCGACCCGGCGACGATCTTCCAGGGCGGCGGCTTCGTCACCAAGGGACCCTTCGCGTGAACAGCAAAAGGAGACACACGATGAACTTCCGGAACACCTTTGCCGCCTGCACCGCCGTGCTGGCCGGCGCCGCACTTCTCACCCTGCCGCACCTCGCAACGGCGCAAAGCACGCTGACGCTGCGCGCTGCCGACGTGCATCCGGTCGGCTACCCCAACGTCGTCGCCATCGAGCACCTCGGGCAAAAGCTCGAGGCGGCGACCAACGGGCGCATCAAGCTGAAGATGTTTCCCGGCGGCGTGCTCGGCAGCGAGAAGGAGATGATCGAGCAGACACAGGTCGGCGCGATCGACATCCTGCGTACCTCGCTCGGCCCGGTCGGACCGGTCGTCCCCGACGTCAATGTCTTCAACATGCCGTTCGTCTTCAGGAACGAGGCGCACATGCGTGCCGTCATCGACGGTCCGATCGGCGACGAGATGCTCGCCAAGATCACCGCCTCGCCGGCCAAGCTGGTGGCGCTCGGCTGGATGGACGGCGGATCGCGCAGCCTGTACACGAAGAAGCCGGTGCATTCGATGGCCGACCTGAAGGGCATGAAGATCCGCATGATCGGCAACCCGCTCTTCGTCGACACCATGAACGCGATGGGCGGCAACGGCATCTCGATGGGCTACGGCGAAGTCTTCAGCGCGCTGCAGACCGGCGTCATCGACGGCGCCGAGAACAACCCGCCGAGCTACTTCACAGCCAACCACTTCGCTACCGGAGCGAAGTACTTCACCCAGACCAACCATCTCATCATTCCGGAGATCTTCGTCATGTCGAAGGTCACCTGGGACAAGCTCGGCCCGGCCGACCAGGCGTTCGTGAAGAAGCTCTCGCGCGAGGCGCAGTTCGAGCAACGCCAGCTCTGGGATGCGAGCGTCGGCGACTACGTCGGCAAGTTGAAGGCGGCGGGCGTCGAGTTCATCGCCATCGACAACAAGCCGTTCTACGACGCCACCGCCGCGGTGCGCGCCAAGTACGGCGCGCCCTACGCCGATCTGATCAAGCGGATCGAAGCGACGAAATGAGTGGTGGGTTCCTGGCCGCCGCGCCGCCGCCGCGGCCGACCCGGTCGCTGATCCCGGCGGCGCTCGACCGGCTCTATGTGGCGAGCATCTGGACGGCGGGCGTCGCCATCCTCGTCATGTCGCTGATCATTCCCTGGGGCGTGTTCACGCGCTACGTGCTCGGCTCGGGCTCGGCGTGGCCCGAACCGATCGCGATCCTGCTCATGATGGTGTTCACCTTCATCGGCGCCGCGGCGGCCTATCGTGCCGGCTCGCACATCGCCGTCACCCTGCTCACCGACTCCCTGCCGCCGATGCTGCAGCGCGCGGCGGCGTTCCTCAGCGATCTCCTCATGGTGCTGGTGTGCGTGTTCATCGCCGGCTACGGCGCACGCCTGTGCGCCGGCACCTGGGGTCAGTCGATCGCCGAGCTGCCCTGGCTGCCGGTCGGCGCGACCTACCTGCCGCTGCCGATCGGCGGGGCCTTGACGCTGGTCTTCATCTTCGAGCGAATGGCCTTCGGCTCGCAGGCCGGGCGGCCGCTGGTCCGCTACGAGCCGGCGCGCGATGCCATGGAGGGGACCGACTGATGGACGCGTTCGTCCTCATCGGCAGCTTCTTCGCGCTCATGGTGCTGGGCGTGCCGATCGCCTATTCGCTCGGCCTGGCATCGCTGCTCGCGGCGCTCTGGATCGGCCTGCCGCTCGACGCGGTGATGATCCAGATCTCGTCGGGCGTCGCCAAGTTCTCGCTGCTCGCCATTCCCTTCTTCGTGCTCGCCGGCGCCATCATGGCCGAGGGCGGCATGGCGCGCCGCCTCGTCGCCTTCGCCAGCGTGCTGGTCGGCTTCGTGCGGGGCGGGCTGTCGCTCGTCAACATCCTCGCCTCGACCTTCTTCGCCGGCATCTCCGGATCGGCCGTTGCCGACACCGCGTCGATCGGCTCGGCGCTGATTCCGGAGATGGAGAGAAAGGGCTACCCGCGCGACTTCGCGACCGCCGTCACGGTGAGCGGCTCGGTGCAGGCGATCGTCCTGCCGCCGAGCCACAACTCGGTGATCTATTCGCTCGCCGCCGGCGGCAGCGTCTCGATCGCCGCGCTCTTCATGGCCGGTGTCGTTCCGGGCCTGCTGCTCGGCCTGACGCTTTCGGTGCTCTGCCTCATCAAGGCGAAGCAGAACAACTACCCCAAGGGCGAGCGCATTCCGCTGCGCCAGGCGCTGCGCATCTG
The DNA here is from genome assembly GCA_038231215.1 of Burkholderiales bacterium. Lineage (GTDB taxonomy): Bacteria > Pseudomonadota > Gammaproteobacteria > Burkholderiales > Burkholderiaceae_C > Schlegelella_A. The sequence continues at coordinate 11,253 of JBBRLS010000013.1, read as the reverse complement.
CGGCGAGGCAATGTGGGGCGTGGTGACGATGATCATCATCCTCGGCGGCATCCTCTCCGGCGTCTTCACGGCCAACGAGTCGGCGTCGATCGCCGTGCTCTGGGCCTTCTTCGTCACGATGTTCATCTACCGCGACTACCAATGGCGCGAGCTGCCGCGGCTGATCCACCGCACGGTCAAGACGGTGACCATCGTCATGATCCTGATCGGCTTCGCGGCGAGCTTCGGCTACCTGATGACGCTGATGCAGATCCCGCTCAAGGTGACCGAGTTCTTCGCCAGCGTCTCGCACGACAGGATCGTCATCCTCGCCCTCATCAACCTCATGCTGCTGGTGCTCGGCTGCCTGATGGACATGTCGCCGCTGATCCTGATCTGCACGCCGGTGCTGCTGCCGGTCGTCAAGTCGCTGGGCGTCGACCCGATCCACTTCGGCATGATCATGCTGCTCAACCTGGGCATCGGCCTCATCACGCCGCCTGTGGGCACGGTGCTGTTCGTCGGCAGCGCGATCGGCGGCGTCAAGATCGGCGCGCTCGTCAAGGCGATGACGCCGTTCTTCGTCGCCATGTTCGTGGTCCTGATGATGGTCACCTACATCCCGCTGCTGTCGCTCTGGCTGCCACGATTGCTCGGCCTTTGAAGGCCCTCTTCGTCTACGTGTCCAACGCCGACAGCCAGGAGATCTCGGTCCTGAAGATGGACCGGGCGAACGGTGCGCTCACGGCGATCGAGACGATCAACGTCGGCGGCACGGTCATGCCGATGGCCGTGAGCCCCGACAAGCGCGTGCTCTACGCGGCGCTGCGCTCGCAGCCCTTTCGCGTCGCCAGCTTCGCCATCGATCCGGCGAGCGGCAAGCTGAAGAAGCTCGGCGAGGCGGCGCTCGCCGACAGCATGGCCAACATCGACGTCGACCGCACCGGCAAGTGGCTGTTCGCCGCCTCGTACGGCGGCCACAAGATCACCGTCAACTCGATCGACAAGGACGGCCTCGTCGGCGCCGTGCAGCAGCTCATCCCGACCCGGCCGAACGCGCACGCCATCCACGTCGACGCGGCCAATCGCTATGTCTTCGCGACGAGTTTGGGCGGCGACAACTTCTCGGCATGGCGCTTCGATGCTGCCACCGGCGTGCTGAGCGCGCACGAGCCGGCCCTCGTCTCGTCGACGCCGAAATCGGGGCCGCGCCACTTCACCTGGGACGCTTCGCAGCGTCGCGCCTACCTGCTCTGCGAGCTCGACGCGTCGCTCGCCGTCTTCGACTACGACGCGGCGCGCGGCACGATGCGCGAAGTGCAGCGCACGAGCGCCTCGCCGCCGGGCTTTGTCGGCAAGCCCTGGGCCGCCGACCTGCACATGGCCCCCGACGGCCGCCACCTCTACGCCTCGGAGCGGACCACGAGCACGATCGCCGTCTACGAGGTCGACGCGGCGAGTGGCCAGCTCGAGACGCTGGCCAGTGTGCCGACCGAAAAGACGCCGCGCGGCTTCGCCATCGATCCTTCCGGGCGCTACCTCGTCGCCTCGGGCCAGGAGTCGCACGCCGTCGCCGTCTATGCGATCGACGCTGTCAGCGGCGCGCTGACTTCGCTGCAGCGCTACGCCGTCGGCAAGAACCCGAACTGGATCGAGATCGTCGAGCTGCCGTGATGCGGGTTAGAGCCGCATCAGCCGCGGCAGCGCCAGGCTGATCCACGGGAAGGCGACGAGGATCGCGAGCACGATGATCTCGGCGAAGACGAAGGGCGTGACGCCGCGGAAGATGGTTCGCGTCGACACCTCGGGCAGCATGCTCTTGACCACGAACATGTTCATGCCCACCGGCGGGCTGATGAGGCCGATCTGCATGACGAGTACGATGATGATGCCGAACCAGATCGGGTCGAAGCCGAGGCTGGTGACGAGCGGAAAGAAGATCGGGATCGTCAGCAGGATCACCGAGAGCTCTTCCATCGCCGTGCCGAGCACGATGTAGATGAGGCAGATCGCGGCGATCACCGTGATCGGGCTCAGATGGTTGTCGGCGACGAAGCTGCGCAGGTCGGCCGGCATGCTCGTGTAGTTGATGAAGTTCGAGAAGACGAGCGCGCCGACCAGGATGATGAAGAGCATCGCCGTCGTGCGGGCACTGTCGACGAGCACGTCCAGCAGGCCCTGCCAGTCGAGCGCGCGGCGCAGCAGTGCGAACACGAAGGCGCCCGCCGCGCCGACGCCCGCCCCCTCGGTGGCGGTGAACACGCCGCCGTAGATGCCGCCCATGACGACGCCGAAGAGCACGGCCACCGCCCAGACGTCGCGCAGCGCCTTCAGCCGCTCGCCCCAGCCCACGTATTCGGCGCGCGGCCCCGCGCTCGGGTCGCGCCAGCACATGTACTGCACGGCAACGCAAAGGATCACCGTCTCGAGCAGCCCCGGAAGCACGCCGGCGGCGAACAGCTTGCCGATGTTGGTCTCGGTCATGATGCCGTAGAGCACCATGATGGTCGAAGGCGGGATCAGGATGCCGAGCGTCCCGCCCGCGGCGATCGAGCCGACGGCCAGCGCCTCGGAGTAGCCGTTGTTGCGCATCGACGGATAGGCGACGCGCGTCATCGTCGCCGCCGTCGCGATCGACGAGCCGCAGATCGCGCCGAAGCCGGCGCAGGCGATCACGGTCGCCATCGCCAGGCCGCCGCGGCGATGGCCGACGAAGGTGTAGGCGGCGCGATAGAGCTCCTTCGACATGCCGGCGCGCGTGACGAAGCTGCCCATCAGGATGAAGAGCGGCACGACCGAGAGCGTGTACTGGAACCCCGACTCGTAGACCACGGTCGTCGCCGAGGCCATCGATGGACCGAGCCCGCGCACCCACCACAGGCCGAAGAAGCCGACCACGCCCATCGAGATCGCGATCGGCAGGCGCAGGAACGAGAGCGCCAGCATGACGGCCAGCGCGATCAGCGATTCGGTCATTCGACCGCTCCGGGCTCGACCGCCACGGGCGCCGCCTGGGGCGGCGCGAAGACCAGCCACAGGTGGATGAGCGCCGTGACGACGATCATGAAGGCCATCAGGTAGGCGAAGGGCGCAAGCGGCAGGCGAAGCGTGCTGGTCGTGTCGCCGTAGCTGGCGATGCGCTGCGCGCGCAGGAAGATGAGGAAGCCGATGCCGGCGAAGGCGAGCGTGCAGACGACCTCGGCGGCGATGTCCAGGGCGCGCTTGAAGGCGGGCGCGAACAACGGGTCGAAAGTGTCGATGACGATGTGCTCGCGCCGCGTCGAAACGAGCGGAAGGCCGCAATAGATGAGGATGGCGAGCATCAGCTCGGTGACCTCGAAGCCGCCGTTGATCGGCTTGTTGAACACGTAGCGCGCGATCACGTCGACCGCGGTGAGCATCATCATGGCGAACAGGATCGCCGCCGCCGTCACGCCGAAGACGCGCTGCAGCCAGGTCGCGAATGTCTTCATCGCAGCGCCGCCCGGCGCCGTTCGGCGCGACGCGCCCAGGCGTCGAAGGTGAGGTTCATGATGCGGTCGGTGCGCAGGAAGTCGCGCGCGCGACGCGCCTCGTCGGCGTCGACGGGACGGGCGCCGCCGACGGCCGCCGCGTCGATCTGCAGTCGCGCCATGCGCTCCATGAAGACGGCCAGAAAGGCGGCCTCCTGCACCGATCGGCCGGCGGCCAGCAGGCCATGGTGCGCGAGCAGCAGGGCGTGCTTGTCGGCAAGCGCCCCGGCGATCAGTTCGCCCTCGCGATCGGCGGTCGGCAGGCCCGGCCACGCCGGCAGAAACGCCGTGTCGTCGAAGAAAGGCGTCGCGTCCATGTGCGCCACGATCAGGGGCTGCTCCGCGGCGGCCAGCGCCGAGGCAGCGGGCGGATGCGTGTGCACGATGGCCTGCACGTCGGCGCGGGCGCGATAGATCCAGAGGTGAAAGCGCGTCGCCGGGTTCGGCTCGCGAATGCCGTGCGACCCTTCGCCCTCGATCACCCGAAGCGCATCGTCGATGAGCAGCCAGGACTTCTCTTCGGCTTCGTCGAAGGCCAGGCCTAGCGGCAAGGTCCAGAAGGTCCCCGGCTCGGGGCCGCGCGCCGTGAGCTGGCCGGCGAGACCGGACTCGTGGCCTTCGTCGGCCAGCGTCCAGGCCGAGCGCGTCAGCAGGCGGCGCGGGTCGCCGGAAGGCATCGTCGATCGAACAGCGAAGGGTGCTGCGCCGTGGTCACTGGCCGGCCGCGACCTTCTTCAGCTCCTCGTGGAACTCGGCGTACGCCTTCGCGCCGTCGACGCCTTTGGCGTTGGCCGACTTGATCCATTCCTGCGCTAGCGGCGCGGTGAGCTTGCGCACGTCGGCGACGAAGGCCGGGCTGGCCTCGATGATCTGCACGTTGGCCGCCTTCATCGCCTCGAGGCCGACCTTGTCGGCGGCGTCCCAGGCCTTGCCGGCGAGGCGTGCGAGCACCTCGCCCGAGACGGAGAGGATGGCGTCCTGGTCCTGCTTGGGCAATGCGTCCCACTTGTCCTGGTTCATGAAGAAGCCGAACGACGACGAGTAGAAGCCGCCGGGGAAGAAGGTCGCGTAGTGGACGACCTTGTCGAGGTTGAAGGACTTCACCGACTCCGACGGGAAGAAGGTGCCGTCGGCGATGCCCGAAGAGAGCAGCTCGTAGCTCTCGGGCGCCGGCTTGACGAAGGGCGAGGCGCCGAGCGCCTTGGCCGCCGCCTCGGCGATGCCGCCGCCGGTGCGGATTTTCATGCCGGCGAGGTCGGCGACGCTCGTCACCGGCTTCTTGACGAGGAACATCTGCCCCGGCCCGTGCGTGAAGACGCCGAGCAGCTTCACGCCCTTGTATTCGTTGGCCGCCTGCAGGTACTTCCAGTGGATGCGCGAGTAGGCGACCGAGTTGATCTCGCCCGTGGCACCGGCGCCCGGCAGCTCGGCGACCAAGGGCAGCGGGTGACGCGCCGGCGTGTAGCTCGCCGTGACGTAGGAGACGTCGACGAGGCCGTCGCGCACCGCGTCGAAGGTGCCCGGCGCCGCCGAGGGATGCTTGGCCAGCATCTGGAACTTGACGCGTCCGTTGGTCGCCTTCTCGACCGAGGTGGCCCAGGCCTGCAGCACGTCTCTCGTCAACAGGTGATTGGGGCCGACCCAGCTCGACATGGTCAGCGTGGTCTGCGCTTGTGCGGCGAACGAGGCGAAGCCGAGAAACAGGGCGGTGGCACAGGCGGCGAAGGGGCGAAGCGAAGCCATGGCGAGGGTTCTCCAGCGACGTAAGCGAAGGCGTGGAAAGGTATCGTGAGCGACTGCGCTTCGCCGCTCTCGTAAACCCTCTATGAATGCTCCGCGATGAGCGATCCGCAAAAGAAGAAGCTGCGCTCGGCCATCGTCACCGAAGGCCTCGACCGCGCGCCGCACCGCGCCTTCCTGCGCGCTACCGGCGTCGGCGACGAGGACTTCGGCAAGCCCTTCGTCGGCATCGTCAGCCAGCATGGCGAGAACACGCCGTGCTCGATGTCGCTCGGACCGCAGGCCGATGCGGCGCGCCTCGGCGTCGCCTCGGCCGGCGCGATTCCCGTGCAGTTCACGACCGTCTCGGTCTCCGACGGCGTGTCGATGAACCACAAGGGCATGCGCATGAGCCTGGTCTCGCGCGAGCTCATCGCCGACTCGATCGAGGCGGTCGTGCGCGCCCACGCCTACGACGCGCTGGTCGGCTTTGCCGGCTGCGACAAGACCTTGCCCGGCGTGATGATGGCGATGGTCCGCCTCAATTGCCCGAGCGTCTTCGTCTACGGCGGCGCCATGCTGCCCGGCACCTGGCGCGGCAAGGACGTGACCATCCTCACCACCTACGAAGGCGTCGGCTCGGTGCTCGCCGGCACGATGACCGAGGCCGAGCTCGACCAGCTCGGCCACGCCTGCGCGCCGACGCTCGGCTCGTGCCCCGGCCAGTTCACCGCCAACACGATGGCGATGGTCGCCGAGACGCTCGGTCTCGCCATGCCTGGCTCGGCGATGCTGCCGGCCGCGTACTCGGAGCGCTTGGCGATGGCGCGGCGCGCCGGCCGCCGCGCGGCCGAAATCGTCGCCGGCGGCGGTCCCTTGCCGCGCGATCTCGTGACGCGGAAGTCCCTCGAGAACGCCTGCGCCGCCGTCGCCGCGACGGGCGGCTCGACCAACGCCGCGCTGCACCTGCCGGCGATCGCGCACGAGGCCGGCATCCGCTTCTCGCTCGACGACGTGGCCGAGGTGTTCGCGCGCACGCCGCTGATCGGCAACCTGCAGCCGGGCGGCAAGTACCTGGCCGTCGACCTGCATCGGGCCGGCGGCGTCGGCGTCGTGCTGAAGGCGCTGCTCGACGGCGGCTACATGCACGGCGACGCGCTCGCGCTCTCGGGCCGCAGGCTCGCGGAGGAACTGGCCGGGCAGGCTGCGCCCGATGGCGAGGTCGTGCGCGACACGGCCCACGCGCTGCTCGCGACGGGCGGCGTCGTCGTCCTGAAGGGCAACCTTGCCCCCGATGGTGCGCTCATCAAGATCGCCGGTTTGAAGAGCGCCGTCTTCGAAGGGCCGGCGCGCGTCTTCGAGTGCGAGGAGGATGCCTTCGCGGCGGTCAGCGCGCGCGCCTATGCCGAGGGCGAGGTGCTCGTGATCCGCAACGAAGGGCCGCGCGGCGGGCCCGGCATGCGCGAGATGCTGGGCGTCACGGCGCTGGTCTACGGCCAGGGCATGGGCGAGAAGGTCGCGCTCATCACCGACGGGCGCTTCTCGGGCGCGACGCGTGGCCTGATGGTCGGCTACATCGGCCCCGAGGCGGCCGATGGCGGACCGATCGCGCTGGTCCGCAACGGCGACCGCATCCGCATCGATGGCGAGACCCGCACGCTCGACTGGATGGTGAGCGACGACGATCTGGCGAAGCGTCGCGCTGCGCACGTCGCGGCGCCTCGCGAGCGCTTGGCCGGCGTGCTCGAGAAATACGCGAAGCTGGTCGGGCCCGCGTATCTCGGTGCGGTGACGCACTCGGGCGCCGTCGACTGGGGCGACGACTAGGGTCTGAACCTAGCCGATCAGCGCCGGCAGCCAGGTCGCGACGGCCGGCACGAAGAACACCAGCGCCAGCAGCAGCACGCTCATCGCCAGGAACGGGATCACGGCGCGAAAGATGTGCAGCATCGTCACCTGCGGCGGGGCGACGCCTTTCATCGTCATCAGCAGCAGGCCGTGCGGCGGCAGCAGCAGGCCCATCTGCATGCAGATCAGGAACAGCACGCCGAACCAGACCAGATCGACGCCGAGTGCCTGCACCACCGGCATGAAGATCGGCAGGGTGATCATCATCATGCTCACCTGGTCGACGAAGATGCCGAGGAAGATCAACATCGCCATCATCGAGGCGATCACCGCCCAGGGGGCGAGGCCGGAGCCGGTGATCGCCTGGGCCAGGCCGTTCGAGGCGCCGGAGAACGACAGGATCTGGGCGAAGGTGGTCGCACCGACGATGATGAAAAGAATCATCGCCGAGATCGCCACCGTGCCTTTCAGCGAGGCGAGCAGGATCTTCCAGCTCAGCGCCCGGTAGACGAGTGCGAGCACGATCGTCGCCAGCGCACCGACCGCGGCCGATTCGGTCGGCGTGCCCCAGCCGGCCGCCATCGCCCCGACCACCACGCCGAAGATCGAGAGCAGCGGCAGCACGTAGAGCAGGAACGGCTTGTACTTGTCGAAGCCCGGGTGCGGCACCAGCTCGACGTTCGGCGCCAGGCTCGGCGTCATGCGCACCCGGACGATGATCCAGGCGACGAAGGCCAGCGCCAGGACCAGCCCGGGGACGACGCCGCCAATCAGCAGCTTCGAGATCGAGATGCCGGAGAGCGAGCCGAGCAGCACGGTCAGCGCCGAAGGCGGGATCAGCATGTCGACGGCGCCGATCGCCATCACCGGGCCCGTCGCCAGCGTCGGGTGGTAGCCGCGCGCCAGCATCACCGGCACCATCAGCGAGCCGAGCATCGCCGTGGTCGCGATGGTCGACCCGGAGATCGCCGAGAACACCGTGCCGGCGACGACCGCGACCACCGCCAGCCGGCCGGGCACCTGGGCGATCAGCCGCTCGATGCCGTCGATCACCTTCACCGCCAGGCCGGTGTGGAAGAGGATCTCGCCCATCAGCACGAAGAGGGGAATCGGCGTCAGCGAAAAACTCATCACCGAGCTGACGCTGTTGCGTGCGAGCTGCACGAAGCCCGGCTCGCCGCCGAGCCAGAGCCAGGCGCCGACCAGGTTGATGACGAGGAACGAGAACGCGACCGGCAGGCCGAGAAAGAGCAGCACGGTCGAACCGCCGAGCAGCAGCCAGGCGGCGCCGGTCCAGCCCATCATGCCCCCTCTCCCGCTTGCGGGAGAGGGCCGGGGTGAGGGCTCATGCGGCGCTCACTGCATCGTCGCGCGGCCCGATCTCGCTGGCCGAAAGCCGGCGCATGCGAAACACGAACTCTATCGCCAGCAGGAGAAAGCAGATCGGCAGCGGCAGCAGAAACCACCACTCCGGCATGACCAGCGTCTTGATCGAGAGCGCGTCGCTCGCGAAGCTCTTGAACGCCGCCGATGCGCCGTAGAAAACGAGCCACAGGCAGCACACCAAACCGAGCGCATCGGCGATCCACTCACAGGCATAGGCGACGCGAAGCGGCAGAGCGCGCAGGACGATGTCGACGCGGATGTGCCGGCCTTCGCGGAGCAGCCACGGCGCGGCGAACAGCGTCAGCGCGTAGAGCAGCAACTCGGAGATCTCGTTGCTCCAGGCGATGCCGCGCGGCAGGCCGGGAATCGCGATATTTCGCAGCAGGACGTCGCCGCAGATGACGGCGACCATGGCCAGCAAGGCCAGGCTGGCGGCGAGCGCCAGTGCTTCGATCAGCGTGCCGAACCGCGCTTCGAGGCGGGCCATGCCCGGCTTCATGGCGAGGTCACTTCGAGGTCAAGGTCTTGAGCTTCTTCGCGAACTCGGGATTGGCCTTCATCGCCCCGGCCCAGCCGGCGTCGTAGGCCTTGTCGACGTAAGCCTTGGTGCCCGCGGCGTCGAACTTGATCGCCTGGATGCCGGCTTTTTCCTGGCGCGCGGTTTCGTCCCTGCCGTAGCTCGTCCAGAAATCGTTCATCGCCTCGAGGGCCAGCGCCTGTTTGTCGAGGAAGGATTTCTGCTTCGGCGTGAGCTTGTTGTAGGCGTCGAGATTCATGACGATCGCGACTTCGGCGTCGTAGAAGCCCGGGTCGACGCGGTACTTCGTCTTCTCGTTCCAGTTGAGGTCGAAGATGCCGCCGATCGGCCAGCCGTAGCCGTCGACGACGTTGCGCTCGAGCGCCGTGTAGACCTCGCCCGGTGGCATCGTCACGTTGTTGGCGCCGAGCGCGGCGAAGAAGTCGCGGTACACCGGCGTGATGCGGACCTTCAGGCCGGTCAGGTCGGGCTTGTCGACCTTCTTGTTGAGGTAGAGGTGGAAGGGCTGGTTCTCGACCATCCGCGCCAGATAGACCATGTTGCCCTTCTGCATCCAAAGCGCGTTGATCGCCGCGAAGGCGCCGTTCCTGCGTTGCTCCGCGACCGGGATCTGCGTCAGCTTGAGGAAGTCGGCCTCGGGCATGACGTTGGTATAGAACGCGCCGGTCGCCAGGGCCATGTCGACCACCCCGGTCTTCACCGCGTTGCCGGCCTCGAAGGCCGGGATCGCCTTCGGCCCGCCGATGAAGTTGATCTGCAGCGTGCCCTTGCCCGCGGCGTTGAACTGGCTCACCCACTTCTGCATGTGCACGACGTAGATGCCGTTCTCGGCGAAGGCGCTGACCAGGCGCAGCGTCGTCTCCTGGGCGGTCGCGGCCGTCGGCAGCAGGCCGCCGGCGACGACGCAGGACAGCAGGGCTCGGATGATCGGCTTCATGCGCGGGTACTCCGTCGGCGGTGACGCGGGATTGTGAAGGAACCGGCGCCCGGGCCGGAGGTGGCCCTAGGCGTGTCCCATCACCGCGTGCGGCAGATAGTGCGCTTCGAGCTCGGCGATGTCCTCGGGCGAAAGCTGAAGCGTGAGCGCAGCGACGGCGTCGTCGAGCTGCTCCAGCTTCGTCGCGCCGACGATGGGCGCGGCGACTTCGCTCTTGGCCAGCACCCAGGCGAGCGCCACTTGTGCGCGCGGCCGGCCGAGACGCGTGGCCACCGCTGTCAGCGCCTCGACGACCTTGCGATCGCCGTCGCCGGCAGTCTTCGCGTAGAGGCTGCGGCCGAACTCGTCGGTCTCGGAGCGCGCGCTCGTCGCGTCCCAATCGCGCGTGAGCCTGCCGCGCGCGAGCGGGCTCCACGGAATGACGCCGATGCCCTCGGCCTTGCAAAGCGGCAGCATCTCGCGCTCTTCTTCGCGATAGAGCAGGTTGACGAAGTTCTGCATCGTCGCAAAGCGTGCCCAGCCGTGCTTGTCGGAAAGATGCAGCGCCTTCGCGAACTGCCACGCAAACATCGACGAGGCGCCGATGTGCAGCGCCTTGCCGGCGCGCACCACGTCGTTCAGCGCCTCGAGCGTCTCCTCGATCGGCACGGCGTAGTCCCAGCGATGGATCTGGTACAGGTCGACGTAGTCGGTGCCCAGACGCTTCAGGCTCGCGTCGATCTCGGCAAAGATCGCCTTGCGCGACAGGCCGGCGCCGTTCGGTCCCTTGTGCATGCGGCCGTGCACCTTGGTCGCGAGAACGATCTCGCCGCGCCTCGCGTAGTCGACGAGCGCCTTGCCGACGATCTCTTCGCTGGTGCCGTCGGAATAGACGTTGGCGGTGTCGAAGAAGTTGATGCCGAGGTCGAGCGCCTTCTTGATGAAGGGCCGGCTCGCCGCGTCGCCGAGCGTCCACGGGTGGTTGCCGCGCTCGGGCTCGCCGTAGCTCATGCAGCCCAGGCAGATGCGCGAAATCTCGAGGCCGGTGCGGCCGAGCCGGGTGGTCTTCATGGCCGTCAGTGTGCCTCGTTGTCTCCTGGCGCCTGCGGTCAGCGCGAATTCCCTGAACCATCGGGCACTTATGAGGATGCCCGTTCTTCGAGCCCAGGCTCCGACATGCGCTTCTTTCTCGCTCTCGTGCTGGCCTGCGCGGCCATTCCGGTCGTCGCTGCGGATGCGATTCATTCAGGCCAACGGCATCACGATTCCCGCCCGGGGGCCATTCTCAGCCGCCTGTACCTTTCGCCCCGCTCGCCCCCGCGAAGCCCCGCTGGTGACGGACCCGAAGCATCGAG
>JBBRLS010000012.1:0-93785 GCA_038231215.1 Burkholderiales bacterium | reverse complement strand
CGCCACGCTCAGATGAAAGACGAAGATGGCGACGATGTTGAAGAACGCGGCGAAGACGATCGCCTGCTGCGGCTTCAGCACGCCCGTCGACACGACCGTCGCGATCGAGTTCGCGGCGTCGTGAAAGCCGTTCATGAAATCGAACGCGATCGCGAGCATCACCAGCATCGCCACGATCCCGAAAGAGATCTGGACGGTCGTCATGCACGAACCTCGACCGCCACCCGCCCCGCAGGAGTCACGAGTTCTCGAGGACGACGCCCTCGATGAGGTTGGCCACGTCCTCGCAACGATCCGAGATCGACTCGAGCAGTTCGTAGACCGCCTTCAGCTTGATCAGCTCGCGAACGTCGGTTTCTTCGCGGAAAAGGCGCGACATCGCCGAGCGCATGACACGGTCGGCGTCGGACTCGAGGCGATCGATTTCCTCGCAGGTCTTGAGCGCCGCAGCCGCGACCTCGGGCTGGCTGATCCTGGGCAGCAAGGACACCGCGTGCTGCACGCGCTCGCAGCACTTGGCGCTCAGGTCGCCCAGGCGCAGGATGTCCTCGTTCATGGCCTGCACGTCGTAGAGCGACATCGTCTCGCTGGCATCCTGCAACAGGTCGAGCACATCGTCCATGGCATTGATCAGGCCGAATATCTGCTCGCGATCGATCGGCGTGATGAAGGTCTTGTGCAGCAGCCGGTTGACCTCGGCGGTGATGCGGTCGGCCTGCCGTTCGGCCGTGCCGACCTCGCCCGTGTGCTTCTCGCGCAGATCAGGATCGGCGTAGTGCTGGATCAGCCGGATGAAGGCGCGCGCCCCTTCGGCAATGTAGTTGCCGTGCTGGTTGAACAGCTCGAAGAAGTTGCCTTCGCGCGGAAGCAGCTTGCCGAAAAGCATCCCGATCTCTCCCCTCGTTTCCGCCGGAGTTTACGGGGCCGGTAACAAGCACAATCGGCGCCTGCCATGCCAGCACCTCGCGACGACCGTTCCGAACCGCTGCTGCGCATCGCCGGCGTCGAATGCCGGCGCGGCGAGCGCCTGCTGTTCCAAGGCCTCGGCTTCGTCCTGCGCGCGGGGCAGATCGTCTGGATCCGCGGCGCCAACGGCCAAGGAAAGACGACGCTTCTGCGCACCCTGGCCGGCCTTTCCGCGCCCGAGTCCGGCGAGATCGTCTGGCGAGATCCGACATCGCAACGTCGCATCGTCTACCTTGCCCACGCCAATGCGCTGAAAGAGGACCTGACCGTTACCGAGTCCGTGCGCTTTCTTCTCGCGCTCGCCGGCGAAGCGCCGCACCGCGACGCGCTCGACCGGGCGCTCTACCGCTTCGGTCTGGCCAGCCGTCGCCATGCACCGGTACGGACGCTCTCGCAAGGACAGCGTCGGCGCGTCGCGCTCGCCCGGCTCGCCGCCGAGACGACGTCGTCGATCTGGCTGCTCGACGAGCCCTTCGACGCGCTCGACGCGTCCGGCATCGAGACCTTGAACGAGCTGCTCGCCGAGCACACCGGTCGCGGCGGCTGCGTCGTCCTCACCAGCCATGTGCCGCTGACGCTCGCCGAGCCGGCGCCTTTTGTCGTGCAGATCGACGCACCCGTCGCCGCATGACCGGCGTGTTCACCAACCTCGTCGCACGCGACCTCCGCCTGGCCGCGCGACGCCGCGCCGACGCGCTGCTGCCGATCGCCTTCTTCACCGTCGCGATCAGCCTCTTTCCGCTCGGCGTCGGACCCGAGCCGCAGACTTTGCGGCTGATCGCGCCCGGCGTCGTCTGGGTCGCGGCGCTGCTCGCCGCGATGCTCTCGGTGACGCAGCTCTATGCCGGCGATCTTGCCGACGGCTCGCTCGAGCAGATGCTGATCGCGAGCGGCCCCGGTACGCTCGACAAGCTCGGCCTCGTGCTCGCCAAGGCCTCGGCGCACTGGCTGCTGACTGGCCTGCCGCTGGTCGTCGCAGCGCCGCTGTTCGGCCTGATGTTCGACATGAGCGGCGAGGCGATCGCCGCGCTCTTCTTCACCTTGCTGCTCGGCACCCCCGTGCTCAGCCTGCTCGGCGGCCTGGGCGCCGCATTGACGCTCGGCCTGCGCGGCGGCGCCGCACTCCTCATCCTGCTCATCGTGCCGCTCTGCCTGCCGGCGCTGATCTTCGGCGCCGGCGCGGTCTCGGCCATCGACGCGGGGCTTTCGGCGCGCGGCCACTACTCGCTGCTCGGCGCATTCCTCATCTTCACGGTGCTGATCGCGCCCCCCGCCACGGCCGCTGCGCTGCGCATCGCGACCGAATGACCGCTGGTAACAGGCGCTTGCGCACACGCGGGACAATCGTCGACCTCCGATCATGACGATGGCGTCCATCCGCTTCTTCCATTTCGCCGCGCCGGTTCGCTTCTACCGGCTCGCCGGCCTGCTCGTTCCCTGGTGCTGGGCGGCCTTCGCGGTGCTCGCGGCCGCCGGCCTCTACATCGGCTTCTTTCGCGCACCGACCGATGCGACGCAGGGCGACGCCTACCGCATCATCTTCATCCACGTCCCGGCGGCATGGATGTCGATGCTGCTTTACCTGGCCATGGCCTTCTGGGCGGCGATCGGCTGGGCCTTCAATGCGCGGCTCGCGTCGGCACTGGCCCGTGCGATCGCGCCGACCGGTGCCATGTTCACCTTCCTCGCGCTTTGGACCGGCGCCCTCTGGGGTAAGCCGACCTGGGGCACCTGGTGGGTGTGGGACGCGCGCCTCACCTCCGAGCTGATCCTGCTCTTTCTCTATGCGGGCTTTCTCTCGATGGTCTCGGCGATCGACGATCCGCGCCGCGCCGATCGTGCCGGCGCGCTCGTGGCCATCGTCGGCAGCGTCAACGTGCCGATCATCTATTTCTCCGTGAAATGGTGGAACACCCTGCACCAGGGCGCCAGCATCAGCGTCGCCGCAGCGCCGAAAATGGCGAGCACGATGCTGACCGCGATGCTGCTCATGACTCTGGCCTTCTGGGCCTACGGCTTCGCCGTTGTCTTCACTCGTACACGGGCGATCGTGCTCGAGCGCGACCAGCATGCGCAGTGGGCCGGCGAGGCGGCGCGCACGACGCCGCCGGCCAGCACGCCGAGGATGCAGACGTGATCTGGAACAGCGCGGGCGATTTCTTCGCGATGGGCGGCTACGGCCTCTACGTCTGGGGCGCGTACGGCGTGACGCTGCTCTGCATGACGGCCGAGCCGCTGCTGACCGCGATGCGGCATCGCGTCGCGCAGCGCGCTCTCGCCGACGAGCGAGGCGTTGGCACGCCATGAAGCCGCGCCACAAGCGACTCGCGGTGGCAGGCGCCATCGTCGCCGCCGCCGGCGCCGCGGCGGCGCTGGTGCTCAGCGCCTTCCAGAGCAACCTCGTTTTCTTCTATTCGCCCTCGCAGGTGGTTGCGCACGAGGCGCCGAGCATGCGCACCTTTCGCCTCGGCGGCCTGGTCGAGCGCGGCACCGTCAAGCGCGACGGCACGACCGTCAGTTTCATCGTCACCGACACCGCGAAGTCGATCCCGGTGCGCTTCACCGGCATCCTTCCCGACCTGTTCAAGGAGGGCAAGGGCGTCGTCGCCCAAGGGCAGCTTCAGGACGGCGTGTTCGTCGCCCGCGAGGTGCTGGCCAAGCACGACGAGAACTACATGCCGCCCGAGGCCGCCGAGGCCTTGAAGCGCGCCCAGCAGGGCAACCCCAAGCTGGCAGAGACGATCTCGGCGGAGCCGATGCGAAAGTGATTCGATGATTCCCGAACTCGGCCACTTTCTGCTCTGGATCGCGCTCGGCGTTTCGGCCGTGCTCGGCACCCTGCCGCTCGCCGGCGCGGCGAAGAACCGACTCGACTGGATGGCGCTGGCGCGACCCTCGGCCCGACTCCTCTTCGCGCTGGTCGCGATCGCCTTCCTCTGCCTCGCGCTCTCGTTCGTCGGCAACGATTTCTCGGTGCTCTACGTCGCCACCAACTCGAACCGCTCACTGCCCGTCTACTACCGATTCGCCGCGGTCTGGGGCGGCCACGAAGGCTCGATCCTGCTCTGGCTGCTCATGCTCACCTTCTGGACGATCGCGGTCGCTCAGTTCAGCCGATACCTGCCCGAGAAGGTCGTGTCGCGCATCCTCGCCGTGATGGGCTGGCTCTCGTTCGGCTTCCTGCTCTTCCTGCTCATGACGTCGAATCCGTTCGACCGACTCTTGCCGGTGCCCGCCGACGGCCGCGATCTGAACCCGCTGCTTCAGGACCCGGGCATGGTCATCCACCCGCCGATGCTCTACATGGGCTATGTGGGACTCTCGGTGGCGTTCTCGTTCGCCGTCGCCGCGCTCATCGGCGGCAACCTCGACGCGCAATGGGCGCGCTGGACCCGGCCGTGGACGACCGCGGCGTGGATCTTCCTCACCATCGGCATCGCGTTGGGAAGCGGCTGGGCCTACTACGAGCTCGGCTGGGGCGGCTGGTGGTTCTGGGACCCGGTCGAGAACGCCTCGTTCATGCCCTGGCTGGTGGCGACGGCGCTGATCCACTCGCTCGCCGTCACCGAGAAGCGCAACAGCTTCAAGTCGTGGACGGTGCTGCTCGCGATCCTTGCCTTCTCGCTCTCACTGCTCGGCACCTTCCTCGTTCGTTCGGGCGTACTCTCCTCCGTTCACGCCTTCGCCACCGACCCGCGGCGCGGCCTCTTCATCCTCGCCTTTCTCGTCATCGTCATCGGCTCGTCGCTCGCGCTCTACGCGTGGCGCGCGCCGACGGTCGGGCTCGGGGCGCGATTCGGTCTGCTCTCGCGCGAGTCGCTGCTGCTCGGCAACAACGTGCTGCTCGTCGTCGCCTGCGGCGCGGTGCTGCTCGGCACGCTCTACCCGCTCGCGCTCGACGCGCTCGGCCTCGGCAAGATCTCGGTCGGTCCGCCTTACTTCGACACGGTGTTCGTTCCCTTGCTCACGCCGCTCGTCTTCCTGATGGGCGTCGGCCCGCTGGCGCGCTGGAAGCAGGCGGAGCTGCCCGATCTCGCGTCGCGCCTCAAGTGGGCGGCCGGCGCCGCCGTCGTCGCCGCGCTTGCGACGGCCTGGCTCAAGGGCGGCATCGGCGTGGTCGGCGTACTCGGCCTGCTGATGGCGTTCTGGATCATCGCTTCGCTCGCTACCGACCTCGTCGAGCGCCTGCGCCCCACGGGTGGCTTGCGCACCGGCGTGCTGCACCGCGCCCGGCAGATTCCGCGCGCCACGGCCGGCATGATGCTCGCCCACCTCGGCATCGCCATCTTCATCTTCGGCGTCACCTTCGTGAAGACCGGCGAGGTCGAGCGCGACGTGAAGATGCAGACCGGCGACACGACCGAGATCCGCGGCATCGTCTTCACCTTCCGCGGCGTTCGCGAAGTGTTCGGCCCCAACTACCGCGCCGCCCAGGGCCAGATCGACGTCACCGAGAACGGCAAGACGATCGCCACGCTGCGCCCCGAGAAGCGCTTCTACCCGGCGTCCCAATCGACGATGACCGAAGCCGCGATCGAGCCCGGCCTGACGCGCGACCTCTACGTCTCGCTCGGCGAAACGGTCGAAGGCGGCGCCTGGATCGTGCGCGTGTACCTGAAGCCCTTCGTCGACTGGATCTGGGGCGGCTGCCTCGTCATGGCGCTCGGCGGACTGCTCGCGGCGAGCGACCGACGCTATCGCGTCAAGGTCCGGCAGACGGCGAATGCGGGCGCCTCGACGAGTGCGGCGGCGGCATGAAGCGGCTCTGGTTTCTCATCCCGCTCGCGGCGTTCTTCGCCTTGGCGACGATGCTCGCCTTCGGCCTCAAGCTCGACCCGCACGAGGTCCCGTCGCCCCTGATCGACAAGCCGGCGCCGAAGTTCACCTTGACCCGCCTCGACGACGCAGCGAAGACGATCCGCCTCGACGACATGCGCGGCAAGGTCTGGATGCTCAACGTCTGGGCCTCGTGGTGCGTGGCCTGCCGCGAAGAGCACCCGCTGCTCGTCGAGTTCTCGAAGAAGCGCGTCGTGCCGATCTACGGCCTCAACTACAAGGACCAGCGCGGCGACGCGAGCGGCTGGCTGGCACGCTTCGGCAATCCCTACGACGCATCGCTGTTCGACGACGAAGGCCGCGTCGGCATCGACTTCGGCGTGTACGGCGTACCCGAGACCTTCATCATCGACCAGAACGGCGTCATCCGCATGAAGCACATCGGCCCGCTCACGCCCGAAGTGATCGCGACCAAGATCGAGCCGCTGCTCAAGAAGCTCGATGCTTGACGGGGTTTCGAGGCTGGCCTGCGCGACGGCGCTCGCGTTGTGCGCGCTCGCCGCGTCGGCCAAGGAGGCCCCGCCGGAGGCGGTCGACCCGGCGCTGGAATCGCGCATGGCGCGCATTACCTCCGAGCTGCGCTGCCTGGTCTGCCAGAACCAGACGATCGCCGACTCGAACGCCGACCTCGCCGTCGACCTGCGCAAGCAGACGCGCGAGCTGCTGAAGCAGGGCAAGAGCGACCGCGAGGTCGTCGAGTACATGACCGCGCGCTACGGCGACTTCGTGCTCTACCGGCCGCCATTGCAGGCGAACACCGCGTTGCTGTGGTTCGGCCCGGCGGCGATGCTCGTCGCGGGCGGCGCCGTGCTCGTGCTCGTGCTGCGGCGCAGGACGCGCATGGCCGACACTTCCTTCGAACCCGACAGCGAAGATGAAGCGGCCGACGAGGCGGCGACCGCTGCAATGAGCAAGCCCTGATGGCCGACGACGACTTCTTAGCGACAGCGCGTGGCCGATTGCTTCAGCTCAAGGCCTTGCGCGACGCCGGCAAGCTGGACGCCAGCACCTACGACGGCGAGCGCCGTGCCGTCGAGCGCGAGATCGGCGATCGCCTGGCCGGTGCGTCCGCGACCGCTTCCGCGACCCCATCCACCAGCGCGTTCGCGTCTGCGTCCGAGATCAAGGCGAGGCCTTCACGCCGCCTCGTGGCCGGCTTGAGCCTCGCCGTCCTCGCCCTCGCCGTCGGCGGCTACCGGGCGACCGGCTCGCCCTCGCTGGTCGGTGCACGAACAACGGTCGCGGGCGCGCCGGATGCCATCGCTCCGAGCACCGCCGCGAGCGACGCCGGCGCGAGCGGCCTGCAGCAGATCGCCGCCATGGTCGAAGGACTGGCCGCGCGGATGAAGGACCGTCCCGACGACGCCAAGGGCTGGACCATGCTCGCGCGCTCGTACACCGTGCTCGGCCGCTTCGTCGACGCGCTGCCGGCGTACGCGCGGGCCACCGAGCTGCTGCCGAAGGACGCGACCTTGCTCGCCGACTATGCCGACGCCGTCGCCGCCACCAAGGGTACGGCGAACAATCCGCAATCGATGGCGCTGGTCGAGCGCGCCCTCGCCCTCGACGCCGACCATCCGAAGGCGCTCGCCCTCGCCGGCACGGCGCTCTATGACCGCGGCGACTACGCCGGGGCGGTCGCCCGTTGGCAGAAGATCGCCGACAAGCTGCCGCCGGGCAGCGAGCTCGCCAAGCAGGTTCAGAGCAGCATCGTCGAAGCGCGCGAGCGTGCGACGGCGAGCGGCGCGTCGATTCCTCCCTCCTCGAACGCCACCGCGGCCGTCGCTCCGCCGGCAACGGCACTGACCGGCACCGTCACACTCGACGCGGCCCTCGCCGCCAAGGCGTCGCCGGACGACACCGTGTTCGTCTTCGCACGCGCTGCCGGCGGCGGACGTATGCCACTCGCCGTGCAGCGCGCCAGGGTCGCCGACTTGCCGCTTGCCTTCCGGCTCGACGACAGCATGGCGATGGCACCGGGCGCCACACTCTCGGGCACAAAGCAGGTGATCGTCGGCGCGCGCGTCAGCAAGAGTGGCAACGCGATTCCGCAAGCCGGTGATCTGTCGGGCGAAGTGGCGCCCGTGGCGCCCGGCGCAAGCGGCGTCGCGATCCGCATCGATCGGGTCGTCGGCGCCGGACCCTGAACTTGCCGGGATCCTGCGACCGAGAGCTTCCTCAGCCGAGCACGTGGTCCGCGACTTCGCCGAGGTTGCGAAATACGATGTCCGGCCGCGCGTTCTCGATCGCCTCGCCCTGGTTGTAGCCATAGGGCACGACCCACGACGCGACGCCGGCGTTGCGCGCCGCCTCGACATCGGTACGCGAATCGCCGACGTGGGCCGTGCTGCCGCGCTCACCGCCCAGCATCGCGATGGCATGCGCGAGCACGCGGGCATCGGGCTTCTTCACCGCCAGCGTGTCGCCGCCGACGAGCAGATCGAACGCGTCCTGCATCGCACACGCGGCAAGCACCTTCCTGCTGTAGCGCTCTTCCTTGTTGGTCACGCACGCCAGCCGCACGCCGGCGCGGCGCAGACGCTCCAGCGCGTCCTGCGCGGTAGGGTACGCACGACACGTCATCCCGGACGTGAGTGAGTAGTGATGGGCGAAGCGGTCCAGCGCGATGTCCTGGTCGAGGACCACATCGGCCGTCGCGGGATCCGTCGCGATCAAGCGCAACAGGCCGATCATCAGCTCCTTCGTTCCGGCGCCGATCAGCGTCGCGATGTCCGCGACGGGTCGTCGCGGCAAGCCGAACTCCTCGACCGTCCGGTTCGCCGCCTCGGCGATCTCGCCGGCCGTATCGGCGAGCGTGCCGTCGAGATCGAAGCTGACGATTGCGTATCGCAGCGCGCCCGTCATTGATGCTGGGCGCGGCGGATATCCATCGGGCGCAGGATGAGCGGCGTGAGGATGAGCTGCATGGCGAGGTCCATTCTCGCGCCGGGCACGACGATGGTGTTGGCGCGCGAGATGTACGACCGGTCGATCATCGCCCGCAGCTCGGAGAAGTCGATGCCGCGCTGATTCCTGAATCGCACGACGAAGACGCTCTCGCCTGCCGTCGGCATGTCGACGATGGGCACGCGCTGAAAATTGATGTCGGTGGCGAATCAGCCGTCGACTGAAAACTCCTTCAGGAAGGACGCGATCGTTGCCGCGACAAGTCCGGGTTGCTCTTCGTGCGCCAGGTGGCCGAGCCCCGGCAAGCGCACGACGCGGGCCTTTTGCATAAGTGACGCGACGCGATCGGCCTGCTCCGGCGGGACGGTGCGGTCGTTGCCGCCGACGACGAGAAGCATCGGCACTGCGAGCGCGCGAAGCTCGTGCGGCATGGCGTCGAGATCCCACGCCGCCATCATCGCCAGCGCTCCGGCGACGTGCGCCGGACTGCGCACGAGGCGAGCCCAGAGGGCCGTGCCGGCCCCGCCGATCGTCGAACCGGTCGACGCGAGGAGGCGGCGGACCGCAGCGGGATCGCGTGCACGAGTCGCGGCGATGCGCGCCGCCAGCGAAGTCGAGGCGAGGAACTTCGCGACGGGGGAGAAGACGCGCAGCGCGCCGGTGAAAGGCAGGAAGGCGCCGTTGAGGCTGACCAGGGCGCGCGGCGCGATGCAGCGGTCGAAGGCCATTCGCGCGAGGATCGCGGCGCCGGCCGAGTGGCCGACGGCAAAGCGTGCCTCGACCTGCAACGCGGCGAGCAATTCGGCGACGAGACCGCCCATGCCAGGCAAGGACATGCCGTCGCCACGCGCTATCGGCGTGAAGCCGTGGCCGGGCAGGTCGGGCGCCAGTACCGTGAAGTCATTCGCAAGCAGCGGCAGCAGGTCGCGCCAGGAATGCGTCGACGCGCCCGTGCCGTGCAGCAGCAGCAGCACCGGGCCTTGGCCCATCGTCTGCACATGCCAGCGCAGGCCACCGGCGTCGACGAAGCGACTCGCGCTCCGGTTCGGCCAATCGGCGCCGTCGCGCTGCCAGTCGAGGCTCGCCGGCATCGCCCTTAGCGCCCGCGCAGCTGCGGTCGGGAAGCGCCCTGCACCACCGCCGACAGCGAGGATGCATCGGCATGCGGCAAGGGCAGGTAGCGCGCGCCCATCGCTTCGGCCAGCTCGCGAGCCAGCGGATGCGGTTGCGGCGAGGTGTCGACGAAGAGAACGGTCACGCCGTCGTCGCGCAAATGACGCGCTGCCAGTCGCGCATCGGCCTCGGCCTGCGGACGGCCGGGGCTGCCGTCGCGCGCGACATTGGCTCGCCCGTCGCTGAGGATGACGACGATCGGCGTCTCGCCGCGCCTGCGCACCGCCAGCGCGGCTTCGCGGGCCGCGTCGAGCCCCGCCGCAAGGGGCGTGCCGCCGCCGCCGGGCAGCTCGGACAGCGAGCGCTTGGCGCGCACCAGCGAGCGCGTCGGCGGCAAGAGCAACTCGGCGGCACGGCCGCGAAAGCCGATCACGGCGACGCTGTCGCGACGCACGTAGCAGTCGGCGAGCAACAGCTCGACCGCGCCCTTCGCTTCGGCGAGCCGGTGCAGCGCCGACGAGCCCGACGCATCGACGGCAAAGATCGTCGTCGTGCGACCGCGCTGCTTGAAGCGGCCGACGTGGAAGTCCTCGACGCGGATGCGCAGCGGCGTGGCGACGCCATTCGAATCCGCCTGGGACATGCGGCCGCGCACGCGTTGCCACGGCACGGCGGCGCGCAAGGTGGCGATCAGGTCGAGGCGAGTGCCGGCACGCGGTCGGTCGCGACGAACGCCGGCCGGCCGGCCGCGCTGTCGGCTCTTCTGCAATGCACCGGCGCGACCGGCAGCGCCCCGTGACGGGCCGGCGGCACCGAGCGCGGCGAGGCGCGCCAGCAGGCCGGGAGGGATCGCCGCGGCCGCTGCGGCGAGCACGACGTCGTCGAGGGCATCGGCCGAAGCGGACGGCTCTCGCTCGTCCGCTGCGGCGTCGTCCCGTGCGTCATCGGCGTCATTCGCGTCATCGGCGCGCGCGTCATCCACCGATTCGTCTGGTACGCCGTCGGCAGGCGGAGGCGCGTCCGCTTCGGACGCTTCCTGGGGCGGCGCCGGCAAACGTGTCGCGCGCGGGCCGAGCACCAGTCGCGCTGCGATGGCCGCGTCTTCGGCGGCAACCTCGTCACGCCCCGCAAGCGCGGCCGACAGGCGGGCCACACGCACGGCGAACAGCGAGGCACGGATCGACATCACGCCGAGCGCGATCGCCGCAACACAGAGTGCCTCGACCACGGCGTCGGAGGCGACGACCCGCGGATATCGGGCTTGCGCGGCGACGAGTTCGTGACCCGCCGTCGATGCATCGAGCGCAGCAAGCTCGCGCCACGCAATGTCGCGCAACTCGACCTGAAAAGCACAACGATCTCGCAGCACGGGGCTCACGCGCTCGTCGTCGTCACCGCTTTCGTCGAGCGCCACGACGCCGAAGCGCGCCGGCTCGCGCAGCTCGATGCCGTCGCGCGCGCAGACGACTTCGCCCTGATCGAGCGCCGCCGCGATCTGCGCCACCGTCGCCTCGGCGGCGCGCTCGGCCATCGCCATCAGCACGACGCCGCCGTCGCTTTCGGCGAGCACGCCGCGCTGCGCCACCGGTCGCCCGCGCTGCAAGGTCGCGGCGAGATCGATGCCGCCGAGCAGGCGTTCCGCGTCCACATGAACGGGCAGTATTCGCCAAGGCACGCCGGCAGACAAGAATGCGCGCAGATCGGCGAGCCATCGATCGCGCACCGGACCCGCGCAAGCGTGCACGACGATACCGCCGGCCCAGGCCGGGTCGACCGCGAACAGCCGGGCGGCCAGCCATGCATCGGCGGCTTGCGACGACACGACGGCCGATGGCGCGATAGCGGGCGGCGCAGTCATCGTGCGTCGCGCAAAGAAAACTTCAGGCCGGAAACAACTCGGCCACCGCGCGTTCGACGCGGACCGTCGAGCCGGCATCGTCGAGCACGTTGCGGCGCAGGCGATGCCGCAAGGCCGGCGCGGCAATGCGCTTGAGATGACGGTCGTCGACGACCGCGTCGCCATCGAGCGCAGCGACGGCACGCGCCGCGCGCATCAAGGTCAGCTCGCCGCGCAGGCCATCGGTGCCGAGCGCCATGCAAAGCCGCGCAGCGCGTTCCAGCACCGCGTCGGGGACGAGAGTGGCGGCAAGGCGCGAACGCGCCGCGACGAGCCGGCGACGCACGCGCTCGTCGTCCTTGCGCCAGCGCTCGATGAAGGCCGCACCGTCGCGCTCGAAGGCCTCGCGGCGCTTCACCACCTCGATGCGCGAAGCTATGTCTTCGGGCGTCTTCACCTCGACCGAAAGTCCGAAGCGATCGAGCAGCTGCGGCCGCAGCTCGCCTTCTTCGGGATTGCCGCTGCCGACCAGGACGAAGCGCGCCGGGTGGCGCACGCTCAGACCCTCGCGCTCGACCACGTTCTCGCCCGAGGCGGCGACGTCGATGAGCAGGTCGACGAGATGGTCCTCGAGCAGGTTGACCTCGTCGACGTAGAGGAAGCCGCGGTTGGCGCGCGCCAGCAGGCCCGGCTCGAAGGCCTTGACGCCGTGCGACAGGGCGCGCTCGAGGTCGAGCGCACCGACGACGCGGTCCTCGGTCGCGCCCAGAGGCAGGTCGACGACCGGCACAGGAACGAGCCGTGACTTCGGCACCGCGCTGACGGCCTTGCCGTCGCTGCACACTCCGCACACGCCAGCCACCGCGTCGGGGTCGCAAGCGTAAGGACAGCCGGCGACCGCACGCATCTTCGGAAGCAGCGCCGCGAGGGCGCGAACCGCGGTCGACTTGCCGGTGCCGCGGTCGCCGAAGACGAGAACGCCGCCGACCGTCGGGTCGACGGCGGCGACCAGGATCGCCAGTTTCATCTCGTCCTGGCCGACGATGGCCGAGAACGGGAAGGCGAGTGCCATCGTCAGAAGACGCCCGCAAAGGCGTCGGTCACGCCGCCTTCTTGGCGTAGGCGCTGCACCAACCCTTGGCCGTCACCAGCTTGCCGCCGAGCACCGGACAGGCACCGCTCGGGGCGCCCGCCTTGCCTTGATAGAACTGGCACGTGCCGCACATCTGGCCGGCCGCGTAGTTCGCGTACTTGGCCTTGTTCGCCTTCGTCGCATCGGCCACATAGCCGAGCGCGACGGCCTGCGGATCCTTCTCGTCGACCATCGGCGCGTCGGCAGCCAGCGCCTCGCGGCCGGCCAGCAACGCCGCGCTCGAGCAAGCGGCCAGGCGAATGAAGTGACGGCGTGAATTCATCGATCTCTCTCCGGATTGGGGGCTGGGGAATTTGATCCGACGCGGAGTCTAAGCGGAGGTTCAACCGAACGCGGAATCGGCCGAAATGCCGTAGTGGCCCCGTCGGCCGTCGAAGTCTTCGAGCCGGGCGAGCAACTCGGCAAGGTCGGCTTCGCGCTCGAGCGGATTGAAGTGCTCGGTGTCGACGGCGAACACCGGCGCGCCTTCGTAGCCGCCAAAGAACTCCGCGTAGGCGCCGCAGAGCCGTTCGAGGTAGGCGAGGTCGATGCCGCGCTCCATCGCCAAGCCGCGGCTGCGTACGCGGGCGAGCAAGGTACGCGGCGAAGCACGCAGCCAGACGACGAGGTCGGGCTCGCGCAGTTGCGCCGCGATCGGCCGGTGCATCTGCGCATACAGGCGGTATTCGTCGTCGCTGAGGTTGAGCTTGGCGAAGAGTGCGTCCTTGGCGAACATGAAGTCGCTCACCAGGGAATGCGCGAACATGCTCGGCTGCGCCATCGCACGCATCTGCCGTTCGCGCTGGAACAGGAAGAAGAGCTGGGTCTGAAAGGCATAGCCCGCCATGTCGTCGTAGAAGCGGTCGAGAAAGGGGTTCTCTGCCGGCTGCTCGAGCATGGCATCGGCACCGATGCGCGCCCCGATCAGCCGCGCCAGCGTCGTCTTGCCCGCGCCGATCGGCCCTTCGACGGCGATGTGACGAAAGCGCTGCAGGCCCTGCGTCATGCCGAGCGGAACACGAAGTAGACGGCGCCGACGAGGCACAGGCCCGCCCAAAGGTGCCCGTACCAGGCGAAAGTCATGAAGACGTTCGACGGGGCGAGCAATGCAACGGTGCGCACCGGCGCGGGAATGACATCGATCATCGATCGAGTTTAGCGATGCGCTGCGAGCCGACGCCTCGGAGCAGGTCTTCGACCGCGCCGCGGCCGGGCACGACGAGGCCGGGCGCGATCTCGGCGAGCGGCGCAAGCACGAAGGCGCGCTCGTGCATGCGCGGATGCGGCAGCACGAGTTCTGCGCTCGCGATCCGGCTGTCTCCGTGCAGCAGCAGGTCGAGGTCGAGCGTGCGCGGCGCGTTGGCGAAGCGGCGCTCGCGCCCGTGCGCCGCCTCGATCGCCAGCAGGGCGTGGAGCAGCGGCAGTGGCGCAATCGAGGTGCGCAGGTGCACGACCGCGTTGCGATAGTCGCCGCCGCTCGCCTCATGCGGCGTCGATTCGTACTGCAAAGAACGCGCGAGCAGCTTCGTGCCGGGCAGGCCGGCGATCTCTTCGATCGCCCGCTCGATCTCGGCGCCGCGATCGCCGAGGTTGGAGCCGAGCGCGATGAAGGCGTCCTCGCCCGGGGCTTGCGTCGCCATGACCTGGCCGCCTCTCAGTCGTCGATGGCCGCGTAGACCATGTTGCGGAAGATCTGCTGGAACTCCTCGCGCTGGTTCGGCGCCTGCATCATCATCAGCGCGAGCATCCCTTCGTGCGGGTCGACGAAGAACACCGTGCCGGCCGAGCCGCCCCAGCCGTAGGTTCCGGGTGAGCCCGGCACGGCGGCGATGCCGGTCGCCAGGCGCACTGCAAAGCCCAGGCCGAAGCCGTGGCCGGGCGGCAGCACGTCGGGGCAGGCATTCGGGATCGCGCCGAGGTGATCGCTGGTCATGAACTCGACCGTCTTGCGGCCGAGGATGTGCGTACCGTCGAGGCGACCGCTGCCAAGAAGCATGCGCAGGAAGCACGCGTAGTCGGCGGCCGTCGAGACGAGGCCGCCGCCGCCCGACTCGAGCGGCGCAGGTTCACGCACGTCGTTCAAGGCCACCGCGGATCCGTCGTCGGGATCGATACCGAATGCGTCGGCGATCCGGTCGTGGCGATCGGCCGGCACGTGAAAGCCCGTGTCGACCATGCCGAGCGGCTCGAAGACGGCTTCGCGCAGATGTTCGCCGAGCGGTCGATCGGCCAGCACCTCGACGACGCGGCCGAGCACGTCGGTGGCACGGCTGTATTCCCAGACGCTGCCAGGATCATGCTGCAAGGGCAAGGCCGCGAGGGTGGCCACATGTTCGGCATTGCGGCGTCGGCGCGAAAACAGATCGCTCGCGACGTAGCGCCTGCGCACCGGCGACGGCGGCAGGAACTCGTAGGTCAGGCCGGCGGTATGACGGAGCAGATCCTGCACGGTCATGGCGCGCGACGGGGCGAAGAGCAACTCCTTGCCGTCGTGCTCGACGAGACGCTGCGTTGCCGCGAACTCCGGCAGGAAGCGCGCCACCGGGTCGTCGAGGCGAACGCGCGCTGCCTCGAAGAATTGCATCAGCGCGACCGAGACGATCGGCTTGGTCATCGAGTAGATGCGAAAGATCGAGTCCGTGCGCATGCTCGTGGAGCGCACCGGGTCGGCGACGCCGAGACACTCGAACGCTGCGACGACGCCGCGCCGTTCGACGTGGAAGACGGCGCCCGGCAAGCGCCCGGCATCGACCTTCCGCTGCAGTGCCGCGACGAGGGCAGCGAGGCGCGCCGGGTCGAAGCCGGCGCGCTGCGGGTCTGGCGTCACGACGGCGTGTCGTTCGAGCCGGACGGCCGGCGCCGGCGGCGCCTGCGTCTGCGCGGCGCCTCGCCGTCGGCAGACATCTCGGTCTGGGCTTCGGCCTCGTCGGCGTCAGCGTCGCCCGAAGGAGAAGGCACCCGCGACGGCGCTTGCTCCGGCGCTGCCTCGCCGCCCGACGCAGGCGCGGCGCGTTTGACGCGACGCGGCGAGCTTCGCGGCTCGCGCACCGCGTCGAGCATGCGGCCACGCTCCTCGTCGCTGGCGTGAAAGAACGCTTCCCACCAGACGGCGAGCGCGGGGTCGGCCTCGCCCACCTCGCCGCGCAAGCGAAGGAAGTCGAGCCCCGCGCGAAAGCGCGGCTGCTCGAGCAGCGTCATCGCCGAGTTGCCGGCGCGGCGCTCGAAGCGCGGCTGCAGCATCCAGATCTCACGCATGTCGATGGCGAGCTTGCCGCGGCCCGAGATGTCGCCGATGCGCGCGTCGAAGGCGGCATCGATCGCGTCCTGCAGCGCCGGGAATGGCGCTTCGCCGTCTGCCTGGCGACGCTTCCAGCCGTCTTGCACGTCGTGCCACAGCATCGCCGCGAGCATGAAGCTCGGCGCCACCGGCTTGTCGGCGGCGACGCGCGCGTCGGTGTCGGCAAGGGCCAGTCGAACGAACTTCTCGCGGCCGTCGTGGCGCTGCGCCTCGTCGAGGGCGACATCGAGCACCGGGAACACGCCGCGGTGCAGGCCGAGCTTCTTCAGCTCGACGATCGAGGCCAGCGCGTGGCCGGTCTGCAAGAGCTTGATCATCTCGTCGAAGGTGCGCGACTGCGGCACGTTGTCGAGCAGCGCCGCCATCTCCTTGATCGGCGCGCGCGTCTTGGCCTCGATCTCGAAGCCGAGCTTGGCCGCGAAGCGCACGGCGCGAATGATGCGCACCGGGTCTTCGCGGTAGCGCAGCAGCGGGTCGCCGATCATGCGCAGCAGCTTCTTCTTCACGTCCTTCATGCCGCCGTGGTAGTCGACGACGATCTCGCGCAGCGGGTCGTAGTACATCGCGTTGACGGTGAAGTCGCGCCGCTCGGCGTCCTCGATCTGCGGACCCCAGACGTTGTCGCGCAGGACGCGGCCTTCGGCGTCGACGGCGTGGCTCTTGCCCGCCAACTCGCTCTTCGAGGTCTTCTCGTTGCCGCTCACCAGGTCGGCCGCCGCCGCGTCGGGCCGCGCGCGAAAGGTCGAGACCTCGATCACTTCGGAGAGCCCGCGGTCCTGCCGGCCGCGGCCGAACACGACGTGGACGATGCGAAAGCGCCGGCCGATGATGAAGGCGCGGCGGAACAGGCCCTTCACCTGCTCGGGCGTCGCGTTCGTGGCGACGTCGAAGTCCTTGGGACGCAGGCCGACCACCAGGTCGCGCACCGCGCCGCCGACGATGTAGGCCTCGTAGCCGCCGTCGACGAGCGTGGCGACGACCTTGACGGCGCGCTCGTCGACGAGCGTCGGATCGATGCCGTGCTCTGCCTTGGGCACTTCGACGCGTTTGCCGGCGCGCGCGCCGGCCTTGCCCGAAGCGGTCTTGCCGAGCAGCCTGTCGATGAATTTCTTGATCATTGTTCGAAGAGTCTGACGATGCGCCAGCCTCGCTCGCGCGCCAGCGCTTCGAGGTCGGGCGACGGATTGGCGGCAACCGGGTCGGTCGCGCGCTCGAGCAAGGGCAGGTCGTTGGGCGAATCGCTGTAGACGCTGATGCGCTCGAAATCGCCCCAGCCGAGGCCGTTTTCCTCCAGCCATTGTCCGACACGCGCGACCTTGCCCTCGCGAAAGGCCGGTATGCCGTCGATCCGGCCGGTGAAAGCACCGCCCGGATCGCGCTCGAGACGGACCGCGATCAGCGCCTCGATGCCAAAGCGCGCGGCGATCGGCGCGGTGATGAAATCGTTGGTCGAGGTGACGATGGCGAGCCGGTCGCCGCGCTCGCGATGGACCGCGACCAGTCTGAGCGCCGCCGGCCGAAGCGCCGGCTCGATCACCTCGCGCATGAAGCGGGCGTGCGCCGCGGCGAGCTCTTCGGGCGAGCGCGCGCGCAGCGGCGCAGTGGCGAAGGCGATGTACTCGGCGATGTCGAGCCGGCCCGCCTTGTACTGGGCATAGAAGGCGTCGTTGCCGGCACGAAAGCGATCGGCGTCGACCCAGCCGAGGCCGATCACGAACTCGCCCCAGGCGTGGTCGGAGTCGATCGGCAAGAGCGTCAGGTCGAGGTCGAAGAGGGTGAGGTTGCCGGGCCGGCCGCGGCCGCGCCGGCGCTGCCTTGCGGGGGGCCGCCCGGCCTGGAGTTCGCCACCCGAAGGCGGATTCACGCCTCGCCCTCCTCGGCCAGCATCTGCTTCAGGAGCGGCACGGTGATGGCACGCTTGGTCGAGAGCGAGAACTCGTCGAGCCGGTCGAGTTGCGCCATCAGGTGCTGCAGGTCGCGCGCGAAGCGGGTCAGCAGATAGTCCATCACTTCGTCGGACAAGAAGGTGCCGCGCCGGTCCGCCTCGCGGCGCAGAGCCGAGCGGACCTCGGGCTCGGCCAGCGGCACGAGGGCGAAGACATGACCCCAGCCGAGCCGCGTGCGCAAGTCCTCGCGAATCGCGAGGTCGACCGGTGGCACGCTGCCAGCGGCCAGCACGACCGCGCCGCGGCCACTCGCTTCGACGAACAGCGAGAACGCGGCTTGCTGCTGGGCAGCGTCGAAGTCCTGGCAATCGTCGAACACCAGCCAGTGGCAGTGCTCGGGTGCCTGCCAGGGCGCGGCGATATCGGCACCGAACCAGGCCACAGGTTCGCCCTGCTGCTGCGCACGCTGCGCGAAGGCTTGCAGGAGGTGCGTCTTGCCGCTGCCCGGCGGACCCCAGAGGTAGACCGGTGGCGCGCCCGGCGCAAGGGCCAGCAGATGGGAAAGCGCGCCGGCATTCGCACCGGGCAGGAAGTTCTCGAAGCTGCGCGCCGGCTCCGGCCCGATGGCGAGCGGAATCTGCTTCATCCCACGTACAGGCTGCTCTTCGCGTAGCCGGCGCGCAAGCGGCCGACGACGACCGCGATCAGCGCGCTCACCGGCAAGGCGATCAGCACGCCGACGAAGCCGAACAGGTGACCGAACGCGAACAACGCGAAGATGACGGTGAGCGGGCTCATGCCGATGCGCCCGCCGACCATCCGCGGCGTGAGGAACATGCCCTCGACGATCTGGCCGATGCCGTAGACGACGAACACGGCGGCCGGCCCGTACCAGCCGGTGAACTGCAGCGCGCCGGCAAGCAGTGCCAGCACCAGGCCGATGCCGAAGCCGACGTACGGGACGAAGATGGCGAGGCCGGTAAAGACACCCACCGGAACCGCCAGCTCGAAGCCGAACAGGGCCAGGCCGACGCTGTAGAACGCCGCCATCATCAGCATCACGAGCAACTGGCCGCGCAGATACTGGCCGAGCACGGTGTCGCATTCGCCGACGAAGGAAGCGACCGCGCCGCGCAGGCGCGGCGGCACCAGGTTGACGGTGCGCTCGACATAGAGCGGCCAGTCGTCGAGGAGATAAAACAGCACTACCGGAACGAGGACGACATAGCCGACGACGGTGAGGACGATGCTGCCGCCGATGCGCACCGAGGCCAGCGCGGTGGCGATCGAGTCATCCCAGTTGGCGTCGAGGTATTTGAGAAGAAAGGCCTTGAGGCTGGCCGCGTCGAGGCCGACGTTGACGCCCATCTGCATCAACCACGGCGAGACGGCGCGGTTGATGCGCTCCGCGAGCAGCGGCAACTGGTCGCGCAGCAAGGGCAATTCCTTCGACAGGATGGGCACGACCAACAGCACCAGCGCCGCCGCGGCGACGATGAAGCCGATCTCGACGAGCGCCACCGCGAGCAGCCTCGGCACGCGCCGCGCCGCGAGCTTCTCGACCGCCGGATGCAGCGCGTAGGCGAGCACGGCGCCGATCGCGAACGGCGTCAACACCGGCGCGAGCAACCAGACGAGCACGCTCACCGCGATGGCGAGCGCTGCCCAGTTGAGGATGCGCCGCTGGGCGGGCGTCAGGAGCATGAGGCGGCCGATGGCCTCGCAGCGAAGCGGCGCAACGCGTGCGTCATCGTCCTAGTGGAGCCGCGACGTGCCGTCGTGGCCCAGCTCGGCCAGGCGCTCGCGGATCGCCGGGCGGTCCGGCGCGTCGGGCGCGTGCTCGAGGTAGCCGGCCAGGTCGGCCATCGCCGGAAAGCGCGCGCCCAGCGCGGCGTGCACCAGGCCGCGGTCGCGCCGCTCTTCCCAGGCGTCGGGCAGCAGGATCACCAGCCGCTCGGCGATGCCGAGCAGACGGGCCGCGTCATGGCTGTTGCGGAAGACCTCCTTCAGGTTGCGCAGCATGCGCGCGATGACTTCGCGCGGCGCCGCGGCCTGGAGAAAGTCCTTGAGCAGCGGCTCGCTGGCGACGGGCTTGCTGCTGCGCCGACGGTACGGGACAAGCAGTGCGTCGAGCGCGTCGCGCGACATCGACTGGCCGGTGAACGGGTCGATGACGATCTCGCCCTGCGGCATGTGCACCTTGACCAGGAAATGTCCGGGGAACGAGACGCCGCAAGCGTTGAGGCCGATCTGCGTCGCCAGCTCGACGTAGATCACGGCAAGCGTGATCGGGATGCCGCGCCGCGTTTCGAGCACGCAATGGACGTAGCTGTTGCGCGGGTCGTAGTAGTCGTTGACGTTGCCGGAAAAGCCGAGCTCCTGGAAGAAGAAGCGGTTGACCAGGCGCAGTCGCTGCATCGGCGCGGCGTCGCGCGGGATGCGCTGCTTGAGGCGCACGGCCAGCATGTCGATCTCGGCGAGCGTGGCCTGCGTGTCGAGGCGCGGAAAGTCGTGCTGCGCGACCGCAATGGCGGCTTCGAGCAGGGGCAGGCTCACGTCTTCGGCCACCAGCGAGGCGAAGTAATCGAGCGCGGTCGGCGGCAGGAGCGGCAAAAGCCCGGACATGCGGCGAGTTTAGAACCTCGCGAGTCGCGGGTCTAACCGCGGCGCAAGAAATCGCGCGGCCGAAAGCCCGCGGCGAAGAGGACGCCGAAGTAGACCAGCGCCGCCGTGGCAAGGCAGGCGGCGAGCCAGGCGGCGCGCAGGCCGTCGCGGCCGGCGAGGCCGACCCAGTCGATGGCCACCGTCGCGCCAGCCAGCAACGCGCCCATGAGGAGCGTCGCGAGCAAGACAGTCGCCGCAAAACGCCTCCATCCGGGCATCGGCTGGAACCAGCCGCCACGCTTCAGTCCGACAAATAGCCAGACAGCATTGATCGTCGCGCCGAGGCCGACCGAGAGGGCCAGGCCGGCGTGGCCGAGGAACGGAACGAAGACCACGTTCATCGCCTGCGTCAGCACCAGCACGATGATGGCGATGGTGACCGGCGTGCGCAGATCCTGGCGCGCATAGAAGCCAGGCGCGAGGATCTTCACGCCGATGATGCCGACCAGGCCGACGCCGTAGGCGCGCAGCGCGACGGCCGTCTTGGCGACGTCGCGCGCGTCGAATGCGCCGTGCTGGAAGAGGGTCGCGATCAGGGCCTCGGGAAACACGAGCAGCGCGGCCGCGCAAGGCAAGGTCAGGACGAGGGCGACGCGCAGTCCCCAGTCGAGCATGCCCGAGTAGCCCGCCACGTCCTGGCGCGCCTGCGCCGCCGAAAGCTGCGGAATCAGGACGACGCCGAGCGCAACGCCGAGCAGCGCGGTCGGAAACTCCATGAGCCGGTCGGCATAGAAGAGCCAGGAGACGGCGCCCACGCCCTGATGCGAGGCGATCTGCGTGTTGATGAGGATGGAGAGCTGCGCCACCGAGACGCCGAGAAGCGCCGGCGCCATCTGGCGCAGCACGGTGCGAACGCCGGGGTGATGCCAGGCCTCGCGCAGCGCCCGAAAGCCGAGGCCGATGCGGGGCAAGCGACCGACGCGCAGCAGCGCCGGCACCTGCACCGCGAGCTGGAGCACACCGCCCAGCATGACGCCGGCCGCAAGCGCGTAGATCTTCTCGATGCCGGCCCGCTCGAAGACCGGCCCGAGCAGGACCACCGCCGCGATCATGGCCAGGTTGAGCAGCACCGGTGTCGCCGCCGGAACGGCGAAGCGCTTCCAGGTGTTGAGCACGCCCGCCGAGAGCGACACCAGCGAGATGAAGCCGATGTAGGGAAACATGATGCGCGTCATGACCACCGCGTCGTCGAATCGGGCCAGGCCCGACGCCATCAGCCAGACGACCAGCGGCGCGGCGACGACGCCGGCAATGCAGGTCAGGACGAGCGCGCAGAACAGGATCGTCGCCACGGCGTCGATGAGGCGTTGCGTCGCCTCGTCGCCGTCGGTGGCACGGGCGCGCGCCAGCGTCGGCACGAAGGCCTGGGTGAAGGCGCCTTCGCCGAACAGGCGGCGCAGCAGGTTCGGGATGCGAAAGGCGACGTTGAAGGCGTCGAACGCCGCGCCGGCGCCGAACAGCGACGACACGACGATGATCTGGACGAGGCCGGTGATGCGCGAGAGCAGCGTGAAGAACGAGATCGTGGACGCGGCCCGGAGCAAATTCATGGGTGCGAATGCTATACTCGTGGTCTTTGCCGAAATCCAGCTAGCCCCAGCTCATACAAGACATGGCCACCGCCTCCAAAGCCAAGAAAAAGACCGTCCGCATCGCCTCGGGCCTCAAGCGTGTCCGCCAGGACACCAGGCTCAACGCCGCCAACACGGCCATGCGCTCGCACTTTCGCACCGTCATCAAGAACGTGCAGAAGGCCGTCGAGGCAGGCGACAAGGTCAAGGCCGCCGAGCTCTTCAAGGTCGCCCAGCCGGTCATCGACTCCGTCGCCGACAAGGGCCTGTTCCACAAGAACAAGGCGGCGCGCCACAAGAGCCGCCTCGCCGCCAAGGTGAAGGCGCTGGCCACGGCCTGATTGCTCTTCTCCGCGCAAAGGGGCTCGCATCGCGAGCCCTTTTTCATTCATGGCGTCTCCGGTGCCGGCTCGTTCAGCCGATGACAGGATCCTCGATCACGAGCAGCCCGTTGTCGCGCGCGAAGTGCATGACGAAGTCCCAGGCCATGGGTTCCATCTCGCGCAGCGCCGGATCGACGAGCACGCCCTTGACGCCGCCGACATGGCGCGGCACGCAATAGGGCGAATAGCCGATGAAGGGGCCGCGAACGCCGCTGCCATCGGGGCGAAAGCACGACATCGTGCCGGCCAGGCGCTCGGCCCAGTCGCTCGGGCGAAACGGCTTGCCGTCGATCGTCACGCCCTGGATGAAGACTGTTCGAGGCTCGGCCATGCGTTGAAGGGAAGTTGCGAGCGATTGTCGCGCCTGCACAGCGCCGCTGCTGCGCTGCAACATCGGCGCCGCCGTGCTCGAGTGCCGGCTTTAGAATCGTTTTTCTTTTGCCCGCTTTGCCGGAGTGACGACATGAACGCGCCCGAGAAGCTGCCCGCCGCGCCCGAACCCCACGTCATGAAGACCTACGGGCGCCTGCCGGTCGCGCTCTCGCATGGCCGCGGCTGCTGGGTCTGGGATACGGAAGGCCGCAAGTACCTCGACGCGCTCGCCGGCATCGCCGTCAACACGCTCGGGCACGCCCACCCGAGGCTGGTGCCCGCCCTGCAGGAGCAGGTCGGCAAGATGATGCACAGCTCGAACTACTACCTCGTGCCGCTGCAGGAGAAGTTGGCCGCGAAGCTGTGCGAGCTCTCGGGCATGACGAACGTCTTCTTCTGCAACTCGGGGCTCGAGGCCAACGAGGCGGCGCTGAAGATCGCGCGCAAGTACGGGCACGACCGCGGCATCGACCGGCCGGAGATCGTCGTCTACGAAGCCGCTTTTCACGGCCGCTCGATCGCGACGCTTTCGGCGACGGGCAACACCAAGATCCAGGCCGGCTTCGGCCCGCTCGTCGAAGGATTCGTGCGCGTGCCGCTGAACGACGTCGCGGCCATCGAGAAGGTCGCGGCGACGAACAGGAACGTGGTCGCCATCTTCCTCGAGGTGATCCAGGGCGAAGGCGGAATCCGCCCGTCGACCGTCAGCTACCTGAAGGAAATTCGCCGCGTCTGCGACGAGCACGGCTGGCTGCTCATGCTCGACGAGGTGCAGTGCGGCATGGGCCGCACCGGCAAGTGGTTCGCGCACCAGTGGGCCGGCATCCGTCCCGACGTCATGCCGCTGGCCAAGGGCTTGGGCTCCGGCGTGCCGATCGGCGCTGTCGTCTGCGGGCCCAAGGCGGCCGACGTGATGGGGCCGGGCAACCACGGCTCCACCTTCGGCGGCAATCCGCTGGCCATGCGCGCTGGCGTCGAGACGCTGCGCATCATGGAAGAGGACCGTCTTCTCGAGAACGCCGCTACCGTCGGTGCGGCACTGAGAGCAGGCCTCGAGCGCGAGCTGGCGGGCGTGGCCGGCTTCGTCGAGGTGCGCGGCCAGGGTCTCATGATCGGCATCGAGCTCGACCGCCCCTGCGCAGTGCTGCTCGGCCGCGCCGCCGAGGCCGGGCTGATGATCAGCGTCACCGCGGAGCGCGTCGTGCGCCTGCTGCCGGCGCTCATCATGACGGCCGACGAGGCGAACCAGGTCGTCGCCATCCTCTGCCCGCTCATCAAGGAATTCCTGAAGCCCGCGGCATGAAACCCGGCATGGCGCTGATCAGGCACTTTCTCCAGTTCAGGGACTTCCGCGCCGAGGAATACGCCTACCTGTTCGAGCGCACGGCGACGATCAAGAAGCGCTTCAAGAACTACGAGAAGTACACGCCGCTGGTCGACCGCACGCTGGCGATGATCTTCGAGAAGGCCTCGACGCGCACGCGCGTGAGCTTCGAGGCCGGCATGTACCAGATGGGCGGCTCGGTCGTGAACCTGACCACCACCGACAGCCAGCTCGGTCGCGCCGAGCCGGTCGAGGACACGGCGCGCGTCATCAGCCGGATGGTCGACATCGTCATGATCCGCACCTTCGAGCAATCGAAGCTCGAGGCCTTCGCGGCGCACTCGCGTGTGCCTGTGATCAACGGCCTGACCAACGAATACCACCCCTGCCAGATCCTCGCCGACGTGTTCACCTGCATCGAGCATCGCGGCAGCATGGAAGGCAAGATCGTCGCCTGGGTCGGCGACGGCAACAACATGGCGACGACCTGGCTGCAGGCCGCCGACATCCTCGGCTTCACGCTGCACGTGAGCACGCCGAACGGCTACGAGATCGACCCGATGGCGGTCGGGCTGCGCCGCGACGACTGCCTGAAGGTCTTCAAGGACCCGCTCGACGCCTGCCGCAACGCCGACGTCGTGACCACCGACGTCTGGACCAGCATGGGCTACGAGTCCGAGAACGCCGAGCGCAAGATCGCCTTCGCCGACTGGTGCGTCGACGCCGAGATGATGGCCTCGGCGCGGCCCGACGCACTCTTCATGCACTGCCTGCCCGCGCATCGCGGCGAAGAGGTCGACGCCGACGTCATCGACGGGCCGCAATCGGTCGTCTGGGACGAGGCCGAGAACCGGATGCACGTGCAGAAGGCGCTCATGGAATACCTGGTGCTGGGGCGGATCGGCTGAGCGGCGCGCCGTCCCGATGAAGCTCGCCCTCGTCGCCGACCTGCACGCCAACCGCGAGGCGGTGACCGCGGTCATGGCCCATGCCCAGGAGCAAGGCGTCGAGCGCTTCGCGTTCCTGGGCGACTGCGTCGGCTACGGCGCCGACCCGGGCTGGGTCGTCGAACTGGTCCGCGAGCAGGTCGCCCATGGCGCCCTGGCGGTGCTCGGCAACCACGATCTCGCCGCCGTGCAGGGCCCCTTGCCGAGCATGGTCGCGGATGCCCGAGCGGCGATCGAATGGACGCGCGACCACCTCGACGCCGACCAGCTCGCGTTCCTCGCGGCGCTGCCGATGACGCTGACCGCACACGGCGCCCTGCTCGTGCATGCCAACGCCTGGGCGCCTGGCGACTGGGGATACATCGAGGGTCGCGGCGAAGCGGCGCGCAGCATGCATGCGACCTCCTGTCGTTTGACCTTCTGCGGCCACGTGCACGTGCCGATGCTCTATCACCTGAGCGAGACCGGCAAGGCCGGCGATTTCGCACCGATGTCCGGCACTGCGGTGCCGCTGTCGGAGCAGCGCCGCTGGCTCGCCGTTCCCGGTTCCGCGGGACAGCCGCGCGACGGCGATCCCGCCGCCTGCTACGCGCTCTTCGACGACGCCGCGCGCACCCTCGCCTTCCACCGCGTCCCCTACGACCACGAAGGCGCGGCCGCGAAAGTCCGTGCCGCGGGCTTGCCCGCCAGCCTGGCCGAGCGGCTGATCCATGGCGGCTGAAGCCAGGGCGGACCCTCCCGCCTCGCTCGCCGTGGGCCGCGTCGTCGACGGCTTCCGGCTCGACGAATACGCGCACCAGGGTGGCATGGCGACGCTCTGGCGGGTCAGCCGGACCGGGCCGCCGCCGGCCGGCGAACCCGACCTGCCTTTGCTCATGAAGGTGCCGCGCATCAAGGGCGGCGACGAGCCGGCGACCATCGTCGGCTTCGAGGTCGAGCAGATGATCATGCCGACGCTCAGCGGGCCGCACGTGCCGCGCTTCGTGGCCAAGGGCGACATCGCGGGGCTGCCCTATATCGTCATGGAGCGGATCGCGGGCCCGTCGCTGCTGCCGCACTTCAACGCCGCGCCGCTGCCGCTCGACGAGGTCGTCAGGATCGGCTGGCAGGTCGCGGCGGCGCTGCACGACCTGCATCGGCAGCACGTCGTTCACCTCGACGTGAAGCCGAGCAACGTCGTCTTTCGCCCGGCCACCGGGACCGGCGGCGGCGAGGCGGTGCTGATCGACTACGGCGTCGCGCGGCACGACCGCTTGCCCGACCTTCTCGAAGAGGAGTTCGACCTGCCGATGGGCACTTCGCCCTACATGTCGCCCGAGCAGATCCGCTTCATTCGCAGCGACCCGCGCAGCGACCTGTTCTCGCTCGGCGTCATGCTGTATCACCTGGCAACCGGCCAGCGGCCGTTCGGTGCGCCGACGTCGCAGCGCGGGCTGCGCCGGCGCCTGTACCGCGACCCGGTCCCGCCGCGCGTGCTGCGCACCGACTGCCCGCCCTGGCTGCAGGAGGTGATCCTGCACTGCCTCGAAGTGCGTCCCGCGCATCGCTACCAGACGGCGGCGCAGCTGGCGTTCGATCTGCTGCATCCCGACCAGGTCGCGCTGACCGAGCGCGCCGCCCGGATCAAGCCGCGCGGCGCACTCGAAGCGACCCGGCGCTGGCTGACCGCGATCGGCGATGCGAAGAGCGAGGCGCGCAGCGGCGCCGCCGAGCAGACCGCGCGCAGCCCGATCCTGCTCGCTGCGATCGACCCGGCCGGCGCCGAGCCCGTCCTGCTCGAGTCGACGCGGCAGACGGTGCAACGGCTGCTGCAGACCGAGCCGGGTGCCCGCCTCGCCTGCCTGACCGTGATGAAGATCCATCGCGTCGGCATGGACGACCTGGTCGACGCCGACGGCAGGAGCAAGCACCTCAAGCTGCTCGTCCAGCTGAAGCACTGGGCGCGGCCGCTGACCCAGGCGCTGGCGGCGTCGGGCCGCGGCGACACGGCCGGCCGGATCACCTTTCACGTCATCGAGGCGCCCGACCCGGCCGCCGCGATCGTCGACTACGCGCGCCGAAACAAGGTCGACCACATCGTCATGGGAGCGCGCAGCAGCGGCCGGCTGCGCCGACATCTCGGCAGCGTCTCGGCGCAGGTGACGGCCGAGGCCGACTGCACGGTCACGGTAGTGCGCGCCGCGCCGTCGGCGCGCTGAGGCGCGACGGCGCGGGCGCTAGGGCGGGCGCGGTGTCGCGGGCGCGGTGTCGCGGGCGCTTACGACGGCTCTTCGATGATCGGCGTCTTCGACTGCGCGGCGCGGCTGGTCGTGACCATCGCCACGCCGACGCAGGCCACCGCCATGCCGAGCCACATCGTCGGCGTCGGCGCGACACCGAACACGGCCCACTCGACGAGCGCGGCGACCGGCGGCGTCAGGTAGAGCAGGCTGGTCACGCCGGTCGCCTCGCCGCGGCGCAACAAGAGGTGCAGGATCGTGAAGGCGCCGAACGACGCCATCACGACGTGATAGAGCAAAGTCCCCGCGATCTGCACATTCCATGTGATCGCGAAGCCCTCGAACGCGGCGCCGAGCGGCAGCATCACCGCGGCAGTCACCGCGAAATGGATGCACACCGCCGCGCGCAGGTCGATGGCGGCGCAGAACTCGCGCTGGTAGAGCGTGCCGCCGGTGACGCAGGCAAGCGCCCAGGCGACGGCGAGCAGGCTCGGCAGCGCGATCGCCGCGCCGTCGACGCGGTGCGCGACGACCAGGGCGACGCCACCCAGCCCCACAGCCACGCCGAGCATCTGCAGCTTCGACAGTCGCTCGTGCAACCAGCGCGACACGATCAGCGCGGTGAGCAGGGGCTGCAAGGCAAGGATCAGCGCCGTCACGCCGGCCGAGAGTCCCCAGCGTTGCGCGTAGTGGCTGCCGCCCAGGTAGCCGGCGTGGGTAAGCAGGCCGGCGATGGCGATGTGCCCCCACTGTGCAGACAGCTTCGGCCAGCTCGCGCGCAAACCGAAGGCGAGCATCGCGACCGCGAACGCGATCGCGTAGCGCACGCCGATGTAGGTGAAAGGCGCCGCGTAGCCGAGGGCGATGCGCGTGACGACGAAGCCGCTGCCCCAGACCGTGACGAAATAGATGCTGAGGAGCCATCGCGACGAGGCGGAGAGCGGCGTCGGCATGCGTTCGGCAGGCCCGATCACCGGCGCGCCGGGCCGCGCAACCCGACGCGCACGACGAGCTTCAGCCCCGACCACACGGCGTCGTCGGAGGCGTTCCCGAATAACCCGCGCTCATGGCCGTGTCCGAAATAACCGACACCACGTCGCGCCAAGCTTTGCTACCGTCGCCATGATCATGAAAAGCAATCGCAGAAGCACTCGCCCGCAAGTGTCGCCGATGCTCGCGCCTACCGCGACGCAGCCGCTGTGACGACGACCCGACAAGAGGCGCTGGCCCGCGACACCGCCGACCCGCTGCGCTCGCTGCGCGACGGGTTCGTGCTGCCCGAGGGCGTGCTCTACCTCGATGGCAACTCGCTCGGCGCGCTGCCCAAGCGGACCGCAGCGCGCGTTCGCACGACGATCGAGAGCGAATGGGGCGAAGGCCTGATCCGAAGCTGGAACGCGGCCGGCTGGATCGACCTGGCGGAGTCCATCGGCAACGCCATCTCGACGCTCGTCGGTGCCGGTCCGGGCGAAATCAGCGTCGGCGACTCGACTTCCGTCAACCTGTTCAAGGCGCTCAGCGCCGCCGCCGCCCTGCAGAAGACCGATGCGCCATCGCGCACGACGCTGCTGTCCGAGCAAAGCAACTTTCCGACCGACCTGTACATCGCCGAAAGCGTCGCCGTCGCGGCCGGCCTGAAGCTGCGCCTCGTCGACGCCGCCGACCTCGCCGACCACCTGAACCACGACGTCGCGGTGCTGATGCTGACGCACGTCAACTACCGCAGCGGCCGCATGCACGACATGGCCGAGCTGACGCGGTTGGCGCACGCGGCGGGCGCGCTCACCGTCTGGGACCTCGCCCATTCGGCCGGTGCGGTGCCGGTCGACCTGCACGCCACCGACGCCGACTTCGCGGTCGGCTGCGGCTACAAGTACCTGAACGGCGGCCCGGGCGCGCCGGCCTTCGTCTGGGCGCATCCGCGCCACACCGAACGCATGGACCGCGAGGGCCTGCGCCAGCCGCTCTCCGGCTGGCTCGGCCACGCCGCGCCCTTCGACTTCATGCCGGCGTACCAGCCGGCCGCCGGCATCGGCCGCTTCGTCTGCGGCACGCCGCCCATCGTTGCCATGAAGGCGCTGCAATGCGGGCTCGAGGTCTTCGCGGCGGCGGAGGCTTTCGGCGGCATGGCGGCATTGCGCGCGAAGTCGACCGCCTTGGGCGAGCTGTTCATCGACCGCGTCGAATCGACCTGCTCCGGCCATGGCCTCGAGCTCGCAACGCCGCGCGATCCCGCGGTGCGCGGCAGCCAGGCGAGCTTTGCCCACGCCGACGGCTACGCCATCATGCAAGCGCTCATCGCGCGCGGCGTGATCGGCGACTTTCGCGCCGGCCACGCCGAGACCGGCGAAGCGAACCTGCTGCGCTTCGGCTTCACGCCTCTCTACACGCGCTTCGTCGACGTCTGGGACGCCGCCGGGATCCTCGCCGACGTGCTCGTGAGCGGCGCTTGGCGCGAGCCCCGATTCGCACGCCGCGCCGCCGTCACCTGATGAGCGATCCGACCTCGAATCCGCCGCCTGCGAGCGGCGACGCGACGGCCGCGAAGCTCGACTTCAGCCGCGACATGAGCTACGGCGACTACCTGCATCTCGACACCGTGCTCGGCGCCCAGGAGCGCCGCTCCGAAGCGCACGACGAGATGCTCTTCATCGTCCAGCACCAGGTGAGCGAGCTGTGGATGAAGCTCCTGCTGCACGAGCTCGAGGCCGCCGTCGCGGCGATCTCGGCCGACCAGTTGCAGCGCGCCTTCAAGATGCTGGCGCGCGTCAGCAAGATCATGGAGCAGCTGGTGCACGCCTGGGACGTGCTGGCGACGATGACGCCGCCCGAATACTCGGCGATGCGCCCGGCGCTCGCCTCGAGCAGCGGCTTCCAGAGCTGGCAGTACCGGATGATCGAGTTCCGCCTCGGCAACAAGAACGCGGCGATGCTGCGGCCGCACGAGCATCGCGCCGACCTGCATGCGAAGGTGAAGGCGGCCCTCGATGCGCCCTCGCTCTACGACGAATCGCTGCGCCTGCTCGCTCGTCGCGGCCTGCCGGTCCCGGCCGACCGTCTCGAGCGCGACTGGTCGCTGCCTTACGAGGCGAGCGACGGCGTCGAGCAGGCCTGGCTCGCCGTCTATCGCGACCCCGAAGCCTGGTGGGACCTGTACCAGCTTGGCGAGGAGTTGACCGACCTCGAGGACACCTTTCGTCTCTGGCGCTTTCGCCACGTCACGACGGTCGAGCGCGTCATCGGCTTCAAGCGCGGCACCGGCGGGACCAGCGGCGTGAGCTATCTTCGCAAGATGCTCGACGTCGTGCTCTTTCCGGAAATCTGGAAACTCCGTACCGACCTTTGATGGCGGCTTGCTAGAGTCGGGCCGTGCTCTCCCCGCTTACCGAACCCGAAAGCTCCCATGGCCGACAAGTCCGAGATCCAGCTCAAGGCTGCTGAAAAGCGGCTCGATGCGATCGAACGCTCGATCGAGAACCTCAAGAAGGACAGCAACTCGAACGACACCGGTGCTCAGTTGAAAGCGCTGATCACCAAGCTCGAGGCCCGGCTGGACGCCCGGCTCGACAAGCTGGACGCGGCCGTCAAGGAAATCAACGTCCAGATGGTGCTGAAGAAGGATCTCAAGACGGCCAC
Source organism: Burkholderiales bacterium (assembly GCA_038231215.1). Taxonomy (GTDB): domain Bacteria; phylum Pseudomonadota; class Gammaproteobacteria; order Burkholderiales; family Burkholderiaceae_C; genus Schlegelella_A. Next base: position 62,694 of record JBBRLS010000012.1, on the reverse strand, counting down.
CAAGCTCGAAGCCGACGACTGGGACCGCGAAGCGAAGGCGCGACAGATTCGCTCGGACGCCGAGTTCAAGGCCTCGCTGGAGAAGCAGGAGAACGCGCGCAAGGCTGCGGAAAAAGAGCAGCTGGCGCAGATCGACAAGATGGTCTCCGAACAGCTCTTGAATCAGCGCTTCCTGAAGTTCGAGACCATGCTGGAGCCGCGCCTGAAGGTACTGGAGGCCCTGGTACACGCCAAGAGGTAGGAAGCCGAGGCGGCGGTCAGCCGGCGAGCGCCTCACGCACGAAGTCGAGCCGGTCCTGGCCGAAGAACATCGCCTCGCCGACGAAGAAGGTCGGCGCGCCGAAGGCACCGCGGGCGACGGCTTCCTCGGTGGTTGCGACCAGCCTCGCTTTGACTTCCGGATCGGCGACCAGCGCCATGAAAGCGTCCGCATCGAAGCCGGCCGCGGCGAGAGTCGCGGCCAGCACCGCCGGGTCGCCGAGATGGGTTGCCGATTCCCACATCGCCCGGTGCACGACCTCGAGGTAGCGCGCGAAATCGGCTGGCTGGCGCATCTGCAGGCCGGTGGCACCGCGCATCAGCGTGAGGGTGTTGATCGGGAAATGCGGGTTGAAGCGAAACGGCACGCCGTAACGCTTCGCCCAGCGCACGATGTCGCCGTTCATCCAGCGCCCCTTCGCGGGCACGCTCACCGGGCTGGCGTTGCCGGTCGCCTTGAAGACGCCGCCGAGCAGCATCGGTCGCCAGACGATCACGGCGCCCGTCTCTGCGGCGATCTTCGGCAACTGGGTCCAGGCCAGGTACGAGGTCGGGCTGCCGAAATCGAAGAAGTACTCGACGCTTTTGCCCATGGGTCTCACCACGTCTCGGTCCACGGCCGCAGGTCGAGCTCGTGCGTCCAGGCGCTTCTCGGCTGGCGGTGCAGGTTCCAGTAGTTCTCGGCGATCGCCTCCGTGCTGAGGATGCCGTCGTCGGACTTCTTCGCGTAGCGGTCGGGAAAGTTCTCGGCGATGAAGGGCGTGTCGATGGCGCCATCGATGACGATGTGGGCGACGTGGATGCCTTTCGGTCCCAGCTCACGCGCCATGCTTTGCGCCAGTGCACGCAGAGCATGCTTGGCGCCGGCAAACGCACAGAAGCCCGCCGAGCCGCGCACGCTCGCCGTCGCGCCGGTGAAGATGATCGTGCCGTGGCCTCGCGTCAGCATCGCCTTGGCGACTTCGCGGCCCATCAGAAAGCCGCCGAGCGCGCCCATCTCCCAGACCTTGCGGTAGACGCGCTCCGTCGTCTCGGTGAGCGAGAAGCGGACATTGGCGCCGACGTTGAAGACAGCGACCTCGATCGGCGCGATCTCGCGCTCGATGTGCGCGACCAGCGTCTCGATGTCGACCTCCTTGCGCGCGTCGGAGGCAAAGCCGTGCGCCTCGCCGCCTGCGGCGCGGATCGACTCCACCAGGGACTCGAGCTTGTCGGCCGTGCGCCGCGTCACGCAGGCGACGAAGCCCTCCCGGGCGAAGCGCCGTGCGATCGCGCCTCCGGTCGAGTCGCCGGCGCCGATCACGAGCACCGATTTCCTGTCGTTCACCTCGTCGTCTCCCCGGCTGCGGCAAGGAAACAACTGTGCACCAAGGCGCCAGCGCTTTCATTGGGGCAAACCGCTTGTCTCGCAACGCGGCCTCGGCGAGACTCGCGCACGTTGCCAGCCCCCGAGCCATGACTTCGCGCGTTTTCATCAGCTATCGGAGCAGCGACGGCGCCGACAAGGCCACGGCGCTGGCGCGCGACCTCGACGCGATGTTCGGCGACGAGCAGATCTTTCTCGACAAGGAAGACCTGGCGCCCGGATCGCGCTGGCGCGAAGGCATCGCCGCCGCCTTGGGCAACGCGCCCGTCCTGCTGGTGCTGGTGACGCCCCACTACCTGGGCGGCACCGACGCCGCCGGCAAGCCCTGCATAGCCCGCGCCGACGACCCGGCGCGCGACGAGCTCGAGGCCGCCATCGCTGCCAAGGCGCACATCATTCCGCTGCTCTGCGACGGCGTGACGGACATGCCGGCGGCGAGCGAGCTGCCGAGCCCGTTCAACCAGCTGTGCGACCTGCAGTGGGGGCGGCTGCGCGCCTATGACTGGCGCGCCGACATGGGCCGCCTGGCCGACGACCTGAGCGAGCTCGGCCTGACGCCGCGACCGCTCTCGATGCCGGGCACGATCCCCGTGCCCCTGCACGAGCCGATCACGACGCCGATGCCGCTCGACGGCCCGGCCGCGGCACCGAGCGCGCACGAGGGCGTGGCCGACGAAGGCCGGCGCGGCGTCCTCGGCATCGCCGCCGTCGCCGTGCTCGCGCTCGGCGGCTGGGGTCTCCTGCGCTGGCGGCAACGGCGCGCGGCGATGCTCACGGGGCCGTGGCGTGCCCGCATCGGCGCGCGCGGCGCACCGACTTCCCGAGGGGGCGAGCTGATGATCTTCACGCTCGCGCAAGACGGCGACAACCTGCGCCTGGCGAGCAGCGCCGTCGACATCGAGCGCAACCCGGAATGGGAAAACTACCGCGACTTCTGGAAGCAGCGCACCGGCAACGACCTCACCAGCGTCTTCTATCGCGGCGAAGGCAAGGTCATCCGCGACGACGATGCCTTCGCCGCCAGCGCGCCGGCGCCGGTCGCGCCGCCCGCCCCGGCCCCCTTGTCCTCCGACGCCGCCGATGACGGCGTCGAAGAGTCTGCCTCGGCACCGCCGCCGGGCAGGACGAAGCCCAAGCCCAAGCCCGAACCCAGGCGCCTGCCGCCGCTCCCGGTCTCGCTGCGCCGGGTTGTCATCGACGTCCACATCGCCACGCCGGGAAGCGACAGCGAGGCGATCGACGAAGGCGTGTTCCGCGGCATCATCGACACCGACGATCAGTGGATCCACGGCCGGCTGTGGCTGCGCAGCGAGCAGGCCGAGCGCGTCATGGACCTGCGCCGCGGCGGCGGCTAGCCCGACGAGGATGGCGTCGACGACGACCCGTCGAAGCGCGACCGCCCCGTCCAGGCGTGCGCCGGTCAAGGCAGGCACGCGTGCGGTGCCGACCGCGCGCTTCAGGCTTCGCGTCACGACCGGTGACGAGATCGCCATCGGTCCCGGCAAGATCGCGCTGCTCGAGGCGATCGACGAGACCGGCTCGCTGACAGCGGCCGCCAAGCACATCGAGATGTCTTACCGGCGCGCCTGGCTGCTCGTCGACCAGTTGAACCGCTCGCTGAGGCGACCCGCGGTCATCTCGGCCAATGGCGGCGAGCACGGCGGCGGCAGCCAGCTCACCGACGTCGGCCGAAAGCTCGTCGACCTGTACCGCGGCATCGAAGCGACCGCGGGCCGCGCCTGCGCCGCCGACATCAAGCAGCTGATCGGGCTGCTGGCTCGCTGACGAAGCCGGCGCCGACCGCGCGTTCGAGCGGTCCGCGGCGGCGCGTGCGCGCCGAGCGTTATGCACTGCGCTATATTGCGCCTCGTCCGCCACGCTGCCGCTCACGATGAAAATGCTTTTGACGACCGGGCCGATGCTGCGCTGCTGCGCGGCCCTGCTCGTCGCCACGGCCTGCCGCGCCGCGCAAGCAGCCGACCTGACCGTCTCGGCGGCGGCCAGCCTGGGCAACGCCTTTCGCGAGCTCGCTCCGGCGTTCGAGGCGCAGAACGCGGGAACCAGGGTGGTCTTCAACTTCGCCGCGTCCGATGCGTTGCTCGCACAGATCGCCAAGGGCGCGCCCGCCGATGTCTTCGCCGCAGCCGACCAGGAAACCATGGATCGCGCGGACGCACAGAAGCTCCTGAAGCCCGGCTCGCGCCGCAACTTCGCCAGCAACTCGCTGGTCCTGATCACGCCGGCCGACAGCAGCCTCGCCTTCGCGTCGCTCGCCGACCTGCAGAAGCCCGAGGTCAAGCGCGTCGCGCTCGGCACGCCGTCGGGCGTGCCGGCGGGCCGCTACGCCAAGGGCGCGCTCGGCGCCGCCAGGCTCTGGGCGGCAGTCGAGCCGAAGGCGGTGTACGCGCAGAACGTTCGCCAGGCGCTCGACTACGTGGCGCGCGGCGAGGTCGAGGTCGGCTTCGTCTACGTCACCGATGCAGTGGTCCAGAAAGACAAGGTCAAGGTCGCGTTTGCGGTGCCTACCGAAAGGCCGATTTCCTACCCGGTCGCCGTGATCTCGGGCAGCCCGAATGCCCAGGCGGCACGCAAGTTCGTCGAGTTCCTGGTCTCGCCGCCCGCGCAGACGGCGCTGGCGAAATACGGCTTCGGCAAGCCCTGACCCTTGCCGATGGACGCGACGACATGGACCACGCTGGCGTTGACCTTGAAGGTCGCCGCCTGGGCGACGGCGATCAACCTCGTGCTCGGCGTCGCCGTCGGTTGGCTGTTGGCGCGGCGCGGCTTCTTCGGCCGCGAGCTCGTCGATGCGCTGCTGACGCTCCCGTTCGTGCTGCCGCCGACCGTCCTCGGCTACTACCTGCTGGTCGTGATCGGCAAGCGCGGCTGGCTCGGCGGCTGGCTGTACCAGACCTTCGGCATCAACCTGATCTTCACCTGGCAAGGCGCGGTCATCGCGGCGACCATCGTGTCGTTTCCGCTGGTCCTGAAGTCGGCAAGGGCGGCCTTCGAAGGCGTCGATCCGCAACTCGAGAACGCAGCGCGCGTGCTCGGCCTGGGCGAGTGGACGCTGTTCTTTCGCGTCACCTTGCCGATGGCCTGGCCGGGCATCCTGGCCGGCACGCTGCTCGTCTTCGCGCGCTCGCTCGGCGAGTTCGGCGCGACGCTGATGGTCGCCGGCAGCATCCCGGGCCGCACGCAGACGCTCTCGGTCGCCGTCTACGAGGCCGTGCAGGCCGGCGAGGACTCGCTGGCCAACACGCTCGTCGTCATCGTCTCGGTCACCTGCATCGTCGTGCTGCTGGTCGCGGGCCGGCTGGCGCCGTTTCGCGTCGTGCGCTGAGCGGTCCCCACTGGCCGCACCATGAGCTTCGACGTCGACATCAGGAAGGTCGTGGGCGGCGAGCGCCGTCGCTTCGCGCTCGACGTCCGCTTTCGCACTTCGGCGCGGCGCACCGTGATCTACGGCCCTTCGGGTGCGGGCAAGACGCTGACGCTGCAGGCGATCGCCGGACTGCTCACACCGGACAGCGGCCGAATCGCGTTCAACGACGAGGTCGTCTACGACGGCAGCACGGGCATCGACGTGCCGGCGCGGCGACGCGGCTTCGGCTACCTGTTCCAGGACTACGCGCTCTTCCCGAAACTGAGCGTGCGCCAGAACATCGCGTTCGGCCTCTCCAAGGGCCTCTTCAATCCACGCGACCCGGAGCGCGACGAGGTCGTCGAAGGCTGGCTTCGCACCTTCGAGCTGATCGACGTGGCGCGGCAGCGGCCGGCCGAACTATCGGGCGGGCAGCGCCAGCGCGTCGCGCTCGCCCGCGCGCTCGTCAACGGGCCGCGCGCCTTGCTCCTCGACGAGCCTTTCTCCGCGCTCGACCCGGAACTGCGCCAGCGCATGCGCGCCGAGCTCCATGAGCTGCTCGAGCGCGTCGCCATCCCGGTGCTCATGATCACGCACGACCCCGTCGACCTCGAGTGGTTCGGCGATGAATCGCTGTACTTGCGCGACGGTGCGATCGGTGAGCGGCCGGCCGCCGTGGTCGAGGCGCGGCTCTCGCGCCAGGCAAAGGTCTGAACGCGAGAAGCCCGGCGCGACGCCGGGTCGGTCGTCAGCGAACGGCGGCGACGACGGCCCGGCCGCCCGCCTTGGGCGCGGGCGCGGGGATCTTCGCCAGCGCCGCGCCGGCCGTGCCGTCGACCGGCAGGTGCTTCTCGCGCCACTCGGGCATGCCGCCGCGGAACCAGTAGACCTTGGCGTATCCGGCAGCGACCGCGGCGCGCGAACCCTTGTACGACTTCCAGCATTCCGGGCCGTTGCAGAGAAAGACCGCCGGCTTGTCCTTGGGCACCGTCTTCAGCGCCGAGAAGTCGTCCTTGGCGACGTCGAAATCGACTTCCTTCAGGCTCTTCTCGATGTACGAAGCCAGCACGGCGCCGCGCACGTGCTCGTTGTCGTACTCCTTCTGCGTGCGCGTGTCGACGATCGCCACGCCCTGCTTGGCCAGCTCGGCGACTTCTTCGGCGCTGACGCGGGTCGCGCCTTTCAGGGCGTCGGGCGTCGTGATGCCGAGCGAGGCGACGTAGCTGAACTGCTTGCCCGCGTCGGCCGACGCGAGGCGGAAGCGCCCGACGCCGGGGATCGCGCCGTCGTTCGAGTTGACCCAGTCGCTGAGGCGCGCGCAGTCGGTGGCGCAGAAGTCCTTGCGCACGACCATGCTCATGCCGCCGGGGACCGGCCGCGTCGTCTTGAGAATTCGGCCCTGGCCCGGGTGCGCCGTCAGCCACTCCTTGGCCTGCGCTTCGTCGGCGACCGTCACGTCGGCCATGTCGAAGGCGAGCGCGACGAGGCCGCCGCCGCTCGTGTTGCCGTAGGTCACCTTGGAGAACTGGGCGAGCTTGACGCCGGACTCGGTGAGCAGGCCCTTGGCGACGTAGCTGCGCAGCGAGTCCTGCTGCGGAAGATAGATGCGCTTGCCGGCGAGCTTGTCGACCGAGTCGATGCTGTTCTTCGTGACCAGCGCGTAGACCTGCTCCTGGCCGCTCGTGGCGAGCAGCTGGTAGGCATGCAGGATGGCCGACGCGGTAACGTGCGCCGGCGCGATGATGATCTCGTTCTCGACAGTGCGGCTGGCGCGCATCACCTCGGCCATGCTCGAGGTCTGCGTGATCGTCGTGCGCACGCCGGTCGCCTTGGTGAGCGACTGCGACGGCGCCAGCGAGGCGCTGAGCAGCACGTCGCCCGTCGAGTCGGCCGGGTCGATGCCGAGCAATACGCGAACCTCGGTGGCCGCGCCGGCATGGGCGGCAGCGACGCTCAGCAGCGACGCGCCGAGCAGCGCGCGAAGACCCGAAAGGGCGGACGATGAGCTTTGCTTCATGGGGGTCTCCCAAAACCCGCAGAAGCTTAAGGCCGGCGTCAGTATTTGCGTTCAAAATCGTTCCCGGCAAGCGGAAATTACTTCACGCGTATTGCTGCTGCGCCACATTCGAGTTCGCCACAACGAGAGGAACAAGCAACCATGGCCGTCCCCCCGCATTCGTCTAATCGCCGTCGTCTGATCGCGGCCGGCCTCGGCGCCGCCGCGACAGCGGGCTTCGGCCGCTCGGCACTCGCGCAGAGCGCGACCTTCAATCATGCGTTCGCCAACGGTGGCCGCAATATGGCCGTCTACCCGGGCAAGCGCTCGATGATCGTGCTCACCTCGCGGCCGCCGCAGCTCGAGACGCCGTTCGAGGTGTTCAACGACGGCGTCATCACGCCGAACGACGCCTTCTTCGTGCGCTATCACAACGCCGGCATCCCGACCTCGATCGACCCCGACACGCACGTCATCAAGATCGGTGGCAATGGCGCGGGCAAGGCCTTCTCGCTCAGCCTCGCCGACCTGAAGACGAAGTTCAAGCCGGTCGAGATCGTCGCCGTCAACCAGTGCTCGGGCAACAGCCGCGCCCGCTTCAACCCGCGCGTCACGGGCGGCCAGGTCGGCGATGGACTCATGGGCAACGCGCGCTGGACCGGTGTGCGCCTGAAGGACGTGCTGGCGCTGGCCGAGATCAAGAGCTCGGCCAAGCAGGTCACCTTCGACGGCCTCGACAACGCGCTTCTCGGCGGCGGCGACTTCGTCAAGGCGCTCAATCTCGACCAGGCCATGGACCCCGACGTGCTCATCGCCTGGCAGATGAACGGCACCGACCTGCCGTGGCTGAACGGCTATCCGGTCCGGCTCGTCGTGCCGGGTTACTACGGCACCTACTGGATCAAGCACCTGTCGCAGATCGACATCGTCGACGACGTCTACGACGGCTTCTGGATGCGCCCGGCCTATCGCATCCCCGACAACGACTGCGCCTGCGTCGTGCCGGGCACCGCGCCGACGGCGACCCGGCCGATCGGTCGCTTCACGGTGCGCTCGTTCATCACCTCGGTGAAGGAAGGCCAGCGCATTCCGATCGGCGGCCCGACCGTCATCCGCGGCATCGCCTTCGATGGCGGCGCGGGAATCCGCGAGGTCGGCGTTTCGACCGATGGCGGCAAGTCCTGGCGCACCGCCTTCCTCGGCGAGGACCTCGGCCGCTACTCGTTCCGCGAGTTCACGTTCCCCTTCGTGCCGGACAGAGCCGGCGCTTTCGACCTGCGTTCATGCGCCTGGAGCCGGGCCGGCGTCGGCCAGCCGACCACCGCCAACTGGCAACCGGCGGGCTACATGCGCAACGTCATCGAATCGGTCAACGTGACCGCCGCCTGATCGAGGAGCACATGCCCATGGACAAGAAACTCCTCATCGCCTCGACCGCTCTCGCCCTTGCCTGCGCCGCCGGCTTCGCGACAGCGGCGCCACGCAGCATCACCCTGCCCGCCGACGGCACGCAGCTCCGGCCGAGCGCCCTGCCGGGCTATGCCAAGGCGCAGGCGAACTGCGTCACCTGCCACTCGGCCGAATACTTCCTCTACCAGCCGCCGAACGCGGGCCGTGCCTACTGGGACGCCATGACCAAGCGCATGAAGGCCGTCTTCAAGGCGCCGCTCGACGACGCCGACATCCCGGTCATCGTCGACTACCTCACGGCGACCTACGGCACGCAGACGCCGCCCTGACGGCTCGCTGCGGCAGCGAGAAGAAGAAACGCCGGCACGAAGCCGGCGTTTTTCGCTTCACGGTCGCCCGCTTCAGCCGAGCTTGACCGGCACGAAGATCTTCTCGCCGTCGCGCTGCACGAGCAGCGCCACGCTCTTCGGCTTGGCCGAAAGCACGCTCTTCAGCTCGTCGATCGATTGCACCGGCTTGCCGTTGATGGCGAGCAGCACGTCGCCCGCCTGGATGCCGGCGCGCGCCGCGGCGCCCCCGACCTCCTCGACCACCAGACCCGAATCGAGCTTGGCCTCGCGGCGCTCGTCACGCGTCAGCGGACGGAGCGTGAGGCCGAGCTGGCCACGCTCGCCCGAGGCACCGGCATCGGCGACCTTCTTCTCGCCGTCGTCGGCGCCGCCGAGCTTCGCTTCGACGGTGCGTTCCGAGTGATCGCGCCAGACCTTCAGCTTGACGCGTTCGCCCGGCGCGGCGAGGCCGATCAGGCTCGACAGATTGCCCGAGTGCAGCACCGGCTCGCCGTTGACCTCGGTGATGACGTCGCCCGACTTCAGGCCCGCTTCGGCCGCAGCGCTGCCGGGTGCCACGTTCGAGATCAGTGCGCCGTCGACGCGCTTGATGCCGAATGAGTCGGCGAGCGACTGGTTCAGGTCCTGCACCGTCACACCGAGCCGGCCGTGCGCCGCCTTCCCGGTGGCGACGATCTGCGTCTTCACCTTCAGCGCGACGTCGATTGGAATCGCGAACGACAGGCCCTGGAAGCCGCCGCTGCGCGAGTAGATCTGCGCGTTGATGCCGACCACCGAGCCGGTGCCGTCGAACAGCGGGCCGCCCGAGTTGCCGGGATTGACGGCGGCATCGGTCTGGATGAAAGGCACCACCGCGTCGCCGGGCAGCGAACGGCCCTTGGCGCTGACGATGCCTTGCGTCGCAGTCTGCTCGAGCCCGTAGGGCGCGCCGATGGCAAGCACCGGGTCGCCGACCTCGAGCCCCTTCGGGTCGCCGAGGCGAACCACCGGCAGGTCGTGCGCATCGATGCGCAGCACGGCGATGTCGGTCGTGGTGTCGATGCCGAGCACCCTGGCCGTGAACTCGCGACGATCGCTGAGCTTGACGGTCACGTCCTTGGCTTCGCGAACGACGTGCGCGTTGGTGAGGATCAGGCCGTCCGAGCTGATGATGAAGCCCGAGCCCAGGCCCTTGAACGGCGTCGACGGGCTTTGCTGGCCACGGCCGCGCTGCGAGAAGCCCGGCATGCCGCGAAAGAACTTGAAGAAGGGATCGTCTTCCATGCCGTCGGGCAGGCCCTGCTCCTCGGCACTCATCTTGTGCGAGCCTTCGACGGTGATGCCGACGACCGCGGGTGCCGATTGCTTGACGATGGCGCGGTAGTTGGGCACCTGTCCCGGCGCCGCGATGAGCGGCACCGGCGGCACGACGCGCTCGGCGACCGGTGCGGCCGGTGCGACGGGCGCGACCGGCGACGTCGCTGCAACGACTTGCTTATCGCCCTTCAGCCAATGCGGAAGATCGAACGCGCCGGCGGTGCCGACGACAGCGAGGCCGGCGCCGATGAGGGCGGCACTCAGGGGTTTCAGATTCATGAGGTCTCCAGCAGCAAGGAAGAATCGCGCGGAATATTCCGCATGCCGCTGAAGATAGGGCCCGCCGGTTAGACCACCATTAGGGTTCGGTTAAGCCGACGTTAAGGCCCACCCTCTCCCTCTCCCCTGCGGGGAGAGGGGTTGCTCGCGGCGAAGCGCACGGCAACCCGCAGCCCGCCGTGCGGCGATCGATCGAGACTGACGCGAGCGCCGTGCGCGACAGCCACGCTCTTGACGATCGCCAAACCGAGTCCGGATCCCGTTTCGCCGTCTTCGGCGCGCCGATAGAAGCGGTCAAAGACGCGCTGTCGCTCGGCTTCGGGGATGCCCGGACCGGCGTCGTCGACGAGCAGCACGACCTCGTCGCCACGACGCTCGACCGAGACCTCGACGCGCGAGCCGCGCGGCGAATAGCGCGCCGCGTTGTCGGCGCAGTTGCGCACGAGCAGGCCGAGCGAGACCGGGTCGCCGTCGACGAAGGCGGGCGCCACGGCGGCCAGCTCGAACTCGATGCCTCGCGACGCCGCAAAGGCGACCGTCTCCGCGATCGCGCGACGCGTGACCTCCGCGAGGTCGACGCGCTCGCGCACTGCGGGCGCGGCGCCAGGCTCGCTGCGCGCCAGCGCAAGAAGCTGCTCGACCAGGCGCGTCGCCCGTTCGATGCCGGCGGCGATGGCGTCGCGCGCGGCGTCGCGATCGGCGTCGTTGCCGGCGCGACGCAGCAATTCGAGTTGCAGCTTCAGCGCGGTGAGCGGCGAGCGAAGTTCGTGCGCAGCGTCGGCGACGAAGGCACGCTGCGCGTCGAGCGACGCGCGCAGGCGTTCGAGCAGCGCGTTGAGGGCGCGTGCCAGCGGCGAGACCTCGTCGGGCAGGTCGCTGGTCGGCAGCGGCGCGAGCGACTGCGCGTCACGCGAACGCACGTCGCCTGCCAGTCGCTCGATCGGCGCAAGGAGTCGCGCCGCCAACCACCAGATGGCGAAAGCGGCGAACGGCGCCATGAGCAGTAGCGGCACGACGCTGCGCCAGGCGGCGCGCGCGGCGAGGCGTTGACGGATCTCGACCGGCTGCGCGATCTGGATGACGCGATCGCGGGTCGCGACGCTGTACGCGCGCCACGCCTGCCCCTCGACGTTGAGCGTCACCAGGCCGAGCAGCGCCCGCGCCGGCAGCGACGAGTGCGCGCGCGAGGCGTAGATGCTGCGCCCGTCGACGGTCCAGATCTGCACCACGAAGTCGAGCTGCGCGTCGGCAAGGTTGTCGGCCTGCGCGGCGGCGATTTCGCCCTGGTCGCGCAACGAGAGGGCCATCTGCTGAAGCTGGTAGTCGAAGATCGCCTCGGTCTCGGCGAGCACGTTGCGATAGGTCACGGCGCCCATCAGCAACGCTGCCAGCGCCAGCAACGCGAGCAGCGAGACGAGCAGGCGGACGCGGATCGAGGTCATCGGCGAGCCTTCGCGATTCGCGCTCCGGTGTTCGCTTGGGGCGCGGCCCGGCGGCTCATGCCTTGGCGTCGATGAAGTAGCCGACGCCGCGCACGTTGCGGATGAAGTCGGCGCCGAGCTTGCGGCGCAACTGATGGATGTAGACCGAGACCGCATTGCTCTCGATCTCTTCGCCCCAGCCGTACAGGCGATCCTCGAGCTGCGAGCGCGAGAGCACGGCGCCGGGCTTGGCGAGCAGAGCCTCGAGCACGGCGAACTCGCGCGCTGAAAGCGAGACGGCAGCGCCCTGCTTCGTGACCCGACGATGGGCCGGATCGAGCGTCACGTCGCCGGCCGAGAGCAGTGGCTCGGCGCGGCCGGCATGGCGGCGCAGCACGGCGCGGATGCGCGCGTTCAACTCGTCGAGCTCGAAGGGCTTGACCAGGTAGTCGTCGGCGCCGGCGTCGAGGCCGGCAACGCGGTCGCCGCGCGCGTCGCGCGCCGTCAGCACGATCACCGGCGTCGCGTCGTGGCGGGCGCGCATCGCGTGCAGCACGGCCAGGCCGTCGGCCGGACGCGCGGCGGCGCCAGGCCCCGGCGGCAGTCCGAGATCGAGCAGCACGAGGTCGAAGCGCTCGCTCGCCAGCGTGCCGTCGGCGGCAGCGGCGTCGCGCACCCAGTCGACGGCGAAGCCCTCGAGACGAAGCGCGCGCTGCAAGCTCTCGCCGATCATCCGGTCGTCTTCGACAAGCAGGAGTCGCATGGGGCGGCGAGCATAGCCCTCAGCCGAACGGCAGGTGAAAATGGGCCCATGACACGGCCGCGCGTTCTCGTCATCGGCTGTGGCTTCGGCGGCATCGAGGCGGTGCGCGCGCTGTCCAGGGCCGAGGTCGAGATCACGCTCGTCGACCGCACCAATCATCATCTGTTCCAGCCACTGCTCTACCAGGTCGCCACCGCCGGGCTGAGCGCACCGGCCGTGAGCGCGCCGATCCGCCACGTGCTGCGACCGGAGATGAAGCGCGGCAACCTGACCATCCTGAAGGCCGAGGTGCAGGCAATCGACGTCGGCGTGCGCACCGCGACGCTAGACGGTGGCGAGCGAATCGCCTGGGACCATCTCATCGTCGCCGCCGGCGCGACGCACAGCTACTTCGGCCACGACGACTGGGCCCGCTTCGCGCCCGGGCTGAAGACGCTGGCCGACGCCTTCGAGATTCGCGCGCGCGTCATCGGCGCCTTCGAAAGCGCCGAGCGCGCGCAGGACGACGAGACGCGCAATGCCTGGATGAGCTTCGTCGTCATCGGCGGCGGGCCCACCGGCGTCGAGATGGCGGGCACGATGAGCGAGATCGCGCAGCACACCTTGTGGCGCGAGTTCCGCCGCATCGACTCGAGGCGCACGCGCGTCATCCTGCTCGAAGGTTCGGACCGCGTCCTCGGCGCCTTCGTGCCTAACCAGTCGGCGCAGGCGCGCCGCCAGCTCGAGCGTCTCCACGTCGAGGTGCGAACCGGCTCGAAGGTCACCGGCATCGATGCCGAAGGCGTGTCGTACGAGGCCTCGGTCGACGGCGTCCCGACGACGCAACGCCTGGCCTGTCGCACCGTCATCTGGGCGGCCGGCGTCGCCGGCTCACGCCTCGGCGCGGAGATCGCACGCGGCACCGGCACGACGCTCGATCGCGCCGGCCGCGTCGTCGTCGAGCCCGACCTGAGCGTCGCCGGTCATCCCGAGATCTCCGTCGTCGGCGACCTGGCCTCTGCAAAGAGCCACGGCAAGGGCGAGCCGACGCCGGTGCCCGGTGTGAGCCCGGCCGCCAAGCAGATGGGACGCGCGGCGGCCGCCAACCTGCTGCGCCGCCTGAAGGGCGAGCCGACGCAGCCGTTCCGCTACAAGGACTACGGCAACCTGGCCACCGTCGGGCGCAAGGCCGCGGTCGTCGACCTGGCCGTGCCGCCCTTCGGCGCATTCCGGTTCAGCGGCCTCGCGGCGTGGCTCTTCTGGCTGTTCGCGCACATCTACTTCCTGATCGGCTTTCGCAACCGGCTGATCGTGATGGTCGACTGGGCGTGGGCCTATTTCACGTACGAGCGATCGGCGCGCGTCGTCGCCGAGCCCGAGACGATGCCGAAGCCCGGCGCCAACCCGCGATAAGCTCCAGGATCGCTCGCCCGATCGCCAGGAAGACCCATGGACACCCGCACCTCGCCCGCCCGCCTGCATATCGAGCGCATCCGCGACGTGCTCAAAGCCAACGCCTGCGTCGCCGCGCTGATCCCGTCGAGCGATCCGCACCTTTCCGAATACCTGCCGGAGCGCTGGCAGGGACGGCAGTGGGCATCAGGCTTCACCGGCTCGGTCGGCACGCTCGCCCTCACGCTCGACAAGGCCGCCCTGTTCGTCGACAGCCGCTACTGGGTGCAGGCCGAACGCGAACTGACGGGCAGCGGCATCGAGCTCGTCAAGACGCCGTCGCCAGCCGCCGTGCACCACCTCGACTGGCTGTGCCGCAACGTCGCTGCCGGCACGACCGTCGCCGTCGATGGCGACGTGCTCGGCCTGGGCGCCGCGCGCCAGCTTCGTGGCGAGCTCGAGCGTTGTGGCGTCCTTCTGCGCAGCGACCTCGACGTGCTCGCCGACGCCTGGCCAGAACGCCCGGCAGCTCCGGCCGCAGCGATCTACGAGCACCTCGCGCCCGAGGCCGCTGAATCGCGCCGTGACCGCCTCGCGCGAGTGCGTGCCGCGATGCGCGAGTCCGGTGCCTCGCATCACTTCGTCTCGACCGTCGACGACATCGCCTGGCTGCTCAACCTGCGCGGTGCCGACGTCAGCTACAACCCGGTCTTCCTCGCCCATCTGCTGATCGCCGCCGATGCGGCGACCCTCTTCGTTGCAGAGAGCAAGGTCGACGCCGCGCTGCGCGCCGCGCTCGCCGGCGACGGCGTTCGCGTCGCGCCCTACGAAGAGGCCGGCGCTGCACTTGCCGCGCTGCCCGCCGGCGCGGTGCTGCTCGTCGACCCGAAGCGCATCACGCTCGGCACGCGCGAGCGCACCTCGGTGACGGTTGTCGAGTCGATCAACCCGAGCACGCTCGCCAAGAGCCGCAAGAGCCCGACCGAAGCCGGGCACGTGCGCCGCGCCATGGCCGAGGACGGGGCGGCGATGTGCGAGTTCTACGCCTGGTTCGAAGCGGCGCTGGCCGACCCCGGGCGCAAGGAATCGATCACCGAGTTGACGATCGACACCCATCTCACCGCTGCGCGCGCCAGGCGCGCCGGCTACGTCGGCCCGAGCTTCGCGACGATCGCCGCCTTCAACGCCAACGGCGCGATGCCCCACTACCGCGCCCTGCCCGAGTCGCATGCGACCCTCGAAGGCGACGGCCTGCTCCTCATCGACTCGGGCGCGCAATACCGCGGCGGCACCACCGACATCACGCGCATGTGGCCGATCGGCCAGCTCACGGCCGCGCAGAAGCGCGACGTGACGCTGGTGCTGCGCGGCACGATCGCGCTCTCGCGCACGCGCTTTCCGCGCGGCACGCTGTCGCCGATGCTCGACGCGATCGCCCGCGTGCCGCTCTGGGAGCACGGCCTCGACTACGGCCACGGCACCGGCCACGGCGTCGGCTACTTCCTCAACGTGCACGAAGGACCGCAGAGCTTTTCGCGCGTCATCGCCGACGCCACGATGGCGATGCAGCCCGGCATGATCACGAGCGTCGAGCCGGGCCTGTACCGGCCGGGCCAGTGGGGCGTGCGCGTCGAGAACCTCGTGCTGACGGTGCCGGCCGGTCCCGAGGTGTCCACCGAGTTCGGCGAGTTCCTCGAGTTCGAGACGCTCACCCTGTGCCCGATCGATGCACGCTGCCTCGACCTTTCGCTGCTGCGCGCCGACGAGATCGAATGGCTCGACGCCTATCACCGCGTCGTGCGCGAACGCCTCTCGCCGCTTGTCATGGGCGACGCGCTCGCCTGGCTCGAACGGCGAACTGCGCCGCTTTCCTAGCCTTCCTTTCGCCTCGAATCGCGCCAACACGCACGCCGCGCCGGCGCGTTCGTCGCGCCTCGGCGCAGTTCGTCCGCGGCAAGGCGGGATTCGTCGCAAGGCACTGTCGCGGCGCGTGGCGGCTCCCTAGAGTTCGCTCCATCGCAAGCCAGACAACGCCTTCAAGGAGCCCATCATGTTCAGCCGCCTCACCTTCTCCGCCGCCGTGTTCGCCGTTCTCGCCACCGCCACCCTCAGCTTCGCGGCCGAGACGCATCACCAGCAACGCGCGGAATCCGCGCGCGGCAGTGTCGCGCCCGGCAACGTCGTCGTCCTGCCGACCGTCGAGATCATCGGCCGCCGCGCACACTGAGATCCAGCGGGCGCGGACTTGCCGCGCGACAAGCACAGGCTCCCGGGCCGCACGAGATGACTCGTGCGGCCCGTTTTCATTGCCGCGACCGCGAACCATGCCATGGATTGCTCGCCGAACGCGCTCAAGGAATCGCCGGGGGTACCGAAATGAGAAGGTCGGCGCTCCCGTGGGGGGATCTCCGCATCCGATCCTGCCCGGCAAGCCCGCCACAATGAATCTCCTGGAAAGCCAACGCCTGCTGCCCTGTATCGCGGGATTCGTGATCAGTGCCGCACTGCTGTGGCTCGGCGCCGAGGTCTTCGCGGCGGCGCGGGCCCGCACCCAGCGGAGCGGCCGGCGGCTGCTGGTCGCGGCGCTCGTCATCGTCGGCAGCGGCGTCTGGTGGCCGGGCCACTTTCTCGAGCCGGCCGAAGCCGCCGGTGGCGCGGCAGGCGGCATCTCGTTCGTCGCCGCCGTCCTGGCCCTCGCCCTGGCCGGCCTGGCCGGCGCGACGGCCGTCGCCGGAACACGCAAGACGCTGCCGGCATTTGCCGGGCTCGCACTGCTGACCCTGATCGTCGCTTACGCGCACACCCTGTTCGCCACGCCAGGCCTGTTTCGCACCAGCGCGGCGATCGGACCGTGGGGACCGAGCGTCGCCATCCTCGTACTGGCGACGGCGCTGGTCGTGATCGGCCTCGAATTCAAGCCGAGCCGGAAGGTCCACGCGGCACGGGCGACCGGCGCCGCGCTGGGCGCCCTGCTCCTGACGCTGGCCACCGCATCGCCCGGCGATCCGGCGTCGGCGTCGGCGTCGGTGTTGATGCCGGCATGGACCGAGGCGCTGCTGCTCGGTGCCCTCGTGGTGACCGGCGTGGTGCTGCTCGATGCGCTGGGCGGACCGCCGGCGCGCGATCACGAGCCTGCTTCGCGACGCGCCGCCGTCACCATCGCGCCGATGGTCGACAGCCTGACCCAGTTGCCGACGCGTGTCTACTTCGAGGACCGGCTCGCCGCCGCCGCAACCAAGGCAGACGCCAACGCCAGCCGCCTGGCGCTCCTCTTCATCGACCTCGACGGCTTCAAGCCGGTCAACGATACCTACGGCCACTCGATCGGCGACCTGGTGCTCGAGCAGGTCGGGCAGCGCCTGAAGGCGATGTCGCGCGGCAAGGACGTCGTGGCGCGGGTCGGCGGCGACGAGTTCCTGCTCCTGCTCACCAACGTGACCGAGGAGGAGACCGTCGCCCAGGTCGCCGCGCGCCTGATCCAGGGCCTGTCGCATCCCTACGCGGTCGAGGGCCGCGAGGTCATGATCTCGTGCTCGGTCGGCATCGCCATGTATCCCGACGGCTGCAGCCACGCCAAGCTGATCGCCCGCGCCGACGCCGCGATGTACGCCTCCAAGCGCGCCGGCGGCTCGAACCACTGCTTCTACTCGACCGCCATGGACGCCGACGCCGAGGCCCAGTTCACGCTGCTGCGCGACTTGCGCAAGGCGGTCGCGGCCAAGGAGTTCGAGCTCTTCTACCAGCCGAAGATCGATGCCAAGAGCGGCAAGGTCACCGCCGTCGAGGCGTTGCTGCGCTGGAAGCATCCGACGCGCGGCGTGCTGCTGCCCAACACCTTCATCCCGATCGCCGAGCGCTTCGGCCTGATCGGCCAGATCGGCAACTGGGTCATCGAGGACGCGTGCCGGCAGAGCCGCCAGTGGCGCGACAAGGGCTTGCGCATGCGCGTCGCCATCAACCTCTCGGCGCACCAGATGCGCCAGGACGACATCGTCGAGCGCATCACCGGCGCACTCGAGCAATACAAGATCCACCCGTCGCTGCTGACCTGCGAGATCACCGAATCGGCGGCGATGGAAGACACCAAGACGACGCAGGCGACCTTCCGCCGCCTCGGCGAATTGGGCACGCATCTGTCGATCGACGACTTCGGCACCGGCTATTCGAGCCTCAGCTACCTGCGCAAGCTCCCGGCCGAAGAATTGAAGATCGACCGCAGCTTCATCATGGATCTCGAGCACAGCGCCGATGCGCGCGCGGTCGTCGACGCCGTCATCAAGCTGGCCCACGCGCTCGGCCTGAAGGTCGTCGCCGAGGGCGTCGAGAACCAGCGCCAGCAGCAGGTGCTCGAGGGCATGCAGTGCGACGAGCTGCAGGGCTTTCTCTTCGCCAAGCCGATGTCGGCCCGCGCGCTCCTGCTGTGGGCGATCAACGACCGCCAGGAATCGGCGGTCTTCAGGCCCTCGCTGTTCGACGAAACGCGGCAGTCGGAAGGCGTCTGAGGCGTTGGCAGCGGGCATTCGCCGCGCGTACGGTGCCATTCGTCGGCGCGGTGCGCCCCTCGTCGCAGCAAAGCTCCGGTTCGTCGCAACGCGCCATGAAGCGGCGTATGCGCCATCTACAGTGCCGTCATCGCATCGAGTTCGGTGCGCCGAGTGAACCGGGAGAACATCATGTCCGACAACATCCTTTCCGCCGTCCTGACCTTCAGCCTTCTGGCCGGTGGCACGGCGGCAATCGGCTCGGAGATGTTCGGCGCCCGTGCCTCTGCGCAGCCGCAAGCGCCAGTCGTGACGATGCCCCAGGTGACGATCGTGGCGCACCGCACCGCGACACTCGAGGTGGTGACGCTGCCGACGGTGGAGATCACCGGACGCCGCGACGCCACGACCCGGATCGCCTTCGAAGGCCTGGACAGCGAGCCGCACCGCGTCGAGTAACGAAGCGGCCCGCGGGCCTTTTCACATCTGCCTGAAGACGTGCAGGAAGCTGCGGCTCACGGGGAGCACTTCGCGCCGCCCCTTGAGCCGCACTTCGGCGGTGTCGTTGAAGCCGCGATCGACCTGCGCCACCTGACGCAGGTTGACGATCACCGATCGGTGGATCTGCGCGAAGCTGTCCGGATCGAGCTCGTCGGCGAGCTCGCGGATCGGCCTTCTGATCAGCGCCTCGCCGCCCTCCCACACGACCAGCGTGTACTTCTCGTCGGAGCGCAAGAAGGCGATCTGCTCGACCGGAATCAGTCGCACGCTCTGCGCCACCGAGGCGCGAATCCATTGCAGATACTTCGGCCGCGCCGAGCCGCCGCGCAGCTCGAGCTCGGCCGCCAGCTTTTCGAGCACGGTATCGAAGCCGGGCAAGGGCGCTGAAGGTGGTGCCGCCAGCCGCACCTTCAGGCGCGCCACCGAGTCGGCAAGACGCGATTCCTCGAACGGCTTGACGATGTAGTCGATCGCGCCATGCTCGAAGGCCTGCACCGCGTAGTGCTCGTGCGCGGTGACGAAGACGATCTCCGCACGCCGCGCGATGGAGCGCGCCGCGTCGATGCCGTTCAGGCCAGGCATGTGCACGTCGAGGAAGGCGACCTGCGGCAAATGCGTTTCGAAGAGCTCGATCGCCTCGCGCCCGTTGCGAGCCTCGGCGACCACTCGCAACTCCGGCCAGAGCCGCGCCAGGTGGGTGCGCAGCCTCTCGCGCAGCAAGGGCTCGTCGTCGGCGATGAGCGCGGTCGGATCGTTCACGGCGCAGCTTCGCCGGCGGGTCCGACTTCCGACGCAAACACGATCTCGGCGCTCAGCCCGTGCGGCTGGGCCTCGTGCAGTTCGAGCCGCGCTGCGGCGCCGAAGCGTCCGCGCAGCCGACTTTCGAGGTTGGCGAGGCCGGTGCCCGGCACGGCCGACTCGCTCATGCCGGCGCCGGTATCGGCGACGACGATGCGGATCGATCGGCCGTCCGGCTCGCGCCGGGCGCTGATGTCGATGCGGCCGCCGCTTTCGCCCCGGTCGATGCCGTGGCGCACGGCGTTCTCGACCAGCGTCAGCACGCTCATCGGCAGGAATTCGCGGGCCGCGATGTCCTCGGGAACATCGATCGAGAACGCGAGCCGGTCGGGCATGCGCATGCGCATCAACTCGAGGTAGGCGCGCACCAGCGCGATCTCGTTGGCGAGCGTCGAGGCGCCCGACTGCAGGCGCGGCATGGCGGCGCGCAGGTAGGCGATCAGGCTCTTCAGCACCGGCGCCGCCTGCGCCGATCCCGACTCGACGAGGGCCTGCACGTTGGCCAGCGTGTTGAAGAGAAAGTGCGGCTCGATCTGCGCCTGCAGCAGTTTCAGGCGCGCGTCGAGCGCTTCCTTCTCCAGCGTGCTTCGCTCGAGCGCAAAGGCGAGCTGCGCCGCACGCGCCTGAGCGTCGCGTTGCCGGTAGAGCGAGCCCAGCGCGAGCAGCGGCGCGATCACGAGCACCGTCACGGTGATGTCGATGAAGCCCCATAGCCGGCCCTCGTGGGCCAGCATCTTCGTGAGGTCGCCGTCGACGCTCGGCAGATAGGCGAGCAAGGTCGCGATGGGCGCTGCGGCCACGACCGCCAGCACCTGCGCCAGCCACGGCGGCATCCGCCGCGGATGCCAGGCTCCGGCCGCGCCGAAGGCGAGCAGCAGCACCGCCGCGATGAAGATCATGCGGCCGACCAGAACGCCGAAAGGCACCGAGAAGATCGGATTCAACAGCGTCGCGACGAGCAGCGCCAGCAGGGCCGACAGCGCGGCACGCTTCCAGGTCAGGGTGCCGAGAATTTCCTGCCAGACGGGGCGAAAGGCGGGGCTCTCGGAGTGCGCCGTATTCATGCCCCGAACGATAGCCCGACGCGCCGCCCGACGGACGCCGGTGCGACGAAGCGCCGGAAGCCGACGCTGAAGCACGGCCGGCCCCCGCGGGGACCGGCCGCCCGGATCAGGCGCCGGTGCGCTGCAGCCTGGCGCCGATCGCCTGTTCGAGCGTGTCGGCGCTGTCGGCGAGATGGGCGCGCGCTTCTTCGCTCAGGCCGTCGCGACGGCTGGCGACGCGGATCCGCTCGAGCAGCGCCTTGGCCTGGACGCGGACGATGCTGCGCGTGTCGGCGCGCGTCGAGGCGCCCGGGCGCAGCAGCATGCCGGCCATGCGGTTGACGTGATCGCGCTGCACTTCGCGGCGCAGCGTCGCAATGTCGCCGCGACCGTCGAGCTCGCTCCATACAGCCTGCGTCAGCCGACCGTAGAGCTCGGGCATGCGCAGGGCGCGACCCGTGCCGGCCGGCGCCTTCTCGCTGCTTTCGAGCAGGCGCGTCGCCACGGTGTCGCTCATCAGCACAGCGAGCAGCGCCTTCTGCAGGCCGAGCACCTGCTCCGAAGGCGAGTAGTCTGTCTGTGCCGAACCTTCGCCGCCGCGCAAGGCATCGAGTCGCTCGCTGAAGTCAGTGCCGAGCTTGCGTTGCAGGGCCGGCGAGACGCGCAGGCTTTCGGCCGAGAGCAGGCTGCCGGTGATGAGATCGAGCGCCTCGCGCTGATCGGCCACCGGCACCGGCGTCAGCGGATCGCGGCCGGTGCCCGGCGCGTCGCGCACCGTGCGCACGCCGCCGATCTGCCGCGACAGCACGTTGGCAGCGCGGGCGACGTCGCGGATCGCGTAGCTTACCGAGCGCTTCAGGACGTTGTAGTCCTGGTCGGCACGCAGCGTGCGCGACTCCTGGCGCTTGAGCAGCTCCTGGGCTATGGCGATGCGCTTCCTGGCGAAAACGATGACGTCGCTGCCGAGGTCGAACTGCAGCGTCTCGGGGTCGATGCCGAGGAAGTTGTCTTCGTCGGTGCCGTAGGCCAGCAAAGGCTCGGCACTGCGGCCAGCGACCTTCTCGAGCACGAGCTTCTCGTCGGCGGCGGTCGCGCCCGAAGGCAGCGGCTTGTAGGCGTATTCGATGGCCCAGTAGTCGTAGGGGCCGAGCGTGTCGTTGAACGGCGTGCCGTAGCGCTCGCGCGGCTCGTCGGCCGAGTTGAGGTTGATCGGCGCGTACTCCATCACCGAGCCGGTGATGCCGTTCTCCCTGGTAAAGACCGGGTCGGCGAGCTGCTTCTGCGTATAGACGCGCGACGAGCGGAAGTTGTGGCGCAGGCCCAGCGTGTGGCCGACCTCGTGCATCGTCGTGTCCTTGAGGTAGGCGTTGACGAAGGCCTCGGCTTCAGGGCTGTCGGGGTCGAGTTCGCCGCGCGCCTCGAGAACGTCGGTGGCGTAGCTGAGTTGCTCCGCGGCGAGCTCGCCGTAGGTGCAGACGCGACCGCTCATCAGCAGGGCGCGCTGCTCGGGCGTGACATCGCCGCTGCCGAAGGGGTTGTCGATGCCGGTCGCCGAGAGGATCTGCGAGCGCGTGGCTCGGAGGTTGCGCGACAACAGGCTCTCGATGCCGATGTCGGCGTCGAGGATCTCGCCGCTGCGCGGGTCGACATGGCTCGGGCCGATCGCGCCGAAGGTCGGCGACGCGTTCGTCATCCAGCGGATCGAGGCGACGCCGAAATCGAGCGTGTCGAAGTCGGCGTTGTCGGGCTGCACCTCGACGCGGATCGCGTCCTTGAAGCCGATCTTCTCGAAGGCCTTGTTCCATTCGAGCACGCCGGCGGTGATCGCCGGCCGGTATTTGAATGGCACCGTCTTGTCGATCCAGTAGACGATCGGCTTGACCGGCTCGGAGAGCGCCGCATCCGGGTCCTTCTTCTCGAGCCGCCAGCGATTGACGTAGCGCTGCCGCGGCGTGCGCTGCAGGTCGTTGCTGAAGTCGAGTCGGTCGCTCTCGAAGTAGCCGACGCGCGGGTCGGCCTTGCGCCCGTGCATGGGCTCGGCCGGCAGTCGCGCGATCGAATAGTGGATGCCGAAAAAGAGGCTGCGCGGATCGGGCACCGAGCGCGGCGCGGAAGGCTGCGGCACGCCGGGCGGCGAGCCCGGCTGCGGCACCGAGATCGATGCCGTCGCGTAATGTCCGAGCACCTCCAGGACGAGCAGGTCGGGCGTCGCGCGGGCCTTGGTGATCGCCGAGTTGCGCGCGTCGAACGAGTAGCCCTGGCGATAGCTGCGCTGCAGGTCCATGCCGAGGCCGAGCAGGTCGGCGAGGAAGAGCTGGTTCGCCTCGACCAGCACCGACTTGCGCTCGGGCTCGGGCAGGCTCAGCACCGGCGCGCTGGCAAGCAGGCTCGGCGAGAAGCCGGCCTCGATGGCGTAAGCCTCGGGCGTGCCCGGCTTGGCGAAGTAGCCGATGTTGCGCCAGACCAGTTGCACCTGGTTGTAGATGCGGCGGAACTCGATGATGCCGCTCTCTTCCATCAGTCCGCCGAAGAAGCTGCGCTCGCCGATGCCGCTCTTCAACTTGGTCGACAGGAAGAAGGGCTGGTTGAAGTCTTCGGGCTTCAGCTCGAACCAGATCTTGTCGTCCTTCTGCCAGATGGCGATCGTGCCGTCGCTGCGCTTGGCATCCTTGATCACCTCGGCGAAGGGACGCAGCGCGCCCGGTGCGGCGGCGACTGGTGGCGCGCCAGGCGGGCGCAGGCCCGAGGCGGCCCCACCGGGGCCGACCGCGCCGACCGGTGCCGAAGCACCACCGGCCGGTGCGGGCGCGCCGTTGCCGCCTGTGACGAAGGTCTGGAACGTCGTGCAGCCCGTCAGCACGACGGCGGCGGCGACGATCAGCCCGGGAACGCGGGCCAGCGACGAGAGGGGCGTGGACATGCGGCAGGTCCTCGACGAAAGGAGCGGGAAAGGATCGAAAACGCGCGTTCGATGGTACGGCGGGCGATTGGTTCTCGATACCGGCAAAAGTCTCGATCCGTGCTCAGTGCATCGGCCGGAAGCGCAGCCGCTTCGGCTTGGCGCCCTCTTCGCCGAGGCGCTTCTTCTTGTCGGCCTCGTATTCCTGGTAATTGCCGTCGAAGAAGAACCACTTCGAGTCGCCCTCGGCGGCAAGGATGTGCGTGGCGATGCGATCGAGGAACCAGCGGTCGTGGCTGATCACCATGATCGAGCCGGCGAACTCGAGCAGCGCGTCCTCGAGCGCGCGCAGCGTCTCGACGTCGAGGTCGTTCGACGGCTCGTCGAGCATCAGCACGTTGGCGCCCGCGATCAGCGTCTTGGCCAGGTGCAGACGGCCGCGCTCGCCGCCCGACAGGTTGCCGACCAGCTTCTGCTGGTCGTTGCCCTTGAAGTTGAACTTGCCGAGGTAGGCGCGGCTCGGCATCACGAACTTGCCGACGACGAGGTTGTCGAGACCGCCCGACACGTCTTGCCAGACGGTCTTGTCGTTCTCGAGCTCTTCGCGGCTCTGCTCGACGAAGGCCATCTTCACGGTCGAGCCCATCTTCACGGTGCCGCTGTCAGGCTTCTCCTTGCCGGCGATCATCCGGAACAGCGTCGACTTGCCGGCGCCGTTCGGGCCGATGATGCCGACGATCGCGCCGGCCGGCACCTTGAAGCTGAGGTCGTCGATGAGGAGGCGATCGCCGAAGCTCTTGCTGACGTGTTCGAACTCGATCACCTCGTGGCCGAGCCGCTCGGCGACCGGAATGAAGATCTCGTTGGTCTCGTTTCGCTTCTGGTAGTCGACGTCGGAGAGCTCCTCGAATCGCGCAAGGCGCGCCTTGCTCTTCGCCTGGCGCCCCTTCGGATTCGAGCGCACCCACTCGAGCTCCTTCTTCATCGCCTTGGTGCGTGCGTCCTCGGTCTTCTGCTCCTGCTCCAGGCGCGCTTCCTTCTGCTCCAGCCAGAGGCTGTAGTTGCCCTTGTACGGAATGCCGGCGCCACGGTCGAGCTCGAGGATCCACTCGGCCGCGTTGTCGAGGAAGTAGCGGTCGTGGGTGATGGCGACGACGGTGCCCGGGAAGCGCAGCAGGAACTGCTCGAGCCAGTCGACGCTTTCGGCGTCGAGGTGGTTGGTCGGCTCGTCGAGGAGAAGCATGTCGGGCTTGGAGAGCAGCATGCGGCAGAGAGCGACGCGGCGCTTCTCGCCGCCCGAGAGCTTGCCGATGACGGCGTCCCAGGGCGCCAGGCGCAAGGCGTCGGCGGCGATCTCGAGCTGCATCTCGGTGTTTTCGCTGCCGGCCGCGGCGATCGTCGCTTCGAGCTCGGCCTGCTCGGCGGCGAGCTTGTCGAAGTCGGCGTCGGGCTCGCCGTATTCGGCGTAGACCTCGTCGAGTCGCTTCTTCGCCGCGAGCGCGCCGCCGATGCCTTCTTCGACGGCCTGGCGCACGGTCTGCGTCGGGTCCATGACCGGCTCCTGCGGCAGGTAGCCGATCTTGAGTCCGGGCATCGGTGTCGCCTCGCCCTCGATGTCGTGATCGATGCCGGCCATGATCTTGAGCAGCGTCGACTTGCCCGAGCCATTCAGGCCGAGCACGCCGATCTTGGCGCCGGGAAAGAACGAGAGCGAGATGTTCTTGAGGATCTGGCGCTTGGGCGGAACGATCTTGCCCACGCGATTCATCGTGAAGACGTACTGAGCCATTGACTACCTTGCTGATAGGTCGGAGGCGCACCGGAGGACCCGGGGCCGATCGCCTATTGTCGCCGCTAGTCTTGTCCCCCGTCGCGCCCTCTGCTAGCGTCCGCCTCCCGCACCAGGAGATGTTCATGACCGCAGTCAAAGGCAGCGTCAAGGAAGGCGCCAAGGAATTCGACTATCTCGAGCTGTCCTCGGGCGTGCATCGCGGCATCCAGGTCACCGAGAAGGGCACGAAGGAGGCGGGCGCGACGCATACCTACTACCTCTACAGCGTCGGCGAAGACGACAAGCTGCACAACATCCACGACCTTCCGGTCTACAACAAGAATCAGGCCGGGCTCTACAAGGGCCTGGCGGCGGCGCTCGCGAAGAAATGGGTGACGCAAAGCAAGTGGCCCGCCGATGGTTGGGAGTTCACGTTCGAGAAGCAACAGATCAAGCTCATGAAGGACAAGAAGTAGCACGTCGCCTACAATTGCGGCCAGCGTCGCCACCGTTTCCAGTCAGCGCCGACGCGGTCGCTTCCGACTTTTTCTTTCCCGTCTGCCTTCGACTGGCGCCCGCTCCGCGGGCAGCAGGCCGATGCATTGGCAGATCTCCATGACCTTCGACACTCTCGGCCTTGCCGAGCCCCTGCTGCGCGCTGTTCGCGAAGCGGGTTACACCACGCCGACGCCGATCCAGGCGCAGGCGATTCCCGCCGTCCTCTCGGGCGGCGACGTGATGGGCGGCGCCCAGACCGGCACCGGCAAGACCGCCGGCTTCGTCCTGCCCATGCTGCACCGGCTCATGTCCAGAACCGCCGTGCGCGATGCACGCGGCAAGCTGCCGATCCGTTGCCTCATCCTCACGCCCACGCGCGAGCTCGCGGCGCAGGTCGAGGAAAGCGTTCGCACCTACGGCAAGCACTCGAAGCTCACGAGCATGGTGATGTTCGGCGGTGTCGGCATGCAGCCGCAGATCGACAAGCTGCGCCGCGGCGTCGACATCCTGGTCGCCACGCCCGGGCGTCTCCTCGACCACCACGGCCAGCGCACGCTCGACCTCTCGCACGTCGAGATCTTCGTTCTCGACGAGGCCGACCGAATGCTCGACATGGGCTTTTTGCCCGACATCAAGAAGGTGCTCGCGATCGTGCCGGCGAAGAAGCAGAGCCTGCTCTTCTCGGCGACCTTCAGCGACGAGATCAAGGCGCTCGCCGATCGCCTGCTCAACGCACCCGTGCTCATCGAGGTGGCGCGCCGCAACCAGACCGCAGACCTGATCGCGCAGAAGGTGCATCCGGTCGGCCGCGAGATGAAGAAGGACCTGCTGGTCCATCTCATCAAGGAGAACGACTGGCATCAGGTGCTCGTCTTCACGCGCATGAAGCATGGTGCCAACCGCCTCGTCGAGCACCTGCTCAAGCAGGGCATCACGGCGATGGCGATCCACGGCAACAAGAGCCAGACGGCGCGCACCAAGGCGCTCGCCGACTTCAAGAAGGGCGAGCTGCAGGTGCTCGTCGCCACCGACATCGCGGCGCGCGGCATCGACATCGACCAGCTCCCGCACGTCGTCAACTTCGAGGTACCGAACGTGCCCGAGGACTACGTGCACCGGATCGGCCGCACCGGCCGCGCCGGCACCAAGGGGGAGGCGATCTCGCTCGTCTGCGTCGACGAGAACGGCTTCATCCGCGACATCGAGCGCTTGATCAAGCACGAGATCCCGAAGGAGATCGTGCCCGGCTTCGCGCCGCCGGCGCACGAGAAACCGGAGCCGATCGTGCTCGGCCGCATGGTCATCGGCGAAGGCGCCGGCCGGGGCGGCATGCGCCGTTCCTCGTCGTCGTCGCGCGGCGACTCCGGCCGACACGGCGGTGGCGGCGGTGGGGGTGGCGGCAGCAATGGCGGTGGCTCGCATCGCCAGTCGCCGCCGCGGCCGCAAGGCCCGTCGCGCGACGGCCGGTCGAGCGGCAGGCCGCCGTCACGACTGGGCGCGCCGAAGCGCTGATCGCGCCGCCGGCGAGCCCGCGCGGTCGGTACCATGGCGTCGATGTCGCCTCCGTCACGAACCGCCCTGCTCGCCGGTGCGACCGGCCTGATCGGGCGGGCCCTGCTCCCGCTCCTGCTGCGCAGCCACGCGACGGTCGATGTGCTGGTGCGGCGCGCGGCACCCGAACTCGGTAGCGATCCGCGCGTTCGTCTCCACATCGTCGACTTCGCCAGCCTGCCGACGATTTTTCCCGCCGTCGACGACGTCTTCATCGCGCTCGGCACGACCATCGCCGTGGCCGGCTCACAGGCCGCGTTTCGCGCCGTCGACTACGACGCGGTCGTCGACACGGCCAAAGCCGCACGCGCGGCCGGAGCGAAGCGTCTGGCCATCGTCTCGGCGCTCGGCGCCGACGCCGGCTCGCGCGTCTTCTACAACCAGGTCAAGGGCGAAATGGAGCAGGCCGTCGCCGCGCTCGGCTTCGACTCGGTGGCGATTGCGCGCCCGTCGATGCTTGTCGGCGACCGCGCCGCGCTCGGCCAGCCGGTGCGCAGCGGCGAGGTCTGGGCCATGCGACTGACCCGACCGCTTGGCTGGCTGGTGCCGCGCGCCGTGCGCCCGATCGCTGCCGCCGACGTCGCCGCGGCGCTGGTCCGCGCCACGGCGCAAGGCGCACGCGGGCTGCACTATCTCTCGTCGGCATCGATGCAAGGTGCGGCTGGCTGACGACACGGCCTCGCTGCATCGCGAGGCCAGGCCGCTGCCGCCGCAAGGCGATCTGGGAGACCGCGCCGCAAGCGCCTCAGCCCTCGCCCCGCTTCATCTTCATGCGCACGCGCGTTTCCTTGCCGCGCGACTTCCACGCCGAGAGTTGCTGGCGACGCTCGACCCAGGTGAGCGTGTCACGCCGCGTCTCGCGCAGCAGCTTCTGGAAGTTGCGCAAGCGGTCCGGATCGACGCCCTCGCGCACCGCGCAACCCGGCTCGCCGCCGTGCGTGCAATCGCGGAAGCGGCATTGCCCGGACAGCGCCTCGACGTCGCCGAAGCTCGCGGCGAGCGTCGCTTCGTCGACGTCGGGCCGCAGCGTGCGCAGGCCCGGCGTGTCGATGACGCAGCCGCCGCCTGGCAGCAGATGCAGCGAACGCGCCGTCGTCGTGTGCATGCCGCGGCTGTCGTGCTCGCGCACCGCGCCCGTGTCCTGCACCGCAAGGCCGAGCAAGGTGTTGGTGAGCGTCGACTTGCCGGCGCCCGAGGAGCCGAGCAGCACCAGCGTCTGTCCGCCGCATGCGACGTGGGCGAAGCGCGACGCGGTGGCCGGATCGGTGGCGTCGACGACGAGGGTCTCGACGGCGTTCGGCAATCGTCGCGAGAGCGAAGCGATGCGCTCGTGGAGCAGGCCAGGATCGGCCGCCGCGATGTCGGCCTTGGTCAGCACGACGAGCGGCGCCACGCCGCCGGCATAGGCGAGCGTCAGGTAGCGCTCGAGGCGACGCAGGTTGAAGTCGTCGTCGAGGCCCATCACGAGCAAGGCCCAGTCGACGTTGCTGACGACCGGATGGCGGCTGCCATCGCCGTCGCGACGCGCAATGTGCGACGACGGCGGCACGCGCTCGTGCACCCAGCGTGCGCCCGAAGCGTCGCGCGCAGCGAGCACCCAGTCGCCGACGGCGAGCATCGTGCCCTCGTCGAGTAGCTGCCGCGCCAGGCGTGGCAAGGGTCGCGCCGAGCATTCGGCGATGCCGTCGTGCAGTTGCACGGTTTCGCGGTGCACGGCGGTGACGCGCAGGAGGTCGAGGGAATGCGCCGCGCGGCTTTCTGCGCAAAGCCGTGCGCGCTCAGCGAGCATGGCCGTGAGGCCGACGCGCTGCAGGCGATCGAGATCGATGTGAAGCATGTGAATCCGAAGCATGTGGCTGCGGCAGGCGCGAACGCGACCGGCCGCGATCGCCGGCAGCAAGCTGCCGGAACGAACGATGCGAGGCCGCCGGGTAAAGCGGCGCCGGATGCGAACGACTTCGGGAAGACCGGCCCCGCAGGACCGGACGAGATCTACGCGCGGATCAGGCGACTGCCCCCACGGCGGCGGCAGGAGCAGAGTCAGGCAGGGTCTTGGACATGAGGCTCTCCTTCGCGGGCCGGTGGCAGGGCAAGGCAGGGGTGCCTCGGCGATGCGACGACGGGCACGCCGTCGCGGCCGGGAGTCTGCACGTTGCTCCAGGTCGCGTCAACGCGAACGCCCCGGTGACTCGCATCCGCGCAACACCGCCGGAGCCATGACAAGGGATCTTGCAGTCGCGCGATGCGCCCGCACATCGCGAGCAAGGTCATCGACCCCTCGTATGATCCTCGGCGCTGCGACGCCTGCGCTGCATGTCTGGAGTCCCGCATGAAATCACTGCTCATCGCTCTCGCGATCGCCCTCGTCGCCGTCACCGCGGCGCCCGACGATGCATTCGCTCGCCGCATCGGCGGCGGAGGCACGGCCGGAATGCAGCGCAGCCTGCCGCCGCGAACTGCTCCGACAACGCAGGCCGCAGCGCCCGCGGCCCAGCCGACGCCCGCGCCGGCTACCGCCGCTGCGCCCGCCGCCGTGCCCAAGCGTTCGTGGCTCGGCCCGATCGCCGGCCTCGCCGCCGGCCTCGGCATCGCTGCGCTGATGAGCCACCTCGGCATGGGCGCGGAGTTCGGCAACATCCTCATGCTCGTGCTGCTCGCGGGCGTCGCCTTCGTCGCGATCCGCTTCCTGATGCGTCGCTTCGGCCCGGGCGCTTCGGCGCCTCAGGGCATGCAGTACGCAGGCGCCGGTGCGCCTCTGACGCCGACCATGCCTGCACCGCAAGGCTTCGGCTTCACGCCGCCTGCGCAACTGGCCGCCGTGGCGCATCTGCCGCCCGGCTTCGACGCCGCCGGCTTCGAGCGTATCGCCAAGATGATCTTCATCCGCCTGCAAGCGGCCAATGATTCCGGCGACCTGAACGATCTGCGCACCTTCACCACGCCCGAGATGTTCGCCGCCATCAAGCTCGACCTCCAGGATCGCAGTGCGAAGGCGCAGCAGACCGACGTCGAGCGCGTCGACGCCGAGGTGCTCGACGTGACGAGCGAGAGCGACCGGCAGGTCGTCAGCGTCCGCTTCCACGGCCTGATCCGCGAAGAAGTCGGCGCTGGCGCCGAGCCCTTCGACGAGATCTGGCACCTCGTCAAGCCCGCCGACGGCAGTCGTGAATGGGCGATCGCCGGCATCCAGCAGTCGGGGCCGCTCGCGCAGGCCGCGTGAAGCTCTTCGTCGTCACCGGCGCGTCGCGCGGCATGGGCGCGGCGATCGCCGCGCAATTGCTCACCGACTCAGACCACACGGTGATCTGCATCTCGCGTCACGAGAACGCATCGCTCGATGGGCAGGCGAAGCAGAGCGGCGCGACTTGCGAGCAATGGCGCGCGGACCTTGCCGCGCCCGTTGCGGTCGCGGCACGGCTGCGCGAGCGGCTCGGCGCATTCAACGCATCGACTTTCGCCAGCGCCAGCCTGATCAACAACGCTGCTTCGCTGACGACGATAGGCGCGATCGAAGGCTGCAGCGACGAAGAGCTGTCGCAGGCCTTGCGCGTCGGCCTCGAAGCGCCCTTGCTCCTCACCGCGGCCTTCCTGCGCGCCACTTCTGCGTGGACCGGCGAGCGCCGCGTCCTCAACATCTCCTCGGGCCTCGGCCGGCGTGCCATGGCCGGCCAGGCGAGCTATTGCGCGTCCAAGGCAGGCATGGACCACTTCTCGCGCGCCGTCGCGCTCGACCAGGCCTTGCTCGCCAACGGCGCGAAGATCGTCTCGCTCGCCCCCGGCGTGATAGACACCGACATGCAGGCGCAGCTGCGCAACGCCGACGGCGCCGGCTTTCCCGATCAGGCCATGTTCCGGCACTGGAAGGAAGCTGGCGAGCTCGCATCGAGCGAGGACGCCGCGGCGCGCGTCGTTGGCTGGCTCGAGCGCGCCGATTTCGGCAACGTGCCGGTCGCCGACGTTCGCGACGCCTGAGGACCCCTCACCCCGGCCCGCTCCCGCCAGGCGGGAGCGGGCAACGAGAGTGCGGTTCCTGCTCCCTCCCCCGCGGCGCGGGAGAGGGCTGGGGTGAGGGCTGCCCTGCGACAATCTTGCGCCCCCAAACGAACAACCACGCGCCGCGCCGCGCGCCGGAGACCTCGACATGCCATTGCGCGCGCTTGCCGCCCTCGCCACGGCCGCGCTGCTCGCCGCCTGCGCGCCGATGCCGCCATCGCCGCCACCCGCGGCAACGCTGCCCACGGCGACGACGCAAAGCCTCGCCGACACGATCGCGCCGAACGCCAACCTCGTCGTGCAAGGCATCCCGCCGATTCCGAAAGGCATCGCCGACGAGGTGGCGCGCTACACCGACTTTCGCGGTCACGGCTTCGTCGCCTGGCATCCGGCTCGGCGCGAGATGCTGGTCTCGCATCGCCGGGCCGGCGCCGACACGACGCAGCTCTATCGCCTGAGCGCGCCGCTCGGCGAGCTCGAGCCGCTGACTGATTTTGCCGACCCGGTGCGCAATGCGAGCTACGACCCGATCGCCGGCGACGCGATCGTCTTCGAGCGCAGCAGCGGCGGCGACGAGGCGGCGCAGATCTATCGGCTCGACCTCGCGACCAGGCAGGTGACCGTCGTCAGCGAGCCGAACCTGCGCAACGACATGCAGGGCTGGCTGCACAAGTCGAGCCGCCTGCTCTACCTGTCGGTGCCACTCGACCGCACGGCCAACGGCGGCAGCCGCGCCGAGATCGCGCAGACGCTGACCCTGGTCGATCCGGCACATCCCGAGACGCGAAGAAAGCTGGCCGAGCTGCCGGGCGGTGGATGGGAACTCGGCGGCGTGTCGTGGGACGACAAACGCCTGACCCTGACGCGCGCCTTCTCCGCCGCCGAATCGCAAATCTGGGTGCTCGACATCGACAGCGGCGAGCGCAAGCAGCTCGTGCCCGCGCCCGGCAGCGCCGAGAAGTCTGCCAACTCCGCCGCTGCATGGAAGCGGGACGACTCGGGGTTTTTCGTCGTCAGCGACCGCAACGGCGAATTCCTGGAGCTGATGTTCTACGCGCTCGCGGACGGCAAGCTCACGTCGATCACGCGCCACGTCAAGGGCGATATCGAAGACCTCAGCCTGAGCGCCGACGGACGATTGCTCGCCGTTCGGGCCAACGTCGAAGGTCGCTCCAACCTGATGTTTTTCGACGGCGACGTCTTCAACGAATTGCCCTCGCCGGCGCTGCCAGAAGGCAGCGTCAGCTCGGCCCGGTTCCACCCGAGGCTGCCGCTGCTTTCGTTCGCGCTCAACAGCAGCAGGGGGCCGAGCCAGATCGGCACCCTGCTGCCGGCCGACGGCACGTCGCAGCCGTGGACGCGCCCCTACGCACCTGCGGGCATCGACACGGCGCACTTCGGCGAGCAGCAGATCGTGCGCTGGACGAGCTTCGACGGGCGCGAGATCTCGGCCATCGTCAACCTGCCGCCGCCGCGTTTCAACGGCCGGCGGCCGGTGCTGATCGACATCCACGGCGGGCCCGAGGGCCAGGCGACCTTCGGCTTCATGAACCGCAGCAATTACTTTCTCGAGGAGTTGGGCGTCGCCGTGATCCGGCCCAACGTGCGCGGATCGGCGGGCTCCGGCAAGACCTTCATGACGCTCGACGACGGCATGAAGCGCGAGGACTCGGTCAAGGACATCGGCAGCCTGCTCGACTGGATCGCGACGCAGCCGCAACTCGATGCGTCGCGCGTGCTCGTGTCCGGCGGCAGCTACGGCGGCTACATGAGCCTGGCCGTCGCCACGAACTACCCTGGCCGCATCGCCGGCGCGATCGACGTCGTCGGCATCTCCAACTTCGTGAGCTTCCTGCAGAACACCGAGAGTTATCGGCGCGATCTGCGCCGCGTCGAATACGGCGACGAGCGCGACCCGGCGATGCGCGAGTTCCTGACGAAGATCTCGCCGCTCACCAACGCGGCCAGGATCAGCAAGCCGCTCTTTGTCGTGCAAGGCAGGAACGACCCGCGCGTGCCCTACACCGAAGCCGAGCAGATCGTCGCCAGGGCACGCGCCAACGGCACGCCCGTCTGGTACCTGCGCGCCGAGAACGAAGGGCACGGCTTCGCGCGCAAGGAGAACGCCGATTTCCAGTTCTACGCGACGGTGATGTTCATGCGCGAAACGCTGCTCAAGTAGCGACTCGACGAGAAGGCCCGCGATACATCTCGATACGTGATCGGCGCACTTCGAGAAATACTACCGGCTGCTCCTGCTCACATCTGAAGCATCCGTACGCACACCTGCCAAAAATGGGCAGGCGACAAACGCGTCGCAAGGACTGAGCGCCATTGCTAACAAATATTGACGCTCCGGCGCAGCCTCTCTGTGGTGAAGTCCCGGGCATGTGATCTGCGTGCCGTTCCGGGCACGAATCCGATGTTTGTGTCCATCCGCACGCGCTCCTTCACGCGTTCCCACACTATTTCAAAGATTTCCGCACGCTGATGTTCGGTCTCTCCCGCTCCTTCGACGGCCCCCGCGGCGTCGCTCCCGGCCTGCTCTCGCGCACGGCGGACGCGGGCTGGATGAAGCGCGAAGAGGCGATCATGGGCACGGCCATCGGCGTCGAGCTCTGGAGCGACGACGCCGAAGCCGGCGCCGCGGCCATCGATTCGGTGATGGCCGAGATGCATCGCATCGATCGCGCCATGAGCCCGCACAAGGACGACTCCGAGCTCTCGCGCATCAATCGCGACGCCGGCTCGGCGCCGGTGCCGCTCAGCGACGAGATGGCGAGCCTGCTGGCGCGCGCCGAGGCCTTCGCGCGGCTCTCGGGCGGCAGTTTCGACATCACGTATGCCGCAGTTGGCCGGCTCTACGACTACCGCGCCCGCATCAAGCCGACCCTGGAAGCGCTGGGGCACGCCCGGCAGGCGGTCGGCTGGCACCATCTCGTGCTCGACCGGCAGGCGCGCACGGTCCGCTTTGCACGCCCCGGCATGTGCATCGATCTGGGCGGCTTCGCCAAGGGCTACGCGGTCGACAACGCGGCGCGCATTCTTCGCGCCCGCGGCATCGGCCACGCCATGGTCAGCGCCGGTGGCGACAGCCGCGTCATCGGCGACCGGCGCGGCCGGCCCTGGAGCATCGGCATCCGCGATCCGCGCCGCGGCAGCGGCGAGATGGTCGCCGTGCTGCCGCTCGTCGATTGCTCGATCTCCACGTCGGGCGACT
Source organism: Burkholderiales bacterium (assembly GCA_038231215.1). Classification (GTDB taxonomy): domain Bacteria; phylum Pseudomonadota; class Gammaproteobacteria; order Burkholderiales; family Burkholderiaceae_C; genus Schlegelella_A. The sequence goes on along the minus strand of JBBRLS010000012.1, from coordinate 28,065 downwards.
ACGAGCGCTATTTCGACGACGGCGGCGAGCGCTTCCACCACCTGATCGATCCGGCCACCGGGCGCTCGCCGGACGGCGTGCACAGCGTGACCGTGCTCGCAGAGGACGGTCTGACCTGCGAGGCGCTGTCGAAGACGGTGTTCGTGCTCGGCGCCGACAAGGGCCTGGCGCTGCTCGCGACCCTGCCCGGCGTCGATGCCGTGGTGGTCGACGCGAGCGGCAGATTGCATTACTCGGCGGGCCTTTTGCCCGCCACGCCGCAGGCGCGGCAATGAGCGCAGCGCGCTCAAGATGACACACGAGGAGAGAGAACGATGAGACAGCTCCTGAATCCTGCGGCCTGCGCCAGCGCGCTGGGCGCCCTGGTCGCGCTCGGCGGCTGCAGCGGCGGCAGCACCAGCGACTCGAACACGCTGACCGTCGCCGGCGACGTGCCGATCGCCTACGCGCAACGCGTCAACACGATCCGCCTCAACCCGACCAACGGCGCACCGACCGCCGACGGCGGCGACCTGATGATCCGCGAGAAGTCCTCGGCGAGCGCGCTCGAGCACAACATCACGGCGCAGTTCACGCAGGGCAAGGGCGACGCGCAAAACCCCGACGTCTCGTACGACGGCAAGAAGATCGTCTTCTCGATGCGCTGCCCGACCACGAGCACGGCAATGATCAACGGCGCACCCGCCTGCACCGGCCGCTGGAACATCTGGGAATACGACATGACGACGGGCGGGCTGACCGGCGGCACCTTCCGCCGCCTCACCAGCTCGAACGCCGACGACGTCGAGCCGACCTACCTGCCCGCGGGCAAGGGCTACGTCTTCACCTCGAACCGGCAGACCAAGTCGAGCGTCAACCAGTTCAACGGCCACACCTACAAGGCGCTCGACGAGTACGAGCGCGAGACCGTCTTCAACCTGCACACGATGGACGCTGCGGGCGCCAATATCCAGCAGATCTCGTTCAACCAGAGCCACGACCGCAACCCGACGATCCGGCCCAACGGCGACATCATGTTCTCGCGCTGGGACCACGTCGCCGGCCGCAACCACTTCAAGATCTTTCGCGCCAAGCCCGACGGCACCGACCTGTTCGTGCTCTACGGCGCGCACAGCCCGGGCAACAGCTTCCTGCACCCGCGCGACATGGACCCGAAGGGCAAGTACGCGGGCTTCGTCTCGTCCGACCTGATGCCGCTTTCGCGCACCCACGAAGGCGGCGGCCTCGTCTTCATCGACGTCGCCAACTATTCCGAACACAACACCCCGGCTGCGGCCGGCGTGCCGACCACCGGCGGGCAGACCGAAATGACGCTGCAGCCGCTCAACATCGGCGGCGGTCTCTCGCAATACGGGCGCATCAGCTCGCCGTTCCCGCTCTGGGACGGCACCAACCGCGTGCTCATGTCGTACCGTCCGTGCGAAGTGACGCGCAAGGGCGTGGTCGTCGCGTGCGCGACCCTGACGGCAACCGAGATGGCGCGCATCGGCGACGGGGAGCGCCTGGTTGTCGACATCCAGGCCGACGACCTGCAGGACAACGTGCCACCGCCGTACGCGATCTACATGTTCGATCCGGCGCTGCAGACCTTCCTGATCGTCGCCGCGCCGCCGCCGGGCTTCATGAACGTCCACCCCGTGGCGATCCAGCCGCGCACCGAACCGAACGCCACCGACCCGACCAACGTCGATCCGGCGCTCGCCGCGCAGAACCTGGGCCTGATCGAAGTGCGCAGCGTCTACGACACCGACGGCCTCGGCCGCATGGGCGACTCGGTGATCTCGGCACTCGACCTGCCGGCCGGTTGCAGCACGGCAATCGCCAAGACCACGCCATCGGATCCGCAGGACACGCGAGCGCAGATCGCCGACCTGAAGCGCATGAAGGACCCGGCCGATGCCGCCTACGGCTGCGCCCCGGCGCGCTTCATTCGCGCCGTTCGTGCCGTCGCGCCGCCGGCCGGCATGAGCGGCATGCGCAGCGCCATCGGCGAGACCGAGTTCGAGATGCAGCAGATCCTCGGCTACGCGCCGATCGAGCCCGACGGCTCGTTCAAGCTCAACATCCCGGCCGACACGCCGATCGGCCTGGCCGTGGTCGACTCGACCGGTCGTGCCTTCCAGACGCACACCAACTGGATCCAGGTCCGGCCCGGCGAGCGCCGCACCTGCGACGGCTGCCACAGCCCGCGCCGCGGCGGCGCCATCAACTCGGGGGCCGTCGTCAACAGCATGCCGGCCGCGCTCATGCCGGCACTGGCCAGCGCGCATCTCTCGGGCGAGACCATGGCCTCGACGCGCACCCGCCTCGACGCGACCGCGTTGAGCCTGACCGCCGACCCGCTCTACTCGGACATCTGGGCCGACACGAGCAAGCCCGGCGTCACCGCGAACGCAGCCATCGCGCTTCGCTACACGGGCAACGCGAACGCCGCCGACGATCTGCAGACGGCCGTGCCGGCGAGTGGCATCGTCAACTACCCGGATCACGTGCAGCCGATCTGGACGCGAGCGCGCGGACCGGGCGGCGTCAACACCTGCACCAATTGCCACAACGATCCGGCCAAGCTCGACCTGAGCGGCACGATCGGCGGCAGCGGCCGCGTCAGCTCGTACGACGAGGTGATGATGGGCGACCCGCTCATCGATCCCGTCACCGGCCTGCCCGTGACGCGCATCGAGGAAGGCGTGATCGTCATCGCGCGCGGTCCGGCGCTCGTCGACACCAGCGCCAGCGAAGGCGAGATCCATGGCCTGACGCGCATGAGCCGGCTCTCGGAGATTCTCTGGGGTCAGGACATGTTCTCCGGCGCCGACGCGCGGGCCGCGCACCCGAACCCGCCGATCAGCGCGCCGGACCACTCCAAGCTGCTGACCGCAGGCGAGAAGCGCGTCGTCGCGGAGTTCATCGACCTCGGCGGCAAGTACTACAACGACCCGTTCGACGCCGGCAGCGGCGTGCGCCAGATCACGGGCCTCAGCGAGGCGACCTTCCAGACCGACGTCCTGCCGATCCTGACCTCGACCTGCGCCGCGAGCTGTCACCAGGCGATCGGCTCGAGCACGTCGGCGGTGCCGATCGGCACCTCGTTCCGCAACAACCGCTTCGTCCTCACCGGCGACGTCGACGGCGACTACGGCGTGACGCTGACGATGATCTCGAACGCCTGCAATGCGGCGTCGAACTACCTGCTGAAGAAGCCCTCGACCGTGCCACATCCCACGGGAGCGGTCGGCATGACGACGGCGGTGTTGCCCGTGGGCAGCGCGAACTACAACAAAATCGCAGCCTGGATCGCGACCGGATGTTGAACGGCATGACTGACGAGCGAGGCTCCCTCTCCAAGCACCCTGCCCGCTCGCATCGGCCGGCCGTCCGGACTCTTGCCGGCCTGGCCGTCGCAGCCCTCGTCGCGAGCTGCGGCGGCAGCTCCGGCAACCCCTTCGACAACCCATTGGCGGTGACCAACCCGGGCATCGTCACGGGCCAGCACCTGGCCTTTGCCTACTTCCAGCGCTGCATCGAGCCGATCTTCATCGCCCAGTTGCAGATCCAGCTCAACGGCGTCACGTCGACCAACACCTGCGCCAGTTCGGGTTGCCACGACACCGTCACCGGCACCGGCGGCGCGTTTCGCCTCATCGGCGCGGCGCCGCCGATCGACCTGAGCGATCCGGCGATGACGCCGGCCGCAATCCGCCTCACCGACATGTACAAGAACTTCTACTCCGCGCAGGGCGAGGTCGTGCTCGGCTCGACGACGCAAAGCCGCCTGCTCGCCAAGCCGCTGCTGCTCAACGTGCTGCACGGCGGCGGCCTCGTCTTCCCGAGCCAGAGCGACCCCAACGCCAAACTCATCGAGTACTGGATCAGCCACCCGGCGCCGCAGGGCCAGGACGAATTCAGCACCGCGACCTATGCCATGTTCACGCCGCCGGACCCGAAGACCGGCGCGTGCAACACGCAATGATCCGCCGCGCGTGGGTCCTTGCCCCGATCGTCGTCGCCGCCGCCTTCGGCACGGCGCTCTGTTCGGCGGCTGACGCGCCTGAGGCCGCGCCCGCGGAAGCGAGTGCGCCGGCCGCGGCTGCCTCGACGTCGAGCGCGCCGGCGGCTGTGGCGTCTGCGCCAGCTGCCACGGCATCTGCAGCGGTCGCGACAGCGCCTTCGCGAGCACGGGCAGACGACGCCAACGAGCGGCTGCAGATCGCCGATCCCTACATCGAGCTGCGCACGGGCCCGGGCCGCGGCTTTCCGATCTTCTTCGTCGCGTCGCGCGGCGAGTGGGTCGAGATCGAAGGGCGCCATACCGACTGGTACCACGTGCGCACCGATGGCGGCAAGGTCGGTTGGGTCGACCGCAGCCAGCTCGAGACCACGCTCACCGCGGCGGGCGGGAAGAAGACCTTTCGCGACATCCTGGTCGACGACTATCTGAATCGCCACGTGCAGATGGGCGCGGCCTGGGGCCACTTCAAAGCCGAGCCCATGCTCAAGCTCTGGACCAGCTACCGGATGAGCGAGACGCTCAGCGTCGAGGCGACGGTGGGCCAGGTGCAGGGCATCTTCTCGGGCACCGACTTCTGGCACCTCAACGTGCTCGCCGAGCCGTGGTCGGACCGGCGCTTCTCGCCCTTCTTCGGCGTCGGCGTCGGCAAGTTCCGCAACTTCCCGAACCTGAGCCTGGTCGGCGCGACGACGACCAACGCCAAGCTCGCCAATGCCGGCATCGGTGTGCGCTATTACCTGACCGACCGCTTCGTCATGCGTGCCGACTATTCCCTCTACACCGTTTTCGTGAACGATGCGAAGACGACCGAGTACCGCGCCTGGACCGCAGGCCTCGCCTTCTTCTTCTGAGCGATTCGCGAAGACCGACTTCATGAACTCAATGACCCTGCGCCTCCTTCTTCTCGTCGTTGCGGCCGCGACGATCTGCTTCGACGTGCGTGCCGTCGACCCGCCGCCGCCGGCGAGCGAGCAGGTGGTCGTGCCCGACGTCGACCGGCGCGGCATTCGCCTGCCGCGCTTTCCCTCGAGCGACTTCGAGATCGGCATCTTCGGCGGCGCCTACGGCACGCAGAACTTCGGCACGAACGCGGCCGGCGGCGTGCGCCTCGGCTATCACATCACCGAGGACTTCTTCGTCGAAGGCGTGTACGGAATTTCGAAAGTCGACGACGCGGTGTTCCGGCGCATCCTGCCCGGCGGCATCTTCCCGAAGGAAGCGGAAAAGCTCAGCTACTACAACCTGTCGGTCGGCTACAACATCTTTCCCGGCGAAGTCTTCCTGCTCAGCCGGCACGCCAAGCCGGCCGCGCTCTACGTGATCGCCGGCGTCGGCAGCACCAAGTTCGACCAGCAGCGCCGGCCGACCCTCAACTTCGGCTTCGGCTACCGCGTCTTCTTCAACGATCACTTCGCGGTGCAGCTCGACATGCGCGATCACATCTTCTCGCTCGACCTGCTCGGCAAGCGCGAGAGCACACAGAACCTCGAGCTGACCTTCGGCCTCTCCGCCTTCTTCTGACCGATCCCGGAACCCGCCCCATGAGAACGCCTTCGCCCAGCTTCATCCGCCGCGTGGCGCGCCTCGCCACCGCGACGGCGATGCTCTTCGTCGCCAGCGCCGCGATCCCGGCGATCGCGCCTTCGGCGGCGGCGCCCGACTTCACGCTGCGCACGATGAGCGGCCCGAACATGCGCCTGGCCGAGCAGCGCGGCCGCGTCGTCATGGTCAACTTCTGGGCCACCTGGTGCGGCCCGTGCCGGCAGGAGATGCCGCAGCTCGACCGCCTGTACCAGAAGTACAAGTCCTCGGGCTTCGTGCTGCTCGGCGTCAACGTCGACGACGACACGCGCAAGGCCGCCGACGTCGCCAGCAAGCTCGGCGTGAGTTTCCCGGTCCTGCTCGACACCGACAAGGCGGTGAGCAAGCTCTACGACCTGAGCACCATGCCCTCGACCGTCATCATCGACCGCGACGGCAAGGTCCGCTACGTGCATCGCGGCTACCTCACCGGCTACGAAGAGAACTACGACAAGCAGATCCGGGAGCTGCTCAAGTGAGCAGGCTCACGCGCCCCGGCGCCTCGTGCCTCGTCGTCGGGGCGGCGCTGCTACTCGGCGCCTGCTCGAGCTTCAAGGTCCCGACGCTCGAACCCTGGGTCAAGCCTTACGAGCGCGAGCGTCTCGCCGACCCCATCATGAAGTTCTCGCGCAGCAGCCTGCCGGAAAAGAACGCGGAGCACATTCGCGACGTTCGCGAAGGCGCGCGCGGCGCGACCGGCGTCCAGGGAGGCGGTTGTGGCTGCAACTGACGGCCGCGACGGCCGTCGAGCCCGTCATCCTGAGCGAAGCGAAGGATCTCTCCGCCTGCACACCGTCTTCGCCTGGCTCGGCAGCCTGCTCGCCGGCCTGCTCGCCGCCGGCGGTGCGCGCGCCGTCGACCTGCCCGAAGACAGTGCCGAGGCGCTCATTCATTCGTACAAGGGCGGCGGCGTCACCGCTTACGGCCCGGCGCTGCTCGTGAGGAAGAGCGTCGCCGACCGCTTCTCGATCGCCGGCTCCTACTACCTCGACGCCGTCAGCAACGCATCGATAGACGTGGTCACGACGGCGAGCCCCTATCGCGAGTCGCGCAGCGAGTTCGGCCTGTCGGCCGACTACGTGTACCGCGACTCGCAGATCACGCTCGCCGCCACGACCAGCCACGAGCCGGACTATGTCGCCAATGGCTACAGCCTCGACGTCTCGCAAGAAGTGTTCGGCGGCATGACGACGGTCGCGCTCGGCTTCACGCGCGGCACCGACAAGGTGCTCAAGCACAACGAGCCCGACTTCCACGATCGCGCCTCGCACTGGCAATACCGGCTCGGCGCCACGCAGATCCTGACGCCGCGCTGGATCATGAGCGCCAACCTCGAAGCGCTCGCCGACGACGGCTTCCTCGGCAGCCCGTATCGCGCCGCGCGCGTCTTCGGCGCCTTCGTTCCCGAGCGCAACCCGCGCACGCGCTCGGCGCGCGCCGTGAAGTTCCGCCTCATGGGCGACCTCGGCTCGCGCGATGCGATGCACCTCGACTATCGCTACTACCGCGATACCTGGGAAATCAAGTCGCACACCTTCGAGGCCGGCTACAGCCGCTACTTCCGCGAGAGCTGGCTCGCCGACATCTACCTGCGCTACTACACGCAGACGAAGGCGCTCTTCTACAGCGACAACGCCGCAAGCGAGACCGCCTACGTCTCGCGCAACCGCCAGCTCAGCAGCTTCAACGACATCGCACTCGGCGCCAAGGTCGCCTGGACCTTTCGCAAGGTGCCGGGCAAGTACGAGGTCAAGCTGAACGGCGCATACGAGTTCGTGCGCTTCAAGTTCAAGGACTTCACCGACGTCCGCACCGGAAGTCCCTACGGCTACAACGCGAACGTGCTCCAGCTCTTCGTCACGGGCACCTTCTGAAACGAGATCCGGCCCCATGTTCCTGAATCCCCTCCGCATTCCTCTCGCCGCGCTGCTGCTGGCGATGGCGACGCCATTCGCGTCCGCCGCAACCGCCGCGGCAGCATCCAGCGCGGCAGCCAGCGCTGCCGTTGCCGCCGCGATGCCGGCGGTGATGTCGGCCTCGTCGCCGGCCGCCGTCGCACCTTCGCCGGCCGCGAGCGCAGCGAACGCGCCCATGACGGCGAGCGCGCCGGCGAGCGCCGCCAGCGCACCGCTCGCGGCGACGCTCGACGGCCGCGTCCAGGACGTGAAGAGCGACGTCATCAAGCTCAACCGCGACCTGCTCGTACTCGAGGAGGAACTGCTCTTCCCGGCCAACACGCAGGTGGCCCTCTTCGTCTCGATGGACGTCGGCAAGATGTTCGATCTCGACTCGGTGCAGGTGAAGCTCGACGACAAGATCATCGCCAACTACCTCTACACGCCACTCGAAGTGCAGGCGCTGCACCGCGGCGGCGTGCAGCGCGTCTGGCTCGGCAACCTGCGCACCGGTGAACACGAGATCGTCGCCTTCTTCACCGGCAAGGGCCCGCACGACCGCGACTACAAGCGCGGCGCGACCGTCAAGTTCGAGAAGGGCACCGAGGCCAAGTACATCGAGCTGCGCATCCAGGATTCGACCGGAAAACTCCAGCCCGAATTCGACGTCAAGCTCTGGCAGTAGCAGGCTTTCCGACGATGCGTGCAGCGTCATCCCTTCGCAAGCCGCTGACGAGAATCGCCCTCGCCTGTGGCGTGATGCTGGCCGTCGGCGGCGCCGCGGCCGCCGACGCGCCGCCGGCCAATCACGAGATCAAGGCCCCGTACTACGGCGACGCCCTCTTCCACTTCTTCCAGGACCACTACTTCACGTCGGTGACGACGCTGATGGCCTCGCAGCAGTTCGACCGCGTCTCGCACCACGACGACGAGGCCGAGATCCTGCGCGGCGGCATGCTGCTCTCGTACGGCCTCACGAAGGAGGCCGGGCAGATCTTCGCGCGCCTGATCGACAAGGGCGCGTCTCCCAAGGTGCGCGACCGCGCCTGGTTCTTCCTGGCCAAGATCCGCTACCAGCGCGGCTATCTGCCCGAGGCCGAGAACGCGCTCGCGCAGGTCGAGAACAACCTGCCGACGGTCCTCGAAGAAGAGCGCATCCTGCTGCAGGCCAACCTGCTCATGTCGCACGGCGACTACAACGCGGCGGCCGACGTGCTGAACGGCATGTCGCTCAAGGCGACGAGCTCGCGCTACGCGCGCTTCAACCTCGGCGTGGCCCTGCTCAAGCTGCGCGAAACGCCGCGCAGCATCGCCCGCGGCACGACCATCCTCGACGACGTCGGCCGCATGCCGGCCGAGAACGAGGAATTCCGCAGCTTGCGCGACCGCGCCAACGTCGCGCTCGGTTTCTCGGCGCTGAGCGAAGGCGATCCGACGCTGGCGCGCAACTACCTGCAGCGCGTGCGCCTGAAGAGCCTGCAGTCGAACAAGGCGCTGCTCGGCTTCGGCTGGGCCGCCGATTCGCTCAAGGACCCCAAGCTCGCGCTCGTGCCCTGGCTCGAGCTGGCCGACCGCGACGTCGGCGACTCGGCCGCGCTCGAGGCGCGCATCGCCGTTCCCTACGCCTTCGTCAAGCTCGGCGCCTACGGCCAGGCGCTCGAACGCTACAACGTCGCGATCTCCGCCTTCGAACAGGAGAACAAGGCGCTCAGGGAATCGATCGTCGCACTGCGCTCGACGAAGTGGATCGACGCCATGATCGACGTCAACCCCGGCGACGAGATGGGCTGGTTCTGGCGCCTCGGCGACCTGCCCGACGTGCCGCACGCCGCGCATCTCTCTCAGGTGCTGGCGCAGCACGAGTTCCAGGAAGCGTTCAAGAACTATCGCGACCTGCGCTTTTTGGCGAAGAACCTCGACGACTGGAAAGACAAGCTCGGCATCTTCGACGCCATGCTGGCGACGCGGCGCAAGGCCTTCGCCGAGCATCTGCCGCCCGTGCAGGCGCGCGCCGGCGACACCGGCATCGAGCTGCTGAGGAAGCGCCGCGACGCGGTCGCCGAGGAGCTCGCCAAGGGCGAGGAAGCGGGCGACGGCCTTGTCTTTGCCGACACGAAAGAGCTCGACCTGCTGGAGCGCGTCAAGGCGATGCGCGCAGCGATCGAAGCGCCCGGCGCCGACCCCGAGGTGCTGGCGCTGCGCGACCGTGTCCGTCTTGCCGCAGGCGTACTCTCCTGGCAGCTCGCCCAGGAACAGACGACGCGGATCTGGGACATGAAGAAAGAGATGCAGCGCATCGACGCCGAGCTCGCCGAGTTGAAGCGGCGCGATGCCGAGCTCGCGCAGGCGCAGAAGGACGAGCCGGCGCGCTTCGACGCCTTCGGCAAGCGCATCGCCGACCTCACGCCCTTGCTCAACGTCATGATCCCGCGCGTCGCCTCGCTGACGCGCGAGCAGCAGCGCGGCTTGCAGGACATCGCCATCGCCGAGCTCGCGCAACAGCAGGAGCGCCTCGCCGACTACACGACGCAGGCGCGCTTCGCCCTCGCCCAGCTCTACGACCGCGCCTACGCCACCAAGGAGACCGGGCGTGTCCCCGCCAAGCCCTGAGCGCGCGCCGGGCCGCCGGCTGCTTGCCCTGGGCGCAGTGCTCTGCGCGGCGAGCCTGCTTTCCGCGTGCTCGATGTTTTCCTTTTCGTTCTTTCGCAACGGCCCCAAGGGAACGCCCGACAACGAGCCGACGCTGAAGACACTGGCGGGCCGCGATGTTGCGGTCGAGAAGGACCGCAACGTCGCCGTCAACGAAGTGCAGGCGATCGACGCCTATCGCAAGTTCCTCGACATCTCGCCCAAGGCGCCGCAGCGCGCCGAGGCGATGCGCCGCATCGGCGACCTCGAGATGGACCTCGCCGACAACAAGAGCGCCACCGGCACGTCGAACGACGGGCCCGACTACAAGGTCGCAATCGCGCGCTACCAGGACTACCTGAAGACCTATCCCAACGACCCCGGCAACGACCGTGTGCTCTACCAGCTGTCCCGCGCCTATGAACAGGGCGGCGATCTCGGCACGGCCCTGAAGACGCTCGACCGGCTGGTCAAGGACTATCCGCTGAACCGCTTTCGCGACGAGGCGCAGTTCCGGCGCGGCGAGCTGCTCTTCACGGCCAAGGACTATCCCGGTGCCGAGAAGGCGTTCGCCACCGTGCTCGCCGGCGGCCCGGGCGGGCCGTACCACGACCGCTCTCTCTACATGCAAGGCTGGTCGCAGTTCAAGCAGGCGCGCCTCGACGACGGCCTGCGCTCGTTCTTCGCCGTGCTCGACCTGAAGGTCGCCTTCAAGAAAGGCGAAGGCGGCATCGAGACGCTGGCCGGCCTGTCGCGCCCCGACCGCGAGTTGGTCGAGGACACCTTTCGCGTCACGAGCATCAGCCTGGCCAACCTGAAAGGCGCCGAGAGCATCCCGGAGTACATCGACTCGCCGGCGCGGCAGAGCTACGACTTCCGTGTCTACGAACAACTCGGCGAGCTCTACATCCGGCAGGAACGCACCAAGGACGCGGCCGACACCTTCGGCCTGTTCGCCCGGCTGCATCCGCTGCATGCGCAGGCGCCGGTGCTGCAGGCGCGCGTCATCGAGATCTACGAGCGCACCGGCTTCGCCGTCCAGGCGCTCGAGGCGAAGAAGGAATACGTCGCGCGCTACGGCCTGCGCGGCGAGTTCCGCGCCGCCAACCCGGAGGGCTGGGAGCGCGCCCAGCCGCTCGTCAAGACGCACCTCGCCGAGCTGGCCCGCCACTATCACGCGAGTGCGCAGAAGAGCAAGGCGACGGCCGACTACCAGGAGGCGGTGCGCTGGTACCGCGAGTACCTCGAGTCCTTCCCCAAGGATCCGGCCGCGGCGCAGAACAACTTCCTGCTCGCCGAGCTGCTGTTCGAGGACGCGCGCTTCGCCGAAGCGAGCGTCGAGTACGAGAAGACGGCCTACGGCTACGCGGCGCACGCGAAGAGCGCCGACGCCGGCTATGCCGCCCTGCTGGCCTACGCGCAGCAGCAGAAGAAGGCGCCCGCCGCCGAAGTGCCGGCACTGCAGAAGACCAGTGTCGCCAGTGCGCTGCGTTTTGCCACCGCCTATCCGACCGACGTGCGCGCCGGCCCGGTGCTCGCCGATGCCGCCGAGAAGCTCTACGTGCTGCACGATGGCGATCAGGCAGCGACGGTCGCGCAGCGCGTCCTCGACCTGCAGCCGCCGGCCGGCGACGCGCAGCGCCGCGTCGCCTGGACCGTGCTCGCGCACACCGCCTTCGAGGGCAATGCGTTCGATCGCGCCGAGAAGGGCTATGCCGAGGTGTTGAAGCTCACGCCAGAGAAGGACGCGGCGCGCAAGGACCTCGTCGAGCGCCAGGCGGCGTCGATCTACAAGCAGGGCGAGCAGGCACGCGCCGCCGGCCAGACGCGCGAGGCCGTCGGCCACTTCGCGCGCGTCGGTACCGTTGCGCCGCAGTCGAGCATCCGCGCCAACGCGCAGTACGACGCCGCCGCGTCGCTGATCGCGCTCAAGGACTGGGACGGCGCGACGCGCACGCTCGAGGACTTTCGCCAGCGCTTCCCCAACCACCCGCTGCAAGGCGAGGTCAGCGGCAAGCTCGCCGTCGCCTACGTCGAGAAGGGCCAGTGGGCCGGCGCGGCAGGCGAGTTCGAGCGGCTCTCGGCGAGCAGCACCGACCCGAAGATCGGTCGCGACGCGCTCTGGCAAGCCGCCGAGTACTACGAGAAGGCGGGCGCGCGCCCGTCGGCGGCCAAGGCCTACGAGCGCTACCTGACGAAGAACCCGCAGCCGCTCGAGCCGGCGGTCGAGGCGCGCTGGCGGCTCGCGAAGATCGCCAGGGACGACGGCAATCCGGCGCGCGAAACCGCGCTCATGAAGGACATCTTCAACGCCGACCAGAACGGCGGCGGCGCGCGCACCGACCGCACCCGCTACCTCGGCGCGACCGCCGCGCTGTCGATGGCCGAACCGGTCGCCGCCGAGTACCGCAAGGTCGCCCTCGTCGAGCCGCTGCAGCGTCAGCTCCGGCTCAAGAAGACGAAGATGGAAGAGGCGCTCAAGGCCTATGCCGTCGCCGCCGACTACGGCGTGGCCGATGTCTCGACCGCGGCGACCTACCGCATCGCCACGGTCTATCGCGACATGGGCAAGGCGATGATGAGCTCGGAGCGGCCCAAGAAGCTGAGCAAGGTCGAGCTCGAGCAGTACAACGTGCTGCTCGAGGAGCAGGCCTTCCCCTTCGAGGAAAAGGCGACCGAGCTGCACGAGGTCAACGCGCGACGCGCCGCGGCCGGCGTCTACGACAAGTGGGTGCAGAGCAGCTTCGACGCCTTGCGCGAGCTGCGACCGGTGCGCTATGGCAAGCTCGAACGCGTCGAAGGAGTGGTCGATGCGATCCGCTGATCTGGCCTTTCGCTTCGCCGCCGCCATGCTGATCGTCGGCGCGGCCGGATGCTCGACGGTGATGGAGCCGATCAAGGCGGTGCGCGATGCCATCCTGCCGTCGACGAGCGCGCCGGCGCCTGCAGTCGCCACCAATGCTGGCACGCCGCGGGCCGCACCGGCGGCGGCAGCATCGGCTCCCGCCGCGGTCGCCATCTCGACCGCCGCGCCTGCCGACGTCCCTGTCAGCGCCGAATCGCAGCGCGCCTTCGACGACGCATCGCGTGCCCTGCGTGCCGGCCAGAACGCCGATGCCGAGCGCGGCTTTCGCAACCTGTCGCTGGCTCATCCCGAACTCGGCGGCCCGCACGCCAACCTCGGCCTGATCTATCGCCAGGCTGGCAAGCTGCCCGAAGCCGCGGCCGAGCTCGAGACCGCGGTGCGCCTCAGCCCGCGCCAGCCCGTGTACTGGAACCAGCTCGGCGTCACCTACCGCCTGCTCGGCCACTTCAAGAAGGCTCGCGACGCCTACGACAAGGCGATCGCCCTCGACCCCAACTACGCCGCCTCGACGCTCAACCTCGGAATCCTCTACGACCTCTACCTCGGCGACGGCCAACGCGCGCTCGAGCTCTACAGCCGCTACCTCCTGCTCTCGCCGAGCGGCGACGCAACCGTAACCAAATGGGTGGCCGACCTCAAGAACCGGAAGCCCGCGCCGATCACCGTGAGCCGGAAGGAGAAGGAATGAAGCCGCATTGCCCGACGATCGCCGTGCCCTGCGTGGCTCTGGCCCTGTGCTGCAGCGTCGGCGCATTCGCCGCGCCCGCGAAGGCACCTGCCGAGGCGCCCGCCGCCTCTGCGCCGACGCAAGACCGCGCCGACCTCGACCGCACCCAGATCATCGGCAACCGCGAGTTGCCGAAGGTGCTCTACATCGTGCCCTGGAAGAAGCCCATTCCCGGCGACCTGAACGGCCGGCCGCCCGTGAGCGTGCTCGACGAGGCGCTCGCGCCGGTCGACCGCGACGTGTTCCGCCGCCAGGTGCAGTACGACGCGCAGGCGCAGGCGCGCGCACCGGCACCGGCCGCCAAGCCCGCCACCAAATAGCCCTCACTTCTTTCCACCGGATTCATCGTTTTCATCGGAGATTGCTCATGGATGCCTTCAGCACGGTCGTCAAGTTCTTCCAGGATTGCGGCTTGTTCATCTACCCGAGCGCGCTCATCATGGCGCTCGGCGTGGCCATCGCGATCGAGCGCTTCGTCTTCCTCACCAAGGCGCGAAGCCAGAACCGCAAGGTCTGGGCCGAAGTGCTGCCGATGTTGCAGAAGGGCCAGTTCAAGGACGTGCAGGGCGTCACCTCGCACTCCGACGCGGCGGTCGGCAAGATCGTCAACTACGGGCTGACGCGCATGCAGAGCCCGGGTCGTCGCGAGGACTTCGACGCGGCGATGGAAGAAGGAATGATGGAGATCGTGCCGCGCCTCGAGAAGCGCACGCACTACATCGCCACCTTCGCCAACGTCATCACGCTGGTCGGGCTGCTCGGCACCATCATCGGCCTGATCAAGGGCTTCACGGCAGTGGCGCAGGTCAATCCGGCCGAGAAGGCCGAGATGCTGTCGGCCTCGATCTCGATCGCCATGAACAACACGGCGTTCGCGCTGATGGTCGCCATTCCCTTCCTGCTCATCCACGCCTTCCTGCAGGCGAAGACGAGCGAGATCGTCGACGGCCTCGAGGGCGCCAAGATCAGCTTCCTCAACCTCGTTCAGCGCATCGGCGCCGAACGCGCGGCAAAAACGTGAGCCCCCACGCTCGCATCTGCTCGCTGCCCCCCGAGGGGGCGCGGTCCTTCCTTGGGGCGGCCCGGCGGAAGGCCCGGTACCTGGAGTCAGCATGAGAGTTCGCCGCCTGCGCAAGACGCCGGCCCATCTCGAGATCACCGCGTTCATCAACCTGATCGTGGTGCTGGTGCCGTTCCTGCTGTCGACGGCGGTGTTCACGCGCCTGGCGGTGGTCGACCTCAGCCTGCCGGCGCAGTCGTCGGAGAAGCTGCGCGACCTGAAGGCCGATGACCTGAAGCTCGAGGTCATCATCCGGCCCAAGACGGTCGAGGTGAACGACCAGCTCGGCGGCCAGCTCATGGACCCGATCCCGAACGACGCGAACGGCCCCGACGTGCGCACGCTCTCGGCGGCAATGCACATGATCAAGTCGAAGTTTCCCGACAAGCTCGAGGCGACCGTGCTGGCCGAGCCCAACACCTCGTACGACACGCTCATCAAGGTGATGGACGCGGTGCGCTCCGGTCACGTCGCCAACGGCACGGCGGTGGTGAAGGCCGACTTCTTCCCCAACATCTCGATCGGCGACGCGCCGATCGTGCAGACCGCGGCGGCCAGGCCATGAAGCTCACTCCGCGCGAGCGCCGAGCCGAGCACAAGGGCCGCAACAAGACGATGGTCGACATGAACCTCGTCTCGCTGATCGACGTGTTCACCATCCTCATCTTCTTCCTGCTCTCGAACTCCGGCGGCGTCGAGACCCTGCCCAGCCCGAAGGCGGTGCGGCTGCCCGAGTCGGTGGCCGAGAAGGCGCCGCGCGAGACCGTGGTCGTCGTCGTCAGCGGCACCGAGATCCTGGTCGGCGGGCGCAAGGTCGCCTCGGTCGTCGACGCACTCGCCAGCGAAGGCGACATGATCGAGCCGCTGCGCGCCGAGCTCGAGCTGCAGGCCGGCCGGCAGGTGATCCGCAAGGAGAACGAGGCCGACAGCAAGCGCATGACCATCATGGGCGACAAGGACATCCCGTACCGCCTGCTGCGCAAGATCATGTTCACCGGCGCGCGCGCGAACTTCAGCGACGTGTCGTTCGCGGTGCGGCAAAGGCTGGAAGCATGAGCGCCGCTTCAGCGACGATGGTTTCGTTCCGCGCGCCGGTCCTGCCCTGGACCTTTGCGGCCGACGACGAGATCCGCTTCCGCCGCATCACGCAGCGCGTGTTGCTGCTGTGCGCCGTGCTCTTCATCGCCATGCCATGGCTGCCCGTGCACCAGGCCGATCGCACGCAGCCGCAGGAGCTCTCGGCGCCGATGGCCAAGCTGCTCATCGAGCAGGCGGTCGTTCCGCCGCCGCCGCCGGTCGTCGTCAAGCCCAAGGCCGAGGCGACCAAGCAGATCGAACGCGAAGTCGCGAGCAAGAAGCCCGAGCCGGAGAAGCCCGCGGCGCGCAAGCCCTCGGCTCCGGCCAAGGTGGCGCTGAACAAGGAAGCGGTGGTTCCCGAAGCGCGCGTGCCGGTGCCGGACAAGCCGCCCGGCGAAGTCGACGCGGCGCGGCGCAAGGCCGCCGGCATCGGCCTCCTGGCGATGAAGGACGAGTTGCAGGAGCTGCATGGCGCGCCGGTCGCGGTGCAGATGAAGGAGATCAAGCAAGGCCCGGGCGTCGGCACGAGCGTCGGCGTGGGCGTCGGCGCGGGCAACGAAGCAGGCATCCCGACGCGCAATCTCATCACCTCGAACGCGACCGGCGGCAGCGGCGGCATCAACACCGCCGCGTACAGCAAGAACACCGGCGGCGGCGGCCTCGCCGGGCGCTCGCTGACTCTTGTCGAAGGCGTGATCGGCGGCGGCGGCGGCGGCGGTGCGGGCGGCGGCGGCGCGCGCGGGCGCGGCGACGGCAACGGCAGCGGCATCGGCGGCTCCGGCGGCCCGGGCGGCAACGGCGCCGGCGGCAACGTGACGCGCGGCGGCGGCGGCAAGGCCTCGCGCTCGATCGAGGACGTGCGACTCGTCTTCGAGCGCAACAAGGGCTCGATCTACGCGATCTACAACCGGGCGCTTCGCGAAGAGCCCGGTTTGCAGGGCAAGGTCGTGCTCAAGCTCACCATCGCCCCCGACGGTAGCGTCTTGTCCTGCCGGATCGAATCGAGCGACCTGAAGACGCCGGAGCTCGAAGCGAAGTTGCTGGCGCGAATCCGCCAGTTCGACTTCGGCGCCAAGGACGTCAACGAGATGGTGGTGAGCTACCCGGTCGACTTCCTGCCGTCGTAGCGATGCAGTTCGCGCAGCGCGTCGACGCCTGCCACCGGGTTCGCCGTGCCTCGCTGCTTTGGGCGGCGTTGCTGCTGCCTCTGCCGGGCGCCGCCCAGATTGCGCCCTCGCCTTCCGAGATCGCCTCCTATCGCGGCCTGCACGCTGCCGCACAGCGCGGCGACGTCGCGGCGATCGAGCAACTCGCCTCCGCGGGGGCGACGCTCGCGTCCCGTGACGACCACGGCCGCACGCCGCTGCACGTCGCGACCTTTGCGCGGCAGCGAGGGGCGATCCGGGCATTGGTCCGGGCCGGTGCCGACACCGCGGCCCTCGACGACGAGCGCTACGACGCGGTGACGATCGCCGCCGTCGCCGACGACGAGGAGACGCTGCGCATCCTGCTCGATCTCGGCGCCAGCGCCAGGCTCGTGACCAGCCGCTACGACGGCACCGCCCTCATCGCCGCCGCGCACCTCGGCCACGACGGCGTGGTTCGCCAGTTGATCGCCGCCGGCGCGCCGCTCGACCACGTCAACAACCTGCACTGGACGGCGCTGATCGAGGCGGTGATCCTCGGCGACGGCCGGACGCGCCACCAGGGGGTTGTCGCTGCCTTGCTGAAGGCCGGCGCGAGCACCGCGCTCACCGACCGCGCGGGCCGGACGCCGCTGCACCTGGCGCGCGATGGAGGCTTCACCGAGATCGCCCGCCTGCTCGAAGCAGCGGGAGCGAGATAGCGGAACGCGGTGGGGCGATGCGGCGTCCCGGCGGGCGCCGACGGATCAGCCGGTGGCCGCGCCGCGGATCATGCCGGCCGCGACCGTGCGGTGGCTGACCGTGTCGACAAGCACGAAGGCACCGCCGGCACGAACATCCTCGTAGGCATCGAACGGGATTGCCTGCTGCATCTCGATCTCGACGCGGGCGATGTCGTTGCGGGCCAGGGCGAGGACGGGCGACGAGGCTTCCTTCCACTCGACCGCGCCCAGGTCGAGCACGCGCTCGACGCGACGCACGCGCGCCGCGACATTGCGCGTGCCGTGACGCAGCCAGTACTTGCGGCCGGGTGCGGCCGGCTCGTCGTCGAGCCAGGCGAGGTCGGCCTGCATGCGACGCGCGAGCGGCGCCTGCGCTTCCTCGGCGACGATCCAGTCGCCGCGCGAGACGTCGAGCTCGCGGTCCAGGCGCAGGGACACAGAACGTCCCGCATGCGCCTCTTCGAGCGGCCCGTCGTAGGTCTCGATCGACGCGATCTTCGCGCTCGCGCCGCCCGGCTGGACGACGATGGACTGGCCGACGTGGACGCGCCCGCTGGCGATGCGCCCGGCATAGCCGCGCGCGCCGCCCGCGCCGGCTTCGAAGCCGCGCAAGGCGAGCTGCACGGCGAAGCGAAGCGGCGCCGTCGCAGCATCGGCCTCGTCGAACGTGCTGGGCACGTTCTCCAGCCACTCGAGCAAGGTCGGACCTGCGTACCAGGGCGCGCGATGGCTCGCCGAAACGATGTTGTCGCCTTCGAGCGCAGACACCGGAAACGCCGTGAAGGCGCCGGCGCCGAGTCGCTCGGCCAGCGTCGCGTAGGCGGCGACGATGGCGTCGAAGGCCGATTGCGAAAAGTCGAGCCGGTCCATCTTGTTGACGGCGACGGCGACGTGACGAACGCCGAGCAGATGCACGAGCGCGGCGTGGCGCCGCGTCTGCGCGAGCAGCTCGCCGCCGTGCACGCGTGTCGCGTCGACGAGGATCACGGCGGCGTCGGCGGTGGTCGCGCCGGTCACCATGTTGCGCGTGTACTGCTCGTGGCCCGGCGTGTCGGCGATGATGAACTTGCGCCGCGCCGTCGCGAAGTAGCGATACGCGACGTCGATCGTGATGCCCTGCTCGCGCTCGGCCTCCAAGCCGTCGGTCAGCAGCGAAAGGTCGATGGGCGCCGGGCCGAGCGACGCGTCGGCACCGGGCCTGCGCTCGGCTGCGCGGGCAAGCGCCGCGAGCTGATCCTTGAGGATGCCGCGGCTGTCGTAGAGCAGCCGCCCGATCAGCGTGCTCTTGCCATCGTCGACGCTGCCGGCGGTGATGAAGCGAAGGACGCCGCGGTCTTCGAGCGCGGCGTCGGGGAGCCTTGCCGTCATCAGAAATAGCCCTCGCGCTTGCGCCGTTCCATGGAGGCTTCGGAGGTCTGGTCGTCCATGCGCGTCGCGCCGCGCTCGGTGACGTCGGCGCCCGCCGTCTCGACGATGATCGATGCCAGCGTTGTCGCCGTGCTCTCGACCGGGCAGGTGCAGCTGATGTCGCCGACGGTGCGAAAGCGCACCGACACGGTCTCGACCGTTTCGTCGGCCTTCGGCGGCGTCAGCAGCGTGACCGGCACGAGCAGGCCGGCGCGACGCACGACCTCGCGCTCGTGCGCGAAGTAGAGGCTCGGCAAGGCGAGACGCTCGCGCTCGATGTACTGCCAGACGTCGAGCTCGGTCCAGTTCGAGATCGGGAACACGCGCAGGTGCTCGCCCGGATGCAGGTGCGCGTTGTACAGGTCCCAGCACTCGGGACGCTGCTGCTTGGGGTCCCACTGGCCGAAGCTGTCGCGAAACGAGAAGACGCGCTCCTTGGCGCGCGCCTTTTCCTCGTCGCGCCGCGCGCCGCCGATGAGGGCGTCGAACTTCAACTCGTCGATCGCTTCGAGCAGGGTCACCGATTGGACGGCGTTGCGCGAATCGAGCTCGTCGCGAAGGCGCACCGTGCCGCGCCGGATCGAGTCATCGACGGTGCGCACGAGCAGCCGCTCGCCGAGCTCGGCGGCACGCGCATCGCGGAAGGCGATCACTTCGGGAAAGTTGTGGCCGGTGTCGATGTGCAGCAGCGGAAAGCCGAAGCGCTGCGGGCGAAACGCCTTCTCGGCGAGGCGCAGCAGCACGACGCTGTCCTTGCCGCCGGAGAAGAGCAGCGCCGGCCTGGCGCATTGCGCCGCCACCTCGCGCAGGATGAAGATCGCCTCGGACTCGAGCCAGTCGAGATGGTCGAGACGGGCGGTGCTGGCCGGTGCGGCTATCGGGGCCGAAGCGGCGTTCATCAGGCGGCTCCCGAAGCCGACACGGTCGATGCGACATTGGATGTCGTGTGCTCGACGACGATCGCCGGCGGGTGCAGGCCGCATTCCTTGGCCGTGCCGCGCTCCCACCACCAGCGGCCAGCGCGCGCGTCTTCGCCGGGGCGGATGGCGCGCGTGCAGGGCTCGCAGCCGATCGAGGGGTAGCCACGCGCATGCAGCGCGTTGACCGGCACGTCGTGACGCTCGACGTAGCCCCAGAGCGCTTCGTCGGACCAGTCGACGAGCGGGTTGTACTTGGCGATGCCGCGGTCGAGATCGGTCTCTTCGAGCGCCAGGGACGCGCGCTCCGGACCCTGGGCGCGGCGCTGTCCCGTGAGCCATGCATCGCGACCGGCAAGCGCACGCGCCAGCGGCTCGACCTTGCGGATGCCGCAGCAGAGATGCCGCTCGGCGACTCCATCGTAGAAGCCGTTCAGGCCATGGTCGCGGACGAAGCCCTCGACGCTTGCCTCGAGCGGGCGAAACACCTCGATGGCGCGGCCGTAGCGAAGGCGCGCCGTTTCGAGAAGCTGCAGCGTCTCGTCGTGCAGGCGGCCGGTGTCGATGACGAAGACGTCGATCGCCACATCGGCCCGGGCGATCGCGTCGAGCAACACCATGTCCTCGGCGCCCAGGCTCGAAGCCAGGACCGGCCGGGCGTGGCGGGTGGCGATCGCGCGGAGGCGCTCGGCGAGCTCGCTTTCGATCGGCTCGGACGCGTGAAGGTCGATTCCCATGGAGGCCGAGACTGTAGGCAATGCGCGCGCCTCGGGCAACGACTTGCTTTTCATGCCGATAGACGATCCGGTAAGAAGTGCATATGGATCATCGAATCGCGTCGTTGGCGGCGCGAGCCTGCCTCATTAAGCTCGCGCCCCTTCTCCAGCCGATCTGGATCGTCATGCCCTTTCTTTCCCGCCGCGCCGCGCTCATCGTCTCGCTGGCCGCTGCCTTGCCTCTGGCGGCCGTGGCCAGGGAAGTGACCCTTCTCAACGTCTCCTACGACCCGACGCGCGAGCTCTACCAGGAATACAACGCCGCCTTCGCGAAGTACTGGAAGGCGAAGACCGGCGACACCGTCTCGGTCAAGTCGTCGCACGGCGGCTCCGGCAAGCAGGCCCGCTCGGTGATCGACGGCCTCGAGGCCGACGTCGTCACCCTGGCGCTCGCTTACGACATCGACGAGATCGCCGCGCGCGCCAGGCTGCTTTCGCCCGACTGGCAGACGCGCCTGCCGCACAACAGCTCGCCCTACACCTCGACCTACGTCTTCGTCGTGCGCAAGGGCAACCCGAAAGGCATCCGCAACTGGGACGACCTGGTCAAGCCCGGCGTCTCGGTCATCACCGCCAATCCCAAGACCTCGGGCGGCGCGCGCTGGGGCTACCTCGCGGCCTACGGCTTCGCCTTGAAGCAACCCGGCGGCAACGACGCGAAGGCGAAAGACTTCATGGCCAGGCTGTTCTCCAACGTGCCCGTGCTCGACTCCGGCGCGCGCGGTTCGACCGTGACCTTCGCCGAGCGCGGCGTCGGCGACGTGCTGCTCGCCTGGGAAAACGAGGCCCGGCTGTCGCGCAAGGAGTTCGGCGCCGACAAGTTCGAGATCGTCTACCCGCCGGTCTCGATCCTGGCCGAGCCGCCGGTCGCGGTGGTCGACAAGACGGTCGACCGGCACGGCACGCGCGCCCTCGCCCAGGCCTACCTCGAGTACCTCTACACGCCCGAAGGCCAGGAGATCGCGGCGCGCAACTTCTACCGGCCGATCGATGCGCAGGTCGCAGCGAAGCACGCCGCGCAGTTCCCGAAGATCGCGCTCTTCACCATCGACGACACCTTCGGCGGCTGGGCGAAGGCGCAGAAGACGCACTTCGCCGACGGCGGCGTGTTCGACCAGATCTACACGCGCAAGTAGCGTTCGGGCCTCTTGCGGACGATACTGGTGTTATGTACAGTAGCCGCTCGCAGGAGACCGACATGCACCACGCCTCGCCCCGCTACACCTACACCCCGAGCCCGAATCACCTGCCCCGCTGGATGCGGCGCGTGTGGTCGTGGTTCTGAATGCTGCGTGAGAGCCGCACCACCTCGTCGGCCGCGCCGCGCTCGCGCGTCGCGCTCACCTTCGGCTCCGCGGCGGGCGAGAGCGGCTTTGGCCGGCTCGACCTCAACGAGATCCTGATCCTCCACCCCGAGGCGGCCTTTCTCGTGCGCATCGCGGGCTCGGCCATGCGCGAGGCCGGCATCGACGACGGTGATCTCGCCCTGGTGGACCGCGCCCTCGAGGCCGGCCACGGACAGGTGGTGATCGCCGTGCGGCACGACGAGTTTCTCTGCCGGCGCCTCTGCAAGAGCGGCGAAGCGCTCGGCCTGCAGGCCACCGACCCTTCGGTGGCCGACGTGTGGGCCGGCGACGCAGATGACGCCTTCGACATCTGGGGCGTCGTCACGCACGTGGTGAAGCAGGTCTCGATGTAGGTCCGACCCATGTTCGCGCTGGTCGACGTGAACAACATGTACGTCAGCTGCGAGCGCGTGTTTCGCCCGGCGCTGATCGGCAAGCCCGTGGTCGTGCTCTCCAACAACGACGGCGCGTGCATCGCCCGCAGCGACGAGGCCAAGGCTCTGGGCGTGAAGATGGCCCAGCCGTGGTTCGAGGTCAAGCACCTGGCGCGCAGCGCCGGCCTGCTCGCCCTCTCTGCCAACTTCGAGCTCTACGGCGACATGTCGAGCCGCATGATGGCCCTCGCTGCCGCCTACGCGCCGCGGCAGGAGATCTACAGCATCGACGAGTGCTTCCTCGACTTCGACGGCATGCCGGGCGATCGTGTCGCCACGGGCCGCGAGCTGCGTCGCCAGGTGCTGCGATGGTTAGGGCTGCCCACCAGCGTCGGCTTCGCGCCGACCAAGACCCTGGCCAAGCTGGCCAACCACGTGGCCAAGATGGCCGAGCGCAAGCCGGGGAGCTACGCGCGGGAGTTGGCGCAGGTCTGCGATTTCGGAACGCTCGGTCCGCACGAGCTCGACGAGGTGATGCGCCGCACCGACGTCGGCGACGTCTGGGGCATCGGCCGCAAGACCGCGCCGAAGCTGCACGACATGGGCATTCGCACCGTGCTCGACCTGAAGCGTGCCGACGCCGCCACCCTGGGCCGGCAGTTCAGCATCGTCATGCAGAAGACCGTGCGCGAGCTGCAGGGCACGCCCTGCCCGGAGGTCGACGACGACCCGCCGGCCCGGCAGCAGATCCTGTGCTCGCGATCGTTCGGCAACCCGGTGACGGATCTGCCGGAGCTCGTGGAGGTGGTGAGCGGCTTCGCCACCCGCGTGGCGAGGCGATTGCGCGCGCAGCAAGGCGCGTGCGGCGCGGTGCAGGTGTTCATCGCGACCAGCCCGTATCGGAGGAACGATCGCCAGCACGCGCCGACGGCCACCCTGCCCTTGCCGCGGCCTACCGCCGACACGCGTGCGCTGGTGAATGCGGCGGTCACGGCGCTGCGTGGGATCTATCGGCCGGGGTATCGATACGCGAAGGCGGGGGTGATGCTGGTGGAGTTGCAGAGCGAGAAGCGGGAGCAGCAGGGCTGCCTGGAGCTGTTCGACGAGCCGGAGCTTGTGGTGCAACCGGATGGGCGGAGGGATCTGATGGCGACGGTGGACGCGCTGAATGAGAGGTTCGGGTTGGATGCGGTGAGCATTGCGAGCGCAGCGAAGAAGGGCGGGAGTGCGCGGAGTGCGAATGCGTCGAGGCAGGAGCGTAGGTCGCCGCGGTATACGACTCGGTTGGGGGAGGTCGCGGTGGCGAAGGCTTGACGGTGCTCGCCTGGAGGCTGCGCTGGAAGCGCAGACCATGCGCAGTGACTCGATCTAGCCCTCTTTTCCGGCCGTCGGCTAAGGGCTGACCCATGCGGTAAGCAGAAGCGTAAGCAGGCAAAATAGTCCCATGACCAATCCGCCAATGTGACCCTCTCGTGGCCAGCTCCGACCAACTCAAGGCGCTCATCAAGTCGCACATCAGTCGCGATGATGGTCAGTTCTTGTCCGTCGCGATGCAGGTTGCCGCGCATGAAGCGAAGTTGGGACATGGCAAGCTCGCCGAAGAACTGCGCGAGATGATCGACGCCGCCAAGGCGCGCGTTGGTCGAGACGCGTCAGGCAAGCTGGTCGCCATCGGCAGTGCTAACAAGCCGCGCGGCGAGTTGGCCAGCTTGCTGAAGGTGTCCCACCCTGCCAACCGGCTGGGCGACATGGTGCTGGACGAAGTAGCTTCGAACCAGCTTCAGCGCGTGCTCAAGGAGCAGCGCCAGTTGGCGCGCATCAAGGAACATGGCTTGGCGCCGCGCCGCAAACTGCTGCTCGTCGGTCCCCCCGGCACGGGCAAGACCATGACCGCTTCCGCCTTGGCCGGAGAACTGGGTATCCCGCTGTTCCTGGTTCGGCTCGATTCCCTCATTACAAAGTTCATGGGCGAAACGGCTTCAAAACTTCGCCAGGTGTTCGATGCGGTCACCGACATTCGAGGCGTATATTTTTTCGATGAATTCGACGCCATCGGTTCGCAGCGCGGGATGGCAAATGACGTGGGCGAAATTCGCCGCGTGCTGAACAGTTTCCTGCAGATGATCGAGCAGGACACATCGAACAGCCTGATCATCGCCGCGACAAACCACGGCGATGTTCTTGACTACGCCCTTTTCAGGCGGTTCGACGATGTGGTGGAGTACCACCTTCCATCGCCAGCGCAAGCCACGAATTTGATTCGCTCGCGCCTGGGTTTCTTCGCACCCAAGCCGTTCCGAAAGGACGCGCTACTTGGTCAGGCCGAAGGGCTGAGCCATGCCGAGATTTGTCGTGCAGTCGACGCCGCCATCAAGGACGCGATCCTGCACGACCAGACGAAAGTGCAACCAGCCGAGCTGAGGCGAGCGTTAGAGGAGCGCCGCCTCATCAGTGCAAAGCTGGCACAAAACACAAAGCACTCGTCCAGCCATGCCGGATCAACCACAAGATAGACGCCCCCATCTCGTTCTGACGAACACGTCGGCGGCGCAGGCATTCACGGCGCCTTCGCTTGGCGGCGGCGGCACACCCGAAGTCCCGGCGCTCGACCGCGCTCAACACGGCACATCTCTCAAAACCCAGCTGGTCGCTTTGAAGCCAGTTGCGCAGCAGGTGGTGGCTGCCCAGCAGGAGCAGGGGCTCGAAAGCGGCTTGGGCCTTCAAGTTCAGTTTGCGGGCATGCCTGACGTTGCCCTGGCATTCGAAAGCCTCGGCAGCGAAGTCGGGAAGGACGCACGTAAGAAGATCGAAGTGTTGAGCGTCCGCACGGAAGCCGGTACGACGTACGCCAACGTCTTTGTCCCTGACGGGAAGCTCGATCATTTCGAGAAATACGTCGAAGACTATCTGGCCGACCGCAAGAAGCGCAACGGTGACTCCTTCGACCACCACGCGCTGCTGAACACGATCTCGTCCATCCGCCGCGCCGAAGTTCGCGCAATGTGGACCGACGACCCCGCCTTGCTGCCCCAAGACACCGCCGAAGCCTTTTGGTGGGAGGTCTGGTTGCCTGTGCGCGGCGACCGCAATGGGGTCGTTTCAGACTTCCGCAAATTGGCCACCCTCGCCGAGTGCCAGGTCAGCGAGCACCAGATCAACTTCCCTGAGCGGACGGTCGTTCTGATGTACGGCTCGCAACAGCAGTTCTCGACATCGGTGATGACGCTGAACTGCGTCGCCGAACTGCGGCGCGCAAAGGAAACGGCTGCCTTCTTCGACTGCATGGAGCCGCAAGAGCAGCAGCAGTGGGCCGAGGAGACGCTCGCTCGATTGACGGTCGCTCCTGACGACGATTCAACGCCTCGCGTGTGCCTGCTCGACTCGGGCGTCAACCGGGGCCATCCCCTTTTGTCGCCCTTCATCGCCAGCGCTGACCTGCACACCGTCAATCCAGCCTGGGGCGTCGACGACACTGCGAACCATGGCACTGGCCTGGCTGGCTTGGTGGTGCTGGGCGATCTGGCGGATGCGCTTGGATCAGACGGGCCGCTCCTCGGCTCTCATCGCCTGGAGTCGGTGAAGCTCACGCCAGAGCAAGGCGCCAATGCCGGTGAATCCCGGCAACACGGCTACCTGTTTGCCGAGGCAGTCGGTCGCCCAGAGGTCAGCGCTCCGACTCGCCCCCGCGTCTTCACGTCGGCTGTGACATCGAGCGACGACCGAGACCGTGGGCGCCCTTCCGCCTGGTCTGCCACGGTTGATCGGCTTGCCAGTGACTACGACGGCGACGGGCAGTTTCCCCGCCTGTTCGTTCTGTGCGCCGGCAACACGGACGATCCCCAGGCCTGGAACAACTACCCCGCGAGCTTGAGCACCAATGGCGTTCGAGACCCGGGTCAAGCCTGGAATGCACTCACTGTCGGCGCGTTCACGGAAAAGGTCGTCATCACCGAAGCGAACGCTCAAAGCTCGCTGCCGGTAGCGCCACAGGGCGGCCTCAGCCCTTACACCAGCACGTCTGCGAAGTGGGAGCCCGTGTGGCCTTTGAAGCCCGACGTGGTGTTCGAAGGCGGCAACGTGGGCAAAGATGCGCTCGGCGCCATCGGCATCCCCAGCCTGCACTTGCTGACCACGAACAACCTGCCGCTCGAGCGCCTGTTCACGACGACAAATGCCACCAGCGCGGCATCGGCACTCGGCGCCCGGATGGCTGCGCAGCTGATGGCGGCGTACCCCGCGCTACGGCCCGAAACGATTCGAGCGCTCATCGTGCACTCTGCTGAATGGACGGCCGCCATGCGCGCCGCCTACTTGCCGGGCAACGGCAATGGCAACGCGAGCAAGGCCGACTACGTGCGAATGATTCGGCATTGCGGCTGGGGAGCACCGAGCCTTGAGCGGGCCTTGTGGAGTGCCGGCAACTCGCTGACCTTGGTGGTCGAAGACATGGTGCGCCCGTTCCAAAAGATCACGGGCAAGGCCATCAGCAGCCGTGACATGAATCTCCACTCGCTGCCTTGGCCAAAGCAGGAATTGCTTTCGCTGCCACCGGCCACCAAAGTAGAGCTGTGGGTGACCCTGTCCTACTTCATCGAGCCCAACCCGTCGGCGCGCGGCACGACATCGAAGTTCCACTATCCGTCGCACCGCTTGCGCTTCGATGTTCAACGGCCGCTCGACGCGACTACCGACGACTTCGTGGCACGCATCAATGCTGCTGCCGAACGCGAAGACGATGGCGACCCGACCGATTCCAAGGACCCGAACTGGCTTCTTGGGGACCGACAACGTCATCGTGGCTCGCTGCACCAAGACATCTGGCGGGGCGCCGCAGCTGAGCTGGCCAACCGTGGCTTCATCGCCGTCTACCCTGCCAAGGGCTGGTGGCGCACACGCCCAGCCCAACAGCGCTACGACCTGCCAGCGCGCTACAGCCTCATCGTCTCCATCCGCACGCCGGAAACCGACGTGGACCTCTACACCCCCATTGCCCAACAGGTGGCAGCGCAGGCGGCCGTGCCCGTCGTCGTTAACACCTGAACTCACTTTCAAAATCGAGAACCCCGCATGCTCACCGGCGAACTCCGCAGCCAAGTCGATGCCATCTGGAATGCCTTCTGGACCGGCGGCATCTCCAACCCGATGGAGGTGATCGAGCAGATCACCTATCTGCTCTTCATCCGTCGCCTGGACGACGCGCACACGCTGGAGGAAGGCAAGGCGCTGGCGCTCAAGCGCCCGATGGAAAACCGCGTGTTTCCGACCGGCCAAGACGCCAAGGGCCGCAGCTTTGACGACCTGCGCTGGTCGCGCTTCAAGAACTTCGCGCCGGCCGAGATGCACCAGGTGGTGGGCGAGAACGTGTTCCCCTTCCTGCGCACGCTGGGCGGCAATGGCAGCACCTACGCCACCCACATGAAGGACGCGCGCTTCACCATCCCCACGCCAGCCCTGCTGGCCAAGGTGGTGGACCTGCTCGACCACGTGCCCATGGAGGACCGCGACACCAAGGGTGACCTCTACGAATACATGCTG
>JBBRLS010000011.1:0-94031 GCA_038231215.1 Burkholderiales bacterium | reverse complement strand
GCTCGGCGGCCTGAAGGAACGCCGTCGCATGAGCATGCTCTTCATCAGCCACGACCTCGGCGTCGTCGGCGAGATCGCCGATCACGTCGTCGTCATGCGCAACGGCGTGGTGCGCGAGCAGGGTCCCGTCGCCGGCATCTTCGCCGACCCGCAGGACGCCTACACGCGCGCCCTGCTCGCCTGCCGACCGACGCTCGAACAGCGCGCGCCGCGGCTGCGCGTCGTCGACGATCACATCGCCGGCCGCGATGCGATCGGCGATGCGCCGGCCGAGGCGAAGGCGAAGAATCCCGACGCGCCGGTCATCGTCGAGGCGAGAGGGCTGACGAAGAGCTTCTGGATTCGCAGCGGCGTGTTCGGGCGCACCGAGTTCAAGGCCGTCAGGGGCGCCACCTTCTCGCTGCGCGCCGGCCATACGCTGGGCGTCGTCGGCGAGTCCGGATCAGGCAAGACGACGCTCGGCCTGACGCTGCTGCGCCTGCACGAGCCCAACGGCGGGCCGGTGCGCGGCCAGGCCTTCTTCGACGGCCGCGACCTGCTCGCCTTGTCGAAGTCGGAGATGCTGGCGATGCGCAAGCGCATCCAGGTCGTCTTCCAGAACCCTTACGCTTCGCTCAACCCGCGCTTCACGATCGGCCAGACGCTGATCGAGCCGATGACGATCCACGGCATCGGCAGCGGCGCCGCCGACCGCGAGGCGCGCGCCCGCGCCCTGCTCGCCAAGGTCGGGCTCGACGACACGGCGATGCAGAAGTATCCGCACGAGTTCTCGGGCGGCCAGCGCCAGCGCGTGGCGATCGCCCGCTGCCTGACCGTGTCGCCCGAGGTGCTGGTGCTCGACGAGGCGGTGAGCGCGCTCGACGTCTCGGTGCAGGCGCAGGTGCTCAACCTGCTCAAGGACCTGCAGGACGAGCTCGGCCTCGCCTACATCTTCATCAGCCACGACCTCGCCGTCGTGCGCTTCATGGCCGACGAGGTCATCGTCATGAAGGACGGCGAGGTGGTCGAGCAGGCCGGCGTCGAGCAGATCCTCGAGCGCCCGCAGCAGGATTACACGCGCCGGTTGCTCGAGGCGATTCCACGCGGCTACGCCGCCGCCTAGAAGCTTGGCCGCCGCTTCTCCCTCTCCCGCCCACGGGAGAGGGTCGGGGTGAGGGTCTTCGTACCGGTAACGCCTGCTTGCGAAGTCGACGCGCGCGGTCCGCCCGGCGCACACATTGTCGAGACGCGGCGCTGTCGCGGCGATGCTTGCCGATCGACTCGTGAACCGCTTCACGCCGCGCGGCGTGGCATGAACGTTGCAATCTCCCGGCGTGAAATCCGGCGCATGCAACGAGTTGTTGCCCGAGCCTCCCCGACCGAAAAATCACGACATGCTGCATCGCTTGCTTTCTCCGGCAGCGTCGCCCCGAGGCGGCGCCTCCTCGCTGCTTCGCCTCGGCATCGGCGGCGTGCCGCCCGCGGCCCCGGCACATCCTTCGCAGCGACCGTTCGTGCTGGCGCGGCGCGCCTTCGGATCGCAACAGTTGTCTTTGTTCGGGACGTCTGGAGGCGGCCGCTAGGCCACTTTTTCTTTGTCCGGGATCGCGCCCTGCACTGCCTGCGGCAGGAAGTGCGCGATCGAATTGGCGTAGTAGCGGAGCACCGGCAACTCGACCCGGCTCGGCGTGAAGAGGCCGTCCGTTTCCTCGACCAGATGGCGCATCGTGAGCATGCGCAGGCCGACGCCGACGGCGTAGTCGAGGTCCTGACGCGGCACGTAGGTGTGGGCGCCGGCCGCTTCGAGCCGCTCGATCAGCGCGCTGACCTGCGCCTTCAGTTCGAGCTCCGAGAGACCTGCTTCGCCATTCGCCAGAAAGACCGCCGCGACGAGCGGCACCGGCAATACCGGCACGACACGGCCGACCGCCGCCATCAGGTGGCTGCCGAGCTCGCCGATCGCGCGCTTGCGCCCGGCCGCATCGAGCTTGTGGAAATCGATGCCATGGCCCGCGCAGTAGTCGCGCATCGACACCGGCGCGCCGAAGTTCACGCAGGCGTAGCCGAAGCGGCGCCAGCCGCTCTTGCCGACAAGGCGCAAGTTGTTGACGACGAAGCCGAGCGTGTTCCAGGCGGCCCAGAAGCGGCTCGGCTTGCGCGCGCCCGGGTCGATCTCGAGGAGCTGGGTGCGATCCTCCAGAACCCGGTCGTAGTTCAGGCCGAGCGGCACGAAGACGAGGTCGCGCTCGCCCTCGAGATGGAAGCCGCGCAGCATGTAGTCGATGACGCCGAGCCGCGGCGCGCCGAGCAGGCCGTCGCGCGTCAGCCGGCCTTCCGGGAACACCGCCTGCGGCACGCCCGCCTGCGTCGCCATGGCGATGTAGCACTCGAGGACGCGGCGGTACAGGTCGTCCTTGGAATTGCGGCGCACGAAGTACGCACCCATCGAGCGGATCAACGCCGAGAGCGGCCAGACGCGCGCCCACTCACCGACCGCGTACGACAGCGCGGCCTGGTCGGCGGCGATGTGGCTGGCCAGGATGTAGTCCATGTTCGAGCGATGGTTCATGACGAAGACCACCGTCGCGTTCTCCGGCACGCGGGCCAGCGCCGCGGTGTCGACGTAGCCCAGGCGAACCCGGTACAGGCCGCGCGAGACCTTGCGCCCGATCCAGTTGCTGATGCGAAAGTAGACGTAGGCGTTGAAGGCGGGGACGATCTCGCGCGCGTAGTGCTCGATCGTCTCGAGCACCGCCGGCAGCGGGAGCTTCTTCTCGGCGGCGAAGCTCTCCGCGGCAGCGAGCACCTTGGGATCGCCGAGCAGTCGATGGATCAGCACCTGGCGGCGCGTGCGCTGGAACGGCCGCACGCCGATGCGCAGCCTGGACGACGCTTCCTCGAGGACGACGTTGACGCGGCCGCGCACGAACCGGCGCAGCGCCGGCATGAGCAGCTTGTCGTATGCGGCCCAGGTGGCCAGGGCCATGACGACCACCGCGAGCCACAGCGGCAAGACGACCGTCTCGTTCATGTCGCCCGTATTGTGGGCGCCGGCTCGCTGCGTGCTTACCCGTAGAGAGGGGTCAGGCACACCACTGCGGATGGCGCACGGCGAACAGTTCGACCGCTTCTTCTTCCTCGATGCGCAGGCAATAGCCGCGACCGTAGACCGTCTCGACGCGCAAGGCGTTGGCGCCGGCGTCACGCAGCTTCTTGCGGATGCGGCAGATGTGCATGTCGGCGCTGCGCCGGCCGTCGCCGGCGCTTGCCGGGCTGCCGAGCGTGCGCGCGATCGTGTCGCGATGGACGAACTCGCCAGGCCGCGACGCGAGCAGCAGCAACAGCTCGAACTCGCCGGTGGTGAGCGCGAGCGGCGCATCGCCGACGCTGGCCGTGGCGCGGCGCGGATCGAGGCGCAGCGGCCCCAACCGCACGACCGCGCGCCGCTCCTCGCTGCCAGGGGCCGGCCGCTCGCGGGCGATCTCGACCAGGCGATGCAACTTGGCGGCGATGAGGCGCGGCGACGCCGGCTTGACGATGACCTCGGTGGCACCGACCTGCAGCGCTTCGATCTGCCGCCGCTCGCCGACGTCGCTCCAGACCAGGACGATCGGCGCGTTGCATCGGTCACGCAGTTCGGGCAAGGCGTGCAGCAGCGCATCGGCGTCGCCATCGCCGTCGACGATGAGGGCGTCGAACTGCCACTGCCGGATCAGGCCGAAGGCCGAGGCGAAGGTCTCGACGGCGTAGGGCTTGAAGCCGAGCAGCTCGAACTCGCGGTTGAAGCCCGCGGTGGCGCCCGTATCGGCGGCGACGATCAGGCAGAGAGGAAGCACGTTCCCCGGCCGGTGGTGACGGGACTTGCCTTGCGCAGGTTGCGGAACAGTGCCGAGCGACTGCCGAAGCCGGCCCGCGTCGCCGCCTCGCTGCAGGCGCTGCCGAAGGCGAGGTGGCGGCGCGCGACTGCCGTGCGTTTGCGCAGCAGAAAGGCATGCGGCGTTTCGCCCAGCACGAGGCTGAACAGGCGAACGAAGTGAAAGCGCGACAGGCTCGCGGCGCGCGCCATCTCGTCGAGCAGGAGTGGCTCGTCGTGATGGCTGGCGATGAAATCGGCGGCGAGCAGGATGCGACGCAGGAGCTGCTCGCGCGTCGCCAGCTTGACGCAGGCGATCCGCGCCGCCTTGCGGCGAAGCTCGATCTCCTCGGCGATCGCGTCCTGCACGAGGGCAATGCGGTCGGCGCGCTCGGCCGCGGCCGAACGGCCCGCGGCGCGGCCGCGTGCGATCGCTGTCAGGCGCCGGCCGGCCGGACCGTCGCGCGCGCGAAGGTTCTCGGCGAACCTGAAGTCGCCAGGGACGGATATCTGGACTGCTTCGTCGTCGGCCGCGGAACTGTCGGACGGCGCCGCGAACGCGGCGTCGCGCTCGGCACCGGAGATGGCGACGACGAGCAGCCGGGTGTGGACTTCCGGTTCGATCTGCACCGAGCAGGCTTCTCGCCCGTCGAGGACCAGCCAGGCGTCCTCGTCGACGCGCACCCGCCGGTTGCGCCAAGCCAGGCTGACGGCGCCGTCCAAGGCGGTGCGAAAGACCAGGACGTGCGGCTCCGCACTCGACATTTGCAGCGCGGCCGGCCCCGACGGTGAATGCATATACATCATTTTGGGCAAATTTTTGCGGGCGATCAGGCGATGGCACGCGTCAACCTGAGGAGCTTGCGATTGGTCTCGCTCAGCTTGTCGTCGAGCAGTGCGCCCACTTCCTGCTGCGCCTTCTTCCAGAGGGGCAAGGCCTCGGCGAAGACGGCGCGGCCCTTCTCGGTCAGCGCCGGCAAGCGGCGGCGGCGGTCAGTGCCGACGGCGAGGGAGACCCATCCCTGCCGCTCCAGGCCGCGCAGGTTGCGGATCATCGTCGTCTCGTCCATGGCGATGCGGCCTGCGAGCTCCTTGACCGAGAGGCCGCACGCGTAGGCCACCGCCCAGAGCACTGCCATCTGGCTGGCCGACACGCCGGCATCGCGCAGGTGCCGGTCGTAGATGCTGGTAACGGCGCGCGCCGCCATGCGGATGTTGCCGCAGACGCAATCGAAACCGCGCGGCGCCAGCTGGTCGACGATGTCCATGCACCCAGTATAGATGCAGTTGCATTCGCTTGCGGATCGTTTCACTGGTAGCTGTAGGTCACCCTGCCATAGATGAAGCGGCCGCGCGGGTCGGCGTACTGGTTGTCGTAGCCACTCTGGAACGAGGTCTGGCCGCCGGCGTTGGAGTAGGGCGGGTCGCGGTCGAAGAGGTTGCGCGCGCCCAGCGTCAGGCGCCACGACTTGAAGCCGGTGTACGTGCCCTGCAGGTCGTAAACGGTGTACGAGCCGACGCGGCGCGGCACGACCTCGTTGGTTCCGGCCAGGTCGTGGTACGACTTCTGGAAGCTTTGCGCCAGGTTCGCATTCCACGGACCGTAGGTCCAGTCGAGCGAGAGGTAGCTCCTGAAGCGCGGCACGATGCCGCCGGTCGCCGGGTTGGTGAGGTCGACCCCGCCGCTGAAGCTGCCGTCGAGGTTCGATGCGTCGAAACTGTTGAAGTAGGTGGCGCTGCCGTAGACCGTGAAGCGGCCGAGGTCGCCGGCCGGGATCCGCCACTTGACGTCGAAGTCGAGTCCCGAGATCTTGGTGATGCCCAGGTTCAGGTTGGTCAGCTGGATGTTCGTGATCGGCCCGGGCAGGTTCGGAAAGTTCGGGTCGACCGGGCCGCGCTGGATCAGCGAGGCGTACTTCACCGGGTCCGACAGGATCACGGCCGATCCCAGGCCCTGGACGATCGTGTCCGACAGCCGCACCCGGAAGTAATCGATTCCCACCGACACGTTGTTGATCGGCTCGAGCACGGTGCCGAGGGTGAAGTTGTTCGACTTCTCCGGCTTCAGGTTCGGGTTGCCGCCGTTGGTGACGGGAAACTGGGTGCCGCAATCGTGGGTCTGGTCATTGGTGAAGGGGCAGCGCAACAGATCGCTCGCGCCCTGGGGCGTGACGCCGGACGTGTTGGCGGCGAAGAGGTCCTGCAGGCTCGGCGCCCGAAAGCCCTTGCCGAACGACGTGCGCAGCAGGATCTGCGGCGTCGGTTGCCAGCGCAGGCTCCCCTTGGGCGTCGTCGAGTTGCCGACACCCGCGTAGTGGTCGTAGCGGACCGCGAAGTTGGCCTCGAGCGTCTTGACGACCGGCACGTTGACTTCGCCGAACACGGCGGTCACGTTGCGCGACTTGTGTACGTCGAGCAGGTTGCCGCCGTAGCCGGCGATGTCGCCGCTGGCGATCTCGGGGCTGGCGCTGAAGTCGTACTTTTCCTTGCGTCCCTCGGCGCCGAAGGCGACGCCGAGCGGGCCCGCGGGCAGGTTCATCACGTCGCGCGAGGCTTTGGCGGCGAGACTCGTCAGCGACGACTTGATGTGGAAGGCGTCGCCCGTGAAATTGGTGGCCAGCAGCGCCGCGTCCACAGCCGACGTGCTCGGCCCGAAGAAGTTGACGTTGCCGCTGTTGAGGATCGGCAGGATCTTGGTCAGCGCCGGAAAGCCGCCGTTGACCTGCTCGCGAAGCTTGCTCTCGCTGTACAGGCCGGCGACGTCGAAGTCCCAGCCCACCGCCGCGCCCTTGACGCCGGCGACCAAGCGCGGCGCCTGCGAGATGTCGGTGAGGTCGCGGTTGCCGGCGCCGGCGGCGCGGTAGCGGATCAGCAGGTCGGGAGTCGCGCCGCCGGTGATCGACTGCACGTAGGCGGTCGGGTAATAGATGCTGCTCGACTGCAGGAGGATCGTCGAGGCGCCGTTGTACGGCGCGACGTTGAACAGCGGGTGGTTCGGCGGCAAGGCGAACTGGTCCGAGATCGGCACCGGCTGGATGATGGTGCGGATCTTGTTCTGGTTGTACGACGCCTCGGCGTAGGCCTGCACGTCGGGCGTGATCGCGAACTTCGCCGAGCCGAACAAGCTCATCCGCTCCGACGCCGGCACCAGCTCGAGGATCGGCGCCGGATCGAAACGGCAGGCGTTCGGGTTCTTGAACGGATCGAACACCGAATACGGTGGCACGCAGCCCGTCGCGGCGGTCGGGTTGTGCGAGCCGAACGAGCCGTCGGCGGCGGCGAAGTTGGCCGGGAAGGTGTTGCCCGAGGTCGTGTCGTTGATGGAATTGAAGCCGCTCTTGGCAAAGTTGCGTTGCGCGCCGAGCAGCGTGCCTTCCTTCTGAAAGCTCGCGACCGCCATCACGTTGAAGCGATCGGCGGCGAGGTTGCCGAAACCGAACACGCCGCTGGCGCGCTTCAGGCTGGCGCCGCCCTGGGTCGTGTCGCCGTACTCGCCGGTGAGCTCCAGGCCCTTGAAGTCCTGGCGCAGGATGAAATTGACGACGCCGGCGATGGCGTCGGAGCCATACACGGCCGAGGCTCCGTCCTTGAGCACCTCGACCCGCTCGATGGCGGCAAGCGGAATGCTGTTGACGTCGACCGATACGGAGTCGTTGGTGAAGCCGATGCCGTACGGCGCGATGCGTCGGCCGTTGAGGAGCACCAGGGTGCGAATCGATGTCAGGCCGTGCAGCGAGATCGCCGAGATGCCACCGGTGGTGGCGCCGGCGGTGCTCGACGAATTGAGTCCGCCCGAGCTCGAGATCGAGCTGATCGTCTGCAGAAGCTGCTCGACGTTGGCAGCGCCTGTCTTCTGGATCTGCTCGCGCGTGATCACCTGGACCGGCAGCGCCGATTCGGCGTCAATGCGCTTGATCGACGAGCCCGTGATCTCGACCCGCTCGAGTTGCTGCGTCTGCGTCCAGGCGGCCAGCGGAAAGGCCGCGGCGACCGCGGCGACGAGGATCCGGCGCCCTCCGGGACGATGGCGTTTCACGGCGGCGGCGAGCTGGCCAGTCTTGGACATGTTTCGTTCCTGAAAGAGTTGCGTGGCTGCGGCTTCGTGAGCCGAAGCGGCAGACTACGAACGAGCGTGTCCGCCGACGTTGCAGTTCTTGCGAATTTGGCGATGTGGCACGCCGACGCAACGGCCGGAACGGCCTCGAAACCGTCTCGAAACAATCGGCGTCCGATCGGCCCCACACTACGCACCCGAGGCGCCCGAGACGCGCTGCTGCGCTGGAGGCACGCCGATGAGACAGAGCTTGCGAATCGCCGCGCTCGCCTGCGCCCTCGGCACCGGCGCCGGGCTTGCCTTCGCCCAAGGAGCGACCGGTCCGTGGCCGACAAGGCCGGTGCGCATCGTCGTTCCGTTCGCGCCGGGCGGCACCACCGACATCCTGGCGCGCGCCCTCGCGCCAGAGCTCGGCAAGGCGTTCGGCCAGACCTTCATCGTCGAGAACAAGCCTGGCGCGGGCGGCAATCTCGGCGCCGACGCCGTCGCCAAGTCGGCACCCGACGGCTACACGCTGCTGATGGGAACGGTTGGCACGCAGGCCATCAACCCGGCGCTCTATCCAAAGATGCCGTACGACGCCGCGAAGGACTTCGCGCCGATCTCGCTGGTGGCCGGCGTGCCCAACGTGCTGGTCATGAACCCGGCCAAGGCGGCCGCGTACAGGATCACCGACGTTCGCTCGCTGATCGCCTTCGCCCGCGCCAACCCGGGCAAGCTCAACATGGCGTCGAGCGGCAACGGCACCTCGATCCACCTGTCGGGCGAGCTGTTCAAGACGATGACCGGAACCTACATGGTCCACATTCCCTATCGCGGCTCGGGCCCGGCCCTGCTCGATCTCGTTGGCGGCACGATGGACCTGATGTTCGACAACCTGCCCTCGTCGCTGCAGCAGATCAAGTCCGGCAAGCTCGTTGCGTTGGCCGTGACGAGCAGTCAGCGCAGCGCGGCCTTGCCCGACGTGCCGACGATCGCCGAGGCCGGCCCGGTCAAGGGCTTCGAGGCGAACTCGTGGTTCGGCTTGCTGGCGCCGACCGGCACGCCCTCCGACATCGTCGCTCGCGTGCAGCAGGAAACGACGAAGGCGCTTGCTTCAGCCGCACTCAGGGAGCGGCTCGTCGCGCAAGGCGCGATCCCGGGCGGCAACACGCCCGACGAGTTCGGCCGCTTCATCGCCGCCGAGGCGAAGAAGTGGGCGCAGGTGGTGAAGTCTTCGGGGGCGAAGGTCGACTGAACAAGGTGCGCGCCGGCCGGCTCAGGCCCAGACGACAGGGCGGTGCGCTCCGATCCACCGCTCGAACTGTGCCGCGTACACCTCTTCGATGCGGTTGCGCTTGACCTTGAAAGTCGGCGTGATGAAGCCGTTCTCGACCGACCAGGGCTCGGCCACGACGACCAGGCAGTCGAGCTGCTCGTGCGGATCGAGCGCGTCGTTGACCTTCGTCAGGTGCTCGGCCAGCGAACTCTCCAGTGCGGCGCGGCCTTCCGGCGCGGTCGCGCGCTTCGCCGCGTCGGCGTTGAGCATGACGATGCCGAGCGGCTGACCGAGGTTGGCGCCGGTGACGACGCAGGCCTCGAGCGCGCCGTTCATGACCAGCCGATCCTCGATGGGTGCCGGCGCCACGTACTTGCCCTTGCTCGTCTTGAACAGGTCCTTGACGCGACCCGTGATGCGCAGGTTGCCCTCGCCGTCGAGTGCGCCCTTGTCGCCGGTGTGCAGCCAGCCGTCGGCGTCGATCGCCTCGCTCGTCAGGCCCGGTTCCTTGTAGTAGCCGAGCATGAGGCCGGGACTCTTCATCTGGATCTCGCCGGTGGCCGCGTCGATCCGGCTTTCGATTCCTTCGTAGGCAAGCCCGACCGTGCCGGGCCGTGGCAGGCCGGGCAGGGTTGCGTGCGAGACACCGCAGTTTTCGGTCATGCCGTAGACCTCGCTGATCGGCAGGCCGAGCCGCCCGTACCAGCGCAGCAACTCGGGCGGCATCGGCGCGGCGCCGCCGGCGGCGAAGCGGCAGGCATCGAGGCCGAGGGCAGCGAGCACTTTCTTGGCGACTATCCGGCCGACGATCGGGATCTTCAGCATCCGGCGCAGCTTGGCCGGCGGCATCTTCGCGTCGACCGCCTGCTGGAACTTGACCCACAGGCGCGGCACCGAGAAGAAGACGGTCGGCCGTGCGCGATGCATGTCGGCGGTGAAGGTGTCGAGGCTCTCGGCAAAGAACACGTGCATGCCGCTCGCCAGCAAGGCGTGCTCGATCAGCGCGCGCTCGGCCACGTGGGCGAGCGGCAGGTAGCTCAGCATGCGCGTGTCGCTGTCGAACGGCACGCGCTCGAGGCCCGCGCCGAGCGCCCAGGCGAAGGTCGCGAAGCTGTGCATCACGCCCTTGGGCACGCCGGTCGTACCCGACGTGTACATGATGGTCGAGAGCTCGTTGCCATCGCGCACGGG
Source organism: Burkholderiales bacterium (assembly GCA_038231215.1). Classification (GTDB taxonomy): domain Bacteria; phylum Pseudomonadota; class Gammaproteobacteria; order Burkholderiales; family Burkholderiaceae_C; genus Schlegelella_A. The sequence goes on along the minus strand of JBBRLS010000011.1, from coordinate 83,696 downwards.
GCTGCCCTGGAGCGGCGGCGTGGCGGCGACGATCGCGTCCCACTTCGCATAGTCGTTCGGTGGCGCCAGCGGCAGGGCGAGGCAGGCCAGCCCAAGGGGTACGCCGGGCCGCATCGCATCCCAGCCGTCGAGCTTGCCGACGAACAGGAGGCGGGCTTCGGAGTGCTCGAGGATGTGGCGGATCGTCGTCGCCGCGAGCGTCGGATAGAGCGGTACCGAGACGTGACCGGCCATCCAGATCGCGAAGTCGGCGAGCAGCCAGTGCGCGCAGTTCTTGGAGAGCAGGCCGATCCGGCTGCCCGGCGGAAAACCGAGCGAGCGAAGGTGCGCGGCCATGCGGCGCGCCTCGCCGATCGCCTCGCCCCATGTGAAGTCGCGCACCGCGCCGCCGCCTTGCGGCTGGGTCAGCACCACGCGGTTCGGCGCCTCGCGCTCCCAGTGGTAGAGACGCTGCAAGGCGAGCTTTTCGGGGGCGACCGACCCCGCGGAAACGACATTCGACATGGCGGCTGATCCTCGCGCCCGCGTCGGCGTGCGCTGTCCTCGCACGCTAGTGCAGCGCCGCGGCTGCGCCAAGAGAGAGACTACGGGGAAAGACGCCCAGGAAAGCGGGGCCTTCGGGCGGTCGACCCTAGTCGGTCTTGGCGCGCTCGACCGCCATCTCGATCTGCTCCTGCACGCGGCGCGCGCCGCGTGCCGCCAGGAGCGGGTCGAGGTCGGCTTGCGGCGCCACCTTGCGCGCCACCTCGTCGAGCGTGTCGGGATCGGTCATGAGCGCGTGCGCCATCGCCGAGAGCGCGCAGATCGAGCGTCGCTGCACGTGCATCGGCAACTCGAGCGTGCTGTTGACGATGACGTGGTAACGAACGCTGTCGACGGCCGGCGGCGCCAGGCCCCAGCTTTCGCACAGCGCCGCGCCGAGCGCATCGTGGCTGACACCGATGTTGGCGTGCTCCATCATGAGCAGTTCCTCGTCGTTCTTCGCTTCGAGGAGCATCGGCCTGTAGCGTTCGGTGGCATGGCGGAACATGACCGCCTTGCCGCACTCCTCGAACAGGCCCGCCGAGTGCGCGGCCCAGGAGTCGACGCCGATCTCGCTGCCGATGCGTCCCATGAGGAGGCCACGCACCCGGGCCCGCTCCCAGAGCGGCTCAAGCTCGGGTGCCGCCGGGAAGACAGCGCGCAGGCCCATTTCGAAGGTAACCGAGGCGACCTCGCGCGTGCCCAGGTAGGTGATCGCCTGCTGCACGCTCTGGACGCGGCCGCGCAGGCCGTACATCGCCGAATTGACCGCCTTCAGCACCGCCGCGGCGAGCGCCATGTCGGAGCTGATGAGCAGGCTCGCCGCGCTGAAATCGACGTTGTCTTCGGCGAGCAGCAGCGAGAGGCGGACGAGCACGTCGGGCTGCGCCGGAATGTCGACGTCGAGAAGGCGACGGGAGGTCTGGGTCATGTCCTGCGTAGAGCGAGCGGTGCCGACCCGCATGGTACGAGACGGGGCCGCCGTGCGCGCTGCTGAAACGGGCATCGGTCCCGGCACAAATTCCCGTTTTGGCCGCGCGCGTCGGCATCGGCCCGAAGTCGCGGTCTCGATCGCGCATACAAAAAACAAGGGGCGCCACTTGCGCGGCGCCCCTATGCCATTTCTGCGTCGGCCCGCAGGCCTGAATGAACGCCGCCCGGGACGTGCCCGGCGCGATGCGCTGTCTCCTCACTGACCTCTGCGCCTGCGGCACCGGCTTGGTGCCTGCGCGAGTCCGGGCAATGTAAGTCGCGCCCCGGAGCGAAGCACGAGGGCTTTCCCGGTGCGCGCGTCACTCGCGGGCGGCGGTCAGGCCGCGAGCGGCCAATGCGTCGTGACACACGTGCCCCGACCGAGCGTGCTCTCGACAGACACGTCGCCGCCGTGCAGTTCGGCGATGCGCTTGACGATGGCCAGGCCCAGGCCGCGGCCGCCGTCGCCGGTCGCGGGCGCGACGGTCTGGCGGCTCTGGTAGAAGCGGTCGAAGAGCTGCGGCAGATCGGCGGCCGGGATGCCTGGCCCGTCGTCGGCCACGCTCACTTCGATTCGGCCTTCGCGGCGCCGCGCCGAGAGCGTCACGGTGCTGCCGCGCGGGCAGAACTTGAGCGCGTTGTCGACGAGGTTGGCGATCGCCCGCTCGAACAGCTCGACGTCGACCCGTGCGTGCGGCAGCGCGTCGCCTTCTTGCGGCTCAGGCGCCGATACCAGCGTCACACCCTGGCTCGCCGCGCGCTCGGCGAAACGCAGCGCGATGTCATCGAGCAGCTCGCCGGCGTCGACCGCCTCGCTGCGCAAGCCGAACTCGGGCTCGTCGAGCTTGGCCAGGTCGCCGAGCGACTGCACCATGCGCGCCGCGTTGCGCGTGTTGCGCAATGCGATCTCGACGAGGCGGCGATCGTCGGCGCGCTCGGCGGCGCCGGCCCAGCGGCCGTCGAGCGTTTCCAGGCAGGCGACGGTGGCGGTGAGCGGCGAGCGCAGGTCATGCGAGAGATTGCTGACGCCCTCGCGGCGGAAGTGATCGGTGCGGCGCAAGGCGTTCCACTGCCGTCGACAGACGTCGAGCAGCATCTCGAACGCGCTGGTGAGCTGGCCGAACTCGTCTTTGGTCGACTTCGGCAGGGGACTGGTCGACGCCACCGTGAGGCCTTCGGCGAGGCCGCGCTGCGAGAGCGTCGCCACCGCCTGCGTCAAGGTCATCAGCGGCTTGGTCACCGCCGAGATGATGAGCAGGGCGAGCAGGGTCGTGAAACCGACGACGGCGATGACGAGGCCCATCACCGGCCGCGCGAAGCTGCTGCGCAGCACGTCCCAGCGGCCTTCGGGCAACTGCTGCGTGTGCAGCACGAGGTAGAGGTAGCCGGCGTTCGCCGTGCCGCGCTGCGCGATGGCGCGCTGCACGGGCTTGGCGACGATCACCGCACCCGCATCCATGCGCTCGGGGTCGTCGCCCATCACGTAGGAGGTGTCCATGCGCTCGATCGACTCGCGCACCGGTCCGAGCGCTACGTGCACGCCGGGCTTGAGCTTCGCCGGGCCCGTCTTCGCGAGAACCAGCCCGTCGGCATCGAGCAGGTAGAGCTCGGTGTCGGGCTCGTAGAGGACGAGGCCGCGCAGCCAGCGCTGGAACTCCTCGGGACTCAGCTCGTGCATGTCGAAGATGTTGTCGTACATGGCGACGACGCGGCCGAGAAAGCCCATGCCGCGCCGGTACGCGGTCTCGTTCTCGAAGCGCTGGAACGAATAGACGACGGTGGCGACGACGAGCAGCGCGGTGATGAGGCCCGTGGCGAAGATCGTCAGCGCGAGCTTGAGGCGGACGCTCATCGACCTCTCACGGGCTGTCGCGCATCTTGTAGCCGGCGCCGCGCACGGTGAGGATCATCTGCGGCCGCATCGGGTCGGCCTCGAGCTTGTTGCGCAGGCGGTTGATGTGCGTCGTCACCGTGTGCTCGTAGCCGTCGTGGGTGTAGCCCCAGACGGAATCGAGCAACTGGGCGCGCGAGAAAACGTGGCCGGGGTGCGAGGCGAAGTGCAGAAGCAGGTCGAACTCGAGCGCGGTGAAGTCGATCGCCGCGCCGCGAAAGCGCACCTGCCGCTTGGCCGGCTGGATTTCGAGATCGCCATTGCGCACGGCGCGCGCTTCGCCGCCCGGATGCGCCTGCGCCGCGCGCAGCAGGTCGGCGCGGCGCAGCAGCGCCTTCACGCGAGCCAACAGCTCGGCCAGCGAGAACGGCTTGGTCAGGTAGTCGTCGGCGCCGAGCTCGAGGCCGAGCACGCGGTCGAGCTCGGTCGACTTGGCGGTCAGCATGAGAATCGGCGTGCTGCGCCCGCGCGCCCGGAGTGCCTTGCAGACCTCGAGGCCGTCGAGCCCCGGCATCATGAGGTCGAGCACGAGCAGGTCGCTGGCATGCTCGTTCTGGCTGGCCAGCGCGGCTCGACCATCGGCGACCGCGTCGACCACGTAGCCGGCGCCGCGCAGGTTCATGACGAGCAGCTCGCGGATGTCGGTCTGGTCTTCGGCGACGAGGATCGAAGCGGGGGGCATGGCTGATTGTCTCGCTGGCAAGGCCAGCTCTTACAGCGATGTGATGTTCCCGTGATGTTTCGCGATACGGGCGCGACACGCGGTGGACAGAGTAGCGGCATGGAAACGAACCGCCCCGCCGCCATGCACGACGCACATGCCTCGATCGCCGAGGTCCTTGCCCACCGCGCCTACCTCGTCCGCTTTGCGATGCGGCGGCTGCGCGACCCGATGCTCGCCGAAGACGCCGTCCACGACGTCTTCGAGGCGGTGCTCTCGGGGCGCGCCTCGTTCGCCGGCCGCGCCGCACTCCGTTCGTGGCTGACGGCCGTGCTCAAGAACAAGATCGTCGACGAGATGCGGCGCACGCGGGCGCACGAGTCGCTCGACGACGACGATGACGACATGCCAGGCAGCGCGGCGCTGCGTGTCGCCTGCCCGCGGCCCGGGCCCGAAGAGGTCGCAGAGCAGCGCGAGTTGCTCGGCCAGACCCTGGCCCGCATCGAAGCCATGCCGAGCGGCCTGCGCGACGCCATCCGCCTGCGCGTGATCGACGAGCGCTCGACCGAGTCGGTGTGCAAGGAGCTCGGCATCAGCGAGGAGAACCTGTTCGTGCGCGTGCATCGCGCGAGGAAGCACCTGCTTTCCTGACGCGAACCGCCCGGCCCGTCCCGGGTCGCGCGCGCCTGGACCACGCCTAGATCATCGCCGCGGGATCGAAGTCCTCGGCGGCGAAGCGTGTCAGCTTTCGCGGCAGCAGATGCACCTTCGAGCCGGTCACCAGCCCGAGGCGGTCGCGCAGCGCCAGCCACTCTGTACGCGGCATCTCGACGTCGACGAAGGCCTGATCATCGGCACGCCGGAACTCGAGGCGCGTGTTCGGTCCGACGGTCAGCGCCTGCACCAGCGTCGCTTCGATCGAACCGGCCTGCGAGGAGGCGACGATATCGAGCTCGTGCGGTCGCACGAACGTCAGCTCGCCGTCCTTGCCCGGCACCTGGCCGAGCCGGCCATGGAACAGGTTCACGTCGCCGAGAAACTGCAGCACGAAAGGCGTCGCCGGATGGTCGTAGACCTCGTCGGGCGGCCCGTCCTGCTCGATCCGGCCGTGGTTCATGACGACGATGCGGTCGGCGACCTCCATCGCCTCTTCCTGGTCGTGCGTGACGAAGACGCTCGTCACGTGCATCTCGTCGTGCAGGCGGCGCAGCCAGCGGCGCAACTCCTTGCGCACCTTGGCGTCGAGGGCGCCGAAGGGCTCGTCGAGCAGCAGCACCTTGGGCTCTACCGCGAGGGCGCGGGCCAGGGCGATGCGCTGGCGTTGCCCGCCGGAGAGCTGATGCGGAAAGCGATCGGCGATCCAGTCGAGCTGGACCAGCTTCAGCAGATCGTTCACCTTGGCGCGAATCGTCTCCTCGCTCGGCCGCACGGCGCGCGGCCGCACGCGCAGGCCGAAGGCGACGTTCTCGAAGATCGTCATGTGGCCGAACAAGGCGTAGTGCTGGAAGACGAAGCCGACCTTGCGCTCGCGCACGTCGGCACTGGTCGCGTCTTCGCCGTGGAAAAGAACGCTGCCCGAGTCGGGCACTTCGAGACCGGCGATGATGCGCAGCAACGTCGTCTTGCCCGAGCCCGAAGGACCGAGCAACGCCACCAGCTCACCGGCGGGAATGTCGAGGTTCAGGTCGTCGCAGACGACGGTCGCGCCGAAGCGCTTGTTGAGATGGCGGACTTCGATACTCATGCAGTGCGCCTTGTTGTCGTCCTGAGCGAAGCGAAGGTTCTCATCGCCACACACGGAGATCCTTCGCTTCGCTCAGGATGACAGTGGGTCATGTGCGCGCCAGTGCCTTCACGCGCCGCTCGACGAGGTACTTCAGCACCAGCGTTACCAGGGCCAGCCCGGCGAGCAGCGAAGCAACGGCAAAGGCCGACGCGAACTGGTATTCGTTGTAGAGGATCTCGATGTGCAGCGGCATGGTGTTGGTCTGGCCGCGGATGTGGCCCGAGACGACGCTGACCGCGCCGAACTCGCCCATCGCCCGGGCGTTGCAGAGGATGACGCCGTAGAGCAGCGCCCATTTCACGTTCGGCAGGGTGATGCGGCGAAAGATCTGCCAGCCGCCGGCGCCGAGCACGCGCGCCGCTTCTTCCTGCTCGGTGCCCTGCGCCTGCATGAGCGGGATCAGCTCGCGGGCGACGAACGGAAAGGTGATGAAGACCGTCGCCAGAACGATGCCGGGCAGCGCGAAGATCACCTTCAGGTCGTGGTCGCGCAGCCATTCGCCGAACCAGCCCTGCAGGCCGAACACGAGCACGTAGATCAGGCCGGCGATGACCGGGCTCACCGAGAACGGCAGGTCGATGAGGGTGAGCAACACGTTCTTGCCGCGAAAGTCGAACTTGGCGATCGCCCACGCCGCGGCGATGCCGAAGACGAGGTTGAGCGGCACGGCGATGCCGGCGGCGACGAGCGTGAGGCGGATCGCCGAAAGCGCATCCGGCTCGGTGATCGCCGCCCAATAGACGTCGAGGCCTTTCTTCAGCGCCTCGACGAACACGGCGGCCAGCGGCACGAACAGAAAGAGCGTGAGGAAGACGAGCGCAATGCCGATGAGCAGCCGCCGCACCCACGCCGGCTCGGTGGTCGCGTCGGAGACGCGGCGCGGCGACTGGCCGGCGCTCGTCGCGGCGCTCGTCATCGGCCCTGCCTGGCCCGCGTCCACGCCTGCAGGCCGTTGATCGCGAGCAGCATGAGGAAGGCGGCGACGAGCATGACGACGGCGATCGCCGTCGCGCCCGTGGTGTCGTATTGCTCGAGCTTGGTGATGATGAGCAGCGGCGTGATCTCTGAGACGAGCGGCAGGTTGCCGGCGATGAAGATGACCGAGCCGTACTCGCCGAGCGCGCGCGCGAAGGCGAGCGCAAAGCCGGTGAGGAGGGCCGGCGTGAGGATCGGCAGGATGACGCGCGTGAAGGTCTGCCGTCGCGTCGCGCCGAGGATCGCCGCCGCTTCCTCGATCTCTTTCTGCAGGTCCTCGAGCACCGGCTGCAAGGTGCGCACGACGAATGGCAGGCCGATGAAGGTGAGCGCGACCCAGACGCCGACCGGCGTGAAGCTGACCTTGAACGGCAGCCAGCGGCCGATCCAGCCGTTGCCCGAGTAGAGCGCGGTCAAGGCGATGCCCGCGACGGCGGTGGGCAAGGCGAACGGCAAGTCGACGAGCGCATCGACGAGGCGCCGCCCGGGAAAGTCGTAGCGCACGAGCACCCAGCAGACGACGAGGCCGAACAAGGCGTTGACCATCGCAGCGAGAAACGACGCGCCGAAGGTCAGACGGTACGAAGCGACGACGCGCTCCGAGGTGACGGCGCTCCAGAACGCCGGCCAGGTCATGGTCGCCGTTTTGAGGAACGCCGCCGAAAGCGGCACCAGGACGATGAACGACAAGTAGAGCAGCGTGAAGCCGAGCGCCAGGTCGAAGCCCGGCAACACCGTGTGGCGGCGCAGGAGCACGCGCGAGAACAGCATCGCTGCCTCCGGATCCGGCGCTTACTTCCTGGCCGCGGAAAGGATCTGGTCGAAGGTCCCGCCGTCGTCGAAATGCTCCTTCTGCGCCTTCGTCCAGCCGCCGAAGTAGTCGTCGACGGTAAAGGTCGTGACCTTTGGAAAGTCCTTCGCGTACTTCGCCAGCAGCGTCGCCGAGCGCGGCCGGAGCTGGTGCTTGGCGGCGATCTCCTGCGCCTCGTCGCTCCACAGGAACTTGAGATAGGCCTCGGCCTGCTTGCGCGTGCCCTTCTTGTCGACGACCTTGTCGATCACCGCAGCGGGGTTCTCGGCGAGGATCGTCGACTTGGGATAGACGACCTCGAAGTTGTCGCCGAACTCGGCCTTGATCAGGTTGACCTCGCTCTCGAAGGTGCAGAGCGCATCACCGATCGCGCGCTGCGCGAAGGTCGTGGTCGCGGCGCGCCCGCCGCCGTCGAACACCGGCACGTTGGCGAAGATCTTCTGCACCAGCGCCTTCGCGTCGGCCGGCGTGCCGCCCGCCTTCAACACCGAGCCCCACGCAGCGACGTAGGTGTAGCGGCCATTGCCGGTGATCTTCGGGTTGGGGATGACGACGCTGGTGCCCGGCTTGGCCAGGTCGGCCCAGTCTTGGATCGCCTTGGGGTTGCCCTTGCGCACCAGGATCACGGTGACCGAGGTCGTCGGCGCCGAATTGTTCGGCAGTCGCTTGGCCCAGTCCTCGGGAATGAGCTTTCCGCGCGACGCGAGCACGTCGATGTCGCTCGCCTGGTTCATGGTCACGACGTCGGCCTCGAGGCCGTCGAGAACGGCGCGCGCCTGCTTGCTCGAGCCGCCGTGCGACTGGTCGATCTTGACGTCTTCGCCGGTCTGCTGCTTCCACGACTTCTGGAACGCAGGGTTGATGTCCTTGTAGAGCTCGCGCGCCACGTCGTAGCTGACGTTGAGAAGCGTCGTCGCGGCCATGGCCGGTGCCGCACCGGCGACGCCGAAAACAAGCGCAACGAGCGAGCGCGCGAGCGCCCTGCGGCGGGACGAACAAAACAACGAAGGGGAAAGGCGCATGGCGATACTCCGGAGCGGCCGAGCCGAGGTCAACCGGGAATCTTAGGGCGGCCCGTCGGCCGGCCAACGATGCGTTCGTCGGAAGCTTATGCCGTGGCGCGGCGCGCGCGAACCAGGCTGCGCACCCGTTCAGCGAGTCCGGAATCGTCAGCGACGACGGCGGGCAGGGCGCCTTCGACGGCGCTTCGCACGAGCCGCTCGAGCGTGCCGGGCTGCGGCGTCACGGCACCGAGAAAGCGCAGCGCTCCGGCATCGGCGACGAGCAGGGTCGGAAAGTTCTCGATGTCCGGGTCGCCGAGCGCGTCGGACTCGTCCTCGATGTCGATCCAGGCGAACTCGGCGACGCTCGCGAATTGCGCTGCGAGGGCGTCGAAGGTGGGCCGGTATTCGCGGCAGGCGCCGCACCAGTCGGCACACAGGCAGGCGACAAGCAGGCGGCCTTCGGCCATGTCGAATCCCGAGGCTGGCTCAGGCCTCGACGTGCAGCATGTCGTGGATCTCGTGCTCGTGCGTCGGCGGGCCGTCGAGGTTGACCGTCTCCCAGCCGTTGTCGTAGGTCACGACACGAAAACGCCGGCCCGGCTCGAGGCCGTGCGGCCCCTGAAAGAGAGCGAACACGTCTTCGCCGCGATTCAGCGCCGCGACGACCTCCGACACGTCGGCGATCGTCGGCTCGGTATGCCATTCGTTGGTCTCGGTGTTGACCGGGCCCCAGTCGACGCCGGTGACGCGCCCGTCGGCATCGAGTCGAACCCGGGCTACGGCATGCACTTTCATTGTTCTACTCCTTGCAGGCTATGCGGTGGCGCGGCCCAGTATGCCCAAAGCCGGGCTCATCCTCATTCGCCGAGGCGGATCCATTCGGCCGCGCGCTCGGCGATCATGAGTGTGGGCGCGTTGGTGTTGCCGCTCGTGATCGTCGGCATGACGCTGGCGTCGACGACGCGCAGCCCCGGCACGCGGTGCACGCGAAGCCTCGCATCGACGACCGCCATCGGGTCCGATGCCGGCCCCATCTTGGCCGTGCCGACCGGATGGAAGATGGTCGTGCCGATGTCGCCGGCAAGCTGCGCCAGCTCGGCGTCGCTCTCGAACTGCGGGCCGGGCTTGAGCTCGCGCGGCTTGTAGCGCGCCAGCGCCGGCTGGGCAGCAATGCGGCGCGTCACGCGCAGGCTCTCGGCGGCGACGAGGCGATCCTCGTCGGTCGAAAGGTAGTCGGGCGCGATGCGCGGCGCCTCGCTCGACGCAGCCGAGCGGATGCGCACGTGGCCGCGGCTCGTCGGATTGAGGTTGCAGACGCTTGCCGTGAACGCGTCGTAGCCATGCAGCGGCTCGCCGAAAGCATCGAGCGAGAGCGGCTGCACGTGGTACTCGAGGTTCGGATGCGCGAGCTCCGGTCGGCTGCGCGTGAAGGCGCCGAGCTGCGATGGCGCCATGCTCATCGGCCCGCTTCGCTTCCAGGCGTAGTGCAAGGCGATGCGCGCCTTGCCCCAGAGCGAATTGGCGAGCGTGTTGAGCGTCGGCACGCCTTCGACGCCGTAGACGGCGCGGATCTGCAAATGGTCTTGCAGGTTCTCGCCGACGCCGGCGAGCGCGTGACGAACCGCGATGCCGTGCGCCTGCAGCAGCGGCGCCGGGCCGATGCCGGAAAGCTGCAGGATCTGCGGCGTACCGATCGAGCCGGTCGCCAGCACGACCTCGCCCCCGGGCGCAAGCGCGGCGACGACGGCCTCGCCACCGCCGAGCGGCGCCACCCGCACGCCAATGGCGCGACCTGCCTCGTCGAGCTCGATGCGCTCGATGTGCGCGCCAGTCCAGACCTGCAGGTTGTCGCGCTGCTCGATGGGCCGCAGGAACGCCTTGGTCGCGTTCCAGCGGATGCCGGCGCGCTGGTTGACGTCGAAGTAGCCGACGCCTTCGTTGTCGCCGCGGTTGAAGTCGGTGGTCGCCGGGATGCCCGCCTGGACGGCGGCGGCGGCAAAGGCGTCGAGCACGTCCCAGCGCAGGCGCTGCTTCTCGACGCGCCACTCGCCGCCCTGGCGCTTGCCGCGCGGATCGAAGCCCGGCGCGGCGTGAAAGGCGTCGGCGCCCTTGTAGAAATCCTCGTGCTTGAGGAAGTACGGCAGGCATTCGGACCAGCTCCAGCCCGGGTTGTCGCCGTGTCCGTCGCCTTGGCCCCAGCCGTCGTAGTCGCGCGACTGGCCGCGCATGTAGATCATGCCGTTGATGCTGCTGCAGCCGCCCAGCACCTTGCCGCGCGGGTAACGGAGGCTGCGTCCGTTCAACCCGGCGGCCGGCTCGGTGGCGTAGAGCCAGTCGGTGCGCGGGTTGCCGATGCAATAGAGATAGCCGACCGGGATATGGACCCAGATGTAGTCGTCGTTGCCGCCGGCCTCGATCAGCAGCACGCGCTTGCCGCGCGTTGCGCTCAGCCGGTTGGCGAGCAGGCAGCCCGCCGTGCCGGCGCCGCAGATGATGTAGTCGTAGGGATCGACGGCCGCATCTCCGTCCGCGGCGGGGATCAGCGCGTGACGCTCGCCGAGCGCTGGCACTCGCCGCCGGACGCCGTCCCGACTTCCGACTTGGCGGGAAACGCGAGCAACGAACCCCGCAGCGTGCGCACGACCGTCGCCTCGCAACGCGACTCCACCAACTGGGCGCGCTCCATGCGCTCGGTGCCGCCTTCGGCGAACCGGTAGGTGCGATGGGGCACGTCGGCGACCGCGGCGCGGCCCATGTCCTGCAACGCCAGGTCGTAGGACCGCCCGAGCAGGTCGGCACCGACGTCCTTGAATCGCTTGCCTTGCTCGGCGTTCCACTCGGCCGCGACTTCCTCGCCGGCCTGCGGCGCCGAGACGACGCGCACGAGGTTCTGGTAGACCGGAGCGGCTGCCGCACCCGGCGCGAAGACAGCGATGCTGTTCTCCAGGATCAGCGCCCGCTGGTCCTGGGTGAGAACAAACACCGGCGCACTCTCGACGACCCATCCGCTCTCGGCAGTCGAAGCTTCGATCATTGCCCGCGACCCGCCGGCCGTCGACTTCTCGAGCGCCTGACGGACCAGGTCGCGCGTCGACCACGCGCTCAGGGTTTCCTCATAGGGCACGAGCACCTTGTCGGCTTCGACCTGGATCCGGCTCTTCTCGCTCCCGCGCACCGAATTGACGATCACGGCGTGCGTCAGTACGGCGGCGAACAGGCCCACCACGCCAGGAGCCGGATACATCATCGCGCGGCTGCCCGAGCCGGCATCGTCGAAGTTGACCGCACCGCGGACCTGGACCTTCTCTGCCTTGGGCAAGCGCGCCGACCAGCCTGCGTCGCTCGCGAGCGGCGTCGGTTGGCGCGGCGGAGTGGCGCGCTCCTCGCCGAGCGCGCCCGTGGCCACGAGGCTGAGCGAGGCGATCACGACGAAGTGCACCGTCATGCGGCTCGAAAGCGACTGCGGACGGCGACGCCCGTGCATCTCAATCCCCAAGCGGCTTCAGGATCGCATCCCGCCCCAGCTCCAGGGTCTGGAAGTAGGCGTTGCTCAGGCCCGGAAACTTCGGCGGCTCATCCCAGGCCGAATCGGAGCTCTTGTAGATGTTGATGGGCACGTACCACTCGTAGGCGTTGTTGGAGAGGTTCACCAGAAAGGCGCGGCCCCTGAACACGGCCTTCGGATCGCTCGACGGAATGTAGGCCTGGTAGGTGCGCTCGAAGCCGATCGTGTTGATCTCGACGACCAGCAGCTTGTCGAGGCGGTACTTGTCTTTCACCGACGCGAAATTCTGGGACGCAACGTTGGGCAACTTGGATCCGGTGGTGGGGAGCCCGTCCAGCGGAAGCGGCTCGTCGATGACGACGACCTCGGCGCCGCTCTTGCGCAGTCGTGCCGCGATGTCCTGCTTGAGCTTGGGCAGGTCCTCGAGGGGCAGCGTCTTCGCGTAGCTGGTGACCTGGGAGTTCGCGATCGACGCCGCCGCCAGACAAAGCAGGCAGTATGCGCCGGGGAAGGAGTTGTCGACGGCCGGCAACGCCTTCATCGCGACACCGATCCTCCCGGCCTTGCCGGTGGTCGCGTCCTGGGCGAGCGGGACCGGCAACTGCGGCGGTGTCGACGCACATCCGCCGAGGCACAGGGCGATCGCGGTCAGTGCCGCGACTAGCGTCCACTTCGTCATGTCACTCCCTGCGTTGTTGTGCTCCCCGCTCTCACCATACCGTAGCGGGGTCTTTGCCGACACTCCGGATCCTCCCGGAGAGCAGGCTTCGCACCACATTTCAGTGCGTCGCGCCCAGGAGACCGGGAAAGAGCTTGACCAGCCCGTCAGACATCACCTCGACGGCGAGCGCCGCGAGAAGCAGGCCCATCAACCGCGTCATGACATTGATGCCGGTCTTGCCGAGCACGCGCGCGATCCGACCCGAGAGGCTGAAGGCGATCCACACCGACAAGCCGATGACGACACCGTAGCCGACCAGGATCGCGAGCTGCCACCAGTGGCGCGTCTTCTCGGCGTAGATGACCATGGTCGAGATCGTCGCCGGCCCGGTCAGCAGCGGGATCGTCAAGGGCACGATCGCGATCGAGTCACCGGCGTCGACCTTGTCGCTGCCTTCGGCCAGGTCGGCGCCACGGCTTTCAGCCGGCTGCGCGTTGAGCATCTGCAGCGACGAGATGAGCAGCAGCATGCCGCCGCCGACCTGGAAGGAGGCGAGCGAAATGCCGAAGAACTCGATGATGCGCAGCCCGGCGAGCGCGCTCACGGCGATGACGATGAATGCCCCGATCGCAGCGACGTGGATCGTGCGGCGCCGCTGCTCGCGGCTGAAGCCGCGCGTGAAGTGGATGTAGAACGGGATCACGCCGATCGGATTGACGATCGCCAGGAGCGCGATGAGTGGCTTCAGGATGTCCAGCGGCATGGTCAAAGTCCGGGCGTGTTCATACCGCGACGGCGCGTTCGGGTGCGCGATTGTCGTCGGCCAGCGCGCGCAGATAGCCGAGCCCGGCGACTGCGCGCGCGCCATACCAGCTCAGCAACTCGCCGTCGACCCGCTGCACGCGTGCGTTCGGGCAAAGGGCTTGCGCCTCGTCCAGGTGACGCGGCTCGAAGGCGAACGGTTCCGAGCTGAGGAGGACGCGTTCGACCTGGCCGAGCCAGGGCTCGCTGCCCGACAGCGCGGGATAGCGTGCCGCGCCCGACTCGCCGCCCAGGACATCGGGCGAGGTCAGCCAATTGACGCGGGCGAGCATGCGCGAAAGATAGGTGTCGCGGGCCACCGTCATCCACGGCGCGTGCCAGATGAGGTAGAGGACCTTGACGGGATCGCGGCCGGCCGGCTGCGTCGCTGCCAGCTCGCGGCCGAGTGCCGCACTCAGCGCCGCGGCGCGCTCGGCCACCCCGGGCAAGCTGCCGAAGTGGGTCGTCATCTGCGCGACCAGTGCGATGTTGTCCTCGGGATCGACCGGGTGGGTGACGACGATTTCGGGGGGCGCGTCGCCCCAGGTGCCGATCGCCTCGACCGTCTCGCGCCGGTTCTCGTCGACGTTGACCAGTACGTGGGTCGGCGACAGTCGGCGCAGCTTCGCCAGGTTGACGTCCTTCGTGCCGCCGACCTTGGGCACGCCGGCCACCGTTTCGGCCGGATGGATGCACCAGCCGGTGCGTGCGACCAGGCGGTCGCCGAGGCCGAGCGCGGCGACGAGCTCGGTCAGGCTCGGCACCAGACTGGCGATCCGTACTTCGGACGAGGCGGAAGCGCTCATCCCAAAAAGCAACAAATGGGTGGCAACCTTCTGAATTTTTTTCCGCAGTTCACTTATATTCGCCAGTCTGTGTATGGCAGCAGCGCCTTCTTGAAATAGTTCACGACGGGTAGAAGCTCCAAAATATCGGCAAAGAAGAGGAAGAGGGCTCACCCATGGGCAATAAACTGTACGTTGGCAATCTCTCATACAACATTCGCGACGACGACCTGCAACAGGCGTTCGCACAATACGGAACGGTCAGCTCGGCCAAGGTCATGATGGACCGCGACACCGGACGCTCGAAGGGCTTCGGCTTCGTCGAGATGGGCTCCGATCCGGAAGCGCAGGCCGCCATCAACGGCATGAACGGCCAGGCCCTCGACGGCCGAGCCATTGTCGTCAACGAAGCGCGTCCGCGCGAAGAGCGTCCGGGCGGTTTCCGTGGCGGCAGCGGCGGTGGCGGCTACGGCGGCGGTGGTTCGGGCGGTGGCGGCGGCTATGGCGGTGGCGGCGGTGGGCGCTCCGGCGGTGGCGGCGGCTACGGCGGCGGTAGTTCGGGCGGCGGTGGCGGTGGCGGCGGCTACGGCGGTGGCGGCGGTGGCCGCTCCGGCGGCGGTGGTGGCTACGGCAGCGGCGGTGGCGGCCGCTCCGGTGGTGGCGGCGGCAGCAGCCGCGGCGGCTACTGATCCGGAGTCCGGTCTTCGACGAAGGCGGTGCAGCGAAAGCGCACCGCCTTTCTCATTTCCGCTCGCCGCCGCGTGGCTTGCGTGCCCGCCGTGCCAGCAAGCGATCGAAGAGTGCATTCGGAACGACGCGCAGCAGGTGGACGACGATGCCCATCTGCCACGGAATGACGCGCCAGCGGGCACCGGCCTCGATGGCGCGAAAGGCATGCTCGGCAAAGTCGCCGGCGCTCATCAGGAACGGCATCGAATAGGGATTGCCTCGAGTCAGCGGCGTGTCGATGTAGCCCGGCGCGATCGTCACGACCTTCACGCCGAACGGGCGCAACTCGCCGCGCAAGGCTTCGCAATAGGCGATCGCCGCGGCCTTGCTCGACGAATACGCACCGTGCCCCGGAATGCCGCGGATGCCGGCGACGCTGGCGATGCCGACCAGCGTTCCGGTGCGGCGCTCGCGCATCGCCGCGACGAACGGATGAAAGGTCGCCGCCATGCCGAGGGTATTGGTCTCGTAGGTCGCCCGCATCACCTCGAGATCGGCGAACTCGGCGGTGTCCATGCCGATGCTGATGCCGGCATTGGCGATGACGACGTCGGGCAGGCCTTGCACCTCGATGCAGGCTTGGCCGGCAGCGACGATCGCCGCGACCTCGCGCACGTCGGCGCTGTAGACCGCGAAGCGCGTCGCGTCGATGCCCGCGCCGGCGGCCCAGCGCGCGACCTCGTCGCTGCGTCGCGCCACCAAGGCGAGCCGATAGCCCGCGGCGTGAAAGCGCAGTGCGAGCGCCTGGCCGATGCCGCTCGACGCGCCGGTGATGAAGACCAGCTTGTCCGAGATCATCCGGCCCGCTTCTTCGCCGAGAAGGTGGCGCTCGAGCGGCCCTTCAGGTCGACAACGCGGGCCAGGTTGTCGTAGACCATGCCTTCGGCGCGCACGACGCTCGTCCCCTGGGTGACGACCACCGGCTGATTCGAGCGCACCTGCTCGATGTTGCGGAAGGCGTGCAGGAACTCGCTGCGGAATTCGACCGCGTCCTCCTTGCCGTCGGCCGGCCGCAAGACGCGGGCATCGCCGAGCAGCTGCACTTCGCTGCCATCGCCGTTCGAGAGCGCCCGCTTCGCCGAAGCCAGCGTCACGGCACCGTTCGCGCCGATGGCGCGGATGCGCGCAGCGTCGATCTCCAGGGTGTCGTCGTCGGCGAAGTGGCGCAGCGTGTCGCCTTCGATCTGCGTGCGCAGGGTGCCGTCGGCGGCGAAGCGCTGCACGATGAAGCGCGTCATGACGTAGTCGGGTTCGTGGCGCGGCGCGGCCGCGGGGCGGGGCGCGTCGAGCTGCGGCGCGTTGCGCACCAGCCACCAGGTGCCGGCGGCGAGCACGGCCATCATGAGCAGCGGCAGGTACGCCGAGGCGAGGTCGAAGAAGCGCAGATGCCAGGGCGCCGCCGGCGCCACCGGCTCGGGCCCGGCGAACGAGAGATCGACGAGCTCGTCGTCGTCGTCGAAGCCGGGCTCGGCGGCTTCGGCCTCGGAAGCGTCAGCGCGCGCCATCCAGGGAATGCTGCGGCCCGTGCAACAGCGCCGCGTAGCGACCCGCCGCCACGAGCAGGAGATCGCAGAACTCGCGCGCCGCGCCGAAGCCGGCGCGCGCCTGCGTGACGTGATGCGCTGCGGCTTTCGCCTCGACATGAGCGCCCGGCGGCGCGCAGGCGAAAGCCGCGCGCTGCATCAGCGGCAGGTCGGGCCAGTCGTCGCCGATCACCGCGACGCGACTCCAGTCGAGGCCGAGCGCGGCGAGGATCGCCTCGCCGGCCGCCAGCTTGTCGGCGGCGCCATACGCGGCATGGACGAGACCGAGGTCGGCGACGCGACGCCGCACCGCCGCCGAGTCGCGGCCGGTGACGACGATCGGCACGATGCCACCCTGCGCGAGCAGCTTCATGCCGTGGCCGTCGAGCGTCGAGAAAGCCTTGAAGCTTTCGCCGTCTTCGCCGATGTAGATGCGCCCGTCGGTGAGCACGCCGTCGACGTCGAAGATCGCCGCGGCGATGCCGTCGCCCGGCCCGCGCGCCGCGAGCAGCAGCTCTGGCGGAAAGATCAGCGCCGGCATCGAGGCCCGCGGGCTGCCGGGCGCCGGGCCGCTCCCAAGCCCGGCCGCGCCCTTTCGGGGGGCAGCAAGCGAAGGGAACGTGGAGGCCTTGTCCACTCAGATGACTTTCGCGCGCATCAGGTCGTTCGAGTTCAATGCGCCGACGAGACGACCCTCGGCGTCAACCACTAGCAGCCCGGTGACACGATGCCGCTCCATCAGGTCGGCGGCCTCGACGGCGAGCGACTCGCCGCGAATCAGCTTCGGTCCCGCATGCATCACCTCGCTCGCGGCCAGGCCACGCAGGTCGGCGCCGGTCTCGATCAGTCGGCGCAAGTCGCCGTCCGTGAAGATGCCGGCGACGCTGCCGTCGGCGCGCGTCACCGCCGTGAAGCCGAAACCCTTCTTCGTCATCTCGCGAAGCATCTCCGGAACGCGCGCGTGCTGGTCGACGCGCGGCACTTCGTCGCCGCCGTGCATCAGATCGGCGACGTGCATGAGGAGCTTGCGGCCAAGGCTGCCACCCGGGTGCGAGCGCGCGAAGTCGTCCTCGCGAAAGCCGCGCGCGTCGAGCAGAGCGACGGCGAGCGCGTCGCCGAGCGCCATCTGCGCCGTCGTGCTCGCCGTCGGCGCCAGGTTGAGCGGGCAGGCTTCCTGGTCGACGGCGCTCGAGATCGCGATGTCGGCATGGCGCGCGAGGCTGCTCTCGGCGCCTCCAGTCATCGCCACCAGCGTGACGCCGAGCCGCTTGATCGCCGGCACGATGGCGCCGATCTCGTCGCTCTCGCCCGAGTTGGAGATGGCGAGCACGACGTCGTCCTTGGTGACCATGCCCAGGTCGCCATGGCTCGCTTCGGCCGGATGGACGAAGAAGGCCGGCGTGCCGGTCGAGGCCAGCGTCGCCGCGACCTTGCGGCCGACGTGCCCGCTCTTGCCCATGCCCATGACGACGACACGACCGCGGCACGCCAGCATCGCCTGCACGGCGGCGACGAAAGCGTCGCCTTGCCGCGCCTTCAGCCCGTCGATCGCGCGCGCCTCGATGTCGAGCGTGGTGCGAGCGAGCGCTAGCACGCGTTTTGCGTCGAAGGCGGGCAGGGCTGACACCAGGGAGTTCGCGAGGGCGTCCAGTAGGATCGGCCGATTCTAGGGTTGGCCTCTTCGCTCCCTCGCCACGCATGGCCTCGACGCTCGAACTGACGCTGCTTTACCTCTTGGCCGCCGTGGCCGGCGTCGTCGTCTGCCGTCTTGCGCGCCTGCCGCCGATGCTCGGCTACCTGGCGGTCGGCATCCTCATCGGCCCGCACGCCTTGGCGATCTCCGGCGACCCCGCGGGCGTCGCCCACCTCGCCGAGTTCGGCATCGTCTTCCTGATGTTCGTGATCGGCCTCGAGTTCAACCTGCCGAAGCTGCGCAGCATGCGAAAGCTCGTCTTCGGCCTCGGCTCGAGCCAGGTCATCCTGACGATGGGCGCGGCGCTGGCGGGCAACGCCGTGCTGGCGTCGGCTTTCGCGCTGGCCGGACGCCAGGGCATCGGCCTGGGCTGGCAAAGCGCGGTGGCGCTCGGCGGCGCGCTGGCCATGAGCTCGACGGCGATCGTCGTCAAGCTGATGGCCGACCGCCTCGAGCTCGAGAGCGAGCACGGGCGCCGCGTCATGGGCGTGCTGCTGTTCCAGGATCTGGCCGTCGTGCCCTTGCTGGTGCTGATTCCCGCGCTCGGCTCGTCGCCCGAGGCCTTGCTCGGCGCGCTGGCGATCGCCTTCGTCAAGGCCGGCGCGCTGCTCACCGTGCTTCTGGTCGGCGGGCAGCGCGTCATGCGCTGGTGGCTGACGCTGGTCGTGCGCAGGAAGAGCGAAGAGCTGTTCGTCCTGAACCTGCTGCTCGTCACGCTCGGCCTGGCGTGGCTGACCGAGTTGGCCGGCTTGTCGCTCGCGCTCGGCGCCTTCGTCGCCGGCATGCTGATCGCCGAGACCGAATACAAGCACCAGGTCGAGACCGACATCCGGCCTTTCCACGACGTTCTGCTCGGCCTCTTTTTCATCACTGTCGGCATGAAGCTCGACGCGCCGACGGTGCTGCAGCACTGGCCGCTCGTGCTCACGCTGACCGTGTTCCCCGTGCTCTTCAAGTTCGCGCTCGTCACCGCCCTGACGCGCGTCTTCGGCGCCGCACCCGGTACCGCGATACGTACGGGCCTCTACCTGGCGCAGGCGGGCGAGTTCGGCTTCGTCTTGCTGGCGCTGGCGACCGAGCGCGGTCTATTGCCCCCGGCACTGCAGACGCCGGTGCTCGCGAGCATGGTGCTGTCGATGCTGGCGACGCCGCTCTTCTTCGTCTACAGCAACCGCATCGTCATGCGCCTGTCTGCCAACGACTGGCTCCTGCAGTCGGTGGCGATGACGACGATCGCCAAGCGCGCCATCAATACCGAGCGCCACGTCATCATCTGCGGCTTCGGGCGCAGCGGCCAGAACCTGGCGCGCCTGCTCGAGCACGAGAAGATCGCCTACATCGCGCTCGACCTCGACCCCGACCGCGTGCGGCAGGCCGCTGCCGCCGGCCAGAGCGTCGTCTTCGGCGACGCAGCGCGCCTGCAGAGCCTGGTCGCGGCCGGCATGGCGCGGGCGAGCGCGATCGTCGTCAGCTACCACGACACACCCTCGGCGTTGAAGATCCTTCGCCTTGCGCAGACGCATGCGCCCAAGGTGCCGGTGGTCGTGCGCACGATCGACGACAGCGACATCGAGCGCCTGCGCGCGGCCGGCGCGACCGAAGTGGTGCCCGAGGCGATCGAAGGCTCGCTGATGCTGGCCAGCCATGCGCTCGCACTCGTCGGCGTACCGATGCGGCGCGTGCTGCGCGTCGTGCAGGACCAGCGCGATGCGCGCTACGGCCTGCTACGCGGCTACTTCCACGGTGCCGACGACGACACGCCCGACGAGCTGCAGCATGCCCGGCTGCTCAGCGTGACCTTGCCGCCCGACAGCGCAAGCGTGAGCCGCACGCTCGGCGAGCAGGCTTGGGGCCGAGACGGCGTCACCGTCGTGTCATTGCGGCGTGCCTCCGGGGCGGTGCTTGAACCCGACGACGCGCTGGCGCTCGCTCCTGGCGACACGCTGGTGCTCTCAGGGCTGCCGGAGCCGCTGGCGCTGGCCGAGGAACGCCTGCTTCGCACCGCCTGAGTCGAGGACCGGTGGAGCCGCCGGCCCGGCCGGTCAGGTGACCGGTGCTTGACGGGAAAGGGTGGCGCGGAAGCGGATCGCCATCACCGCGCCGGCGGCACGCAACAACTCGAGCGCGAGCATGGGCGAGCGCTGCGCCAGTTCTTCCATGCGCGGACCGCGCAGCGCCCAGACGACGCACGGCGTCATCGCCTCGACGTTGGCGGTGCGCGGCGTGTCGCCGAACAGACCGGGCTCGCCGACCACGGAGCCCGCGCGCAGGATCGCCACCTTGTTGCTGCCGGGCGGCCCGCCGGTGACGAATACCTGCATGCTGCCCTGGGAGAGAAAGTACATCGAGCGATCGGCATCGCCCTGCTTGATGAGCAGGTCGCCGGCCCGGATCTCGTAGCGGGCGAGGTAGGGGGCGATGACGCGCCAGTTTTCGAGCGTGAGTCGGGCACGGAACGAATCTTCCGTGTTGAGCGACTGCACCACGCTCACGAGCTCGTCGATTTCCATGATCTGCCTCCGCAGCGCCCGGCCGTCGTCGTTGCGGCCGGTTCGTGCTCTGGGGGTGGATTATCGATGGTGGGGCGGGCGCAACAATGCCACTCGGTCACGTACCCCGCCCATTCGTCACGCTCGGTGACAACTCCGGCAACGGTCTGCGCTCACTTGCCGATGCAGAAACGGCTGAAGATCGCACCCAGCAGATCGTCGGCCGTGAAGGCGCCGGTGATCTCGCCGAGTGCGTCGTGCGCGGCGCGCAGTTCTTCGGCGACGAGTTCGAGTGCCATGTCGCCGACGCCGGCATGCGCATCGGCGACGGCGAGGTGCGAGCGGGCGCGCTGCAAGGCGTCGACGTGGCGCGCGCGCGCGTGGAAGACGCCCTCGCCGGCGGCCTGCCAGCCGGCGCGCGCGAGCATCGCGCGCCGCAGCGTGTCGAGGCCGTCGCCGGTCGCGGCCGAAATGACGATGGCGTCGGCCGGAAGTGCCGCCAACTCGCCTTCGCCCACGGCGTCGGCCTTGTTGAAGACCTCGAGCACGCGCCCCGCCGCGACGGCCGCGACCAGGCGGTCGGCGACGCGTGCGTCGCCGGCGTCGTAGTCGGCGAGGCCGCGACGAGTCAAGTCGCGCAGGAAGACGACGGCGTCGGCCTCGTCGATTGCCGTCCAGGAGCGGGCGACGCCGATCGCCTCGACCGCGTCGCCCGCCTCGCGCAGGCCCGCCGTGTCGACGACGTGGATCGGCACGCCCTCGATCTGGATCGTCTCGCCGACCTTGTCGCGCGTCGTTCCCGGAACGGGCGTGACGATGGCCAGCTCGGCACCCGCCAGTGCGTTGAGCAGCGAGCTCTTGCCGACGTTCGGCTGGCCCGCCAGCACGACGCGGATGCCGTCGCGCAGCAGCACGCCCTGGCGCGCGGTGGCGAGCACGGCGTCGACCTGCGCGGCGGCGTCGGCGAGGCGTCGGCGCGCTCCGGCGCGCTCGAGGAACTCGATCTCCTCTTCGGGAAAATCGAGCGTCGCCTCGACGAGCAAGCGCAGATCGACCAGCTTGGCGACGAGCACCTCGATCTCCTTCGAGAACGCGCCGTCGAGCGAACGAGCGGCCGAGCGTGCCGCCGCTTCGGTGCTGGCATCGATCAGGTCGGCGACGGCTTCGGCCTGGGCGAGATCGAGCTTGTCGTTGAGAAAGGCGCGCTCGGTGAACTCGCCGGGCCGGGCGAGGCGAAGCTGCGCCAGGCAGGGCTGGCCGGTGGCCAGGTCGGGCTCGGCGGCCGCTTCGAGGCAACGCGCAAGAAGCAGCTGCATCACGACCGGCCCGCCGTGCGCCTGCAGCTCGAGCACGTCCTCGCCGGTATACGAATGCGGCGCCGGGAACAAAATGGCGAGGCCGCGATCGATGGGCGCGTCGGCGCGATCGCGAAAGGCGGTCAGCGTGGCATGGCGCGGCTCGAGCGAGCGACCGCAAAGCGCCTCGACGAGCGGCCCGAGGCCGCGGCCCGACACGCGAACGATGCCAACCGCGCCACGCCCGCTCGCCGTCGCGATGGCGGCAATGGGTTCATCGTGGCGAGGCAGCGCGCTCAGGTCACGCCCAGCCTTTTGTTGATCACGTACTGCTGCGCGATCGACAGGATGTTGTTCGTGAGCCAGTAAAGCACCAGGCCCGCCGGGAAGACGAAGAACATCACCGAGAAGACGAGCGGCATGATCCACATCATGCGTGCCTGCACCGGATCCGGCGGCGTCGGGTTGAGCCAGGTCTGCAAAAGGCTCGTGCCGGTCATCAGCAGCGGCAGGATGAAGTACGGGTCTTTGGCCGACAGGTCGGTGATCCAGCCGATCCACGGTGCATTGCGCATCTCGACGCTCGACAGCAGCACCCAGTAGAGCGAGATGAAGAACGGCATCTGCGCGACGATCGGCAGGCAGCCGCCGAGCGGATTGACCTTTTCTTCGCGATAGATGCGCATCATCTCCTGCTGCATCTGCTGCGGCTTGTCCTTCAGCCGTTCGCGCATCTCCATGATCTTCGGGTTGATGGCCTTCATCTTGGCCATCGAGCCGTAAGCCTTGGCGTTGAGCCAGTAGAAGGCGATCTTGAGCAGCACGACCAGGCCGACGATCGACCAGCCCCAGTTGCCGAGAACCTTGTGCAGCAGCGTCAGCAGCGAGAACAAGGGTTCGGCGAGGATCTTGAAGATGCCGTAGTCCTTGACCAGCTCGAGGCCGGGCGCCAGGACCGAGAGCTTGTCTTCTTCCTGCGGACCGGCGAAGAGCTGCGCGTCGAACGCCTTGGTCTGCCCGGGAGCGACCGTGCCGACGGGAACGAACATGCCGACCGAGTAGACGTGGGCGGGCTTGCCGGTGGCGGGATTTTCGGTGTCTCCCTTTCCGGTGAAGTACTCGCGCGGCGTGGCGGCCGCCTGTCCCGGGGGGTCGATCAGCCAGGCCGACGCGAAGTAGTGCTGGACCATCGCCACCCAGCCGTCCCGGGCGAGTACTTGATGGTTGATCTTGTCTTCGGCGCGGCGTTTCTCGATGCTCTCGAAGTCGACCTTCTGGAACTTGCTGTCGCTCGAATAGATCGCCGGGCCGGTGTAAGTCGACGCGGCGAAGCTGGACAGGAAGCCCGACACCGAGGGCGGCGCGTTGCCGTCGCGAACCAGCTGCAGGTACAGGCGCGGCTCGACCGGCACATCGGAGGTGTTGGTGATCTCGTGCTTGACGCCGACCACATAGCTGGCGCGCCGGAAGGTGTAGGTCTTGACCAGCTTCAGGCCGCCGACGCTGGGCGACTCGAAGCGCACGTCGAGGGTGGCCGCGCCGGGCGCCAGCGTGCGCGGACCCGGCTGCAGCGTCATCACGGTGTGGTGGTTCGGCAGGCCGGTGCCGCCGCTGGTCGGGATCAGCCCGCTCTGGGCAACGTAGTAGCGGATCGGCGACTCGTCGAACAGGACCTCGTTCCTGGTGCGGTCGAAGGCGTCGGCCTGCTTCAGGAACTCGATCCGGT
Organism: Burkholderiales bacterium; assembly: GCA_038231215.1. Lineage (GTDB taxonomy): Bacteria > Pseudomonadota > Gammaproteobacteria > Burkholderiales > Burkholderiaceae_C > Schlegelella_A. The sequence goes on along the minus strand of JBBRLS010000011.1, from coordinate 59,867 downwards.
CGACCTCGCCGCCGCGGGCGCCGAGCGTCGCCTTGACCAGGTCGGTGGTCACGGTGACCCTTTCCGCCACGGCAGCAGCCGCCGAGGCGGCCGGCGCGGGCGGGGTCGCCCCCGGCAGGGCCGCAGCGACCGGGCTCGCGGAGCCGCCCGGCACCAGCGGCGCGCTGCCGGAGGCCGCGGCCGGAGCGGTCGCGGCGGGCCGCGCCGCCGGTGCGAAAAACGACGGGTGGCCGATGTGCTTGTTCCAGGCGTCCCAGATCAGGAACAGCGAGGCGGAGAACACCACCCAGAGAATGGTGCGGCGAATGTCGGTCATGGGGAAACGACGTCGGAGGCGCCGGAAGAAGGAGATGGGATGCGCGGACGCGAGCGTTCGCGCAGGGCGCGAAACGGCTGCGGCGCTTGCGCAGGAACAGGATCGTGACCGCCAGCGCACCAAGGGTGGCAGCGAGCGATGCGGCCGATCGCCAGCGCCGTGCCGGCTGCCGCGCCATGGCGCTCGAGCGCGCCGATCGCGTAGACCGAGCAGGTCGGCGCGAAGCGGCAGGCGTTGCCGAGCCACGGGCTGAGCAACAGTCGATAGATGCGCACCCCAGCGATCAGGGCGCGACGAGGCATCGACCAGAAACGATTCGGCATGAGCGGTGCGGAGCGGCGGCTCATGACGCGGTCGGGCGCCTGACGGCGAGAAAGAGCGCCTCAAGCTCGGCGCGAGCGACGAGAGACAGCGCCGTCGACGCTGCGCTCTTGAAGCGGCTCCGGTCGAACGGCGCGCGAAGGCGAACAATCCACAGGCCGTGGCAAAGCGACTCGGCATGGCGACCACCGGCCGCGTAGATCTGACGCTTCAGCAGAGATCGTGTCACGGCGCGCTTCGCGTGCCGTTTCGGGACCACGGCGCCGAGCCGTCGCAGCGGTTCGGAAACGGAGTCATCCACAGGTCCTTCACCGCCAGAAGCACGGACTGTTGATAACTTGTCGTCGAAGGGCTCGTCCGAGGCCCCGGTCGAGACCCCGGCCGCGGCCGGAAGGTGGTGAACAGCGAAATGCACCGTGCTGGCGCGGCTGCGCGAACCGAGGACACGCTCGAAATCGGCAGACTCGACGAGACGCGCCATCGCGGGGGCCACGGGCTGGCGCCGAGGCATGCGGCCGCGCGTGGCGGCGCCTCAGACGGCCAGACGCTTGCGGCCCTTGGCGCGCCGGGCGTTGATGACGGCGCGGCCGCCGCGCGACTTCATGCGGACGAGAAAGCCGTGCGTGCGTGCGCGGCGGGTCTTGGAGGCTTGATACGTGCGTTTCATGGTGATTTCCAGAGCCGGGAGCGAGCGCGCCGAGGCGAACCTGCGATTACATCAAGAACCGGCCACCCCGTCAACGTCGACTTGATTGTCCTGGATGCGAAGGGGCGGCCACTGCCCGTTCGTGTTTTCACTGTGGATAAGTATCTTCAGCGCGGCCCCGACGAGCTACACTCTCGGGCTTTCCAAAGGTACTTCTCCACACATGCGAGCCGACCTCTGGCAACGCGGCTGCGAGCGCCTCGCCGCCGAGTTGCCCGACCAGCAATTCAACACCTGGATCCGGCCCTTGCCCGATGCCGAGGTGGCCGACCTCGGCGAGGCAGGTGCAACGGTGACGATTCGCGTGCCGAACCGCTTCAAGCTCGACTGGATCCGCACCCAATACGCCGGCCGCATTGAAAACGCCCTGACCGAAATCGCCGGCAAGCCCGTGCGACTCGACATCACGCTCGCAGCACGCGATGTGGCGAGCAGGCCAGCCGCTCCATCGTCCGCGCCGCAACGCGAAGACTCGGCCGCTTCCGTGCATCGCAACGGCCACCCTGCGGCTTCGCTTGCGACGTTGACCACACTTCCTTCGCGCAGCCGCCTGAACCCGGCGCTCAGCTTCGACACGCTGGTGCCGGGTCGTGCCAACCAGATGGCCCGCACCGCCGCGCTTCACGTCGCGGGCGCGCCGGGCCAGATGTACAACCCGCTCTTCATCTACGGCGGCGTCGGCCTCGGCAAGACGCATCTGATCCACGCCGTCGGCAATGCCCTGCTCGCCGACCGCCCAGACGCGCGCATCCTCTATCTGCACGCCGAGCAGTTCATCACCGACGTGGTGAAGAACTACCAGCGCAAGACCTTCGACGAGCTCAAGGCCAAGTACCACTCGCTCGACCTGCTGCTGATCGACGACGTGCAGTTTTTCGCCGGCAAGGAGCGCACCCAGGAGGAGTTCTTCAACGCCTTCGAGGCGCTGCTCGCCAAGCGGGCGCACATCATCATGACCAGCGACACCTATCCCAAGGGCCTGGTCGACATCGACGAGCGACTGACCTCGCGCTTCGACGCCGGGCTCACGGTGGCGATAGAGCCGCCCGAACTCGAGATGCGCGTTGCCATCCTGATGAAGAAGGCCGACCAGGAGGCGACGCCGATGCCTGAGGACGTGGCCTTCTTTGTCGCCAAGAATGTGCGCGCCAATGTGCGAGAGCTCGAAGGCGCGCTGCGCAAGATCCTCGCCTACTCGCGCTTTTCCCACAAGGAAATCAACATCGGCCTGGCGCGCGAGGCGCTGAAAGACCTGCTCTCGATCCAGAACCGCCAGGTCGGCGTCGAGAACATCCAGAAGACGGTGGCCGACTTCTACAAGATCAAGGTCGCCGACATGTACAGCAAGAAGCGCCCGGCCTCGATCGCCCGGCCGCGCCAGATCGCCATGTACATCGCCAAGGAGATGACGCAGAAGAGCCTGCCCGAGATCGGCGAGTTGTTCGGCGGCCGCGACCACACGACGGTGCTGCACGCGGTGCGCAAAATCTCGGCCGAGCGACAGAAAAACAGCGAACTGAACCAGCAACTGCACGTGCTCGAGCAGACGCTGAAGGGCTGATGTGCAAACCCAGCTCGAAATGGCAGCGACTGTCAAGCAACAACCGTGGGGACAACTTGCGGCACAACTCGGCTCTATCCACAGGCCGGGCCTTTCCGGCGAAGTTGTTCGCTTTCCAGTACCCCTCGGAACAGACTCGATCGACAGGCTTTGCGGCAACCTAACTGCTTGAAAGAAACGGCGAAAATGCGATTGCCCACAGAACAGGCGCTTGCCTACTACAACGACCAGCTTGAGAGGTTGACATGATTGTCTTGAAAGCCGCACAAGAAAAATTTCTGGCAGCCTTGCAAGCGGTCGCGGGGATCGTCGAACGGCGACACACGCTGCCGATTCTCGCCAACGTGCTGATCCGCAAGACCGGGCCGAGCATCGAGCTGACGACGAGCGATCTGGAGATCCAGGTGCGTACCGTCGCCGAGCTTGGCGGCGACACGACGAATTTCGCGACGACGGTCGGCGCGCGAAAGCTGATCGACATCCTGCGTTCGATGCCGGCTGATCAGACCGTGACGCTGAGCGCGACGCAGTCCAAGCTCACCCTGGCCGGCGGCAAGAGCCGCTTCACGTTGCAGACCATGCCGGCCGACGACTTTCCGCTGGTCCAGGAATCGGCAGACTTCGGGCCCGTCTTCAGCGTGCCGCAAAAGGCCTTGCGCGGGCTGGTGTCGCAGGTGCACTTCGCGATGGCGGTGCACGACATCCGTTACTACCTGAACGGCATCCTGTTCGTCGCCGAGGGCAAAAGCCTGACCTTGGTCGCGACCGACGGGCACCGTCTCGCGCTGGCCCAGGCGACGCTCGAGACCGACATCCCGAAGCAGGAAGTCATCCTGCCGAGAAAGACCGTGCTCGAGCTGCAGCGCTTGCTCAAGGACGACGACACGCCGATCGAGATGCGCTTCGCGCCGAATCAGGCCAAGTTCACGTTCGGCGGCATGGAGTTCGTCACCAAGCTGGTCGAGGGCAAGTTCCCCGACTACAACCGCGTCATCCCGAAGAACCACAAGAACAAGGTCACGCTCGGTCGCGGACCGCTGTTGCAGAGCCTGCAGCGCGCCGCCATCCTGACGAGCGAGAAGTTCAAGGGCGTGCGTGTCAACATCGAGCCGGGAACCTTGCGCATCGCGTCGTCCAACGCCGAGCAGGAAGAAGCGATGGAAGAACTCGAGATCGACTACGGCGGCGACGCCATCGAGATCGGCTTCAACGTCACGTACCTGATCGATGCACTCACCAACATGGGCCAGGAGATGGTCACGGTCGAGCTCCAGGACACGAATTCCAGCGCCCTTATTACCGTGCCCGACCAGGCCGGCTTCAAGTACGTCGTCATGCCGATGCGCATCTGAGCTGGCCCACGACGTGACCCCACCTTCGATGACCCCAAAAGAAGACGAAAACGACAAGCCGCCGGAGATCGCCGGCACCCATGGCGACATGGCGAGCAAGGCGTCGACGAGCCCTCTTACGCTGAACGGCTCGGTGCTGCGCGACGGCGCGGTCGACGACAACAGCGCCAGCTACGGTGAAGGCAGCATCCAGATCCTCGAAGGACTGGAGGCGGTGCGCAAGCGCCCGGGCATGTACATCGGCGACACATCCGACGGCACGGGTCTTCACCACCTGGTGTTCGAGGTCGTCGACAACTCGATCGACGAAGCGCTGGCGGGTTTCTGCGACGACATCGTCGTCACCATCCACACCGACAACTCGATCTCGGTGATCGACAACGGCCGCGGCATTCCGACCGGCGTGAAGATGGACGACAAGCACGAGCCCAAGCGCTCGGCCGCCGAAATCGCCCTGACCGAGTTGCATGCCGGCGGCAAGTTCAACCAGAACAGCTACAAGGTCTCGGGTGGCCTGCATGGTGTTGGCGTGAGCTGCGTCAACGGCCTTTCGAGGTGGCTGCGGCTGATCGTGCGCCGCGACGGCCTCGCGCATTCGATGGAGTTTCGTCAAGGCGTGCCGCAGGACCGCGTGATCGAGCAGCGCAATGGCTTCGACATCTCGCCGATGAAGATCACCGGCGAGACCGAGAAGCGCGGCACCGAGGTGCACTTCCTTCCCGATCTCGAGATCTTCTCGAACATCGACTTCCACTACGACATTCTCAGCAAGCGTCTGCGCGAGCTGAGCTTTCTCAACAACGGCGTGCGCATCCGCCTCGTCGACGAGCGCAACAACAAGTCCGACGACTTCGCCTACGCGGGCGGCGTCAAGGGCTTCGTCGAGTTCATCAACACCGGCAAGAAGGTGCTGCACCCGAAGGTGTTCAGCGCGACCGGCCAGAAGGCGAGCGACCAGCACTCGATCATCACCAGTGAAGTGGCGATGCAGTGGAACGACGGCTACAGCGAGAACGTCCTCTGCTTCACCAACAACATCCCGCAGCGAGACGGCGGCACGCACCTGACCGGCTTGCGTGCGGCGATGACGCGCATCATCAACAAGTACATCGAGGACAACGAACTGGCCAAGAAGGCGAAGGTCGAGGTCACCGGCGACGACATGCGCGAAGGCCTCGCCTGCGTGCTCTCGGTCAAGGTGCCCGAGCCCAAGTTCTCGAGCCAGACCAAGGACAAGCTCGTCTCCAGCGAAGTGCGCGGCCCGGTCGAAGATGTCGTGAGCAAGGCGCTCAACGACTATCTGCTAGAGAACCCGATCGACGCCAAGATCATCTGCGGCAAGATCGTCGACGCGGCGCGAGCGCGCGAAGCGGCGCGCAAGGCGCGCGAGATGACGCGGCGCAAGGGCGTGCTCGACGGCATGGGCCTGCCCGGCAAGCTCGCCGACTGCCAGGAGAAGGATCCGGCGCTTTGCGAGATCTACATCGTCGAGGGCGACTCGGCCGGCGGCTCGGCCAAGCAAGGTCGCGACCGCAAGTTCCAGGCGATCCTGCCCTTGCGCGGCAAGATCCTGAACGTCGAGAAGGCGCGCTACGAGAAGCTGCTGACGAGCAACGAGATCCTCACGCTGATCACGGCGCTCGGCACCGGCATCGGCAAGAACACGGGCGGCGACGACTTCGACGTCGCCAAGCTGCGCTACCACCGCATCATCATCATGACCGACGCCGACGTCGACGGAGCGCACATCCGCACCTTGCTGCTCACCTTCCTGTTCCGGCAGATGCCCGAGCTGGTCGAGCGCGGCCATATCTACATCGCCCAGCCTCCTCTCTACAAGGTCAAGTTCGGCAAGGACGAGCAGTACCTCAAGGACGGCCACGAGCTCGACGCCTACCTCATGCGCGTCGCCCTCAAGGACGCGCGGCTCGAGACCGGCAACACCGGCGTGGCCGCGGGCACGACCGTGCTCGAAGGCGAGACACTCGAAGCGCTCGCGCGCCAGTACGTGCTGGCCAAGAACGTTGTCGAGCGGCTCGCCAACTGGATGGACGTCGACGCCTTGCGCGCGATCGCCAACGGCCTGTCGATCGATCTCGACACCCTGGAGGCGGCCGAGGCCTCGGCGCGCGCGTTGGCGGCGGCTCTGGTTGACGCCGAGGTCGCCGCCGAGTTCGACGTGCGCACCGACAAGCACATCCTGCGCATCGGCCGCATGCATCACGGCAACGTCAAGTCGAGCGTGATCACGGCCGACTTCGTGCACGGCGCCGACTACGAGGCGCTGAGCACGGCGGGGCGCACTTTCCGCGGCCTGGTCGGCCCGGGCGCGATCGTCAAGCGCGGCGAAGGCGATCGACAGAAGGAGGCTCGCGTCGGCGACTTTCGCGAGGCGATGGCGTGGCTGGTGCAGCAGGCCGAGGCCGCGGTTTCGCGCCAGCGCTACAAGGGTCTCGGCGAAATGAACCCGGCGCAGCTCTGGGAGACGACGATGGACCCGGCGGTACGCCGCCTGCTGCGCATTCAGCTCGACGACGCGCTCGAGGCCGACCGCGTCTTTACCATGCTGATGGGCGACGAGGTCGAACCGCGCCGCAAGTTCATCGAGACCAACGCGCTGCGCGTCGCCAACATCGACGTCTGATCCGCGTAGCGCGTCGCCGCGGCGCGACTGGCCTGGGCGAGCCGCAGTACGACGACGCAGCCGAGCGCCGGTCAGCATGCCGACGGCGGCGTTGCGCGCGCACGATCGCGGCAGCGAAACGAGCCGCGCCTAGCGTAAGGATTTCGCGTCCTGCGCCTCGACGCAATCCCGCGTTCGCGCCGCGATCACCGCATCGCGGGACAATCGCGTGATGTTGAGAAGTCTCTTCAATCATGGCCGGCGCCTCAGTTGCGGCATCGTCGTTTTCGCGAGCACGCGCGAGTTGCTGCTCTGCCACGTCACCGGCCAGCGTCATTGGGATCTGCCCAAGGGCGGCATCAACGACGGCGAATCGCCGCGCCAGGCGGCGGTGCGTGAAACGGCCGAGGAGGCTGGCCTGGTCTTTGCCGCGGAGTCGCTGTTCGATCTCGGTCGCTTCGCCTACACGGGGAAGAAAGACCTGCATCTGTTCGCCGCCCTGTCGGAACGTGTCGACCCGCAGCGACTGTGCTGCGAGAGTACCTTCGTCGAGCGCGGCTCGAGTCGGCGCCTTCCCGAGATGGACGGCTTCGGCTGGTTCGAGCTCGACCGCGTCGCCGAGCTGTGCACGCCGCGCATGGCGGCCGTGCTTTCCGGCGCGATCGACCTCGGCGTCGTGATGGATCGGTTTCTCTCTCCAGCCGACCGCCTCGCCGCCTGACCGGTGCCCGCCGCGCCGCCTAGCGCGTGACGAGCTTCAGCCCGAAGCCGATCATGAAGAGTCCGGCCAACCGGCTCAGCGTGCGCGTGACCTTCGGGTTCGCGCGCAGCCGCTCGGCGAGCCTGTGCGTGAGCACCGTGACGATCAGGCCATAAAGGAAGGTGAGCGCGGCGATGGTCGCGGCCATCACTCCGAAGGTCAGCAGGCCCGCATGTCGCGCCGGGTCGACGAACAGCGGAAAAAAAGCCATGTAGAAGACGATTGCCTTCGGATTGAGGAGCGTGATCGCGAAGGCCTGGCGAAAGTACTGGCCGCTGCGGATGTGCAGCACCGGCCTGTCGCCCGGCTTGGCCAGGATCATGCGCAAGCCCAGCCACGCGAGGTAGCCGGCGCCCAGCCATTGCACGGCCCGAAACGCCGGCGGATACGCCGCCAGCAACGCGGCGACGCCAGCCACCGCCAGCCACATCAGGACCTGGTCGCCGCCGATGACGCCGAGCGTCGCCGCCAGCCCGCCGCGCACGCCGCCCTTGCCGGTCGACGTGATGAGGGCGAGGTTGCCCGGACCCGGGATCATCAGGAAGACGATCACGGCGACGACGAAGGACGCGTAGTCGGCGATGCCGAAGAACATGGTCTCCAGTGTCGCGCAGGTCGGCAAGGATGTCTCTCGGGGACAATCGCGAGGTGACGCCGCTCGACGATTTTCTCGCTGCCACCGGTCGGTCGATCGAGGGCGGCGACTTCGCATCGCTCGTCTTGTCGAAGCCTCTGCCCGCTGCGGCGGATCTCGAAAGCGTCCGCATCCGCCTCATTGACCTGCGTGGCCGGCGTGCCCTCTCCTTCGTCCATCACCACGCCACCCGCGACGAAACGAGAAATCTCCATCCAGCGGACGGCCTCACCGCCATCGGCGCGCTGCTCGATCCGGCCGGCCGGCCTTCGTTCGCGCACGCGACCTTGCACGCCGGCGACGAAGAGCTGCAACTCAGGTTGAGCCGCAAGGGCAAGCAGGCGCTCGTTCGCTCCGCGCGACTTGCGGCGCTCGCCACCGGCGCCACCGGCGCCGACGCGCTGGCGCACGACCGCACCAAGCCACGCGCCCTGCCGCTGTCGCTGCCCTTTCTGGTCGATCTCGGCATCACCGACGACCGGCACCGCCTCGTCCCGTCGATGGCGCGCAAGTGGAAGCAGATCGACAAGTTTCTCGAGGTGCTGGACCGCGCCCTCGACGCTGCCGGTGTGACCGGCGACGGACCGCTGCGCGTCGTCGATTTCGGCTGTGGCAAGGGCTATCTCACCTTCGCCGTGCATGAGCATCTGCGCCGCCGTTTCGGCGTCGCGCCGCAGGTCACCGGCGTCGAGTTGCGTGCCGAGCTGGTCGATCTGTGCAACCGCGCCGCCGAGCGCTCGCAGTGCGAGGGCCTTCGTTTCGTGCAGGGCGATCTGCGCAGCTTCGAGGCCGAGCCGGTCGACGTCATGATCGCCTTGCACGCCTGCGATACGGCGACCGATCACGCGCTCGATCTCGGCTTGCGCGCCGGCGCGCGCATCCTCGTCGCATCGCCGTGTTGCCACAAGGAGCTCAGGCCGCAGATGACGAGTCCGCGGTCGCTCGTGCCGCTGTTCCGGCACGGCATCCACCTCGGCCAGGAGGCAGAGATGGTGACCGACAGCCTGCGCGCGCTGCTCCTCGAGGCCTCAGGCTACGACGCCAAGGTCTTCGAGTTCGTCTCGCTCGAGCACACGAGCAAGAACAAGATGATCCTGGCGACGCGCCGCACCGACGGCAACGACAGCGCCGCGATCCGGGCGCACGCCGAGCTCGACGGCATCAAGTCCTTTTACGGCATTCGCGAGCAGTGCCTCGAGCGGCTGCTGCGCGAGCGCGTCGCGGCCGGTGGCGCGCCCTAGCGAGCGCGGTCAGCCGCAGGGAACGATCTTGAACTCGACGCGCCGGTCGAGTGCGTCGACGGCGTTGTCGGTGCCGCTGCCGACGATGTTCTGGCGAAAGCCCATGCCGACCGTCTTGGTTCGCGGGCCGAGCACCGCCGCTTCGGTCGTGAGGCGCTGGCGGATGCCGTTGGCGCGCTGCAGCGAAAGCGCATCGTTCGACTGCTCGGTACCGGTCTTGCTCGTGTGCCCGACCACGTTCATGCAGACCCGCGCCGCGGTGCTTTCCTTGGCGATCTGGCGCAGCCACATCGCATAGGGACCGCTCACCTTGGTGTCGGACCAGAAGTCCGTGCTGCCGGGGTTGAACAGGAACTTCACGCCGAGCTCGTTGTAGGCGATGCCGAGCGCGACGACGCGGCCGAAGGCCTGCTCGGCCTCGGCGGTGCGGCCGAGCTTGACGCTGACGAGGTAGATGCCGTTCAGCACGCGCAGCTGCTCGCCGGTCGGCGTCGCCAGGGCGCTGCGGTATTGACCCAACGCCTCGACATAGCGCTCCTGGTTGTACAGCGTGGTTGCCTCGTTGATGAGCGTCGCCGAAGCGATCCGGTCGAGGTAGAACGGGTCGCCGCGCTGGCCGGGCGGCGTCACCGAGGTGCGCGCGTAGCCTTCGATGACCTTGTCTTTCACCAGCACCGGGCTGTCGCGGTAGTAGGCGAGCGGCGTGTGGTCGAGCCCCTCGTCCTTGGCGACCGCTGAGGCCTGGGCCACGACGTTGCCGGTCTTCAGCTCGGTGAGGGCGAGGTTGATCTGCAGGGCGCGCTTCTTCGTCGATCCGGTGCCGCCGTCGATGCGCGTCATCGTGCCGGTCAGGAGGTATTGGGCGCGGGCCAGGCTCGCCGACTGGAAGGGCAGGATCTCGAACTGGTCGAACTTCGTCGTCAGCCGCTCGCTGACGCGGTTTTCGAGCAGCACCGTCGCGGCGGTCTGCTGGCCGGTTGCGGCATCGAGCATCGGGTCGAGGACGACGCCGCGCTTGGCCAGCCTGGACTCGACCTTGGCGAGGAACGCCGGCAGCTTTTGCGTCTGCCCGGCCAGGCCATCGGTGGCCTGCGTCACCGCTTGCTCGAAGGGCAGCTCGTCGCTGAGATTGGTCGCCTGCGGTGGCGTGGCGCATCCGGCCAAGACAGCGATCAGAGCGGTGGCGGCCGCGACCCACGTCGCGATGCGACGGGAATTCGAGATCGAGAAGTTCATCTGCATTCCCTCTTGAGATAGGCCGCCTCGTCGCTCGTCAGCGGCTCAAGCGATGCCTTTTGCAGAATATCACTGCATCGAGACCCTCCTCCAGCATGCCGCGGTGCGGCCGGCCTGGTCTCCGCGGGCGGCTCGATGCGTGCCGGCTCGCGCCGTGGCCTCGGTGGCGGCTCGACGATCGCCGGCCGCGTTTTCCGGGCCGGTGGCTCGACCGCCGCCGCGGCACTCGCCGCGGGTGCGGGGATCTCGACCTGCACCGGCGCAGCCGGGATCGCTGCTGCGCTCGCAGGCAGCGTCGCGGTCGCCGGGTCCGATGCGACGGCGGGCGACGAGGCCACGGTCGGCGCCGGAGCGGGCAGCACCGGCGTCGCAGCCATCGAGGCGGCGGGCTCTGGCGGCGGCGCCAGGACGCTGCCGCCGCGCGGCTGCATCGTTAAGAATACGGCCGCGCCAAGCGCCGCCGCGACGAGCACGAGCGCCAGCCCGAGTATGGCGCCCCGGCGTTTGGCGGCAACTGGCGTCGCCGACTGCACCGCGGCGACGGTGCCCGGTGCCGTCTCGGGCGGCGCCTCTTCAGGACGCGACGGAATCTGCGTCTGGATCTGCGTCGGCGGCAGCGGCGCTTCGCGCGCCGCCGCCGCCGGAGGCTCGGCCGCGCGCGCCAGCAACTGAGTGGCGAGGACGGGCGTCAGCGTTCCCGGCACGGTCGAGTAAGGACGCTCCTCGGCGGCGGCGAAGGCCTCGTGGCTCAGCGTCCCGTAGCCGCTCGACGGCGGCGCCGGAGCGACGGCAGGCAGGTCGGCGTCGAGCAGGGCGCGAAACTGCGCCTCGTTCTGCGGCCGGTCCTGCGGCTTGACGGCGAGCGCCGCGTCGATGGCGCGCAGGAAGGCGTCGCCGTAGCGGCCGGCGGCGGTCGCGGCGAGCGGCTCGAGGCGGTCGTCCATCAGGCGCTCGACCGACGACATCGGCGTCTTGCCGGTGATCGCGTAGTAGACGACGCAGGCCAGCGCGTAGAGGTCGGTCCAGGCGCCCTGCGTCATGGAGGCGACGTCGCCATACTGCTCGATCGGCGCGTAGCCGGGCTTGAGGACGACGGTCAAGGCGTGCGTCATGTCGCCGATGACGCGCCGCGCCGCGCCGAAGTCGAGCAGCAGCGGACCGGTCGAGGTGATCAGGATGTTGTCGGGCGCGATGTCGCGGTGAAAGCACTGCGCGGCGTGCATCACCGTGAGGGCGTCGAGCAAGGGGTCGAGCCAGGTCCGCAGCTCCGCCTCGCTGGGCACGTGGCCGAGCTCGGCGAGCGCGGCCTTCAGGGTCGGACCTTCGTAGAACGGCATCGCCATGTAGGCCGTGCCGTTCTCCTCCCAGAAGCGATAGACCTTGACCAGCGCGCGATGGTCGAAGCGGGCGAGCAGGCGCGCCTCGTTGACGAAGCTCTTCAGGCCGGCCTTGAAGGTGTCGAGGTGCCGGTCGGACTTGACGACGATGGCCGACGAGCCCGCCACCCGTGAGGCCATCGAGGCCGGCATGTATTCCTTGATGGCGACCTTGCGCTGCAGCGAATGGTCCCAGGCGAGGTAGACGATGCCGAAGCCGCCCTCGCCGATCAGGCCATTGATCTCGTAGTCGCGCAGGTAGGTGCCGATCGGCAGCGTGTGCCCGAGCGGCGCCGACGCCGACCGCTGCGAGCGCGGGCGGATGATGGTCCGCTCGTTGTCGTCGTCTTCAGGCGCACTCATGCCGTCACGCTAGACCGTTCGGCGCTTCCCGCCAAGCGGAATCGCTCGACGCATCAGCGGCAAGGGACGATCTTGAACTCGACCCGCCGGTCGAGCACGTCGAAGCCGTTGTCGGTGCCGCTGCCGACGATGTTCTGGCGAAAGCCCATGCCTTCGGACTTGACCTTGGTCGCCAGCACCGGCTGTTCGCTGGTGAGGCGTTGCCGGATCGTCGATGCGCGCTTGAGCGAGAGCGCGTCGTTGACTGCCGCCGGACCGCTCTTGCTGGTGTGGCCGACGATCGTCATGCAGCTCCCCGCGGCGACCGTGCCGCGGGCGATCTGGCGCAGCCACATGGCGTAGGCGCCGCTGATCTTCGGATCCGACCAGAACTCGACGCTGCCGGGGTTGAAGAGGAACTTGACGCCCAGCTCGTTGTAGGCGATGCCGAGGGCGACGATGCGTCCGAACGACTGCTCCGCCTCGGCGATGTGGCCGAGCTTGATGCTCGTCAGGTAGAGGCCGCTCTCGGCGCGCAGCTGCTGGCCCTGCGGCGTCGCCAGGGCGGTCTGGTACTGGCCGAGCGCATCCTGGTAGCGCTCGGCGTTGTAGAGCGTCGTCGCCTCGGTGATCACGGTGCCGACGCCGATTCGCTCCATGTAGTACGGGTCGGCGTGCTGGCCAGCAGGGGTCGATGTGGTCCGCGCGTAGCCCTCGACGACCTTGTCCTTGATGAGGACCGGGCTGTCCTTGTAGTAGCGCGACGGCGTGGCGTCGAGATTTTCCGCGCGCGCCAGCGCCGACGCCTGGGCGACCACCATGCCGCTGCGGATGTCGGTGAGGGCCAGGCTGAGGCGAACCGTCGGCTTGGCCTCGGTGGTGACCCGCGTCATCGTGCCGGTGAGAAGGTACTGGGCCTTGGTGAGGTTGGCGGCCTGGAAGGGCAGGAACTGGAACTGCGGGAACTTCGCCGCCATGCGTTGCGTGACGCGCCGCTCGAAGAGCAGCGTCGTCTCCGTTTGCTGGCCGGTGATCATGTCGAGCATCGGGTCGAGGACGATGCTGCGCCGGGGCGAATTCGTATCCGGAGTGCTCAGGGTCGATTCGATCCTGGACAGGAACGAAGGCAGCTTTCCGGTCTGCGCGACCAGGGCGTCGGTGGCGTCGGCGGCCGCTTTCTCGAAGCTCTGCGGCCCCGACGAGGAGCAGGCCGCGAACAACGTTGCGAAGACCAGGCCGAGCATCGCGGCGAGCGTGCCGCGGGTGCGGCGGGCGAGGGCGGAGGCCTTCATTTGCACTCCCTTTTGAAGAAGTTGGTTTCGGCCACGGTGATGCGTTCGAGCGAAGCCTTTTGCAGGATCTCGGTGCAGCGGGCCTGGCGCTCGGCTGCGGTGGCCGGCGGCGAAAGATCTTCCGGTGGTGCGGCCGGGGCGCTTGCCTGCATTGCCGAGGGAATGGGCGTGGCGTTTGTTCCGGTAGCGACTGCCGTCGCCGGGGGCGTCGTCGTGACCGTCTCGGGCGCCGTGGCCGAGGCTGGCGTCGCGGCGGTCGTGGGGTGGCTCGCCTGCCGCGCGTAGAATTGCAGGCCGAGTGCGGCGACGCCGATCAGCGCCCCGGTCCCGGCGACCAGTCCGTACAGCGCGCGCTTGCCGAAGATTCGGCGCATCGCGCCGGAGCGCATCCACGAGGGTGAAGGTGCGGACGGGCGCGGCAGCACGCTGTCGTTGCCGGCGCGTGCCGCGGCCTTTCGCTCGGCAGCGGCCGGCCGGGCTGCTGCCGCAGTTGCGGCCGGGCGGACGCCGGGCTTGGCCGCGACATCGCCCAAGGCCATCAGGGGCCGGTCGGGAACCGTGATCTCGCGCTCGCCGCCACGCTGGCCGACAAAGGGCTCGTGCATCAGGTCGGGCGGCGGTGCCAGCGCGACCGGCTCCGCCGCATCGATATCGCCCATCAGTGATCTGAACTGGAGGTGGTCGCGCGGTCGGCGCTCCGGCTCGATCGCCATGGCCGCGTCGACGGCGGCCAGGAAGCGCTCGCTGTACAGGCCGGCGGCGATCGCCGAAAGCGGCTGGACCGGGTCCTGGGCGAGTCGATCTGCTGCCGGCGGCGGGGCGCTGCCGGTGATCGCAGAGTAGACGACGGCGCCAAGCGCATAGAGATCGGTCCACGCGCCGCGCGTCGTCTCGGCGGCACCGCCGTATTGCTCGATGGCCGCGAAGCCGGGCTTGAGGGCAGCCGCCGGCGTGTGATGGAGTGCGGCGATGGTGTGCTCGGCGGCGCCGAAGCCGCACAGCACCGGACCGACCGGCGTCAGCACGATGCCGTCGGGGCCGATGTTCTGATGCCAGAGATGGCTGTCGTGCAGCAGCGCGACCGCATTGAGGACGGGCTTCAGCCAGGCGCGCAACTCGGTCTCGCTGGGCACGTGCCCGAGCTCGGCGAGCGCCGCCTTGAGCGTCGGTCCTTCGTAGAAGGGCATGACCATGTAGGCCGTGCCGTTCTCTTCCCAGAAGCGATAGACCTTGACCAGCGACGCGTGGTCGAAGCGGGCGAGCAGGCGCGCTTCATTGACGAAGCTCTTCAGCCCGGCCTTGTAGATGTCGATTTGGCGCTCGGACCGGACGACGACGGGCATGGCGCCGACGATCCGCACCGCCAGCGAGGCCGGCAGGTATTCCTTGATGGCGACCTTGCGCTGCAGCGAGTGGTCCCAGGCGAGGTAGACGATGCCGAAGCCGCCTTCGCCGATCAGCCCCGTGATCTCGTAGTCGCGCAAGTAGGTGCCGGCCGGCAGCGCGTGACCGTGCGACAGCCGAGCACCGAGAGGCTCTCCTGGGTCGTGGGTAGCGTGTGCCGGGTTCATCGCCATGCGCGTGCGCCGGCTCCTGCCAGTGGGTTGGCGCCCTGCCTGCCCGGCTGGCGCGAGCAGACGATTGTCACGCCTCGGGCTGCCGACAGCGTCGTGCGCCGCCCTCGACGCAACGAACTAAGTCACGCGATTCAGCCGGGCGGCGGCGTGGTGGCGCGGCGGGCGTAGAAGCCCGCCCCTTCCATCGACAGGACGATCGCGCCGCTCTGGTTCAGCACTTCGGACCGGCTGCGCACCAGGCCGACGCCCGGCCGGCTGGCGAGCGGCCGCGATTCGAGGACGGTGCTGCGCATGCTCAGCACGTCGCCCGGGAACACCGGCGTGGGCCAGACCAGGCGCTCGATGCCGGGCGATCCGAGGCTCGCCGCGCGCAGCAGGTAGGCGTCGCACATCATGCGCATCGCCATCGCGCAGGTGTGCCAGCCGCTCGCGGCGAGCCGGCCGAACAGCGCGGCGGCTGCGGCGTCGTCGTCGAGATGGAAGGGCTGCGGGTCGAACTGGCGTGCGAAGTCGAGAACCGCCTCTCGCGTCACTTCGTAGTGTCCGAACTCGCGCGTCTCGCCGACCACGAAGTCTTCCCAATGCAGGCGGTCGGATTCGTAGGTCGGGTCGGTCTCGTTCACGATGCTGAGGGCGGCGTTGCGAAGCGCTCAGGATAGCCGGGCGCCGGCCGTTGTTTCCGCGAGAATCAGGAACCGAAGAAGTGGCGGAACACGTCGGGCTCGTTGACCTCGCGGATCGCCAGTCCGTCGACCGGCTCGCGGAAGGGTTGCGATGGCACGCCGATATCGAGCTCGGCCGGCCGCGTGCTGTCCCAGGGCCGGGCGTTGGCCGCAGCGATGCGTTGAGCCAGCGATCCGGCCAGCGAGGGCAGCTCTTCCCATTCGATCGCTCCCGCCGGTGCCGCCGGCCGGAAGGCGCGCGTCGGATAGGCGGACGAGAAGTGCATGGTGGAGGGGGCGTGGCGCATGGTCATGGCTCCGTTTCGGGCTTGGACGCCACGTTATCGGCCGACCCATGCCGGCGGTGCCCGAAACAGCGGCCGGGATCCGGCGCAGATCGCTCTTGCGCCGCCGGGCCGCGACCCGCGCGTGATCTTGTACCGACGAGCGGGGACCGTCTCTGTCAGCGCATCCGCACTTCGCCGTGCTCGCCGAGGTCGGTGGGCGGCTTGCCCGTCATGGCCGCCTTGGCCATCTCATAGAGCTGGACGATCTTGCTTTCCTTCACGTCCCAGTAGTTGGCATGAATGATCTGCACTTGGACCAACGCGAGATCGGGGTCGCCAGCGCCGCCGGGGAACCATGCTTGGGCCAGCTTGCTCCAGAGCTGCTGCTTCTTGGCCGCGTCCTCGATCACCGCCGCGGTTCCGGATACGGAGACATAGGTGTCTTCCGAAGGGTCGGCGTAGACGAGGTTGACGACCGCGTCGGCGATCAGGTCGGCGGCCGGGTCGCCGCTTTTCGACATGAAGAACCACAGGCTCTCGTCGGCCTCGAGCGCCTTGTTCTGCGTCGTCATCGGCCTGGCGTGAAGGTGGCCGTTGCCGTGCCGCGTGGTGAACATCGCGAAGCGGATGTTCTTGATGAGCTTCCAGAGCAGTTCGCGTTGCGCGTGCGTGTCGTTCATTCGGTGCTTTCGTTCGGCCCCGCGGGCCAGCCAGATCATTGAAGCATCGGACAAGCCAAAGCCCGGTCAGGCGCGACCCGACCGGGCTGTAGGACAGCTCCGTTTCGTCGGCCAGCCTACTTCTTCATCGGCTCGTCCTTCTTCATCATGGCGTCGTCCTTTTTCATCATCCCGTCCTTCTTCATCATGTCGGCGCACATGGCGTCCTTCTTCATCATGGCGTCGTCTTTCTTGGTCATGGCGTCGTCCTTCTTGGCCATCGCCATGTGGTCCTTGCAGTCCTGCATGGACATTTCCTTCATCATCATGGCGTCCTTGGCCATCGGTGCTGAGGCACCTTTTTCCGTGTGGCTGGCGGCGACGGCGCTGCCGGCAACGAAGGTCATGCAGGCACACATCAAGGTAGCGGCGAAGGCTTTCATCGGGAGACTCCAGAAGTGGGATGAGCGGATCGCGGCCGGACGGCCACGTCAGCTTGTCGCCGCCCGGCAAATATCCTTACAACGGGCCGCTCAGGGTGCCGCGATCTGGCGCAGATCGGCCAGCCACGCCGCGTAGGCGTCGTCCTTGTCCTCCGCCTCCATGCGCAGCAGGGCCGAAGGATGCAGCGTGATGAGCACGCGCCGCCCGTCGGCGCGCTTCTGCCACTGGCCGCGGGCGCGGGTCACGGCGACGGCCTGGCCCATGAGCTGGCGCGCTGCGGTCGCGCCGAGGGCGATCAGCGCCTGCGGATCGACGAGCGCGATCTCGGTCTCCAGCCAGTGCAGGCAGGCCGCGGCTTCCTCTTGCGCCGGCGTCTTGTGGATGCGGCGCTTGCCGCGCAGCTCGAACTTGAAATGCTTGACGGCGTTGCTGATGTAGACCTCGCGCCGGTCGACGCCGAGTTCGGCGAGGGCGCGAGCGAAAAGTTGCCCCGCGGGGCCGACGAAGGGCCGGCCTTGCAGGTCTTCCTGATCGCCGGGCTGCTCGCCGACGAACATCAGGCGAGCGCGCCGCGGCCCCTCGCCGGGCACCGCCCGCGTCGCGTGCTCGCCGATCGGGCATTCGCGGCAGCGCTGCAGCGCTTCGGTGAGTGCCGGCAGCGAAGCGGGTGTCTCGGCGACGCCGGGGTCTCCCGGACGGACCGCGCGGGCTGGCGATGGCGCGGCGCGTCGCCTTGCGGGTTCGCTCGGTCCTTGCGCGATCATCGTCATGGTCCTCTCGGCGGCGTGCGCGGCGAGCGGGTCGATGAGTACAGCCTCCGGAAGATTGGCCCAGTAGCGACGGGGCATCTCCTTTTGCATCATCGCCAGCTTCAGCCGAGCCGGGTTGAAGATGTTCTCGTAGTAGGTAAGCCAAAGCCCCTCGCCGGCGTCGGCCGGCGGCGCCTGATCCTTGCGCGCGCCCGGGCCGAACTGCAGCGCCCGGCCGTCCCACTCGACGCTCCGCTCGGGCGTGAGAACGACCCAGCGCATCTGGGCGAAGCGGCGGGCGAAGAACGGCGCGGTCGCTTCGACGATGTGATGCTCGGGCTCGAACCATGCGACGTGCTGCGGCGCCGCCCCGTCCGCCGAGGAGATCGTGCGAAAGCGGACGAAGGCCTTCATCTTGTGCATGTCGCGACGCACCGACTGCGCCATGTGCTCGGCGTCGATGCGGTCGGCGTCAAGCGGATCACCGCGTAGCTCCGGCTCGGTCGAAAGACGCCAGAGCAGCCTGTAGAGAAGGCCGAACCGGCGCGCGTCGCGATGCAAAACGACGCTCTCGCACAGCGAAACGAAGGACGGCGGCACGCGAAGCGGCGGCGGTGCCTCGGCGGGAAGAGTGGCTTCGCTCTTGCGGTCATCGCTTTCGAAGAGGTCGCCTTCGGCGGTGTTGGCGACATGCCACTCGACGCGGCCGGGCTCGACGCGGTCCGACCACAGGCGTCGGCACGCGGCGCGAAAGCCGGCGAGATCGATCGGGCCGGCAAGCGTGACGCTGCGCACGGCGCTCGATGAGAGTGCGTTCGTCGGGGAGGACGTCACGCGTGCTGGGTCGACTTCCGGTTCCATGCGCAAGGATAGGGGCGCCCCGGCGGCCGCGACGGGCGCGCGGTCGCCGCGCCTCAAGCGAACAGGGAAGCTTGCCGCGGCAGTGCGACGCGCCTCGCGAGATCGATCGCTTCCAGCGAGCGGCCGGGACGATGGTCGGCAACTAGCACGAAGGGCAATACCTTCGCCAGCGGAAGATGCAGCCGTTCGAGATCCGCCGCGACAACGCGCCGCACGCGCCGTGCCTGCAGCAGGCGCGCCACCGCCTTCACGCCGAGGCCGGGCACGCGCAGCAACATCTCCTTCGCGGCGCGGTTCAGGTCGACCGGAAACTGCTCGCGGTGCGCCAGCGCCCAGGCCAGCTTGGGGTCGTGATCCAGGCTGAGCATGCCGTCACCCGCGCCGACGATCTCCTCGTGCGCGAAGCCGTAGAAGCGGATCAGCCAGTCGGCCTGATAGAGGCGATGCTCGCGGATCAGCGGCGGCGCGTTGAGCGGCAGCGCTCGTGCCGCATCGGGAATCGGGCTGAACGCCGAGTAGTAGACGCGCTTGAGGCGATAAGAGCCGTAGAGGGTGGCGCTGGCGGCAAGGATGGTGCGGTCGTTCGTCGCATCGGCGCCGACGATCATCTGCGTGCTCTGCCCCGCTGGCGCGAACACCGGCGCGCGGGCGCGACGGGGCGGCAGTTTGGGTTGCGATGCGGCCGGGCGGGGCCGGCGCGCTTCTCGGGCCTCGTCGATGTGCAAGCGAAGGCGCGCCATCGAGCGACGGATCGCCGCGCCGTCCTTTTCGGGCGCGAGCGCGGCCAGCGATTGCGCCGTCGGCAGCTCGACGTTGATGCTGAGGCGATCGGCATAGCGACCGGCGCGAGCGAGCAATTCCTCGCTCGCCTCGGGGATCGTCTTCAAGTGGATGTAGCCGCGAAAGTCGTGCTCCTCGCGCAGCACTCGCGCCACTTCGACCACCTGTTCCATGGTGTAGTCGGGCGAGCGGATGATCCCCGAGCTCAGGAACAGGCCCTCGATGCAGTTGCGGCGATAGAAGTCGAGCGTGAGCTGCACCACCTCGTCGATGCTGAAGCGCGCACGCGGCACGTTGCTCGAAGCCCGGTTGACGCAATAGAGGCACTCGTAGGTGCAGAAGTTGGTGAGCAGGATCTTGAGCAGCGAGATGCAGCGGCCGTCGGGCGTATAGCTGTGGCAGATGCCCGCGCCCTCGGTCGAGCCGATGCCCTTGCCGCCCAGCGAGTGGCGCTTGGTCGTGCCGCTCGAGGCGCACGAGGCGTCGTACTTGGCGGCGTCGGCGAGGATTGCCAGCTTGCGATCGAGGTTCATGGCGTGCAGAGGAGCTGTACGAATATGAGGGGTATCCGCTTAGCTCCAGTCAAGCTAGGATCGGCGGATGGATGTCCAGGTAGCAGGGCCGGTGGCGGGCACGGACTATCCGCGCAACTGGACCGGATTTTTGGATTGGTTTGGCAGCGAAGAGGCCTGCCTGACGTATCTGGAGGAACTGCGCTGGCCTGGCGGATTCGTCTGCCCAGCGTGTGGCAGTACGGGCGCGCCGTACCGTTCGAGTCGCAGCCGCCTGATGTGCCGGGACTGCGGACGACAGAGCACCGTGACGGCCGGCACCATTTTCGACAAGACCCGTACGCCGCTGCGCGTGTGGCTGGCCGCGGCGTGGTATCTGACCAACCAGAAGCAGGGAGTCAGCGCCCTCGGACTGCAGCGCGTGCTTGGTCTTGGCAGCTACGAGACGGCCTGGACCATGCTGCACCGGTTTCGCCGGGCAATGGTCAGACCCGGCCGGGATCGCCTCAAGGGCCAGGTCGAAGTCGATGAGAGCTTCCTCGCCCTCACCGACCGGCAGGAGCCGATCTCGCGGGTAGGGCGCAAGAGCAATACGGACAAGGTGCTGGTGGTCATTGCGGTGGAGATGCTCCATCCCAAGGGGTTCGGACGAATTCGCCTTCGCCGCATCGCCGATGACTCGGCCTCCTGCGTGATCCCGTTCGTGCAGGAAGCCGTCGAGCCCGGCGCCGAGGTGCGCACCGACGGCTCGGCCGCCTACCGGTCGCTGAACGAGTTGGGCTATGAGCACCGGCGTACGGTCATTCCCTACTCGGACGTGCCCGCCCATGTGTCGATGGCCGGCGTGCACCGGGTGGCCTCGCTCATCAAGCGCTGGATCCTGGGCACGCACCACGGCTCGGTTCAACCAGAGCATCTCGACGCCTATCTCAATGAGTTCGTGTTCCGCTTCAACCGCCGCACCTCGGCCTCGTGCGGCATGCTCTTCTACCGCTTGCTGCAGCAGGCCGTCATCACCGAACCGGTGACGTATGCGGACGTGGTGCGAAAGAAACCAACACCAGCAAGACGCAAGCATATACTGGACGGGCATCCAGTGGTATTGAAGTGACTGGAGCTAAGCGGATACCCCATACGAATATACAGCTCACCGCAGTGTCCCTTCGCGCGGCGCGGCAACCACGCTGCCGAGCCGCGCCGGGACGGACATCGGTTTGCGCTAGGCAGGCACGTTGAAGACCTGCCGCAGGTAGGCGAGAAAGGTCTCGTCGTCGCAGAGCAGCTTGCCCGGGCTGTCGGAGAGCTTGGCCACTGGCTGGCGATTGGCATGGGTCAGCTTCATGACGATGTGCAGCGTCTTCAGCCCCATGTCGTTGGTGATGTTGGTGCCGATGCCGAAGCCGAGCATGGTGCGGTCGGCGAAGTGACGATAGAGGGCGAACGACTTCTCGAAGTCGAGCCCGTCGGAGAAGACGAGCCGCTTGGTCTTGGCGTCGATGCGCAGCTTCTCGTAGTGGGCGAGTGCCTTCTCGCCCCACACGAAGGGATCGCCCGAGTCGTGGCGCAGACCGTCGAAGAGCTTGGCGAAGTAGAGATCGAAGTCGGCGAGAAAGGCGTCCATGCCGACCACGTCGGTGAGGGCGATGCCGAGGTCGCCGCGGTACTCCTGGACCCAGCTTTCGAGGGCGGCGCGCTGGAAGTCGCGCAGCCGCACGCCGAGCGTCTGGAAGGTCTGCAGGTATTCGTGAGCCATCGTGCCGATCGGCACCAGGCCGAGATCGCGCGCGTAGAGCACGTCGGACGCGCCCTTGAAGAACTGCGGCACCTCGCGCTTGAGCGTCGTCAGCACCTCGCGGTGCCACTCGCCGGAGAAGCGCCGGCGCACGCCGAAGTCGAAGAACTCGAAGGGCACGGCACGCCTGGGCTCGCGCTCGAAGTCGCGCAGGCGGGCGATCTTCGCGGTCAGTCGCTTGCGCCCCTCGGCCCAGGCCTCGCGCGCGTCGAAGCGGCGGAAGTAGAGCTCGTTGACGATTGCCAGCACGAAGATCTCGAAGGCCATCACGTGCACCTGCGGACCGTTGGCGACGATCTCGAGACCGCGCCCGTCGGCGGCTGCGCGGGCGACGATGAAGTCGCGCTGGAAGCGGAAGATGCGCAGGAAGTCGACGAAGTCGGAGCGGATGAAGCGCAGGCTCGCCAGGTGCGCCAGCTCGCTGCTGCGAAACGACAGCGAGCAGAGGGCGTCGAGCTCGCGGTTGACTTCGGGCAGCAACTCGGCGAGCGGATAGGCCGGCGTGTTGCGACACACGAAGGTGTATTCGGCTTGCGTCTGCGGATGCCGATGCAGCATCGCCTGCCACATCGTGAACTTGTACAAGTCCGTGTCGAGCAGGCTGGTGATGACGGGCTGCATCGGCGCTTTCGTCGCTTCGGTGTCCGACGATAGCAAGACATGGCGCCCCCCGCGACGAAGGGTCGCCGAGGCGCGGCCGAACCTTCGTCGTCAGTCGAGCTGCAGTTGCACGCGACCCTGCTCGAGGCGCGCCGGATAGGTGCCGAGCGCGACCGTCGCCGGCGCACCGGTCGCGGCACCCGTGCGGACGTCGAAGCGGCCCTGGTGATGCGGGCATTCGATCTCGTAGCCTTCGAGGAAGCCGTCGCAGAGCTGTGCCGCGCCGTGCGTGCACGCGTTGTCGGTGGCAAAGACGGTGCCGCTCACGAGGTAGATCGCGATCTGCCGGCCGCCTGCCGACACGGCGATGGCGTCCGAAGCGGCGAAGTCGTCGAGGCCGGCGACGTCCTGCCAGTGTTCGCTCATGGGAGACGCAGCTTCAAATCGGATAGATGATCGAGTTCGGGATCATCTCGCTGTCGTAGACGACGAGGCGGCTCTCGAACTTCAGACCCTGCGGTGTGCGCACGACGGTATCGAGATAGCGGCCGACGTTGAACACCGTGCTCAGCCCGTTGAGCTTGGTGCGAAAGACCGCGTAGTTCGCCTCGCTCGTGATGCGCTCGCCGTCCACGCTTCGCACCAGCGGTGCACCGACGACGTGGCGCTGGTAGTAGGGATCGTGGAACAGTGTCTCGCGGATGCCGTAGACACGATCCCTCAGCATGCCCTTGCTTTCGAAGGCGAGCGTGGCGAGCGGAAAGCCGCGCTCGTGGTTCTCGCGCGGCACGAGGCGGTAGCTGCATTCGTCGACGAAGAACTCCGGCCAGAGGTTCCAGTCGCCAGAGTCGACGGCGTAGGCGTACTCGGCATAGAGCTGGACCAGCGCGTGGTACTCGGCGAAGTCGATGGCGGGCGCTGCCACGTCAAGCCTCCATGACGCGGCGCCAGTATTCGTACATGCCGCGGATCAGCGTCTCGGTGACCATGTGATCGGCATCGGCGACATCGCGCCCGCCCAGCTCGGCGAGCGTGCGATGGAAGGGCTTCTGCTCGAAGCCCTGCTGCGAGAGCTCGATCACCTCACCGTCGTCGGCCGACACGAAGCCGGCCGGGCCGAACAGGTTGGCCTGGCGCAGGCGCCGCTGCACCATCTCCTCGCTGTCGTCGGCGAAGGCGAAGTGGGTCCAGACGAAGTCGAAGGCGCCGTGGCCGTCGGGCTGGATGTGCCGCGTCGAGACCGAGTTGACCTGCTGCTGGAAGATGACGCTCGGAAAGATGGTCGTCATCACCGCGGTCGGGCCGCCCACCACGGCTCGGCAACGATGTCGAGAAAGCGCGGATCCTCGAGCTTCATGTCGGCCTTGAAGCTCGATACCGCAGTGACCTGCGCTGCCTGGCCCATCTGGCCGCGCGTCGAGATCATGGCGGCGTGACGATGCTGCGCGTCCATCAGGAGCTGCGATTTGTTGTCGGCGCGCCAGAGACCGAAGGTCACGAACCAGGTGTGCAGCAGGCCCGGGTGGTACGGGTCCTTGATGTTCTCCTGCATCAGCTTCCAGTTGCCGGGAATGCGCTGCCGGTTGTAGCCGAGGATGCGCAGCTCCCGGCCGTCGAACAGGCGATCGAAGTAGCCGAGGATGACCGGACCGAGAAAGTCCTCGATCGATTCGACGTCGTGGTCGAACGACGCGAACACGACGCCGCCGCGCGTTGCGACCTTGAGCTTCGTCAGGCCGTTCTCCTCGGGCTTGAAGTCGGCCGGCATGCCGCCCTGCATCTTGCCCTCGGAGCGCACGCCGCGCCGGAACGGCACGCCCTGCAGGTCGCCCTTCAGCGAGTAGTTCCACTGGTGATAGGGACAGGTGAAGTCCTTGCGATTGCCGTGGCGCTCGCGACAAAAGCTCATGCCGCGATGCGCGCAGACGTTTTCGACGACGTTGATCGCGCCGTCCTGGTCGCGCACGAGGATCACCGAGCGCTCGCCGACCGCCGTGCGCTTGAAGTCGCCCGGATTCGGGATCTCCGCCTCGAGCCCGACGTAGCACCAGTGGCTCTTGTAGAAAAAGCGCTCGAGCTCGCGGCGGTGCAGCTCGTCGCTGGTGTAGGCGGCGAACGGGATGCGGCTCGTGCCTTCGTTGTCCCATACCGGCTGGCCGGGGAGGGAGGGGGTGGGAGCGAGTCGGTCCATGGCGCGGGTCTCGGTGGGTCGAGCGCGGCGCGCGCGGAGGCTCGTCGGCCCGCCGGCTTGCCACTGACGCGGCGCTGTCCGCGAAGGACGAGCATGCCACGTCTCGCGTGCCGCGGGTGTTCGGGCCGTCCCTCGCGCACCGACTCTCGCGTCGGCGCAGACGGCCGGCATCACCGGCTTGAGAACCGCGAGCATGGCGCCCAGCGGGTTGGTGAACATCGAAAAGTGCCCGACGTTCGGAATGTCGGATGGCGGCGCGGCGGGGGGCTCGAGGCGGCGATCCTTGCCGCACCGGACAATGCGCGCTCGACGACGAATTCAAGCACGACAAGATGACGCTTCAAAGACTGTTCGGCTTCGGCCTCGCGCTGCTCGTGTCATGCAGCGCACCCTCGTCACCTCCCGCGCCGGTAGCCGGCGATCGCCACGGCATCGACGCCGTCGACACGCTCGTCGTCATCTACGCCGAGAACCGCGCCTTCGATACTTTCTACGGCCTGTTCCCCGGTGCCAACGGCATCCCGGGCCGCAACCCGGGCGCAGTCGGCACGGTCCTGCCTCAGCGCGACATCGACGGCACCTTGCTGGCGGTGCTGCCTCCCGTCTGGGGCGGCCTGACGGCGGCCGGGCAGACGCCGGTCGTGACCCAGTCCCAGACGACCGGCCTGCCGAACCGGCCGTTTCGCATCGACGGCCCCGATGCGCTCGATGGCCGCGGCACGGGCGCGCCGATCGCAGTGACGACGCGCGATCTCGTGCACCGCTTCTACAACAACATCATGCAGATAGACGGTGGCCGCAACGACCGCTTCGCTGCGTACTCCGATGCCGGCGCGCTCTCGATGGGCTACTACGACGGCAGCGACATGGCGATGTGGACGCTGGCGCGCCAGTACACGCTCGCCGACAACTTTTTCATGGGCGCGTTCGGCGGCTCGTTCCTCAATCACCAGTACCTGATCTGCGCTTGCGCGCCCGAATACCCGGACGCCGACCGCTCACCGGCGAAAGGCCTTGTCTCGGAAGTCGACGTCGATGCCGAAGGCCGGTTCCTGCGCCTGACCCCGGCCTTCGACGCGCCGAGCAGCGCGCTTGCCGGCCCGCCGCGCTACAAGCGCGACGGTTCGCTGACGCCCAAGGACGCGGCCGGCATGTTCCATGCGGTCAACACGATGCAGCCGCGCTATCAGCCGAGCGGCATCCTGCCGTCGGCTGGCGGTGACGCACGCTATGCCGACCCGGCGCAGGCGACCGTCCTGCCCGCGCAGACGCTGACGACGATCGGCGACCGGCTCGACGCCAAGGGCGTCTCGTGGGCCTGGTACAGCGGCGGCTGGAATGCGGCCAGCGCCGGAACTGCGGCCGCGCGCGAGGTCATCTACAAGGGCAAGACGCAGTTCATCGCGCATCACCAGCCCTTCAACTATTTCGCGAACTTCGACCCCGCGTCCCACGCCGCCTACCGCGCCGCCCACCTGAGAGATTTCGACAGCGAGTTCCTCGCCGACGCCGCGGCCGGGCGCCTGCCCTCGGTCACCTTCTACAAACCGCAAGGCAACCTGAACCAGCACGCCGGCTACGCCAACGTCGCCGATGGCGACACCCACATCGCCGAGGTCATCGGCAGGCTGCAGCAAAGTCCGCAGTGGTCGCACATGCTGATCGTCGTCACCTACGACGAGAACGGCGGCTTCTGGGACCACGCGCCGGTGCCCGTCGCCGATCGATGGGGCCCGGGTTCGCGCGTTCCCACGATCATCGTCTCGCCCTTGGCGAAGAAGGGCTTCGTCGACAAGACGCCTTACGACACGGCGTCGATCCTGCGCTTCGCGACGCGACGCTGGAAACTCGAGCCGCTGCCTGGCCTGGCGCTGCGCGACGCCGAGCTCGTCAGGCACGGCGCCCCGCCCATGGGCGACCTGAGCAACGCGCTCGAGGCGGGCGCGCGATGAGCGAGCCGCCGATCACCGCACCGATCACCGCACCGCTCGCCCCACCGCTCGCGCCGCGCGAGCCGAAGGACGTCACCGTTCACGGCGACCGCCGCATCGACGACTGGTTCTGGCTGCGCGACCGCGAAGACCCGCGCACGCTGGTCTACCTGAAGGCCGAGAACGCGTACGCCGACGCCTGGTTCGCGCCGCATGCCGCGCTGAAGGAAATCCTCTACCAGGAGATGTTCTCGCGCATCCAGCAGGACGACGACTCGGTGCCGTACCGCAAGGGCGACTGGTGGTACTCGACGCGCACGCGCACCGGCGACCAGTACCCGCGCCATCTGCGGCGCCGCGCCGTCGGCGTCGAGCGGCGCTTCGACCCCGAGGGCACCGACGAGACCCTGCTCGACCTCAACGAGATGGCGCGCGGCAAGGCCTTTCTTCGCCTCGGCGACGCCGACGTGAGCTGCGATGCGATGCGGCTCGCCTACACCGCCGATTTCACCGGCGGCCGCGACTACACCTTGCACGTGAAGGACTTGTCGACGGGAACGATCGGCGCCTGGTCCATGCCCGAGGTCGACTCGGTCGTCTGGGGCAACGACAGCCGCAGCCTCTACTACGTGACGATGGACGAGGCCAAGCGCGCCCACCGCCTTTGGCGCCACGTCGTCGGTGGCGGCGCCGCCGACGTGCTGCTCAACGAAGAAGTCGACGAACTCTTCAGCATCGGCCTCGACAAGACGCGCGACGAGCGCTACGTCATCGTCGACATCGGCAGCATGGACTCGTCGGAGGTCCGGCTCATCGACGCCGACGCAACCGGCGACGATGCGCCGCCGCTGCGCACGGTGTTCGCACGGCGCGAAGACATCGAGGTCGATCTCGACCATCGCGACGGTCGGTTCTTCGTCCGCATCAACGACACGGGCCGCAACTTCCGGCTCGTCACGGTCGATGCGGCGAGCGCCGACCTGGGCCTGGCCGTCGAGATCATCGCGGCGCGCGACGACGTCATGATCGACGGCTTCGACCTGTTCGCGCAGCACCTCGTCGTCACCGAGCGCGTGGCGGGCAGCCTCGAGCTGCGCGTGCTCGACCTGGCGGACGGCGGCGAGCACCGCATCGCCTTCGACGAGGCCGCCTGCAGCGTGCATACCGATACCAACCCGGAGTTCGAGACGACGCTGCTCCGCTTCGTCTACACGTCGATGACGACGCCCGTCTCGACCTTCGACTACGACCTGGTCAGCCGCGAGCGCGTGCTGAGAAAGCGCCAGCCCGTTCCCGGCTACGACCCGACGCTCTACGAAAGCGCGCGCCTGATGGCGAAGGCGAGCGACGGCACCGAGGTGCCGATCTCGCTGGTCTGGCGCCGCGACACCAGGCTGCGCGGCCCGCAGCCGCTCCTGCTCTACGGCTACGGCAGCTACGGCATCCCCATGGACCCCGGGTTCTCGCAGACACGCGTCTCGCTGCTCGACCGTGGCGTGATCTTCGCGATCGCCCACATCCGCGGCGGCGGCGACCTCGGTCGCACCTGGTACGAGGCCGGCAAGATGGCGAACAAGGCGGTGACCTTCAGCGACTTCATCGCCTGCGCCGAAGCGCTGATCGGGCGCGGCATGACCGTGCCGTCCCTGCTTGCGATCGAAGGCGGCAGTGCGGGTGGGCTGCTGATGGGCGCGGTCGTCAACCTTCGGCCCGAGTTGTTCGGCGCCGTCATTGCCGAGGTTCCCTTCGTCGATGTCGTCAACACCATGCTCGACGAGACGCTGCCGCTCACCGCCGGCGAGTTCATCGAATGGGGCAATCCGAAGATCGCCGCGCAATACGCCTGGCTGCGCGCCTACAGCCCCTACGACAACCTGAAGCGCGGCGCCTATCCGGCGATGCTCGTGCGTACCGGACTCAACGACACGCAAGTGGCGTACTGGGAGCCGGCCAAGTACGTGGCGAAGCTGCGCACGCTGAGGACCGACGTCAATCCGCTGCTCTTCAAGATCAACCTCGAGGTCGGCCACGGCGGCGCGTCGGGCCGCTTCGACTCGCTGCGCGAGATCGCCGAGGACGATGCCTTCCTGCTCGCGCAGTGGCGGCTCGCCTGAGCGCGCTCAGACGTCGAAGAAGACCGTCTCGCCTTCGCCCTGCAAGCGGATGTCGAAGCGATAGACCGCTGCGCCGCCGTCGGTGCGGCGATCTGTGCGCTCGGCAATCAGCGTCTTGCGGCGCGCTTCCCACTCGATCAAGGTGATCACGGCGTCCTTGCCGTTGGCCTCGGCCTCGTCGCTGAAGTAGATGCGCGTGTTGAGGCCCATGTTGATGCCGCGCGCAACGACCCAGGCGCTGATGTGCGGTGCCATGAAACGGCCGTCGCGGCCTTCGACCGAGCCGGGCTTGATGGTGTCGAAGGTGTAGACGCCGCTCTCGAAATCCGTGCAACTCCGGCCCCAGCCGCGAAAGTGCGGGTCGATCGCCTTGCCCGGCTGGCGGTCGGCCGGATGCGCGTATTTGCCTTCGGCATTGGCCTGCCAGATCTCGATCAGCACGTCTTTCAGCACGGTGCCGATGCCGTCGAAGACACGGCCTTCGATGCAGATGCGTTCGCCTTTGGTCTCTGCGTCGACAAGCACGCTGCCGAAGTTGTTCTCGAAGATGTCGAAGCCGGCGGCCGCTGGCGCCAAGCCGATGTGCACGTAGGGCCCTGCGGTTTGCGACGCCGTCTCGCGCCGAACGGCGAGCGGGCTGCCGCCCGGCGTGCTGAAGTCGGGGCTCATTGCAGCGCTTTCTCTGGCGTCTTCTGTACGTGGTTCTCGAACAGCGTGGCGCGATGGCCGCGCAGCACGATGTCGAAGCGGTAGGCGCGGCTGTCGAGCTGCACGAAGGCGCCGATGTCCTGCAGCGCGATCAGACCGCGGATCTGTTCCTCGCTCGGCACGACGCCGAGGATCGGGCAACTGCGGATCAGCGGGTCGCCCTCGAAGTACATCTGCGTGATGAGCCGCTGCACCCAACCGTCGCCCGAGATCGCGTAGTGGATGTGCGCCGGCCGCCAGTCGTTGACGCGGTTGCGCCACGGATAGGGGCCCGGCTTGATGGTCCGGTAGGCGTAGTAGCCGTTCTCGTCGGTGAGCATGCGGCCGCAGCCGCCGAAATTGGGGTCGAGGGCGCCGATGTACTGGTCCTTCTTGTGCCGATACCGGCCGCTCGCGTTGGCCTGCCACACCTCGACCAGCGCGCTCTTCACGGGGCGGCCGAGCTGGTCTTGGACATAGCCGTGGACGACGATGCGCTCGCCGACCGGCATGCCGTCCTTCGCGTAGTTGAGGATCAGGTCGTTGTCCTTCGGCCCGAACTCGTCGGCGCGAAAGACCGGCGCCGTCACCTCGGACAAGGACTGCTGCAACGAGATCAGCGCGAGGCGCGGGCTGCGCAGCACGCTCGTCTTGTACGCCGGCGTGCAGGCGAGTGGGTGCGACGTCGTGTCGCGCATCAGGAATTCGGCGTCGGCGGCGGGTGTTCTCGGCATGGCGTGCGGATGATGCTCGACGAGTGCTGCGTTCCGTCAGCTCGACGGCGTCTGCCTCAGCTTCGCCGCCGCCGCTTGCAGTGCGAGCCGGTAACCGAGGATTCCCAGCCCGACGATCGTGCCTTCGGCGATGTCCGACAAATACGAGTGGTGACGAAAGGGCTCGCGCTTGTGCACGTTGCTGATGTGAACTTCGATGAAGGGAATCGCGCTGCCGCTCAGCGCGTCGCGCAGGGCGACGCTGGTGTGCGTCAGCGCGCCGGGGTTGATGACGATGAAGCGCACGCCTTCGCCGCGAGCGGCGTGGATGCGGTCGATCAGCGCGCCCTCGTGGTTGCTCTGGAACGTGCTGAGCTCGAGGCCCATCGCCGCGCCTTCCTGCGCGCACATGGCCTCGATGTCTGCCAGCGTCGACGGCCCATAGATCCCGGGCTCGCGCGTGCCGAGCAGGTTGAGGTTGGGGCCGTTGACGAGGAGGACATGCATGACGCCGATTCTCGGCCGAAACGCCGCTTTCGCGAACCCTCGGTCAGAAGTCGATGGCGCCGCGCCGATGTGGATGCTCGGCGAAGAAGCGCAGCATCTCGCGCGAGGCATCGGGTCCGTCGCTCTCGGTAAAGCTGCCCTCGGCATGGCCGCCCGACCAGGCGTGGCCCGCGCCGTGCACGACCCAGTGCTCGGCGCGGCTCGGTGCCTGCTCCTGCCCTTCGGCAGGGCGGTAGACGGTGCGCGTGAAGGCACGCCCCGCACCAGCGCCCGAGCGCTCGGATTCGCGCGTGGCCAGAGCCGGCGAGGCGCCCAGCGCCGCATCGATCGCATGGCTGCCGTTCAAGGCATGGACGGTGGTGTCGGCGTCGCCGTGAAAGACGATCACCGGCGCGCCATGCGCCGCATCGGCGCGGGGCGGCGCGAGTCGGCTGTCGGCGAGCGCCTTACCGGGCCAGCCGGGCAGCGCGCCCGAGGCGCCGGACTTCATCGCCGAGAACGCCGAGACGACGTCGTGCGCGGCGCCGGGCGGGAGCCCCGAGTGGATGCCTGCGGCGGCAAACAGGTCGGGATATTCACGCGCAAGGATGGCGGCCATCGCGCCGCCTGCCGAGAGACCGGCGACCCAGACGCGATCCGGGTCGACGCGGTGCGTCTCCATGACGTGGCGCGTCATTCCGGCAAGCAGCGCGGGCTCGCCGTGGCCGCGCCGCTGGTCGCCGGGAACGAACCAGTTCCAGCACTTGTGCGCGTTCGAACGCGGTGCCTGGGCGGGATAGAGCACGAGCAGGCCCTGCCCCTGCGCCAGCTCGTTCATGCGCGTTCCCGCGGCAAAGTCGTCGGGGTCCTGCGTGCAGCCGTGCAGCATGACGACGAGTGGCAGGGCGCGACCCTCGAAGCCCGCGGGCTCGAAGAGCTTGAAGCTGCGCGTGCCGGCCTCGCCGGTGAAGCTGCTTTCGGCGAATTGGCCGACGCCGTGCGGCTCGACACCGGTGGGGGTTTCGAACTCGAGGTCGGGCTCGGCCTGAACGTCGGGCTCGGGCGCAGGCCGTGCCGGCGCGATCTCGCGCACCAGACCGTCGAGCACGTCGGCCGAGGTGCCGGCCGCAGACGTGCTTCCATTCGAGGTTGGCGCGCTGCTACGGGGAGCTGGCGCGCTGGTACGGGGTGCGGCGCGCTCGCCGTGCAGGGCGCGCTGGATCGCCTGCGTCGCTTCGACGAGATCGCCGCGACGCGTCAGTCCGGTGGCGGCGAGGATCTTTTGCAGGAGAGGATTCATGGGCGTCTCACAGGGAACAAAGCCGAGCGTAACCCGCCGCGGCCCACTTTGCTGCACTGCACCATTATTGTTGTTATTTGGGTCGCGGCCGCGGCAGGTCGACCAGTTCGGCCTTCAGCTCGCCCTGGCGCAGGGCGTGCGTTACCCGGGCCACGGCGCGGGCGACGTTGCGCGTTTCTTCCTGCACGGCCTCGTCCTTGTCGAGCGTGTCGTGGCTCGTCGCGTAAGGCTCGAAGTAGCCGATGTAGCGGTCGAGCCGCGCCTGGTCGCCGGCGTCGATCAGGCCCATCCAGTCGAGCCAGTCCGAGAGCGCGCGACGCGAGCCCTCGACACCGGCGACGTCGCCATGCACGACCAGACCGTAGGCGCGTTTGTCGAGATGCTTGGGATAGCTCCAGCCTTTGAGCTCGAGCGCCTTCGCCTTGGCCGGATCCTTGCCGTGCGTCGAGGTCGGATCGGGATTGCCGCCGTCGGCGCAGACCAGCCGGTCGATCATCAGCTTGAGCGCACTCGAGGTCGAGTACCAGTGCGTCGGCGTGACGATGACGACGGCGTGCGCCGAAACCCAGCGCTCGTAGATCTCGTTCATCCAGTCGTGCGTCTGGCCGAGCGCGTGGTTCGGATAGCAGCTGCATGGCCAGTGGCAAAGCGGCTCGGCGGTGGAGACGCAACCCTTGCACGGGTGGATGTGCCGCTTGTAGTCGGAGGTGAGCGTGCTGAGGTCGAGGAAGTCGACCTCGATCCTTGCCGCGACCAGTTCTTCGCTGACGAGACCGGCGAGGCGAAAGGTCTTCGAGATCTCGCCCGGACAGGTGCCGTCGTTGCGCGGCGAGCCGCAGACGACGAGGGCGCGCGTCTTCGTTTTCGGATCGGCCCAGACCTTCTGCGCCCGCTTCACGCGCTCGCTGGCTTCGATCCAGTCGATCGAGAGGTCGTAGTCGGGATCGGCATAGCCCGGCCCGGCCTTGCGCGTCAGGGGCGCCTTGCGGCCATCGCAGTACGCCTCCCAGGCGATCGATTCGAGCCTGCCGATCGCGACGTCCTCGCTGCGAAACGCAGGATCGACGAACGAGTCGCGAAAGCGCCGGCTGAACTCCACGCGCTGGAGATTGCCGGGCCATTGGCCCTTGCGTACCTTGGTTGCCATTGCGCACTTCCTCCACCCGAAGGCTTGAATTTCCAATGTAGCGGGATCGTCTCGGCCGGCCTGTCGGCCAATGCCGCGTCATCGGCGCTTCATCCCCCCAACGCGCGATAGGCAGGGGAGAGAGGTCGCGCAAACAATCCGGCCCGCTTCGGGCATGTCGCCCAAGCGCACGCGATCCGATCGTGTGTCACCACCAGGAGATCCCCATGCCCAGCACCACCGTTCCCAAGCGCAAGGTCGCAGTCACCGAAATGCACGTTGCCCTGGCCTCGAGCACGTCGTTCGAAGACCTCGTTGCCGCGCTCAAGGTCACACTCACCGTGCCCGAACTGCCCGGCTTCAAGGGCTGCCGGCCGTGCCTCTCGGGGCTCGACCGCTTCATCATCGAAGACATCGCCGCTCGCGGCATGCGCTGAAGCGAGCCTCGGCGATGCAACCATTGCCGAAGCTGGGCGTGGGCCTGGCATACCAGGCCCCGCTCGCGCCGCTGATCACGGCGGCAGGGCACGCGCTCGACTATGTCGAGATCGTGCCCGACATCCTGTGGACCGATCTCGGAAGGCGCGCCGAGCCTCGGTACATCGACGACGTCGCCGGACGAACCGCGCTCGAGCAGGCCGGTCGCGGCCGGCCGCTCGTCGCGCACGGCATCGGCCTGTCGATCGGCAGCGCCGGTGTCTTCGACCTCGGCCACGTCGAGCAGATCGAGCGTTGGCGCCGCCGCCTCGGCTTCGCCTGGCACAGCGACCACCTCGCCTTTCATCTTGCCGAGCACGGCGACGGGCTGATGAACGTCGGCATCACGCTGCCCTTGCCGCGCGACCGCGAGTCGATCGACCTGCTCGTGCCGCGCATCCGCGAAGTGCAGCGCCGCGTGCCGGTGCCGTTCCTTCTCGAGAACAACGTCTACTACTTCGACATCCCGGACTGCGAGATGGACGAAGCGAGATTCCTCAACACGCTCTGCCGCGAGAGCGGCTGCGGGCTCGTGCTCGACCTGCACAACGTGTACACGAACGCGCGCAATCACGGCTTCGATGCGCTCGCGCTGCTCGCCGAGCTCGAGCTCGAGCACGCCGGCGAGATCCACGTCGCAGGCGGCATGGAGCTCGACGGCTTCTATCTCGACGCCCACTCCGACACGGTCCCCGACGCCGTCTGGTCGCTGCTCGAATGGACGCTGCCACGCTGCCCGAACATCGGCGGCGTGACCTTCGAGCTGTTCGGCTCGTGGTTCGACACCGTCGGCAACGAACGCGTACTGGGCGACCTGCAGCGCCTTCGGGCGATGTGGGGGCTGTCGACCCGGCGCGCGCCCCGGGCCCGCAAGGCCGTCGCGGAGGCGGCATGACAGCGCAGGCCTTTCAGGCGACGATGGCGCGACTGATCGTCGAGCCCGACTTTCGCGACGCCGTGCGCGCCGAGGGCAGCAACGCCTTGCCCGGGGCGTTGACGCCGCTCGAAGCCTCGCGTCTCGTCGCCATCGCTGCCGACCGCGGCCTCGACATGAATCGCACCTTGCACAAGGGCTTTCGTCTTGGCAAGCTGCGCGCGCTGCTGCCGCTCACCTGCGCGGTGCTGACACCGACTCGGCTGGCGCGCGAGGTGGCGCTGTTCTGGCAGACGCATCCGCCGGCGAGCTTTTCGTTCCTGCCCGAGGCGCTCGAGTTCTGTGCCTTCCTCGAGCAGCGCCAGTTGCGCTCGGTCTACCTCGCCGAGGTGCTGGCCTTCGAGCGCGCCACGCTCGAACTGGAGCGCGCGCGCCTCGACGCGCCGCCGCCACAAAGCGTCCGATTCCGCCACGACCCGGTGCGCCTGCTCGGCACGCTGGCCAGCGGGCGGCGACCTCGTGCCGTGCGCGAGCGGTCCTGCCTACTGCTCGGCAGCAAGAGCGGCGACGCGCCGGCATGCTGGACCCTGGTCGGCGCAGTGTCTCGTTAGCGTCGCTACGATCGTGCCGATCCCCGTCGATCGACGCGGGCACGAAAGGATGCAGCGACATGAAAGCGACCTGGAACGGCGCGACCCTCGCCGAGAGCGACGACACCGTCGTCGTCGAAGGCAACCACTACTTTCCCGAGGCCAGCCTGAAGCGCGAGTACGTGACCTTCAGCAACCACCGCTCGATGTGCGCGTGGAAGGGCGAGGCCCACTACTACAGCCTGATGGTCGACGGCGACCTCAACCCGAACGCCGTCTGGTACTACCCCGAGCCGAAGGAAGCCGCCAAGGAGATCAAGGGCCGCGTCGCGTTCTGGAAGGGGGTGAAAGTGTCATCCTGAGCGAAGCGAGGGATCTCGGCGCGGCAGATCCTTCACTGCGTTCAGGATGACATGCTCGCCGCGGGCGCCCATGTCACTTGCCGGCCTTGAACGCCGTGAAGATGCGCGTCTGCACGCGGCGGATCGGCTGCGGAACGGCGTCGGGCGGCGTCATCCTCGCCTTGTCGGCGGCGGAGAGGAAGATCGTCGGATTGGCAGCCACTTCCTTCTTCACGAACTTCAGCGACGCGGCATTCGGGTTGGCGTAGAAGACCTTGTTCGTGAGCGACGCCGCAACATCGGCGCGCAGGATGTAGTTGATGAAGAGGTGCGCGTTGGCGACGTTCTTCGCGTCCTTCGGGATCGCCATCGTGTCGAAGAAGAGCGTCGCGCCACCCTTCGGAATCTGCGCTTCGATCGCGGCCGGCTGCTTGGGATCGGCTTCCAGCGCCCGGCTGCGCGCGATGTTGATGTCGCCGGAGTAGCCCATCACGGCGCAGAGCGTGCCGCCGGCCAGGTCGTTGATGTAGCCCGACGACGAGAAGCGGGTGACGTAGGGGCGCACCGACTGCAGCATCCTGGCCGCCGCGTCGTAGTCGGTCGGGTTCGTGCTGTACGGCGGCTTGCCGACGTACAGCATCGCCACCGGCAGCACTTCCGACGCCGAGTCGAGGAAGTTGACGCCGCAGCCTTTCAGCCTGGCCGCGTACTTGGGATCGAAGATGAGGCTCCAGGCGTTGTCGGGCATCGGCAGCGCGTTTGGCAAGGCAGCGAGCGCAGCCCTGACCTTGGGCACGTTGATGCCGACCGTCACGTAGCCCCACAGCCAGTCGACCAGGTACTGGTTGCCGGGGTCGACGTTGCCGAGCTGCTCGAGCAGCGTCGGGTCGAGGTTGCCCCAGTTGGTGAGCTTGGTGCGGTCGAGCTTTTGCAGCAAGCCGCCTTCGATCTGCGTCTTCGCGAAGTGCGAGCCGGGCACGACGACGTCGTAGCCGGTCTGGCCGGCGAGCAGCTTGGCGTGCAGCACCTCGTTGGTGTCGTAGTTGTCGTAGCTGACCTTGATGCCGGTCTCTTTCTCGAAGTTCTTGATCGTGTCGTCGGCGATGTAGTCGGACCAGTTGTAGACGTTGAGCACCTTCGGGTCGGCGGCCAGCGTCGGGCCGGCGGCGCCGACAACGATGCCGAGGCAGGCAAGGGCGAACGCGCGACGCAGGCGGGTCGAAAGGCGAGCAGGCATGGCGTGAGGATCCTTCGGCAGAGACGGCGATCCGAATCCTAACTTCGCACGCGCCCGGCCCGACGAATCTTGGTAAGGTGCGCGGCTCGAATACTCGCTTCCCATGCGCGACGGCCCCTCACAGTCCGGTTCCACTTGCGCGATCGGCATCGTCCATCGGCGACGCCTTCGCGACGTCTATCGCTCGGCCGGTTGGCCGTGCCAGGACGCCGTCGAGATCGAGCTCATCGCCGCGGGCCTCGTGGTGCGCGAGCGCGGCCCGCTCGGACACGAGACCTTGCGCGTCAGCGACGCCGGCATCGCCGTGCTCGCCGAGACGCTGTCAAGGAACCGCGGCCAGCGCGATACGCACGAGTTGCTCGTCGAGCGCGTCGCCCGCGAGATGACGCGCGCCGGCCGGCTCGCCTGGCGTGGCCTGGCGGTGCGGGCGCGTGTCGGCGAGCAGTGGCAGATCGCCATGCCCGACGTCTTCTCGGTGCGCCACACGACCGTCGAGGCCTACCTGGAGCCGATCGTGCACGAGATCAAGGTGCGCCGTTCCGACCTGCTCGCCGACCTGCGCCGGGCCAGCAAGCGCGAGGCGTATATGCAGCTTGGCGGCGAGTGCTGGTACGCGATCAAGAGCGGCATCGCCGAGCCCGACGAGATCCCCGCCGAGTGCGGCGTGCTCGTCGCCGACGAAGCGCGTCTCGAGGTCGCCCGCCCGGCGCCGAAGCGGCCGGCGCGCATGAGCTTTGCGCTCTGGATGGCGCTGGCCCGGGCCACACCGACCGAGGGCTGGCGCTTCGATGAAGCGCAGGCGCGGCTCGGCGACGCGTCGCCGGGCTGACGACGCCATTGGACGCCGTCGCTTCCCCTGGCTCGATCGAAGACGCCGTCGCGCGCCAGGACCGGCGGGCGCGTCGCGCGCTCTGGTTCGCGCTCGCCCTGATCGTCGTCTGGGGCGCCAACTTCACGGTGCAGAAGGCCATCTTCCAGGCCCTCTCGCCCGGCGGCTTCCTGTTCGTTCGCTACCTGATCATGCCGGTCGCCGCCGCGGTGCTGCTCTGCTCGCGCTACGGGAAGCGCTGGCCGCGCGTCTCGCGCGCCGATGCTTTCGCCCTGCTTCGCCTCGGCCTGATCGGCCATCTCCTGCACGTCGGTATGGTCACCTACGGCATCCATTGGTCGACCGCATTCTCGAGCTCGCTGATCCTTGCCTGCGGGCCGATCTTCACGCTCCTCATCCTGCACTGGCACGGCCTCGAGCAGCTCACGCGCGGCCAGGTCGCCGGCGTCGCGGTGGCGTGCCTCGGCGTGCTCGCTTTCCTGTCCGACAAGCTGTTCGGCGGTCACTGGCAGGCGGGCGGCGGCGATCTGGTATTGCTAGTTGCCGCATCGTTCTTCTCGTATTACACGGTCGCCGCCAAGCCGCTGATCGAGCGGCTCGGCGGTGTGACCGTGATGACCTACGCCGTGCTTCTCGGCAGCGGGCCGGTCGTCCTGCTCAGCGTGCCGGCCGGCCTCGCCGTGGCGTGGGCGCAGATCGGCTGGGCGATCTGGGTCGGCACGTTCTACGCGGTCATCGTCTCCGCTTTTCTCGGCTGGCTGGCCTGGGGCTGGATCAACGCGGTGCGCGGCGTTGCGCGCACCGCGCCGCTCATGTATCTCATGCCGCCCGTGGCCGGCCTCGTCGCGTGGGCGGTGACCGGCGAGCGCTACTCGGCCGTAAAGATCGCCGGTGCAGCGCTCACGCTCGCCGGCGTCGCGCTCGCGCAGTTCGGCTCGTCGCCGCGCGATCCGGTGCGCGAGTCGCCGGCGCCGGTCGATTGATTGCGCGATGATGGCGAACTGCATCGGAGCAGCGATGAAACAGCATTTCTCACTCAGCGCGGCGATCGTTCTTGGCCTGGTCCTCGGCGCGTGTTCGAAAGGCGGCGATGCGCCCGTCGCGCCCGCCGCGACGCCGGCGGTCACTGCCGCGCCGCCCTCCGTGACTGCGGCGCCGGCTGTCGCCGACCACGCTGACGGAGGGATCGCCTGGAAGCAGGTGGCAAGCGACGCCGACGTCGACGCCGCATTCGCCACGGCGCGAGCCGAGGCCAAACCGGTCTTCGTCTACTGGGGCGCCAAGTGGTGCCCGCCGTGCAACCAGGTCAAGGCGACGCTCTTCAACCGGCAGGACTTCATCGAGCGCTCGCGCGCCTTCGTTCCCGTCTACATCGACGGCGACAGCCCCGGCGCGCAAAAACTCGGCACGCGCTTTCGCATCAGCGGCTATCCGACCATGCTGCTGTTCAGCCCGGGCGGCGAAGAAGTGACGCGCCTGCCCGGCGAGGCCGATCCCGCGCGCTACACCGAAGTGCTCAACCTCGGCATGAACGCGGCGCGCCCGGTCAAGGCGCTGCTCGTCGACGCGCTTGCCGGCGGTGCCGGCCTGCGTGCCGACGACTGGCGCCTGCTCGCCTTCTACTCGTGGGACACGGATCAGCAGCGTCTGCTCGCCAAGGACCAGGTCGCGCCGACGCTGGCCAGGCTCGCCGCCGCCTGCCCGGGCGACCAGTCGGACACGGCGATGCGCCTGCGCCTCAAGGCGCTCGCGGCACGCGGCGCGAAGACGCCGGCCAAGGGCGACGCGGCGGCGCTGCCCGCCGTGCTGGCCCTGCTCGGCGACGCTGGCGCGGCGCGCGAGCAGGCCGACCTGCTCGAGGCTGCGGCGGCGGAGATCGTGCGGGCGCTCGCGGCGAAGTCGACGCCGGAACGCGCGCGACTGCTCGCCGCCTTCGATGCCGCGCTGCGGCGGCTCGAGGCCGACGCGACGCTCTCCCGCGCCGACCGGATGCAGGCGTTGATCGCCCGCGTCGATCTTGTGCGCATCGACATGGCCGACGACCACCCGAGCGCTGCGGCGAAGCCCGCACCGCTGCCGCATCTGCCCGCCGACCTGCTCGCCGACGTGCGCGAGCAGACCTCGCGTGCCGACCGCGAGATCACCGACGGCTACGAGCGACAGGCCGTGATCACTGCCGCCGCCTACCTGCTCGAGCGCTCCGGACTGTCGAGCGAGTCCGACGCATTGCTCAAGGCCAATCTCGCGAAGAGTCATTCGCCCTACTACCTGATGTCCGAGCTGGCCGGCAACGCCAGGAAGCGCGGCGACAAGGCCGAGGCACTGCGCTGGTACCGCGAGGCTTTCGAGAAGAGCGAGGGCCCGGCGACGCGGCTGCAATGGGGCTCGAGCTACGTCAACGCGCTCGTCGAGCTGTCGCCCGCCGAAGAAGCGGCGATCGAGGCGGCGACGGTTCAGATCTGGCACGAGGCATCGAAGCAACCCGACGCCTTCGAGCAGCGAAGCGGTCGCGCCCTGCAGCGCGTCGGCACGCGTCTGCAGGCCTGGAGCAAGGGGGGCGCGCATGCCGCGACGATGGCGCGCCTGCAAGGCGAGCTCGCGACGCTTTGTGCGAAGGACGGGCGCCCCGAGACCGAGCGCGCGACCTGCGGCAAGCTGCTCACCGCCGCGTCCAAGGCGAGCGCCTGAGATCGGCCACGCCATTGATCGTCGCCCTCGATCGGCGCCTCGCTCGCACATGACGGCGCTGCTCTCGGTCGAGCACCTGACGGTTCGCTTCGGTGCCGCCGCGGTCGTCGACGACGTGTCCTTCGAGATCGCTGCCGGCGAGAAATTCGCGCTCGTCGGCGAGTCGGGCTCGGGCAAGTCGATTACCGCGCTCTCGGTGCTCGGCCTCGTCGATGGCGCGTCGACGAGCGGCGCGATCCGCTTCGGCGGTGCCGACCTGCTGCAGGCCTCCGAGCGCGAGTTGCGCGCCGTGCGCGGCGCCGAGATCGCGATGATCTTCCAGGAGCCGATGACCGCGCTCAATCCGCTGCACACGGTGGGCGCGCAGATCGTCGAGGTGCTCTCGCTGCACTTCGGCATCGGCTCTCGCGAGGCGCGCGAGCGCGCCATCGAGCTGCTCGCCAGGACCGGCATCCCCGAGCCGGCGCGTCGCGTCGACGCCTATCCGCATCAGCTTTCCGGCGGCCAGCGGCAGCGGGCGATGATCGCGATGGCGCTCGCCGGCCGGCCCAGGCTGCTCATCGCCGACGAGCCGACGACCGCGCTCGACGTCACCATCCAGGCGCAGATCCTCGCCCTGCTCGACGCGCTGCAGGCCGAGATGGGCATGGCGCTGCTCTTCATCACGCACGATCTGAACCTGGTGCGGCGCTTCACGCACCGGGTCGGCGTCATGGAGCGCGGCCGGCTGGTCGAGTGCGGGCCGACCGCGCAGGTCTTCGCCGACCCGCAACATGCGTATACGAAGAAGCTGCTCGCGAGCCGGCCGAAGCGCCTCGTGCAGCCGATCGCGACGGACGCGCCGCAGCTCGTCGAAGCGAGCGGAATCCGCGTCAGCTTCGACATTCCGCTCGGCTGGTTTCGCACACGCGGCTTCGACGCCGTGCGCAGCGCGACGCTCTCGCTGAAGCGGGGCGAGACGCTCGGCATCGTCGGCGAATCGGGGTCGGGCAAGACCACGCTCGGCATGGCCCTGCTCGCCTTGCAGCCGATCGCCGAGGGCACGATTTCGCTCGATGGCCAGCCGCTCGACACCACCGATGCCGAATCGCGCAAGGCCTTGCGGCGCCGCATGCAGGTGGTGTTCCAGGATCCGTTCGGCTCGCTCAGTCCGCGCATGACGGTCGGCCGCATCGTCGGCGAAGGGCTCGAGCTGCATCGTCCCGAGCTCGACCGGGCCGGCCGCGACGCGCTCGTGGCGCAGATGCTCGACGAGGTCGGACTCGGCGCGGCAAGCGGCATGAGCGATGTGCCGGACCGCTATCCGCACGAGTTCTCGGGTGGCCAGCGGCAACGCATCGCGATTGCCCGCGCCGTCGTGCTGCGGCCGGAAATCCTGGTTCTCGACGAGCCGACGTCGGCACTCGATGTTTCGGTACAGCAGCAGGTGCTGGACCTGCTCGCCGACCTGCAGCGCCGCTACGGCATGAGCTATCTGTTCATCAGCCACGACCTCGCCGTCGTGCGTGCCATGTCGCACCGCGTGATGGTGATGAAGGACGGCGTGGTGGTCGAGCAAGGCGAAGCGCAAGCCCTCTTCGAGTCACCGTGCGAGCCGTATACGCAGGCCCTGCTGGCCGCCGCGCACCTGGCCTGACGGGCGGCCGCGCCGCAGGTGGCGATGACTAGCGCGGCGATCGAATCTGCGCGCCTGGCTTCACTTCGTATCGCACCTTCTTCGCCGCGTCGAAGAAGCTCAGCACGTCGCCCTGCCACGCGTATTCGGCGCTGAACTGGTCGATCTCCATCCTGCCTTGCCTGGTCGAGACATCGACCTGCGCCGGCCGCAGATGCAATCGATAGACGAAGTCGGACACGCGCACTTCGGCGCGCGAGGCGGACTGGATCTCCAGCTCGGCGGGCCCGCAGGAGGGCGGCGCCGAGGCCGACGTGGCGACACAAAGCGTCGCCTGGTAGCGGCCGGGCGCAGGCGCCGCGCTGCACATCGGCGCCGCGGCAAGCGCGAGCAGGCAAAGAACCAGGCGGCGCATCGCCTCGACTACTTCAGCAGGCCTTCGGCCTTGAGCGCTGCCTGCACGGCCGGGCGCGTCGACATGCGCGCCATGAACGCGCCGAGGTTCTTCAGGCCGGAGATGTCGATGCCGACATGCCGGGTCCAGTTCGTGACCGTGAACAGGTAGGCGTCGGGCACCGTGAAAGCGTCGCCCATCAGGTAGTCCTTGCCTTCGAGCTGGGCGTCGACGTACTTCAGCCGGTCGAGCGCCTTGGCGCGCATCAGCACCTTGGCTTCTTCGGGCATGGCCGGGTTGAAGGTGCCGCCAATGCCCTTGTGCAGTTCGCTGGTGATGAAGTTGAGCCACTCCTGCATGCGGTAGCGCTCCATCGTGCCGGCGGCCGGCGCCAGCTTCTTTGCGGGCACCTGGTCGGCGATGTATTGCACGATCACCGGGCCTTCACTCAGGCGCTCGCCGTCGTCGAGTTCGAGCAGGGGCACGTAGCCCTTCGGGTTGATCGTGTAGTAGTCGGTGCCGTCCTGGAGCTTGTGCGTCTTGGTGCTGGCGAGCACCGGCTCGAAGGCGAGGCCGGATTCGCGCAGGACGATGTGTGGCGAGAGCGAGCATGCGCCCGGGCTGTAGTAGAGCTTCATGCGATGGAGGTCGAGAGCGCTGGGACCGGTATTACACCGCGACGGCGCGAAGTCCGCATTCCGATCGCCTTCAATGGACTTCAACGTTGTGTGCAATGCCGCCGGACTTGCGTCTCGCCGTCCGGCCGCTACATTGATCGAATGAACACATCAGCCTCCCAGCCCTTTCGCTCGCGTGGCGTCGAGCGCGTCGTTCGCGGCCAGCCAACCTCGGACGGCGACGGCGTGAAGCTCATGCGTGTCCTCACCCAGCCATTGCAGCAGCGTCTCGATCCGTTCCTGATGCTCGACGCCTTCGGCAGCGACGTCGCGGCCGACTACATCGGCGGCTTTCCCGACCATCCGCATCGCGGCTTCGAGACGGTGACGATCATGCTCGAGGGCCGCATGCGGCATCGCGACAGCGTCGGCAACGTCGGCCTGCTCGAGCCCGGCAGCGTGCAGTGGATGACGGCCGGTCGCGGCATCATCCACTCCGAAATGCCGGAGCAGGAGGCGGGACGGATGGCCGGCTTCCAGCTCTGGGTCAACCTCGCGGCCAGCGACAAGATGCAGCCGCCCGCCTACCGCGACATCGCACCCGGCGCTGTGCCGGTGCGGGTTACCGACGACGGGGTTCGCGTCCGCGTCATCGCCGGCACGAGTCGAGATGTCGTCGGTGCCGTGACGCGGCCGACCACCGAGCCGATCGTGCTCGACATCGCCATACCGGCCGGCGTGACCTTCGACGCCGAGCTGCCGCCCGGGCACAACGCGTTCGCCTACGTGTATGCCGGCGCGCTGGACATCGGCGGCGACTCGCCGGCACGCGTCGAGATCGAGCGCATGGCCGTGCTCGGCAATGAAATTGGCTCGACGGGGGTGCGCTTCGCGGCGCCGGCGGACCTCGGTGCGCCGGCGCATGTGCTACTTGTCGCCGGCCGGCCGCTCAGCGAGCCGATCGCACAGCACGGGCCCTTCGTGATGAACACGACGGCCGAATTGGATCGCGCGGTGAGCGATTTCCAGCGCGGTGTCCTCGCCGGCTAGAACGGTCTTCGCGGCGATGGTATGGTCGCCGCCACTCTGCACCTGCCCGAGATCCGCCATGCCCCGCACCGTCCTCGAAGAAGCCCGCTTGCACCCCGCGATTCGCGAGCGGATCGCGACGCTGAATGCCGACATGGTCTTCAACGTGCAAGCGGCGGCGACGTCGAACCCGGTGCTCGTCGTCGGCATGGCCGGCAACCCTTACGTCCGGCGCGCGCGCAAGGCGCTCGCCGCCGCCGGAGTCGCCCACCACTACCTTGAGTTCGGCAGCTACTTCAAGGGCTGGCGAACGCGCAACGCGCTGAAGATGTGGACTGGCTGGCCCACCTTTCCGATGGTCTTCGTCAAGGGCACGTTGATCGGTGGCGCCCAGGAAGTCGAAGTGCTGGTCGCCAAC
The DNA here is from genome assembly GCA_038231215.1 of Burkholderiales bacterium. GTDB lineage: Bacteria > Pseudomonadota > Gammaproteobacteria > Burkholderiales > Burkholderiaceae_C > Schlegelella_A. The sequence goes on along the minus strand of JBBRLS010000011.1, from coordinate 15,527 downwards.
GGCGAGCTGAAGCGAACGCTCGGCGAATGAGGTCGAGCGCAGCGCGGATCCTGGCTGCGGCCGCGCTGGCAGCGGCGCTCGTGGGCGCGCCATCGGCCCGTGCGGCCGATGCGGCGCCGGGCCTCGCCGATTGCCATGTCGCCGGCATCCGCAACGGCGTGCTCTGCGGCAGCGTGCATCGGCCGCTCGATCCCGCGCACGCGGAGCGCGGCACGCTCGAGATCAAGTACGTCGTCGTGCCGGCGATGGCGCGGCGCAAGCTCGCCGACCCGGTGTTCTTTCTCGCCGGCGGCCCGGGGCAAAGCGCCGTCGCGCTGGCCGGTCAGGTGATGTCGCTGTTGTCGCGTCTCAACAACCGGCGCGACATCGTCTTCGTCGATCAGCGCGGCACCGGAGGATCGGCTCCGTTGACCTGCAAGGACGATCCCGACGACGAGTCGCTCGCCGATCAGGCCGGCCCCGAGCGCCAGCTTCGCATCGTCGCGCAATGCAAGGCTGCGCTCCTGAAGTTGCCTTACATCAAGGCCGAGAGCGACCTTGGCTTCTTCACGACGACGATCGCCGTCCAGGATCTCGACGCGGTGCGGCGCCAGCTCGGCGCCGAGCGCATCGACCTGGTGGGCGGCTCGTATGGAACGCGGGTGGCGCTCGAAGTGCTGCGCCAGTTTCCGGGTACGGTGCGAAGAACGGTGATCGACGGAGTGGCGCCCGCCGACATGGCCTTGCCGACGAGCTTTTCGACGGACAACCAGGCATCGTTCGACGGGCTCGTCGAGTCCTGCGCCGCCGACCCTGCCTGCGCCAAGGCCCATCCCGATCTGCATGCGCGATTCGCTGCACTTCTGCAGAGCCTGCCGCGCGAAGTCAAGGCGACGCACCCGCTGACCGGGCGGGAAGAGACCTTCGTATTGACCCGCGATCTCGTGCTGGGCGCGGTGCGCGGTGCGCTCTACTCGCCGCCGCTCGCCGCCGCCTTGCCCGAAGCCATCGACGCGGCGACGCGCGGCGACTATTCCGGCCTGATCGGGCTGGGCGCGACGCAGCTCGCGAGAAAGTCGAGCCGGCTCGCGACCGGCATGCATCTCTCGGTCGTCTGTGCCGAAGACATGCCGCGCCTCGCTGCCGCGGGCGACATGTCGGGCGCCGACTTCGGCACCGCGTTCGCCGGCCTGTACGAGAGGCTCTGCGCTGTCTGGCCGCGCGGCGCGGTGCCGCCGGCCTTCTACATGCTGCCGAAGAGCGACTCGCCGGTGCTCGTGCTGAGCGGCGGCATCGATCCGGCGACACCGCCGCGCCATGGCGAGCGCGTTGCCAGGGCGCTCGGGCCGACGGCCAGGCACGTCGTCGTCGCCAATGCCGGGCACGGCGTGATGGCGATCGGCTGCATGCGCGATGTCGTGTTTCGCTTCATCGACGCCGCCACCGATGCCGAGGCGCTTGCTGTCGACGCCGGCTGCGCAGCGCGCGTGCCGCGGCCGACAGCGTTCGTCTCGGTGCGCTCGGCAAACGCCAGGGCTTCGGAGCCGGCGCGATGATCGAGGTCAGCGGCGTCGCCAAGTCCTTTGTCGCAGTGAACTCGGGCAAGCGCGGCGAAGCGCTGGCGGGTCCCGGTCGCAAGCGCGAGCCATCGCGCATCGTGCAGGCGGTTCGGGACGTCAGCTTCAACGCGCCCGGCGGACACATCACCGGCCTGCTCGGCCCGAACGGCGCCGGCAAGACGACGACGCTGCGCATGCTCGCCGGCCTCATCACGCCGGATGCCGGGCGGATGTCTGTCGACGGCATCGACGTCGTCGTGCGGCCGCGCGAGGTGCTGGCGCGGATGGGCGTGCTGTCCGATTCGCGCGGCCTTTACCCGCGCCTCACGGCGCGCGAGAACATCGTCTACTACGGTGCATTGCAGGGCATGGAACGCGAGGCTGCCGACACGCGCGCCCAGGACCTCGCGCGCATGTTCGACATGACGGCGCTTCTCGATCGCCGTACCGACGGCTTCAGCCAGGGCGAGCGCATGAAGACGGCGCTGGCACGAGCGCTCGTTCACGACCCCGCCAACATCGTGCTCGACGAGCCGACCAACGGCCTGGACGTGCTCGCCACGCGCGCCCTGCGCGAGAGCCTGCGCTGGCTGCGTACGCCCGCCGGCGGCGCGAAGTGCATCGTCTTTTCGACGCACATCATGCAAGAGGTCGAACGCCTCTGCGACAGCGTCGTCGTCGTCGCCGAAGGCCGCACCGTGGCCAGCGGCACGGTGCCCGAATTGCTGGAGCGCACCGGCGAAAGCGACTTCGAGGAGGCGTTCGTCAAGCTCGCTTTCGGCGCCGCGAGCGTCGCAGCATGAGCCGCGATCTCGCCGCCGTGTTGACGGTCTTGCGCAAGGAGCTGACCGACGCCCTGCGCGACCGTCGCACGCTGCTGACGGTGCTCGTGTCGTCCGTGCTGCTCGGGCCGCTGGTGCTGGTGGCGATCTCGGCGCTGGTCGCTTCGCTCGAGTCGCGCGCAGAGCAGCGCGAGGTCTACGTTGCCGGGCTGGCCAGCGCACCGACGCTGCGCAACTTCCTGGAGCGGCAGACCTATACCGTGAAGGAGCCGCCTGCCGACTACGAGGCGCAATTGCGCAAGTCGAACTTCAGCGATCCGGTGGTCGTCGTGCCGCTGGACTTCGAGACGGCACTGGCACGCGGCGACGCGCCGATCGTCGAGATCGTCTCCGACAGCGCCAACCAGCGTTCCGAGGCCGCGACGGCGCGCATCGAGCGTTTGCTCGGCGGATTCGGCCGCGAGCGTGCAGTGATCAATCTTGCCTTGCGCGGCGTCGCCGTTCAGCTTCTCGAGCCCATCCAGGTCGAGGATCGCGACCTGGCGAGTACGCAGACGAGGGCGACGCGGATCACCGGCATGCTGCCCTACTTCGTGATGATGGCCGTGCTCTACGGCGCGCTCACCGCCGCGCTCGACACGACGGCCGGCGAGCGCGAGCGCGGCTCGCTCGAGCCGCTGCTCATGAATCCGACCCGACGCTGGGCGCTGGTCGTCGGCAAGTGGGGCGCGGTCGCCTGCGTGAGCATGCTGATCGCGGTGCTGAGCTCGTTCAGCTTCCTGCCCGGCCAGTGGGTGCTGCGCAGCGACACGCTGGCGGCGATGTTCCAGTACGGGCTGCGCGAGGCGCTGCTCTTTCTCGTCGTCCTTCTGCCCTTTGCCGCCGCGCTGTCGGCGGTGCTGATGGCGGTCGCCATACGTTGCAAGACCTTCAAGGAGGCACAGGCCAGCTCGACCATCGTCGTCCTGGTGATCTCGCTGTTGCCACTGGTCAACGTCTTCAACCTCGGTGGCGAGGCGCCCTGGCATCTTTGGGTGCCGGCGCTGGCGCAGAACAGCTTGATGACGCGGGTCCTGAAGGGCGAGGACTTCGGACTCGCCCAGGTATTGATTCCCCTCTTCGTCTGCATCGTTCTCGCCGTGGCCGGCCTCTGGTTCGTGGCGCGCATGCTTCGTCAGGCGGCCATGAAATGAGCGGAGCGGTGGTTGCAGGACAAATGCCGCTCGTCGACGGCGTCGACTGGCGCTGGCGCCGTTTCGACGAATTGCAGGTGCGCGAGCTGCAGTACATCTACGCCGCGCGGCAGATGGCCTTTGCCATCGAGCAACAGTGCATCTATCTCGATGTCGACGGCTGCGACGAGCAGGCATTTCATCTCGCCGCGTGGTCTTCGGCGCAGCGCGAGCCGCTCGCCTACGCGCGCGTCATCGACCCGGGAGTGAAGTACGCCGAGGCATCGATCGGCCGCGTCGTCACCGTCGGCGCGGGTCGCGGGCGCGGCCTCGGGCGCGAAGTGATGGTGCGCGCCATTGCCCATGCGGCAGAGGTCTGGCCCGGTATGGCGATCCGCATTTCGGCGCAGACGCGGCTCGAGGACTTTTACGCGAGTCTCGGTTTCGTCGCCGTCGGCCCGACCTACCTCGAAGACGGAATCGACCACACGGAAATGTTGCTCGCCGCGAAGCCGGTCTGAAGACCGCGAGAGCCTTCGACAGCGACGGGAGTTGATGCAGCGCAATGGCGCCGCCAACACCACCGCCTACCGTTCCCCCTTGTCCGGCAATGCACGGAAAGAATCTGTGCGGTCGAGTAACTTGACCGGGTCGAGAAATGGCGGGCACTCCGCCCACAACCGAGGACACCCGCATGAACAAACATCTACGAACGCATTTCTGGAGCGTCGCCGTGGTCGCCCTTGCGTTGATGGCAGGTTGCGCCAAGACCCCCGAAGCTGGTGGAGTTGCGCAGCCGGGCACCTCGAACGCCGCCAACGTAGCCGATGGCGAGGTGACGACGCATGTCAAGACGGCTCTGCTGCAGGACGCCGCTCTCAAAGGATTCGATATCAATGTCATCGCGCTGAAAGGCGACGTGCGCCTGATCGGCGTCGTCGACACCCAGAGCCAGGTCGATGCCGCTATCAAGCTCGCTCGGGGAGCCGATGGCGTGCACAGCATCCACGATGAGCTGACCCTCAAGAAGTGAACCAGGTGCCGAACGCTCGATATGACAGGGCCTCCATCGCACTCCATTGGTTGATGCTGATCGTGATCGACGCGCTGCGCCGGATGCTTCCGAGCTGACCCCCGCGCGATCGCGACGGCGCGATCGTCGCGTCGACGATCCGAACCCGGCACGATGAACCGCGACGACTCATTCGACGATTCCGAGGACTCTCGACACACCCCAGCCGAACGTGCCGTCGCTGGGTCGCGAAGCACGTGGTTCAGCGTGGGCGTCAACCTCGTGCTGACCATCACGCACGTAGTGGTCGGCATGCGCGTGAGGTCGAGCATGCTCGTGGCCAACGCCTGGCATGCGCGATCCGACGCCGCGTCGTCGCTGGTGGCCGGCCTCGGCATCGCCGGCAACCTGGCGGGCTATCCGATCCTCGACCCGATCGCCGCGCTGATCGTCGGCTTCATGGTCGCCAGGATGGGCTGGGGATTCGGATGGGACGCGCTCCACGATCTGATGGACCGCGCCGTGGACGAGCAGGAGGTCGATGCCATTCGCAAGACCTTGATGGACACGCCCTGGGGTGAGCAATGTGCATGACGTGCGCACCCGCAAGATGGGCGACATGATTGTCGTCGACGCGCATATCGAACTGGATGCGGCCATCACCGTCGAAGCCGGGCACGACATCGCGGTCGTGGCACGACAGCGTGTGCTGCAACGCCACCGCGTGCTGAACCTGATGACGCACGTGGACCCGTGGAAGAGGCCTGACCTGGACCATGCTTCCAGGGCGATCACGGCAAAGCCATGAGACCGCCCGGCCGCCCCAAAGGCGAATACTGGAAAGCGCAGCCTGAAGGTACACGGATGAGTGCTGCCCCGTGAACAACGGCCGGCATCTGCGATGCACGCGGGCCTGACCGATACCGAGGCGCGCGAGCGCCTGGCGCGCGACGGACCTAACGAGCTGCCTGTCTCCCGGCCGCGCAGCGTGCTGCGCCTGCTCGGCGACGTCGTCGCCGAGCCGATGTTCGTGCTTTTGGTGGCTTGCGGCGCTATCTACCTGGCGCTGGGCGACCGCGACGAAGCCCTCATGCTGCTGGGCTTCGTTTTCGTCGTCATGGGCATCACTTTCGTGCAGCAGCGGCGCACGGAGCGTTCGCTCGAGGCGTTGCGCGACATGTCCAGCCCGCAGGCGCTCGTCCTGCGTGACGGCAAGACGCGCAAGGTGGCGAGCCGGGAGCTCGTGTATGGCGACATCGTGCTGCTCGCCGAGGGTGATCGGGTGCCGGCCGACCTGGACCTCATCGAGGCGTCCAATCTCAGCGTCGACGAATCGATGCTCACGGGCGAATCGGTGCCGGTGAGCAAGCAGGCCGCCGCGATTGCGGGCGGGGTCGAAGCTCCTGAACCAACGGAAGGCGAAGACCGGGTGTTCTCCGGAACGCTGGTGACACAAGGCACTGCGCATGGCCGTGTCGTGGCTACCGGCCAGCGCAGCGCCCTGGGCCGCATCGGCCAATCGCTGGCGGGCCTGGGCGGCGAGAACACGCCGATCCAGGACGAGACGCGTGGGGTCGTCAAGCGCGTGGCCATCGTCGGCCTGGTGCTCGCCGCCGGCTTGGCCGTCGCGTACTGGATCAGTACGGGCGACTGGCTGCACGGCCTGCTGGCCGGATTGACGCTGGCCATGGCCGTCCTTCCCGAGGAGCTGCCGGTGATCCTCACGCTGTTCCTGGGCTTGGGCGCGTGGCGCTTGGCGCGCGAGAAGGTGCTGGCGCGCAGCATCCCGGCCGTCGAGCTGCTCGGAGCGACCACGGTGCTCTGTGTCGACAAGACGGGCACGTTGACCGCCAACCGGATGGCGGTGCGCCGATTGTGGACAGAAGCCGACGCCTACGACAGCGCAAAGGCCGACTCGGTGCCGCTTCAGGAAGCTCTGCACGGCGTTCTCGAGTTCGCGGTGCTGGCCAGTCATCGCCGCGCCTTCGATCCGATGGAGACGGCCATCGGTGAGGCCGGCAAACGACTGCTCGCCGGCACCGAGCACCTGCACGGCGACTGGACGTTGGTGGACGACTACCCGCTGTCGCGCGAGATGCTGGCGATGTCACGGGTCTGGCAATCGCCCGACCAGCAGGCGCGGATGATCGCCGCCAAGGGCGCGCCCGAAGCCATCGTCGACCTGTGCCACCTGGATGCGATGCGCCAGGCTGCGATCGCGGCGCAGGTGGCGGCCATGGCTGGCGATGGTCTGCGCGTGCTGGGCGTCGCGCGGGCAGTGTTTGCAGCGGGTGAGCTGCCAGCCGGACAACACGACTTCGACTTCGAGTTCCTCGGACTCGTCGCGCTGGAGGACCCGCTTCGCCCCGACGTGCCGAAGGCTATTTCCCAGTGCAGAGCCGCGGGCATTCGCGTCGTGATGATCACCGGCGACCACCCGGCGACGGCGTTGTCGATCGCACGGCAAGCGGGCCTCGCTGCGGACGGCCGGGTCATGACCGGTGCAGAGCTTTCGGCCCTGAACGACGAAGAGCTGGCGAAGCGGCTCGCTGACACGCAGGTCTTCTGCAGGGTGCGGCCGGAGCAAAAGCTGCGCCTCGTTCAGGCGTTCCGGGCGCGCGGCGACATCGTCGCGATGACGGGCGACGGCGTCAACGATGCGCCTGCGCTCAAGGCCGCCCACATCGGCGTGGCCATGGGCGCGCGTGGCACCGATGTGGCCCGCGAAGCCGCCGCGCTGGTCCTGCTGAACGACGACTTCTCGTCTCTGGTGACGGCCGTGCGCTATGGGCGGCGCGTCTTCGCCAACCTGCGCAAGGCCATCGTCTTCGTGGTCGCAGTGCACGTGCCCATCGTCGGCCTGTCGATCCTGCCGGTGATGTTCGGCTGGCCGATGCTGTTGATGCCGGTACACATCCTCTTCCTGCAGTTGATCATCGACCCGGCGTGTTCGGTGGTGTTCGAAGCCGAGCCCCTGGAAGCCGATGCGATGAACGTGCCGCCCCGCCGGCAGGATGCCCGTCTGTTCGACAAGACCGTGTTGATCCGCGGCCTGTGGCAAGGCCTGGGACTGCTGGCTTTGCTGCTCGGGGTCTATGTATTGGCGCGCGAGTTCTCGAAGTCGGACGACGTAGCGCGTGCGATGACGTTCTCGGTACTGGTGTTGTCGAACCTCGGCCTGATCTTCGCCAATCGATTCTGGAACCAGTCCGCGCTGCTGGCGCGCGCCGGATCGAACCCAGCCTTCGTCTGGATTGCGGTCGCCACCGTGGCTGTGCTCGCAGGCATTCTCGGCGTACCGGTGGCCAGCGGCCTGTTCTCGTTTGCCACGCCCTCGCCGGCGATGCTGTTGGCCGGGGTCGGCGCCGCGGCGTTGAGCCTGCTGTGGTTCGAGGCGGTCAAGTGGGGCCTTGGTCGCCGCGCCGCGCCAGCGGACTGAGGGCGCGGGAAAAAATACAATCGGCCCTCGCCGGAACGGGCCACCCATGCAGTTTCCAAAACAATTCGATGTCGTCGTGATCGGCGGCGGACACGCCGGAACCGAGGCGGCGCTCGCTGCCGCACGCATGGGCGCGAGCACGCTGTTGCTCACGCACTCGCTCGAAACGCTCGGGCAGATGAGCTGCAATCCATCGATCGGCGGCATCGGCAAGGGCCACCTCGTCAAGGAGATCGACGCGCTTGGCGGTGCGATGGCCGAGGCTGCCGACGAAGCCGGTATCCACTTCCGGATCCTCAACGGTTCCAAGGGCCCGGCGGTTCGCGCCACCCGTGCCCAGGCCGACCGGGTTCTGTACCGAGCCTCGATTCGCCGACGGCTGGAAAACCAGCCCAAGCTCTGGCTGTTCCAAGCGGCATGTGACGACCTCCTCGTGGCAGGCGACCGTGTGACGGGCGTTGTGACGCAAGTGGGTATTCGCTTTTCATGCGCGGCCGTTGTCCTGACGGCAGGAACGTTTCTCGATGGCCGGATCCACGTGGGCTTGCAGAGCCACGCCGGTGGGCGCGCCGGCGACCCGCCGTCGGTGACGCTTTCAGCGCGCCTCAAAGAGCTGAAGCTGCCCCAAGGGCGCCTGAAAACCGGGACGCCACCGCGCCTCGACGGCCGCTCGATCGACTACGGAAAGCTGCTGGAGCAGCCCGGGGACGGTGCCGGAGCCAACGCAGACCCGCGCCAAGACGTTCCGGTGTTCAGCTTTCTCGGCGACCCGGCGCAGCATCCGCGCCAAGTCTCCTGCTGGATCACGCAGACCAACGAACGCACGCACGAGATCATTCGCGCGGGCTTTGCCGAGAGTCCGATGTTCACCGGCAAGATCGATGGCGTGGGCCCCCGTTACTGCCCGAGCATCGAGGACAAGGTCAATCGCTTCGCGGGCAAGGGCTCACACCAGATCTTTCTCGAGCCTGAGGGCCTGTCAACGCACGAGGTCTACCCGAACGGCATCTCCACCTCGCTGCCTTTCCAGGTCCAGCTCGACGCCGTGCACTCGATTGCCGGCCTGGAGAAAGCGCACATCGTGCGGCCGGGCTACGCCATCGAATACGACTACTTCGATCCGCGAGCCTTGAAGCCCAGCTTCGAGACGCGTTCGATCTGCGGGCTGTTCTTCGCGGGCCAGATCAACGGAACCACCGGCTATGAGGAAGCCGCGGCGCAAGGCCTGCATGCCGGCATCAACGCCGCGCTCTCGGTTCGGGGCGAGCGCGCCTGGGTGCCGTCTCGGGATCAGGCGTATCTCGGCGTGCTCGTCGACGATCTCGTCAGCAAGGGCGTGACGGAGCCGTATCGGATGTTCACCAGCCGGGCCGAGTACCGGCTGCATTTGCGAGAGGACAACGCTGACTCGCGTCTGACCGAGATCGGTCGACGCCTGGGGCTCGTTCAAGACCGACGTTGGGAAGCCTTTCAGCGCAAGCAGGAGCGTGTTTCACGTGAAACAGCGCGCCTGGCGAGCACGCGCTTTGGCCCCTCCCCGGCCCGGGGCGAGCGCCCGGAGCTGACGCGCGACTACGCTTTGCTCGACCTACTGCGCCGGCCGGGCGTCGGCTTCGACGATGTGTCGGCATGGCTGCGTGAAGAGGCTGGCGACGGTGTTTCACGTGAAACACTGCGCTCCGAACTGGGCCGGCCTCTCGCCGATCAGGTCATCGCCTGCATCGAGATCTCGGCGCGCTATGCCGGCTACATCGGCAAGCAACAGGAGCAGATCGAGCGCAGCGAAAGTGCCGGCGACGTCGAGCTACCCGAGTCGCTCGACTACGCAACGGTGCGCGCCTTGTCGTTCGAGGTCAGGCAGGTTCTTTCCCGCCATCGCCCCGAGACGATCGGTCGCGCCGCGCGCTTGCCCGGCGTGACGCCCGCGGCGATCTCGCTGCTGCTGGTCCATCTGAAAAGACTGCGCCGCGGCGACTCGGCCGCTAACGACGGCGGCACGCTCCGCGCAAGCGCTTGATCAGCGCCAGCGCGCTTGGAGACAGCCGGCCCGCGCTGCGCACGTCGCTTGCCGCAGCCGCCGAGGAATTGCGCTTGCCGCTCTCGGAGCAGCAGTCGACGCAGCTGCTCGATTTCGTCGAGCTGTTGGCGCACTGGAATCGCACGTACAACCTGACCGCCGTGCGCGACCCGGCGAACATGTTGACGCAACACGTCGTCGACTGCCTGGCCGTCGTGCCCGCCCTGCGCCGCGAGAATTGCCGCGGACGTGTTCTCGACGTCGGCAGCGGCGGTGGCTTGCCGGGCGTCGTCTGGGCCGTCATGGAGCCCGGCATGGACGTGACCTGCGTCGACAGTGTCGGGAAGAAAGCGGCTTTTCTGCAGCAAGCTGCGGGCTCACTGCGACTTGGCAATCTGCACGGCGTGCACGCCAGGGTGGAGACGCTTGCCGCGGGCCGATTCGACCTCATCGCTTCGCGTGCCTTTGCCGCCCTGCCGGACTTCGCGGCCCTGACGGCGCACCTGCTTTCGGAAGGAGGCGCATGGCTGGCGATGAAGGGAAAAGTCCCGACAGAGGAGATCGTCGCGCTTGCTCCCGGCGTCGAGGTGTTTCACGTGGAACAAGTACGGGTTCCCGGCTTGGCGGCCGATCGTTGCTTGGTTTGGATGCGCCATCTGTCATTGAGCAGGATCAGCAAGGACGGGGCTGTAAAGAAGAGTGTGCACTCGCAGTATGACGTTTCCGAGAAGGAAGACGAATGAGCCGGATCTTCTGCGTGGCCAACCAGAAGGGCGGCGTGGGCAAGACGACGACCACCGTCAATCTCGCTGCGGGCCTGGCGCAGATCGGACGCCGCGTTCTCGTCGTCGACCTGGACCCGCAAGGCAACGCGACCATGGGATCGGGCGTCGACAAGCGATCGCTGGACCCGAGCGTCTACGACGTCCTGCTCGAAAGCGCGTCGATCGCCGAGACGCGCAGGCCGAGTCCGAAGGGTGGCTACGATATCGTCGGCGCCAACCGCGAGCTGGCCGGCGCCGAAGTCGAGCTGGTCGGCGTCGATCGCCGCGACAAGCGATTGAGGCTCGCGCTGGCAAGCGTGGCGAGCGAGTACGACGTCGTCCTCATCGACTGCCCGCCGAGCCTGAGCCTGCTGACCCTGAACGGCCTGGCCTGCGCGCATGGCGTCGTCGTGCCGATGCAGTGCGAATACTTCGCGCTCGAAGGCCTGAGCGACCTGGTCAACACCATCAAGCAGGTGCACGCCAACATCAACCCCGAGCTCGAGGTCATCGGCATCCTGCGCGTCATGTTCGACGCGCGCATCACGCTGCAGACGCAAGTCAGCGAGCAGCTCAAGGCGCACTTCGGCGAGCGGGTCTTCGACACCGTCATCCCGCGCAACGTGCGCCTTGCCGAGGCGCCGAGCTACGGCATGCCCGGGCTGGTGTTCGACCCGGCCTCCAAGGGCGCGCTCGCCTTCCTCGACTTCGCACGCGAAATGGCGGCGCGCATCGACGGCCGCTACGGCACCGCATGAGGCCCGAGCTCGATGACGCCCTGCTTTGCCGGATCGAAGACGCCGGCATCAACGCCAGCACGCCGCGCGAACAACTCTGGCTAGACGGCTGGCTGGTCCGCTTCTCGCCAGGCAAGGCCAAGCGGGCGCGCTGTATCCAGGCGGTCGCGGCGGGGCGGATGTCGGTCGAAGCCAGGCTCGAACGCTGCTTTGCGCTGTACGAGAAAGTCGGCCTGAGGCCTTACGTGCGCGTCACCCCGTTTTCCCTGCCGCCTGGTCTCGACGACACGTTGTCGGCGCTCGGCATGGAACGGATCGACGACACGCGCGTCATGGTCGCGCCGCTCGATGCAGGCTCGATCTCGATCAACGATCGGCAAGGCGATGCCGGCGGTCGTATCGAGCGGATCGACGGCGATTCCTTCGCCGAATGGGTGGGCGAGCAACGCGGCTCGTCGCCGTCGGAGCGTCGCGCTCACGCCGAGCGCTTGCGCGCCTCGCCGGTCGACTACCGCGCATCGCTGCTGATCGACTCGTCGGGCGCGGCGGTGGCCGGCGGCCAGGTCGCGATCGAAGGTAACCTGGTCGGGATCTACGACGTTTTCACGGCCGAAGCCACGCGTCGCCGCGGTCTGGCGCGCACGCTCTGCCAACAACTGCTGAAAATCGCCCGCTCAGAAGGCGCGCAAACGGCGTACCTGCAGGTCGAGGCGAGCAACGCGCCGGCGCGCGCCGTGTACCGCGGGCTCGGCTTCGTCGACGCCTACGCCTATCACTATCGATCGCCGCCCGTCGCGTGAGCCTCGCGAACGAGGCGCCGGGTCAGAGGCCCGTGCCTTCGTCGATGCCAAGATGCACGTTCATGCATTGCACCGCGGCCCCGCTCGCCCCCTTGCCGAGGTTGTCGAGACGGGCCATGAGCACGACCTGCGTGTCGTTGCCGTAGACGAACAACTCGACGCGGTTGCTGTCGTTGCACGCCTGTACGTTGAAGTAGCCGTTGTCCAGCGACGCTTCGTCGCGCAGGGGCATGACACGAACGAAGCGCTCGCCTTCGTAGCGCTCGGCCAGCGCCGCATGCAGATGCTCCGCCGTCGTGCCACGCCGTGCCTCGGCAAGGTGCAGCGGCACCGTCACGGAGAGGCCCTTCAGGAAATTGGCGACTAGCGGCATGAACACCGGGCGCGTCTCGAGCCGGCTGTGCGCCGTCATCTCGGGCAGGTGCTTGTGCGTCAGGCCCAGTGCGTAGGGACGCGGTGAAAGCAGACGCGCGTCGCCGCCCGCCTCGTACTGCGCGATCATCTTCTTGCCGCCGCCCGAGTAGCCGGTGATCGAGCTTGTCGTCAACGCCGCCGATTGCGGTATCAGGCCAGCATCGACGAGCGGTCGCACGAGCAGGATGAAGCCGGTCGCGTGGCAGCCGGGGTTGGCGATGCGCTTGCTGGCGCGCAGCCTGTCGCGCTGGCCGGGCGCGAGCTCGGGCAGGCCATAGACCCAATCGCTCGCCGTACGATGCGCGGTGCTCGCGTCGATCAGACAGGTGTTCGGGTTGCTGACGAGCGCCGCCGCTTCGCGCGCCGCGGCATCGGGCAGACAGAGGAAGGCGATGTCCGCGGCATTGAGCAGGCGCGCACGCTCGACCGCGTCCTTGCGCAGCTCGGGCGCGGCGCGCAGCACCTCGACGTCGCTGCGCTGGGCGAGGTATTCATGGATGCGAAGGCCGGTCGTGCCTTCTTGTCCGTCGACGAAAACGCGGGTGCTCATGGCGATGAAATCTTTTCCCAAGCAACGAAGCATAGCGCCGCGGCTGCTTCCCTGCGCGGAGGGCTCGTCGAGACGAAGCGTCTGCGTCGATCAAGGACAATCGCCCGATGGCGACGAAGAAACCCAAAGGCCTCGGCCTCGGCCTCGAAGCCCTGCTCGGGCCGACCGCGCCCAGCTCGTCTTCAGCGGGCGTGGCAGGCGGCGACGGCGAGCCGCACACACTGCTCCTGGACCAGATGCAGGCCGGCCGCTACCAGCCGCGCACGCACGTCGACGAAGCAGCGCTGCAAGAGTTGGCCGATAGCATCCGGGTCCAAGGCGTGATGCAACCCGTGCTGGTGCGACGGCTCGCCGCCAACGGGTCGGGCGCGGCGCGCTTCGAGATCATCGCCGGCGAGCGTCGTGTGCGCGCGGCACGGCTGGCCGGGCTGGACCGCATCCCGGTGCTGGTGCGCGACGTGGCCGACCAAGCGGCTGCGGCGATGGCGCTGATCGAGAACATGCAGCGCGAGGACCTCAACCCGCTCGAGGAAGCGCGCGGGCTGCAACGCCTGACCGAAGAGTTCGGGCTGACCCATGAGGCGGCCGCGCGCGCCGTCGGGCGCTCGCGCAGCGCCACCACCAATCTGCTGCGCCTGCTCCAGCTGAGCGAGCCGGTGCAACAGCTCCTCATGTCCGGTGCCATCGAGATGGGGCACGCACGCGCCTTGCTGCCCCTTGGCGGCGCAGAGCAGATCCAGTGCGCGCACGAGATCGTCGCCAAGGGACTGAGCGTTCGCGCGGCAGAGCAGATGGCGACGCGGCGCGCCGCGGGCAGCGGTCGCCAGGCGCCGCTGCTGCGCACGAAACGTCAGAAGTCGAATGACATTCTTCGGCTCGAGCGGGAACTCTCCGACACTTTTGCCGCTACTGTTGAGATTCGCCTGCGCAAGGCCGGCTCGGCCAAGGGCGAGCGCGGCGAGATAGCGATCGCCTTCGGCTCGCTCGACGAACTCGACGGCATCCTAGGCAAGCTCGGCCACGACGAGGCATGATGACAAACATCACGGACGGCGTTTGCGCTCGGCAACTTTGCACGGCGCGTTGCGTCGTTCGACGCGGCGCGGTCAACCTGGAACAATTTCGGCACGTTGCTTGCTAACCCAACCACGAAGATTGCGTGTGAGCAACGCCGCAAAGGCCTCGCATTTCGAGGCATCGTCTTGTGGCACGATGACCGAAGCTTGATCTGACACCTGCTGGTGCAAGGAAAGCTCTGATGGCGCCCCGCCGGGCTCCATCAGAACTTCCCCGGAAGCGCGAAGGCCACAACCCTTCGCTGCTTCTTCGTCGCACAGGAGATCAGCATGGATGTCATCAGCAACTTTGCCGCGCGCTTCGAGCGCAGTCGCGAAGAAGAGCTGTCGATCGAGGAATACCTCGCCGAATGCAAGCGCAACCCGCTTGCCTACGCCACAGCCGCCGAGCGCATGCTGAAGGCGATCGGCGAGCCGACGATGGTCGACACGCGCAACGACGTACGCCTCTCGCGTCTGTTCGCCAACAAGGTCATCAAGATCTATCCGGCGTTCGCCGAGTTCTACGGCATGGAAGACGCGATCGAGCAGGTCGTGAGCTACTTCCGTCACGCGGCGCAAGGCCTCGAAGAGAAGAAGCAGATCCTCTATCTGCTGGGTCCGGTCGGCGGCGGCAAGAGCTCGATCGCCGAGCGGCTCAAGCTCCTGATGGAGCATGTGCCGTTCTACGCGATCAAGGGCTCGCCGGTGAACGAATCGCCGCTCGGCCTGTTCGACCCCGCTGAAGACGGCCCGCTGCTCGAAAAGGAATACGGCATCCCGGCGCGCTACCTGACGCGCATCCTCAGCCCCTGGGCCGTCAAGCGACTCGACGAGTACGGCGGCGACATCCGCAAGTTCAGGATCGTCAAGCGCCACCCCAGCGTGCTGAAGCAGGTCGGCGTCTCCAAGACCGAGCCTGGCGACGAGAACAACCAGGACATCTCGGCGCTGGTCGGCAAGGTCGATATCAGGAAGCTCGAGACCTTCGCCCAGGACGACCCGGATGCCTACAGTTTCTCCGGCGGCCTCTGCCTCGCCAACCAGGGACTGCTCGAGTTCGTCGAGATGTTCAAGGCGCCGATCAAGGTGCTGCACCCGCTGCTCACCGCCACGCAGGAAGGCAACTACAAGGGCACCGAAGGCTTCGGTGCGATTCCTTTCGACGGCATCGTGCTGGCGCACAGCAACGAGAGCGAGTGGAAGACCTTCCGCAACAACAAGAACAACGAGGCCTTCCTCGACCG
>JBBRLS010000010.1:0-94449 GCA_038231215.1 Burkholderiales bacterium | reverse complement strand
TGGCTCCCCGACCTGGGCTCGAACCAGGGACCTACGGATTAACAGTCCGGCGCTCTACCAACTGAGCTATCGAGGAACAACCGAGAATTATAGCGAGCGGCACTCGCGCTACAGGTCGACCTGCAGCGAGACGCGAATCGTTCTTGGCGCCAGCGGGAACAAGTAGGCATGGCCGAACTGGTACGGCGACTCGCGCCAGGCGCGCCGGTCGAACAGGTTGTCGATGCCCGCCCTGAGCGTCCACTCTCCGTCGCCGAACTTCCGCTGCAAGCGGCTACCCAGATCGAATCGCGTCACCGACGGGATCTCGAGGCTGTTGTCGGGCAGCACGTCGCGACGGCTCTCGTAGCTCGCGCCGCCTTGAACGGCGAATCCGGGCACGGTGGCGACGGCATAGCTGGCCTGCAAACGCACGGTGAGCGCGGGCACGTTGGTCGGGCGCCTGCCGTCGAGCAACGGGTCCTGCACGCCCTCGACGCGCGCGTGCAGCCATTGCACGCCGCCGCGCAGGTCCCAGCCCGCATCGCGCCAGGCCGCCTGGCCCTCGAAGCCGCGATGACGCTGCGTGCCGACAAGGGCCCGCTCGCAGCTCGCGTCGACGTCGCAGGCGCCTATGTCGCCGAACAGCGGCCGCTTGACGTCGAAGACGGCGACGCTCCATTCGAGCCGCTCCGCGCCGCCCTTGAAGCCGAGCTCGATCTGCCGGCTCTTGGCCGGCGCCACGGGCTGGTTCTGGTTGACGTAGCGCGGCAGGTCGGGCGCCACTCCGAGCTCGACGCCGCCGCCCCAGCTCGCATAAACCGACTGGCCGGGCAGAACCGCATAGCTGGCCGCGGCAAACGGCGTCGTGAACGACTGGCGCTCGATGCGCGAGTGGCGTGCGCCTAGCCAGAGCGTGGCGCGCTCGCCCATTGCGACCGCGTCGCGCACGTAGAACTCGGTCGAGCGCTGGTCGAAGCCGGGCACCGGCCCGCTCGGCTGCGGAACCGGCGGCGTGATTGCCGTGCCATCGACGTTGCCCGTGCCCGCGAAGTTGAAAGCCTGCGACGGAAAGACGTTGTGCACGACGTTGCGCAGCGCGCCCACGACGAGCGAGTGACCGATCGGCCCGGTCGTGACCTTGCCCCGCAGCGAGAGGTCGAGCACGTCGCTGCGCCGACGCTCGTCTTCGCTGCGGTAGTCGTAGAGATCGAACGTGCCGTCGGGGCAATAGCGGTCGGGGTAGTAGCTGCCGTCGGCGGCGGTGCAGCCGAAGGGAAAGGCGACGCGATCGTCGGTGCGCAGCCGCTGCGTGGCGCCGTGCGCAACGAAGCGCCAGTCGCTGCCGATCTGGTGCGTGACGCGCAGCGACGCGGTCGTCGCATCGAAAACGCCGGGCAAGGACCAGGGCTGGTCGTTGAGGCTGAGGCGCGGGTCGGGCACCGGGGGCACGCGATTGCCGAGCAGGCTGAAGCCGGGCACGCTCGGTTGCGAACGATGGCTGCGCTCCACCTCGGCCTCGATCAGCGTGCCGCGGCCGAGTCGCCAGTCGCCGGCCAGGGCGAGGAGCATGCGGCTGCCCCGTGCATCGCGCACCAGCGGGTCGATGTGCTCGGCTGCCGCATTGAGACGCAGGCCGAATGCGTCGTCGATGCCGAAGCGGCGGCTCAGGTCGATCGAGCCGAGCACGCTGCCGCGTTGCCGCCATTCGACGAAGGCAGAAGAAAGCGGCACATCGAGCGGGCGCTTGACGATGAGGTCGATCAGCCCGCCCGGCGCGCTCGTGCCGGCCTGCATGCCGCTCAAGCCCTTGAGCACGTCGACGCGCGCCTTGTTGTCGAGCGGAATCGTCGTCTCGGCATTGATCGGCAGGCCGTCGCGGCGAAAGTTGAAGCGGTTGTCGATGACGAAGCCGCGCACCGTGAAGTAGTCGATGTAGCCCTCGGTGTCGTAGGCCTCCGAAACCGAGGGGTCGAAGCGCGCCAGGTCCGAGAGCCGGCGCGCGCCGGCTTCGCGGATCTGTGCCCCGTCGATCGTCGAGGCCTGCAGCGGTGCTTTCGAGAGCGGAGTGTCGCCCCAGCCGGCGACGCTGGCATCGGGCGGCGAGCGTCCGGTGACGAGCACCGGTGCGAGGGTCGTCGTGGGAGATGAGGCCGCGGAAGCTGCGGGCGCGACCGCCGCTGCGGAGCTCGGCACCTGCGCGATCGTGTTCCCCACGGCGAGCGCGGCGAGCAGCGCGTTGAGCGTCAGCGCCACCCGGCGCGGAGTCGTCGATCTGGAATAGTCAGCCATCGTCGTTCGATGGCAGGTCTCTGGGCCGAACGCGCAGCCTCAGCAACAGTGACGAGGCGGCCGATCCGGCTTGCTTCCCTGCGCGAGGATTACCTCAGTCAGGTTCAAAGGGACTGTCTCAGTCGAGCGAAAAGCTTGCGCAGATCGCCCAACACCCCCAGCGGATACGCCCCGGCCTTCGAGCCGCAGCGCGAGCGGATTATGGCAAAGGCGGAGCTTTGCCGTCGGGCGTGACGCCGAGCAGCTTGTGCAGCTTGGGGCTCGTCGTCGTGTAGAGCAGCGGCTGCGCCCGGTCCGGGTGGACGCGGCCGGCGATCGCGTACGCGGCCAGCGTCGCTTCGTGAAAGCCGGAGACGATCAGCTTCTGCTTGCCCGGGTAGGTGTTGACGTCGCCGATGGCGTGGATGCCCGGCGTCGAGGTCTCGAAGCGCTCGGTGTCGACGACGACCTGTTTCCGCTCGAGCGCGAGTCCCCATTCGGCGATCGGCCCGAGCTTGGGGCTCCAGCCGAGCAGCACGAGCAGCACGTCGACGGCAAGCGTCCGGGTCGTGCCGTCGTTGACGTCGACGACGAGGCCGCTCAGTCGATCGCCCTCGTTCGTCACCGAAGTTGCCTGGGCGGCCACGAAGCCGATGCGGCCCGACGCGCGCGCGACCTCGAAGCGCAGGCGCAGCAGATGCGTGGCGTCGAAGTCGTCGCGGCGGTGCACGATGGTCACGCTCGCGGCGCCATGGTCGGCGGCGTCGAGTGCGGCGGAGATCGCCGCCTCGCCGTTACCGGTGACGACGACATGCCGGCCGGCCGTGGCGGTGGCGCCGGGGTCGCGATAGAACATCTGCCGCTCGCGCCAGCGCTCGAGTCCTTCGATCTTCAGGCGCCGCGGCTGGAATGCACCGACGCCGCCGGCGACGACGATCACCTTGGCGATGAAGCGCTGGTCGGCGTCGGTGGCGACATCGAAGCGACCGTCGTCACGCTGTGCGACAGCGCTCACGAGCTGGCCGAGATGAAAGCCTGCCCCGAACGGTGCGATCTGCTTCTGCAGTCGCTCGATCAGCTCGCGCCCGGTGCAATAAGGCAGGGCAGGGATGTCGTAGATGGGCTTGTCGGCATAGAGCTCGAGGCACTGGCCGCCCGCATGCGGCAAGGCGTCGACGACATGCGCGCCGACCTCGAGCAGGCCGAGCTGGAACACCTGGAACAGGCCGACCGGCCCGGCGCCGACGATCAGCGCGTCGGTCTCGAGCACGGCTGTCTCGAATACGGCTGTCTCGAGCGCGGCTGTCTCGAGCGCGGCTGTCTCGAGTACCGCTGTCTCGAGCGCGGCTGTCATCCTGAGCGCAGCGAAGGATCTCGGCGCGTCAACGAAGGCTCAACGAATCAGTTCGTCGAGCTTGCCGGTGCGGTCTTTCCAGTCGTCTGCATCGGGCAAGGGCGCCTTGCGCCGGGTGATGCTGGGCCAGCCCTTGGCGAGCTCGGCATTGAGCTTGGTCATGTGCTGCTGATCGCCGGGAACGTCTTCCTCCGGCACGATCGCGTTGACCGGGCACTCGGGGATGCAGACCGCGCAGTCGATGCACTCGTCGGGATCGATGGTCAGGAAGTTCGGACCTTCGCGAAAGCAATCGACCGGACACACGTCGACACAGTCGGTGTACTTGCATCGGATGCACGATTCGAGAACGACGTGGGTCATGGGGCAGGAACTCGGAGGGCGACATGCGCCGGGAGGCGCGATGAATCGAGGGGCGAGGCCACGATTTTACGTGCCCCGACGCCGACGATCACGACGGTGGGCCGGCCGGCGTGCAGCACGGTCGCTCGGCCGAGGGTCGCGATCGAATGGTCGCTCGCCAGCTCATCGGGCCATCCGGCGCGCGAGACGACGGAGACTGCGGTGTCTTCGGGCCAGCCGGCTTCGCGCAGGCGTCGGGCCAGCGCGCCGAGCTGCTTGCCGGCCATGTAGAAGACTTCGCTGTCGGCGTGGCGACCGGCGGCTACGCCGGCGTCGCTCGTCATCGCCGTTGCCAGCGCGACGCTGCGACCCGCACCGCGGCGCGTCAGTGGACGTTGCGTCGCTGCGGCGGCGGCCGTTGCTGCCGTGACGCCGGGGACGATCTCGCATTCGATGCCGGCGGCGGCGAGCGCCTCGAGCTCCTCCTCGAGCCGGCCGAACACGCTCGGATCGCCGCCCTTGAGACGCACGACGAGCTTGCCTGCGCTGGCGTGCTTGACGAGCAGGGCGTTGATCGTCGCCTGGCCCGTGCTCGCTTGCTCGCCGCGCGCCGCATGCGGCACGCCGCCGAAGCCGCGCTTGCCGACGGCGATCCAGTGCGCGCGTGGCGCGAGCGCACGCAAGGCCGGGTCGGCGAGCGAGTCGAAGAGCACGACCTCGGCCGTGGCCAGCCGCTGCGCGCCGCGCACCGTGATGAGGTCGGCCTGACCCGGCCCGGCACCGACGAAGACGACGCGACCGCGCCCTTCGACCGGCACCTTCATGGCGTGCTGCGGGCGAAGTGCGGGCTCGGCTCGAGGACGTCGCCCTGGTAGTGGCTTTGCGCGAAGAAGCCGAGCGTGCGCTGTGCGATCACGGGCGACTGGTCGGGGCGCAGCAGCGCGGCATCGAAGCCGGTGCGCGCGAGCAGCGGCATCATGTCGGCGACGACATCGCCGGTGGCGCGAACCTCGCCGGCGAAGCGAAAACGCACGCGCAGCAGCCGCGCCTGGCTGTAAGCGCGGCCGTCGGTCCACTTCGGAAAGCGCAGCGCGACGAGAGCGAAGCGCGCGAGGTCACCGGCAAAGTCCTCGACGTCGACGTCGTTGTCGACGGCCAGGCCCACCGGCAGCGCCTTCGGCCAGGTGCCGCGCACCGTGCGCCACTGTTCGGGGCCGAGCAACTGCGATTCGGCAAACGGCACGGCCACCATGCAGACGTCGGCCGGCACCTCGTGCCAGCGGTCGTCGCGCCGATCGACGATCTTCATGCGTGGGCGGGCGCCGTGGCGCGCCGCACCGCGTTGGCCGAGGCCTTGAAGGGCTCGAGGCCGACGCGCTGCACGGTGGCGATGAAGCGCTCGGCAGCGCTGCTGCGCTGGCCGCGATAGGTCTCGATGACGGCCTCGATGACGTCGGGCACTTCGTCGGCGGCGAACGAGGGGCCGATCACCTTGCCGGCCACCGGCGTCAGCGCCAGCGCCGAGCCGTCGGAGCCGCCGAGCGAGACCTGGTACCACTCCTTGCCGTCCTTGTCGACGCCGAGGATGCCGATGTGGCCGCTGTGATGATGGCCGCAGGAGTTGATGCAGCCGCTGATGTGCAGGTCGATGTCGCCGATGTCGTGCAGCTCGTCGAGGTCGTCGAAGCGCTCGTTGATGGCCGCGGCGATCGGGATCGAGCGTGCGTTGGCGAGCGCGCACAGGTCGCCGCCGGGGCAGGCGATCATGTCGGTGAGGTAGCCGATGTTGGGGGTGGCGAAGCTGGCGTCGCGGGCCGCCTGCCAGAGCGCTTCGAGGTCGGTCTCGAGCACCCAGGGCAGGACGAAGTTCTGGTCGTGCGAGACGCGCAACTCGCCATGGCTGAAGCGATCGGCCAGGTCGCCGGCCTGGTCCATCTGGTCGGCCGACGCGTCGCCTGGCGGCTGGCCTGCGCGCTTGAGCGAAAGCGTGACGGCGCGATAGCCGGCGAGCTTGTGCGCGTGCGTGTTGCGCTCGAGCCAGCGCGTGTAGGCGAGGCCGTGTTCGTGGGCCGGAGTCGATGAGGCCGGCGCATCGGCCTGCGCTGCCACGCCTTCGGGCAGCGCGAAGCCGGCCGAGACGCGCGCCAGCTCGGCCTCGGTGAGCAGATGCGCCGAGCCGTCGAGGTCGCGCGCCATGATGTTCTCGAACTCGGCGGCGACCGCGTCGATGAACTTCTGTCCTTCGGCCTTGACGAGGATCTTGATGCGCGCCTTGTAGATGTTGTCGCGCCGGCCGTAGCGGTTGTAGACGCGGACGATCGCCTCGATGAAGACGAGGATCTGCCGCCAGGGCAGGAACTCGCGGATCACCGTGCCGATGATCGGCGTGCGCCCCATGCCGCCGCCGACGCGCACCTCGAAGCCGATCTCGCCGGCGTCGTTCTTCCTGAGCTGCAGGCCGATGTCGTGCCACGCCGTCGCTGCGCGATCTTCGCGTGCCCCGCTCACCGCGATCTTGAACTTGCGCGGCAGGAAGGCGAACTCCGGATGCAGCGTGCTCCACTGGCGCAGGATCTCGCAGTAGGGGCGCGGGTCGACGCTCTCGTCGGCAGCGACGCCGGCAAAGCAGTCGCTGGTGATGTTGCGGATGCAGTTGCCGCTGGTCTGGATGCCGTGCATGTCGGCGTCGGCCAGGATGTCCATCACATCGGCGGCATCGGCCAGCGCGATCCAGTTGTACTGGACGTTCTGCCGCGTCGTCAGGTGGCCGAAGCCACCGCCGCGGCCGACGTAGGGGCCGCCTTCACGGCCGTCGAACTCGCGGGCGATGCGGGCCAGCGCGCGCAGTTGCTTCGAGCTCAGCTCGCCGTAAGGAACGGCGACGCGCAGCATCGGCGCGTGGCGTTGCACGTACCAGCCGTTCTGCAGGCGCAGCGGCCGGAAGTCGTCTTCGGCGAGCGCTCCGGCCAGATGGCGCACGAGCTGGTCGCGGAACTGCGCGGCGCGCTGGTGAACGAACTGGCGGTCGAATTCTGTGTAGCGGTACATGCCTCGAGTGGGTCCTTCGGCGCTTGCCGGTCGGCGGACGGCGAGAATGGTCCGCAGGGCGACGCGCACGAACTCGCCGCTTTGCGACGAAGCGTGACTGTAGGCGAGACCGCGACTACGCGTGAAACACATATTTGTTGGGTCGGTATCCCTATGCGGAATATGAAGATCGGTGCCGCGGAGCGACGCGATCTCGAAGCCAGGCGCCGGGCGCTCGTCGCGCTGGTGACGAGCGGCTCGTGGGCGGCGCTCGGCCTGGCCGGTTGCGCGAATGCGCCGCTGGCTCCGGTGCCGACGCCGCCCGCCGCCGCGGCCCCGCCACCGCCCGCGGCGCCACCGCTGCCGCCGGTCCTGCGACGGCCGCGTGTCGGCCTGGCGCTCGGCGGCGGCGCGGCGCGCGGCTTCGCGCACATCGGCGTCATCCAGGCGCTCGAGGAGAGCGGGTTGGCGCCCGACCTCGTTGTCGGCACGTCGGCGGGGAGCCTGGTCGCGGCGCTCTACGCATCGGGCAAGAACGCCGCCGAGCTGACCGCGCTGGCCGATTCCATGGACGAGACGGCGTTCGCCGACTGGGCCTATCCGGGCCGCGGCCTGATCCGCGGCGAAGCGCTCGCCAAGTATGTGCGCGACAAGACCGGCCACCGCCCGATCGAGCAGATGAAGATACCGCTCGGCATTGCCGCCACCGACCTCGACAGCGGTGCCGGCATCCTCTTCCAGCGCGGTGACACCGGCACCGCGGTGCGCGCGTCGAGTGCCGTGCCGGCCGTCTTCCAGCCGGTCAGAATCGGCCAGCGCGAATACGTCGACGGCGGGCTCTCGGCGCCGGTGCCGGTGCATCACGCCCTCGCCATGGGGGCAGAGTTCGTGATCGCCGTCGACATCTCGGCGGTGCCCGAAGGCAACCCGACCAGCGACCTGGCGCGCATGCTGATGCAGACGTTCGCGATCATGGGCCGCAGCCTCAAGAGCTACGAGCTGCGCGACGCCGACCTCGTGCTCAGCCCCAAGCTGGCCGGCGTCTCGGGCGCCGACTTCTCGACGCGGCGCCAGTCCATACGCGCCGGCCGCGAGGTGACGCTGGCGCGCATCGCCGAGTTGCGCGAGCGGATCGCGGCGAAGAGCCACCTCTGAGCCGCTCGAAGGCCTGAACCCGGCGGTCCGTGCGGGTCGACGCATCGGACCGACGGCGCGATTCGCGCCGTCTCAGGTCATCTTCGGAGGCCACTGATGCGCCTCCGATTGGCAGCTCTTGCACCAGGAATACAGCGCGTCGTACATGACCATGCCGTGTGCCAGCATCTCGTGATCGTCGGCGAAGTTCCGCGACAGTCCCAGCGACAGTGCGTAAAGCCCCGGTGACTGCGGCGTCAGCTCCAGTCGGGACGTGTCCGCGCCGCGCACGATTTCGGCAAGCTGCTGCAGCGCCGGGTCGGTCAACTTGTATTTCGTGAGGAAGGCGTCGAAGCTGCACAACTCGCCGACGTGGCTCATTTCCACGCCCGGGATGTCGTAGGGCACGGCACCCGTCTTCTCCGCGGTGTCGAGCACCTGCGGGCTCGGCACGTAGAGGAACTCGGCCTCCCGGTCGATGAAGCGCGCGATCAGCCACGGGCAGGCAATGCGGTCGATCTTCGGGCGTTCGCGGGTGATCCACTTCATGATGACTCCTTGGGTTGGAGAGCGCGACCCGCTGCCTTCCAGGCATCGAATCCGCCGCGCAGGAAGCGCGCCTTCAGGCCCGCTGCACGCAGTCGCATGGCCGTTGCGCGCCCGACCTCGTGGCCGTAGACGCAATAGACGACGACCTCGCGGCCGGCAGGCAGTTCACGCGCCCACGCATCCACCTTGGCGGGGTCGCTCCAGTGCGCGCCCGCGATCAACGCTTCGGCCTGTTCGAAGACGCCGGCGCGGCGGACGTCGACGAGCACGGCGCCTGACGCGTCGTCCGGCGAGGCCCCGAAAGACTCGCTCGCATCGTGCACGGCGAGCTGGTAGCGCTCGTAGACCGGTGCCCAGTCGATGTTGTCCATGAACGCGTCGACGTAGGCGCCGGCCGCGGCACCGAAGTCCATGTGATACGCGTGTTCGTACATGTCCAGCGCCAGGATGGGGATGCCGCCGGCGAGCGCGTGCGTGTGGTCGGCTGCCCATTGGTTGACGAGCGTTCCGTCGCGCGGCCAGAACGTGAGCAAGACCCAACCCGAGCCGCCACCCTGGGCCTTGCCCATCGCCACGAACTCCTCGCGCCAGCGTGCGACGCTGCCGAAGTTCGCATCGAGCGCCAGGGCCATCGCCGGCGTCATCGTCTTGCCGTCACCGCCCAGGCAGCCGACGTACAACTCGTGCAGCAGCATCGAGTTCGTGGCGATGAGATCGTCGATACGGGCTTCCATGTCTGTTTCTCCTTCAGCCGGGCAACGGCCGTACGAATGTCCACACGAGTCCGGCGAGCCCGGTCGCCAGCACGACCGGGATGACGCCGACCTTGAAGCGGAAGAGGGCAATGGCCGCGGCGACGCCGATGACGGCCGACGGCCACTCGAAGTGGCCATGAAGTCCCTGCGGCCACAGCACGTGGTAGGCGAAGAACACGGCGAGGTTGACGATGACGCCGACCACCGCGGCGGTGATGCTCGTCAGCGGCGCGGTGAACTTCAGCTTGCCGTGCGTCGTCTCGATGAACGGGCCGCCGAGAAGGATGAACAGGAAAGAAGGCAGGAAGGTGAAGAACGTGACGACCGTCGCGGCGGCCGCCCCTGCCAGGAACAGCGACCCGGAGCCGAACAGGGCCTTGCCCCAGCCGCCGACGAAGCCGACGAAAGCGACGACCATGATGAGCGGCCCCGGCGTGGTCTCGCCGAGCGCCAGGCCATCGATCATCTGCGCGGGCGTCAGCCATTGATAGCTCTCGACGGCGCCCTGGTACACGTAAGGCAGGACGGCGTAGGCGCCACCGAAAGTCAGCAGCGCGGCCTTCGTGAAGAACCAGCCCATTTGCGTCAGCACGCCGTCCCAGCCGAAGGCCAGCGTCAGCGCGCCCATGGCCAGCAACCAGAGCGCCACGAAGACGACCAGCACGCGCCAGAAGTGGCGCCAAGTGAACTGCGCGTGCGCCGGGGTCGGCGTGTCGTCGTCGATGAGTGCCGGTCCGAGCGACTCGCCGACCTTGCCATGGCCACCGCCGATCGCGAACGTGTCGGGCGCGAACCTGCCGCCGAAGTAGCCGATCAGGCCGGCGACGAGAACGATGAGCGGGAAGGGCGCGTGCAACGCAAAGATGGCGACGAAGGCCGCCAACGCGATGCCCCACAGCCACGCGTTCTTGAGCGCTCTCGTACCGATGCGATAGGCGGCGAACACGACGATGGCCGTCACCGCGGGCTTGATGCCGTAGAGCAGGCCGGCCACTTGCGGGACGTTGCCGAAGGCCATGTAGACCCACGACAGCGCAATGAGGATGAACAGCGACGGCAATACGAACAGACCGCCGGCGACGATGCCGCCCCAGGTCCGATGCGTCAGCCAGCCGATGTAGGTGGCCAGTTGTTGCGCTTCCGGCCCGGGCAAAACCATGCAGTAGTTCAGCGCGTGCAAGAAGCGCTTCTCGGAGATCCAGCGCCTTCGCTCCACCAGCTCCTGGTGCATGAGGGCGATCTGCCCCGCGGGACCCCCGAAGCTGATGAAGCCCAGCTTCAGCCAGAAGGCGAACGCCTCGCCGAAGCCCAGCCGCCCGGGAGCAGGCGTCGGCCTGTCAGGCGTCATGGGCGCATCTTCAGGGCCGTGTAGAGGGCATCGAAGAGAACGGCCGCTGCCGCGAGCAGATCGTCGTCCCTGGCGTACTGCGCCTGCAGGCCACGTACCACCGTCTCGATGCCCGACGCCTCGTCGACCGGAATGCCGCCCACGTCGATGTAGTGCACCAGCTCCCCCAGGCGCTCGATGCCCGGGTCGCCTTCGAGTCCGAAGGTGTGCGCAACGACCTCGAAGGTGACCTTGTCGCCGACGTGCGTGAAGCGCGCGCCGTCGAAGTCGTAGCCGAGGGCCGACTTCGGACACCTGTTCGGGTCGTCGAGCCAGACGAACCGGGGCGACTTGTCGATGAAGCGCCGGACCAGCCAGGCGGTGGCCAGCCGGTCCACCCAGGGTCGCTTGCGCGTCGCCCAGGTCCGGCCCTGGTAGTCGTCGACGGACTGTCGGGCGATGTTGGCGGAGCTCGGCGCCGGTTCGCCGGGCGAGAGATGAAGTTCCACCTCACGACGCAGCGCTGCAAGCGCAGAGGCCGTTTTCTCGCTGTCCTTGCCGGGAAAGAAGTCATTCGCCCGGATCGCCTGCCATTGCTGCTCCAGCCCGCGAAGCGACCGGTGCAGTTCCGCCTCGGTCGCCTTCTTGATGGTGCGACGCGCTTCCTTGATGGACTGCAGCAGTTCGGCATGAAGGTCCGAACGGTCGAACAGGCGGCGGAAGGACTTCTCCTGCTCATCGTCGCGGGCCGTCACGACGAGCATATGCGCCTCGGCGCCGGCTTCGGTGATGGCTCGCTCGAGGCCCCACAGCGCCTGTGCGCTTGCTGCCGACGCGGGCAGCGCATAGACGCCTTCGCGAAGGGTGCCCGCGCCGGTCGCCTTGAGGGCGCGCCAGACCCGAACGCGCAACGCGCTCGGGTGGGTTGGAAGGGTCGCAGTAAGGATGAGCCACTCGGTCATGTAGCGAACGTATCACAACGTGATGAACGCTACAAGAAGATGTTCCTCGTGCGCGCCGAAGGACTCCTGCCTCGTTGGCGGCGCGATTCGCGCCGCCAATTAAAAAGGCCCGGACGAATCCGGGCCTTTCTTGCGCACCGCCGTGGCGATGCGGCTTCTTCTTCGTCGAGGCTCAGGCCTTCTTCGACTTGGTCGCGCGAACGGCCGTCGTGGACATGGCCTGGAAGTTCGCGTCGGCGACTTCGGCGGCTTGCTTGCCCGCCTTCTGCACGCTTTCGTAAGCGTTGGTGGCGGCGGCAACGGCCGACTTCACCAGCGCGACGGCGTTCTCCGTGCCGGCAGGCGCGTTCTTGACGGCGTTGTCCACGACCGACATGAACTTGGCTTGCGCGTCGGCGGCGGTCGCTTCGGCGACACGGTTCACTTCGGCGCCGGTGGAGGCGGCGATTTCATAGACGTGGCGACCATAGGCGGCGGCCTTTTCGGCGGCGGGCTGGATCAGGCCGGCTTGCAGGGCCATCAGCTCTTGCGCGTCCTTGACGGACAGGGCAGCCTGGATGGTCTGCGACGCTTCGGTCATGGCGGCCTTGGCAACCTGGGTGTTCAGTTCGATCAGCTTCTCGACGCCTTCGAAGGCGAGGCCGGTCAGGCCGAAGAGGGTTTCGATCTGGGACTTCTGGGCGGTGACGATTTGTTCAGCGGTCATCATGAGGGGTCTCCTGGAATGGACGGGGTGGGGCGGTTGGCAGTGAGCAATTTATGTTGCAGTGCAACAATGACGAAGTATAGAGGTAAACCCGTGCTTTGCAAGCGCCGGATGCTGCAGCGCACCACTTTAGATTGGGACTTCTATTTCCGAGCCCCGGCTCGCCCTGCCACTGGCACCGAGCGGCGTCGGTGAAGGCCTTCCACGCCGACCGGTATCTGTTGTCGTTGCCGGCGGGTCATACCTTTCCAGCGGGCAAGTACCGGCGCCTGCGCGGCGCCGTCGAAGGCTGGCCCGAGCTCGAGATCGTCGAGGCCGCGCCGGCCAGTGACGCGACGCTCGCACTCGCCCATACCGAGGCCTACGTGCGTGCCGTCGCCGGCAACGGACTCACGGCAGCCGAGCAGCGCGCGATCGGCTTTCCGTGGAGCGAGGCGATGGTCGCTCGTTCGCGCTGCTCGGTCGGCGCGACCATCGCCGCGACCCGCGCCGCGCTGGCCGAAGGGGTCGCCGCCAACCTCGCCGGCGGCACGCATCACGCGAGCGCCTCGCGCGGCAGCGGCTACTGCGTCTTCAACGACGTCGCCGTCGCGGCGCGGCTGCTGCAGAGCGAGTCCCCCCTGTCGACGATCCTCTCTGCGACCACACCTCGGATCGCCGTCATCGATCTCGACGTGCATCAGGGCGACGGCACCGCAGCCATCTTCGCCGGCGACCCGAGCGTGTTCACCTTGTCGTTGCACGGCGAGAAGAACTTTCCCTTCTGCAAGGTCGCGAGCGATCTCGACGTCTCTTTGCCCGACGGTTGCGGCGACGTCGAGTACCTCGCGGCGCTCGACGCCGCGCTGGCGGCGCTCTGGCGCGAACACGAAGCTCGTCCCTTCGGCCTGGCCTTCTATCTCGCCGGCGCCGACCCGCACGAGGGCGACCGGCTCGGCCGCCTCAAGCTCAGCGCCGCCGGGCTGCTCGAGCGCGACCGAGCCGTGCTCAGCGCGCTGCGCGAACGCCGAATCCCGGTGGCGCTTTCGATGGCCGGCGGCTACGGCCGCGACATCGAGGTCACGGTGCAGATCCAGGCGGCGACGATCCGCGCCGCGATCGATTCGTGGCAAGGATGGAAGAATGCAGGCCGATGACGGACCCGCACCCGCCCGCTTCCAACGAGGCCGCCGCGCTCGACCGGCCCGAGCCCCTGCCGCGCGCCGCCTATCGCCGCTTCGTGCCGCTCGCCACGCGCTGGCTCGACAACGATGTCTACGGCCACCTCAACAACGTCGTCTACTACAGCCTGTTCGACACGGTCGTCAACGGCGTGCTCATCGATGCCGGCGCGCTCGACATCGTGCACGGCGAGGTCGTTGGCTTCGTCGTCGAGACGCGTTGCAACTACTTCGCGCCGCTCGCCTTCCCGCAGGCGCTCGAAGGCGGCTTGCGCGTCGGCCGCGTCGGCACCTCGAGCGTGCGCTACGAGATCGGCATCTTCGCCGCCGGCGCAGCACAGACTGCGGCGCGTGGCCACTTCGTGCACGTCTACGTCGACCGCGCCACGCAGCGGCCCGTCGCCCTGCCGCCCGCCTTGCTGGACATCGTGAAGGACCTCGTTTGAACCCCACCCCGGAGAGCGCCCGGGCCGTCGACGAGGCGATGTCCTCGCGCCACTCGATCCGCGCCTTCCTGCCAAATCCGGTGCCCCGCGAGCTGATCGAGCACTTGCTCGCCGTCGCGTCGCGCGCTCCCTCGGGAACGAACACGCAGCCCTGGAAGGTCTACGTTTTGACCGGAGAAGCCAAGCGCGCGCTGTCGCAGCGCATCGTCGGCGCCTACGACGACCCGGTCGAGCGAGCCGCGCACACCGAGGAGTACGCCTACTACCCGACCGAGTGGAAGTCGCCCTTCATCGACCGGCGACGCAAGGTCGGCTGGGACCTCTACGGCCTGCTCGGCATCGCCAAGACCGACAAGGCGCGCATGCACGCGCAGCATTCGCGCAACTACGAGTTCTTCGGCGCGCCGGTCGGCCTGATGTTCACCATCGATCGCATCATGCGGCAGGGCAGCTGGCTCGACTTCGGCATGTTCCTGCAGAGCATCATGGTCACGGCGCGTGGCCATGGCCTCGACACCTGCCCGCAGGCTGCGTTCACGCCATTCCACCGGCTCATCATGCCGGCCATCGGCGCGCCCGACGGCGAGCAGCTCGTCTGCGGCATGTCGCTCGGCTACCGCGATCCCGACGCGATCGAGAACACCTTGGTCACAGAGCGCGAGCCGGTCTCGTCGTTCGCTCGATTCATCGAATAGGAGCCCGACGTGAAGCCAGCGATCCTGATCTGTCGCCGCATCCTGCCCGCCACGGTCGAGCGCCTGCGCGAGCACTTCGACGTCGAGACCAACGACGCCGACGACGTGTGGAGCCGCGACGAGCTGGCCGAGCGGCTGCAAGGCAAGGTCGGGGCCTTCATCACCAGCACGCAGCCGATCGACGCGACGCTGCTCGATCGCTGCCCGCAGTTGCGCGCGGTGTGCAGCATGTCGACGGGCTACAACAACGTCGACGTGTCCGCGTGCACGGCACGCGGCGTGCTGTTCGCCAACGCGCCCGACGTGCTGACCGAGACGACCGCCGACTTCGGCTTCGCGCTGATGATGGCGGCGGCGCGACGCATCACCGAGAGCGAGCATTTCCTGCGTCGCGGCGAGTGGACCAAGTGGACCGTCGACCTGTTCGCCGGCGCCGACATCCACGGCGCGACGCTTGGCGTGCTCGGCATGGGCCGGATCGGCCGTGCCGTGGCCAGGCGCGGCGCGCGCGGCTTCGACATGCCGGTGATCTATCACAACCGCTCGCGCCTCGAGGCGTCGGTCGAGGCCGAGCTCGGCGCGCGTTACGTGAGCAAGGACGAGCTGTTCGCCCAGGCCGACCACCTCGTCATCGTCGTGCCGTACTCCGCCGAGTCGCACCACCTGGTCGGCGCGGCGGAGCTGAAGCGGATGAAGCCGGGCGCGACGCTCACCAACATCGCACGCGGCGGCATCGTCGACGACGCCGCGCTCGCCCGCGCCCTGCGCGAGGGCACGATCGCGGCGGCCGGGCTCGACGTGTTCGAAGACGAGCCCTCGGTCCATCCCGACCTCCTCGCCTTGTCCAACGTCGTGCTCACCCCGCACATCGGCAGCGCCAGCCTGCCGACGCGCCTGGCCATGGCCGGCCTGGCGGCCGACAACCTGATCGCCGCGCTCGACGCGCGGCCCGGCGCGCCGCTGCCGCCGACGGCGCTCAATCCCGAGGTCCTGGCACGCCGACTGTAGGACCGGACCCACATCGGTCGTCGGTACGGACCGATAGGGGCGAGGCGATGCTGCCGCGAAAATCCGCCATGCCTCGCTTCGGCGCCTTGCGCGCAATCCCGCCATGAAGATCGAACCGCAACCCACGCTCGATCTGGTGCGGCTCGGCGAGCTGATCGCCGACATGCCGTTGGCCATGCTTACCTCGGCCGGCGACGACGGCGCGCTCGCGAGCTGTCCGATGGAAGCGCTCGAGATGGACGGCGACGGCGCACTTTGGTTCTTCATCGACCTGCGCTCCAATCTCGGCGAGCGGATGCGCGCCGTCAATCTCAGCTTCGTCGACGATGCGCGCGGCACCTACGTTTCGCTGTCCGGCCGCGGCGAGATCGCCAAGGACGCGCAGCGCGTCGAGCGGCTGTGGTCGATGTTCGACCGCGCGTCGTTTCCCGACGGACCCGAGTCGCGCCATCTCGCGCTGCTCAAGGTGGTTCCCGAGAAGGCCGACTACTGGGACGCGCCGAACAGCCGCACCGTGCGCGTGCTCGCGCTTGCCGCGTCGGCGGTTTCCGGCACGTCGATCGGCCAGGCCGAGCACGAGGTCCTGAGCGACCTTTCTTCGTCGCCATCGGCCAGCGCCGCCGCGCATCGATGAGAGATCCGCTCGCGGCGTGGCGTTCGGGCGTGCGTTGGCCGGCCCTTGTCATCATCGTCGTCCTCGCGCTGATCGTCGCCATCGGCAGCTGCGAGGCGATCGGCTGGCCCTTCCTCGTCACGCCGGTGCAAAACTGGCTCGGCAAGACGCTGGACCGGCGCGTCGAATTCAACGATGAGACAGGCGCCCACGGCGGCGTTCGCATCCACCTGCTCGGCGGCATCCGCGTCGACGCTTCGCGCATCGAGATCGGCGCGCCCGCATGGAGCCGGTCGCCGCACATGCTGCTGGCGCGCGACGCCCGCTTGTCGCTCGGCTAC
Source organism: Burkholderiales bacterium (assembly GCA_038231215.1). Taxonomy (GTDB): domain Bacteria; phylum Pseudomonadota; class Gammaproteobacteria; order Burkholderiales; family Burkholderiaceae_C; genus Schlegelella_A. The sequence continues at coordinate 77,780 of JBBRLS010000010.1, read as the reverse complement.
TTCGACCTCTGGCACGCCTGGCGCGGCGAGCCTTTGCACATCGAGGCGCTGGAAGCGGCCGAGCTCGACGCCGCTCTCGAGCGCAGAGCCGACGGCACGGCCTCGTGGCAGTTCGGCAAGAAGGCACCCGCGGATGACGCCGCCAAGCCGGAGGGCTTGCCGACCTTCGGACGCCTTCGCGTCGCCGACGGTCACATCACCTACGCCGACGAGATCCTGCCGGCCGTCATCGACGCCCGTCTGGCCCTGAGCGACGGCAGCGGGCCGGCTGCTGCCGATGCGGCGGCCAGCGCGGCCTCGGGCGGGCAGGGCATCGTCGTGCGCGCCGGCGGCGCCGCCTCCGGCGCATCGGCAGCGGCTCAACCGGTTGCATTGGCGCCGGGCGAGAGCGGCCTTCGACTCAACGCCACAGGCCAGTACCGCAAGCTCCCGGTGCGCATCGATCTGCGCACTGCCGGCGTGCTGGGCCTGCTCGACCAGGGCAAGGAAGCGGCCGCGCAGCCGCTTCGATTGATCGCGTCGATCGGCCGCGCCGATCTGTCGTTCGAAGGCAGCACCACCGATCCCTTGCATTTCGCCGGACTGCAAGGCCGCTTCACGCTGGCCGGTCCGTCGCTGGCCGCGGTCGGCGACCCGCTCGGCATCACCTTGCCGACGACGCCCGCGTTCAAGACGCACGGCACGGTGGCCAAGGACGGCGGCGTGTGGAAGGCGGTCTTCGAAGACGCCACCATCGGCACCAGCCGCCTCAGCGGCGCCTTCACCTTCGACCGTCGCCCCAAGGTGCCGCTGCTCTCGGGCAAGATCGGCGGCTCGCGCCTCGTCCTCGCCGATCTGGGCCCGGCGGTCGGTACACCGGTGCCGGGCGAAGCGCCGGCACCCGGATCGCGCACGGCGAGCGGCGATCGCGTCATCCCCGACAAAAAGTTCGACCTGCCATCGTTGCGTGCGATGGACGCCAATGTCCTCATCGACATCGGCATGTTCGATCCGGGGACGACTCTCATCGAGCCCTTGCGACCGGTGCGCGGCCACCTGCTGCTCGCCGACGGCGTGCTGACGATCGCCGACTTCGAAGGCAACACGGCCGGCGGCCGCCTCGCCGGCTTCCTTCAACTCGACGGCCGCGGCACGCAGGCGCTCTGGACCGCCGACCTGCGCGCCTTCGGCATCGACCTCACCCGTTGGCTGCGCCTGAAGCGCGATGCTGCGTCGCCCCCCTATGTCTCGGGCAAGCTCGACGCGCTCGTCAAGGTGAAGGGCGCCGGCCGCTCGACCGCCGAGATCCTCGGCAGCCTCGGCGGCGACATCCGCATCCACCTGCGCGAAGCTTCGATCTCGCACTTGGTCATCGAGGCCGCCGGCGTCGACCTCGCAGGAGCGCTCGGCGTCGTCGTCAAGGGCGACGATGCCCTGCCCATCCTTTGCAACGTCGTCGATCTCGACGTCGCCAACGGCGTCGCGACACCGAAGGTATTCGTCCTCGACAGCAAGAATTCGACGATCTGGATCGATGGCACGGTGTCGCTGAAGACCGAGGCGCTCGACCTTCGCGCGGTCGTCTCGCCCAAGGACTTCAGCCCCCTGACCTTGCGCACGCCGATCCATGTGCGCGGCACGCTCGGCAAGCCTGCGGTCGCTCTCGAGCCCCGAAAGCTTGTCGGCAAGGCGGGCGCTGCGGCCTTGCTCGCGCTGCTCAATCCGCTGGCGGCAATCATCCCCTTCGTCGATCCGGGGGCGCGCCAGGCCGCAAAGGAGGCTGCGGACCAATGCGCTGCGCTGGTGCCGAGCAGCGGCAAGATCGGCGCCGCCGCCCGCGCTCCGGCGATCCTTCATGTGCCGCCGCTGCCTGCAAGCGGAGCCAGCGCGCCGCGCAGAAGCGGGCCATCGGCCAGCGCGCCCCGCTGAGGGCGGCGCGAGCGGGGCGACGTTCAGGCCGCGATGGCGGTTTCGGCGACCTCGTCGGTGATCACGTCGAAGCGCGTCAGCGTGTTCGGGCCGAAGCACATCGTGATCGGCACGTCGCCGGCGTCGCGGCCGCGCGCCATGACGATACGACCGATTCGGCGCCGGTTGTGGCGTGCGTCGAAGGTGTACCAGCGGTCGCCGAGGAAGGCCTCGAACCAGGCGCTGAAATCCGTCGGTCCCGGCACCGGCGGCACGCCGATGTCGCCGAGATAGCCGGTGCAGTAACGGGCCGGGATGTTCATGCCGCGGCACAGAGTGATCGCCAGGTGCGTGAAGTCGCGGCAGACGCCTTCGCGCTCGCGGTAGCCGTCGAGCGCGGTGCGGGTCAGCCGCGCCGTCTTGTAGTCGAAGCGCAGGTGGTTGTGCACGAAGGCGCAGATCGCCTCGACGCGCGCCCAACCGGGCGCGACCGTGCCGAAGCGGTTCCAGGCGAACCCGAGCAGTTCGCTGTCGACCTCGCAGTAGCGGCTCGGCAGGAGGAACGGCAGCGTCGAGCACGGCAGCTCCGCCGGATCGTGCTGCGGCGCCTCGACGTTGATCTCGTCGAGCTGGCCCGAGTCGCGGATCAGCGTGTCGCTGGTCAGCCGCACCGTCGGCATGCCGATCGGCACGTTGACGCAGCCGCAGTGGTTGCCGAAGCTGTCGAGGTATTCCTCGGCCTGCAAATCGCCGCTGATGCGCAGGTTCTCCGGGTTGACGAGGTCGTCGCGCCGCGAAGGATGGACCTGAAGGAGGTAGATGAGGGCCATCGGCGTGGCGACCGACAACTCGATATCGAACCCGATTCTGATCAGCATGACGAGCTCCGCACGGTCTCTCTTGCCGCAGGAGAAATTTGCCATGCTGACCGGCCTCGCTCCATGCGACGGTGGCGAAGCGCGGTGTAGGAAAGAAGCCCGCGGCGAAGCGCCCTTCGGTGCCTTGCGCCCGAAGTAGGCGGCGTCCGACGCGAACGAGCGGGCTCGGCCGCTTCATCGACCCTCGCGGCGCGCATAAGGTGCCGTCAAGGAGTCTCCGATGTCTGCGCTGACCGTTCGTCTCGACCGCTTCGTTCGCTGGTTCTTTAACTCGTCGCCGACCATCCTGGCCATCGAGCCGATCGAGCCTGGCCAGGCACAGAAGGGGGAGCACGCGAATAGTCGCCAGGCCGAGCAGGCATCGGTGCACGGCACACGGCGCACGGTCCGCCGACCCAGATCGCAACCGCAGGCGAGGGCCAAGGCATGAACATGAACCTCTCGATCTCGCGCGACTTGCTGCTCCGTCGCGGCGCCATCGGTACCGGTGTGGTGGCTGCGGTTGTTCTTCTTTGCGTCTTCTATTCCATCGTCGCGGCTGCCGTGGACCATGCTGCGCAACGGCGCAGCACCCAGCACAGCGAGGCGACCGTGCCCGCCTACCGGCCGGTCGTCCGCGCTGCTGCCCCGGCGCAGAACAACGCCCCCTATCGCGGGGCCGCGTTCGGACCCCGGACCGTCGCGTACGTCCGGTTCGTTCCTTGACCGGGTGCCGAGTCGCCGGCTCGCCGGCGGCCGGGCGCCCGTGATAATCGCCGCCAATCGCGCCCCGTGGCGCGCGCGGAGCCGGGATGAGCCGTGAAGAAGACTCGCTGGTGGTGTGCGAACAGTGCGGCAAGACGCACCGCTGGCGCCCGCTCACGCCCGGCATGGTCGCCCGCTGCACCCGCTGCGACGCCGTGCTCGGGCGCGGCCATCGCCTGGCGCTGCGTACCATCCTCGCGCTGACCATCGCCGCCGCGATCACCTTTCTCATCGGCATCAGCAGCAACGTGTTGTCGCTGGACATGCGCGGCATCTCCAAGGCGACGACGCTGCCGGGGGCGATCTCCGCAGCGTGGGACCAAGGCCACGAGATCGTCGCCATCGTCGCCGCCATCACCGCGCTCGTCGCCCCCGCGCTCTTTCTCGCCTTGCGTCTCTACGTGCTCGTGCCGCTGGCCGCCGGCAAGGCGCCTCGCGGCTTTGCCTTTTGCGTGCGCACGCTGCATCACGTCGGTCGCTGGAACATGGTCGAGGTATTCACGATCGGCGTCCTGCTCTCGCTGGTGCGCCTGGCCGGCCTCGCCGATGCCGTACCGGGCCCGGGCCTGTTCGCCCTCGGTGCCGTGACGATGCTGTTCGCCGCCATCGAATCGGCCGGCCTGAAGCACCTCTGGTGGCAGCTCCGATGAGCGGCGACAACCCGGCGCCGGGCGTGCTCGGCTGCGAAAGCTGCGGCCTGGTTTCGGCCAACCTGCTGCGTGGCGAGGACGACGGCGCCCGCGTGCAGCACTGCCCGCGCTGCGGCCACGTGCTGCGCGCGCGCAAACCGATGAGCGTGCAGCGCACCTGGGCTTGTGTCATCGCTGCCGCCGTACTCTACGTGCCGGCGAACGCATTGCCGGTCATGACGACGGTCTCGGCGCTGCAAAGCGAGGAGCACACCTTGCTCGGCGGCATCATCGAGTTGTGGGTCGACGGCTCGTGGGGCCTCTCGGTCATCGTCTTCATCGCCAGCATCGCCGTCCCGGTGCTGAAGATCGGCGTGCTGGGATTGCTCGCCTGGACGGTACGGTATGCGCCCGACTGGCGTCGCCTCGAGCGTGCAAAGTTGTTCCGCCTGATCGAAGCGGTCGGCCACTGGTCGATGCTCGACGTCTATGTCGTTGTCCTGCTCGCGGCGACGATCCACTTCGGCCCGCTCGCCAGCGTGAGCGCCGGACCGGGCCTGCTCTCGTTCGCCTCGGTCGTCGTGCTGACGATGCTGGCCACCTACGCTTTCGATCCGAAGCTGATCTGGGACGGCGCGCCTGCCGATGGCGTGATCGTCGCCGACGAGACGCCGCTGTCCACGACGAATGCCGCGCATGCCGGACGAGCCGCCTGACCCGGCACAGCCGCCGGCCGCGTCCGGGGCAGCACCTCCGGTCGCGCCGCTTCCGGCCGCGCCGATTGCGCCGCCGCCGGTTCGCGCCGACGAGTTGCCGCAACCGCGCATCGCCGCGGCGCGGCGCTGGAACGTCTCGCTCGTCTGGCTGCTGCCGGCCGTGGCAGTGGCGATCGGCCTGTCGCTGCTCGTGCGCACGGTGTTCCTCGTCGGCCCGCGCATCGACATCGAGTTCGCCTCGGCCGACGGCGTCGAGGCGGGCAAGACCGAGGTGCGCTACAAGGAGGTGGTGATCGGCAAGGTGCAGTCGGTCTCGCTGCGCGGCGATCGCAAGCGCGTCGTCGTCGGCGTGCAGCTCGACCGCTCGGCGGCGGGCATCGCCGTCGAGGACACGACCTTCTGGGTGGTTCGGCCGCGCATCGGCGCGGGCGGCGTGACGGGTCTTGGAACTCTGTTCTCAGGCGCCTACATCGGCGCCGACGCCGGCATCTCCAAGGACGCGCGCAGCGAGTTCAAAGGCCTGGAAGCGCCGCCCTTCGTGCTGCGCGGCGAGCCGGGTTCGATCTTCGTGCTGCGCTCCGACGACCTCGGCTCGCTCGACGTCGGCTCGCCCGTCTTCTATCGCCGCACCCGTGTCGGCCGCGTCGTCGGCTATACGCTCGACGTCGAGCGCGACGAGCTGTCGGTGCGCATCTTCGTCGAGGCGCCATACCAGAAGCTGGTGACGCGGGCGGCCCGCTTCTGGAACGCGAGCGGCATCGACCTCACCGTCAACGCGAGCGGGCTGACGCTCAACACGCAGACGCTGGCGTCGGTGCTCGCCGGCGGCCTGGCCTTCGAGACGCCGGCGGGCGCGGCGAAGAGCCCGGCGGCGCCCGAGAACACCGTCTTCACCCTCTTCAACGACCGGCACTCGGCACTCGCACCGCCCGACGGCCCGGCGGTGCCCGTGCGGATGGTGTTCGACGGCTCGGTGCGCGGCCTCGCCGAAGGCGCGGCGATCGACCTGTTCGGCCTCGAGATCGGGCGCGTCACCTCGATCGCGCTGCAATACGACCCGGCGAGAAAACGCTTTCCGGTCGAGGTCTTCGCCGACGTCTATCCGTACCGGCTCGGCGCGGTACGCACGGCCTTGCTGCGCAGTGCCGCGACCGCGGGCGCGGGCCCCGACGCAGGCGACGCGGCTGTGTTGCAGCAGCTCGTGGCCAGCGGTGTGCGGGCGCAGCTTCGCACCGGCAACCTGCTCACCGGCCAGCTCTACGTCGCGCTCGACTTCATTGGCAAGGAGCCTTCGCGCGCCGTCATGGGAAGCGACGGCATGCTGAATCTGCCGACGGCGCACGGGACGTTGAGCGAGATTCAGCCTCAGATCGCCGACATCGTCGAGAAGGTGAGCAAGATTCCGTTCGACGAGATCGGCAAGGACCTTCGCTCGACGCTGGCCGGCGCCAACGCCGCCATCGGTCGCCTGACGCCCGAAGCGCAGAAGGCCCTGGCCGAGGTGCAAAAGACGCTGGCTCGGGCGCAGACCTCGCTCGAGAGCCTCGACCGCAATGTCACCGATCCGAATGCGCCGGTACAGCACAACCTGGAGCAGACCCTCCTCGAGCTGCAACGCGCCTCGCGCTCGTTGCGCGTTCTTTCCGACTACCTGCAACAGCATCCCGAGTCGATCCTGCGCGGCAAGCCGGCCGACGCGCCGATCCCGCCACGCTAGAGCTCCTGCACACGAAATGCGACGATTCCACGCCTCCCGGTTCTTGCCCATCGTCGTCGCGCTGCTGGCGCTCGCGGCCTGTTCGGCTTCGGCCCCGCCGGTGCGCCTGCACTCCTTGATGCCGGCCGAGCTCGTGCCGCGCGAGGACGGTCGTCCGGCGCTCGCGATCGCTCTCGAGCCGATCCGCGTTCCGGCGCAGGTCGACCAGCCGCAGTGGCTCGTGCGACTGCCCGACGACAGCCTGGCCGCACTGGAACAGGAGCGCTGGGCCAGCCCGCTGAGCGACGAGTTGCGCCAGGCGCTGCTCGAAGAGCTGGGCGCGCGCTACGGCGCGATCGAAGGGCGCGGCCCGGCGGGCGTGTCGGCGTTGCGCGTTGGCGTGGAAGTGCGCCGTTTCGACTCGATCCCGGGCCGTGAAGCGCGCATCGAAGCGATCTGGACCGTCGCCGTCGGCGCTGCGGCACCGGCGCTGCGCTGCGCAGCCCTGATGCGCGAGCCGGCCGCTGCAGGCCTGCCTGCGCTGGCCGCGGCGCATCGACGTGCCGTCGTGCGGCTGGCCGATGCGATCGGCGAGAGCCTGCTCGCAACGCGCGGGCCGGCGCCGGCCTGTCCTGCGCCCGACCCGCGCTGAGCGAACGAGCCGAGGCAGACCCGGACGCAAAGCCGCCCGGTGTCTTGCGACGACCGGGCGGCTCGAAGAATCAACCGGCGAGAGTCGCCGGCTTGGCGTCGATCAGGGGCGAACGGCGATCTCGTTCTTGACCGCCTTCACACCCTTCACCTTCATGGCGATGCTTTCGGCCGTGTTCTTCTCGAGCGAGCTCTTCGCAAAGCCGGAGAGCATCACTTCGCCGTTCAGCGTCTGCACCTTGATGGCGGCGGCGTCGACGTTTTTGTCCTCGACCATGCGGGCCTTGATGGACGTCGTGATGGCGGCATCGTCGACATAGGCGCCGACCGTCTCCTGGCCGCGCGACACGGCGCAACCCGAAGTGATGACAAGCGCGGCAACGGCGACGAGCGTCGCGAGGGGGGTACGAAGGTTCATGGTGTGCTCCAGATGAAGTTGGATCGAGTTATGGATCGAATGACGGTGCTTGAAGGGCCGCACCGATCTGGGCCCGGGAAATGCGTCACTCGGTGAGCCAGTCGCTCAACTCGTCGGCGTGCTCCTGCTCCTGGCTGAGGATTTGCTCGAGCAGGCGCCGCGTCGTCGAGTCCTTGTCGCCGATCAGCGCGATCATCTGGCCGTAGGCCTCGATGGCGACGCGCTCGGCGATCAGGTTGGCGCGGATCATGGCCTGCAGATCCGCCGAATCGTCGTAGTCGGCGTGGCTGCGCTCGAGCAGCGTCGCCGGCGCGAAGTCCGGGTCGCCGCCGAGCTGCACGATGCGCTCGGCGATCTTGTCGGCATGTGCCGTCTCTTCCTGCGCATGAACCAGAAACTCGTTGGCGATCGCCGGCGAGGCCACGCCCTTGGCGGTGAAGTAATGGCGCTTGTAGCGCAGCGTGCAGACGATCTCGGTGGCGAGCGCGTCGTTGAGCAGCTTGATGATGTCCTCGCGCCAGGGGCCGTAGCTCGGCGTGACGGCACCTTTCTCGAGACTGCGCTTGGCCGCTTCGAGGCCGGCTTTGTCGAGGCGCAGCCGGGTCGCGTCGACATGCAGGCCCTGTACCTTGCCGATGGAAGGATTGTTCATGGTCTTCTCCGGGGCGCTCACTTGCCTGCCACCGCTTTGGCGCCGAGCAGTGCGAACAACAGCACTGCCACGAACAGGACGAGGAAGACGACGAACAGGATCTTGGCGATGCCGGCGGCGCCGGCAGCGATGCCGGTGAAGCCGAGCATGCCGGCGACGAGCGCGATGATCGCGAAGATGATGGCCCACTTGAGCAAGTTGTTCTCCTTGGACTGCCGGCGCACGCGAATCGCATGCGCAAGCGGTATGTCTATAAGAGGATTTTAGGCAGCGGGTCTCGCCGCGCCCATCGGAGCGGCGCGTGCTCGCCTGTAGGACGGCGGCGGGTTGCGCGTCGGCCCGGCCGGGCTTCGGCGTCCTCAATCGGCGTGGGCAAGCGGCAGCGGGGCGGCGCTGGCAGGCGGCGCGACAGCGGTCGCGAGCGCGATTCGATAGCAGGCGTCGCGGCGCAACTCGGACCATCGGATCCGCTCGCCGGCCTGCAACGCGATGGCGCCCGCGGCGCTTGCGTCGGTCGACGCTGCGGCACCGGCGCGCACGAACAGCACGCGCAGCTTCCTGTCACCACGCCTGAGCACGATCTCGGCGTCGTCCCAGGCGCTCGGCAGGCAGGGACGAAACGCGATCTCGTCGCCTTCCTGCACGAGGCCGAACATCGATTCGAGCGCGGCGCGATGCATCCATGCTGCCGAGCCCGTGTACCAGCTCCAGCCGCCGCGCCCGACATAGGGCGGCGCCGTGTAGACGTCGCCGGCCATCACGTAAGGCTCGATCGCGTAGACCGGTCCGCGGTCGGGATGGCGCGAGCGATGCGCCGGGCTCAGGTAGCCGAAGTAGCGGTAGGCGGCGTCGCCGTCGCCGCGCGCGGCCTGCGCCATGAGGGCCCAGACGCCAGCGTGCGAATACTGGCCGCCGTTTTCTCGAACGCCGGGCGGATAGGACTGGACGTATCCGGCGCTCGGCTGCGCGAAGCGAAGCGGCGGATCGAGCAGCTTGACGAGGCCGGCGTCTCGGTCGACGAGGTGCCCTTCGAGCGACGCCATCGCCATGCGCTGCTGCGCCTCGGGCGCGGCCTGCGAGAGCACGGCCCAGGCCTGCGCGATCAGGTCGATGCGGCACTCTTCGTTGGCGCTGGTGCCGAGCGGCGAGCCGTCGTCGAAGAAGGCGCGGCGATACCACGCTCCGTCCCAGCCGGCGTTTTGCAATGCTTCCCGCCAGCCGTGCGCGGCCTCGCTCCAGCGCGTGGTCCGATCGCGATGGCCGCGCGCCTCGGCGAGGGGAGCGAAGCGGCCGACCACGTCGAGCAGGAACCAGGCGAGCCAGACCGATTCGCCGCGCCCTTCGTGGCCGACCCGGTTCATGCCGTCGTTCCAGTCACCCGTTCCCATCAAGGGCAGGCCATGCGCGCCGGCGGTCAGGCTGTGGTCGATGGCGCGAGCGCAATGCTCGTAGACCGTCGCTGCTTCGCTGCCGATGTCGGGAGCGTAGTAGGCGTCTTCGGCCCCGGCCGGCACCGCCATGCCTTCGAGGAAGGGCACGCGCTCGTCGAGCAGCGTCGCGTCGCCCGAAGTTCGCAGGTAGTGCAGGGCGGCGTAGGGCAACCAGAGCAGGTCGTCGGAGAAATGGGTGCGTACGCCGGCGCCGGTCGGCGCATGCCACCAGTGCTGCACGTCGCCCTCGGGGAACTGGCGCGACGCAGAGAGAAGGAGTTGCTTTCGGAGCAGATCGGGACGCGACCAGGCCAGAGCCATCGAGTCCTGCAGCTGATCGCGATAGCCGTAGGCGCCGCCTGCCTGGTAGAAGCCCGCCTTGGCCCAGAGCCGGCAGGCGACGGTCTGGTAGAGCAGCCAGCGGTTGACCATGGCGTCGAAGAGCGGGTCGGGGGTGCGAACGACGGCGCCTTCGAGCAGCTCGTCCCAGTGCTCGCGAACGCTCTGCATGCGCCCGAGTGGCGACACCATCGCCGCGCTCGCTGCCAGCGCCAGCGCCGCTTCGGGGCTGGCGCCCCAGCCGAGCAGGAAGACGCGGTCGATCGAATCGCCCGCGCGCAGCACGATGCGCGTCGCGATGGCCGCGCAAGGGTCGAGGCCACCGCCGCTGGCCTGTCCGTACTGGTCGGGGACGATCAGGCGGCCGCGCGCGTCGAACGATTCGCGCCGATCGCAGGTCCAGTCGGTGAGCTCCTCGGCATCGCCGGCGAGACCGAAGAAGGCGGTGCCGCCGCCGAAGCCGCCCGAGCGGTCGCGCTGTGTGCAGAACAGCGTCGTCATCCGCGTCTCGACCTTGTCTGCCGCCGCCGACTCGGGCCGAGCTGCCGCGACATCGCCACCTGGCGCCGCGCGCTGGCTGGCGACGCTGGAGACCGTCGTGCCGCGATCGGAACGATTGGCGCCGAGGATCCATTCGGCGATGCCGACGATGCGCAGGTTGAACGTGCGGTGGCCCCGGTTGACGAGGCGCAGGCGCACCTGCTTGACCGAAGCGACCGGATCGACGCACCACGAAACGTGAACGTCGAGCGCACCGCGCCGGTGGCTGACGACGCTGTAGCCCTGGCCGTGCGAAATACGGTACTCGGCCTGGTTGTCGCCGGCCGACGAGGGCGTGACGCTCCATGCCTGCATCGTCTTCGTGTCCTGGAGCAGCAACCATTCGCCCGGCGGGTCGGCGACCGGATCGTTCGACCAAGGCGTCAACATGTTGAGGCGGCTGTTGAGCGCCCAGCTGTAGCCGCCGCCGGCTTCGCTGAGTTGCGTGCCGAAGTCGGGGTTGGCGAGCACATTGACCCAGGGCCGCGCCGGCCGCATCAGCGCCGTCACGTCGAAGCGGAATTCGCCGCTGGTGGCCGCGAACTCGCCGGCCGGCGGACGCGGCACGATCTCGGCGCCCATGTCGGCCGGTAGCGCCACTGTCGAGAGCGCCTGCCGTTCCTCGAGCGCGGCGTCGTGTACGTCGACGAACTCCTGAACGTGGTGTGCCAGCGGCCGGCCATCGGCGTTGAGGCGGACGCGGGCGAGGGCGCGAAAAGTCGAGAGCTCGTCGGCGTGCAACTCGGCCGAGGCGAGGATGTGGAATCCCGTCTCGGCGGCAACGGGCTGCGCGTTGCATGAGGCGACGTGCGCTTCCTTCAACGTCGTCATCTGACGGTTGAGCGTCATCAGGTACGAGGTCGGCTCGTGATTGATGACGACGAGATCGCAGGCGACGCCGCCCCACGACCACATGCGCAGCGCCTGGGCGAGCGAGCGCAGCAGGCCGAAGCCTTCGGGCGCACCGGCCGAGACGAGCACGATCGGCCGATCGCCCGAGATGCCGAAGCGCCAGAGCAACCGCCGGTCGCAGACCTCGCTCGCTTCGACGCGCCGCGCATGCGGCCGCGTCACGGTGAGGACGAGCAGCGTCGTCAGGGTCTGGATCGCCGCGAAGGTCTCGGCGCCGATGCGCATCTCACGCAGGCGGATGCCGGCGAGCGTCGCCGACATCATCGAGGCGCGCTCGATGTTGCCTGCCTGGCGGTACTTGTCGATGACGGCGTGCAGCGTCGCGCGGTTGTCGGTGGCGGTGGTGCAGAAGGTGACGCGCGCGTTCGCGCCCGGCGCGATCTGCAGGCGCACGGCAAAGGCCGCGACCGGATCGAGCCCGGTGTCGAGCGGTGCGCTTTCGCCGCCTGCGGCACCGAGGGGCGGATCGTCGAAAGCGGCCAGCGGGTGGCTGGCGCCGCGATTGCGCCCGAGCCAGCGCTGCCGGTCGACCTGGATACGCACGGCCGTCGCAGGGGGCTCGGCCTCGGCGATGAAATGCGCCGTCAGGACGCCCTTGTCGTGTGCCAGGCGGGGCTTGCGTTCGAACACCAGCGCCTGGTGGCCGGCCTGCCACTCGGCGCCGATGAAGAGGTTCTGGAAGGCAGGGTGCGCCTCGTCGGCGCGGGCGTCGGCGAGCGTCACCTCGAACGACGAGATGAGCTCGAGGTCGAGCAGGCGGTCGCCCTTGTTGCGCAGGACGATGCGCCGGAATTCGATGTCGTCTTCGGGGCTCACCCAGACCGTGGTCTCGGCGTCGAGCTCGGACCAGGTCGCGCCGAACCATGCCCGGTCGGCGTGAAAGCTGCTGTGGTAGTGCGCCGCGCGATCGGGCGCCGGGTGCTGGGTCAGCGAGACGGCGCGCGGCTGCCGGTCCCAGCGCAGATGAAAGAAGCTGCCGTAGCCGTCGCGCAGCGCATCGTCGCGCGAGCGCGAGATCGTGTTGTTGCCCCAGCGGCTGGTGCCGGCGCCGTTGGCGCGCAAGGTGACTGCGTAGCGCCCGTTCGAAAGCAGGTGGGTCGGCTCGACGGCAGCCATGCCGGGCAGGACGTCACGCAACACGCCCGGGCCGCGCTTGCCCAGGGCAACGGGCGCCGGACCGGCCGGCGCTTCGTGCAGCAAGGGCACCTCGCGCGGCGCACGCTCGTGCAGCAGCGACGCCACCGCCTCGATGCGCGGATCGCCCATGCCCCAGCGTCGTGGCGCCCGGTCGAGCAGGACGTTGGCCAGGGCGACCACGCTCATGCCCTGGTGATGCGCCATGAAGGTCTGCACGCGCGACACGCCGTCGGTGCCCGATTGACGCGCCGGCGTGTAGTCGAGCGCCTCGATGAAGCCGTAGCGGCCGCGCGCGCGCGCCTGCTCGAGCCGGCGCAGGTTGGCGGCGGCGCGGTGCGGCGCCACCTGCGCGGCCAGCGCCGTCGCATAGGGGGCGATCACCAACTCGTCGGTGGGGGTGCGGCGCAATGCCAGATCGGGAACGCCTTGCGGAGCGTACTGATAGGCGAGCGTGTAATCGCTGCCCGCGTAGGCCGATTCGGAAATGCCCCAGGGCACGTGGTGCCGGCGCGCGAATGCGATCTGCTCGATCACGGCAGCCCGGGCGGCGGAGTGCAGCACGCTGCCGTGCGGTTCGTCGAGCACCAGCGTCGGCATCAGGTACTCGAACATCGAGCCCGACCAGGAGCGCAGGCCAGCCAGGTCGCCGACGGCGAAGAACGGCCGGCCGAGTGCCGCCCAGTGCGCGGCGGGCACGTCGCCCTTGGCGATCGCCCAGAGGCTCGTGGCACGCGCCTCGGAGGCGAGCAGGTCGTAGAAGCCGGCGTCGAGCTGATGCTCGGCGACGCGAAAGCCGATGTGGAAAAGGCGCCGCTTCTTGTGGAACAGGAACTCGAAGTCGGGCTCGCGCGCCAGCCGCTGGCAGGTGGCGGCGATGGCGCGCAGGCGCGCCGCGGCGTCGTTCGACGTTGCCGCCGCACCGTCAACGCAAGCGCCGTCGCGCAGGGTCGAGCGCAAGGTCGCGAGACGGTCCTCGAGCGCCCAGCCGAACCGGTGCGCGGCGGTCGGCGACGTGTCGGCTGCCAGCGGCGGCAGCCACGACGCGAGCTCGGCCGCGGCGATGTCGAGAAGACGGCGCACGCGATCGGCGTCGGCCGCGATGGCGGCGAGGACGTCGCTCCTGTCGAGAAGGATCGCGAAGGCGCCGGGCGCGAACGGCTTGTCGTTGGCGGCAGCCAGTTCGGCGAGCTGCGTCGACGATTCGGCGAGAAAGCGACTGAGCGCGGTTTGGTCGTCGGGCGCCTCTGCGAGCTCGAGGCAGGCCTGTGCGACGGCGAGCAGGTGCGTGCAGAGATTGCCGCTGTCGACCGTCGAGACGTACTGTGGCAGCAGCGCTTCGGCGCGCTCGGTGTCGTACCAGTTGAGAAAGTGGCCGCGATGGCGCGGCAGGGCGGCTAGCGCGGCCAAGGTCGCTTCGAGGCGCGCCATGGCTTCGTGGCGGCCGATCCAGCCGAATTCGCGCGCGCACATCGTCGACAGCAGGTAGAGGCCGATGTTGGTCGGCGAGGTTCGGTGCGCGACCATGTCGTGCGGCGCGGTTTGCAGGTTGTCGGGCGGCAGCTCGTGATCGCCCGGCACGACGCAGCGCTCGAACAGGCGCCAGGAGTCGCGCGCGATCCGGCCGAGATAGTGGCGGTCGGTGCGCGAGAGGGCGTCGTGGTGTCGTGGCGGCCGCGGCCGGCTGACCCACCAGGTCCAGACCGGCGACAGCGACCAGACGATGCAGAGCACGGCGGCAAACAGCGGATACGGCGTGCGCGCCGCGACGAGCAGGCCCAGCAAGGTCAGTGCCGCGAGCGGCACGCCCCAGTGTTTGCGCGCCAGCTCGATCAGGCGCGTCGTGGCCGACGCCTGCGCCGCGGCGGCGGTGGTCCATTCGAGCAGGTGGCGCCGGCTCACGGCAGACCGCCAGACGGCGCGCACGATCGCGTCGACGGCCATGAGCGCGAGCTGCATGAGCTGGGCGAGCAGCCAGACGCCGCTCAGGATCGCGCGTGCCAGGTCGGCCAGGCCCTGGCGGAAGAAGTGGAAGCCGGCGACGTCGTCGCGGCTCGGCGCGAAGCTGGCCAACGCGCCCATCAGTGGCCCGGCGCTGAAGGCGAGGGCGATCAGCGCCAGCACCGCCCAGGGCGACACGGCCGTCGTCGCCAGGGCCAGCGCGAGCAGCGCGAGCGACGCCGGCGCGACCAGCGAGCGGCGCAGGTTGTCGATCATCTTCCAGCAGTTGACGGCGCGGATTCCGTAGTGCCCGGCGCGCAGCAGGATCGGCAGAAGCTGCCAGTCGCCGCGCGTCCAGCGGTGCACGCGCGACGCCGCGACGTCGGAATGAAAGGGCGCGTCCTCGATGACCGAGACGTCGGTAACGGCGGCGCAGCGTGCCAGCGAGCCTTCGAGCAGGTCGTGGCTGAGCACCTGGCTCGGCGGCAGCCGCCCGTCGAGGACGGCGTGCACGGCCTGGACATGGAGCAGTCCCTTGCCGGTGAACGTGCCCTCGCCGAACAGGTCCTGGTAGACCTCGGAGCTGGCGATGCTGTATGGATCGATGCCGCTCTGCCCCGAGAACAGCCAGTGGTAGAGCGTCACGTCTTCGGGCGCGCAGAGCGGCGTTGCGACGTGCGGCTGCAGGATGCCGTAGCCGCGCGCGACGCGGCGCCTGTCTGCGCTCAATTGCGGCTGGTTGTGCGGATGCGCGGCGATGCCGACGAGGTCGCGCAGCCGCCCGGGCGGCAGCCGCGTGTCGCTGTCGAGCGTGAGCACGTAGCGCACGCCGGGGCCGACTTCGGAAACCCGTCCGAGGTCCACGAAGGGACTGGGCGAGCCTTCGGCCAGCATCTTGAGCAGTTGCTCGAGCTTGCCGCGCTTGCGTTCCCAGCCGAGCCAGCATTGCTCCGACTCCGAGAAGCGCCGCTGCCGATGCAGGACGATGAAGCGTGGCGCCTCGCCGTCGTCGAGCGGATAGAGCGCATTCAGCGCGTCGATGGCCCGGACCGCGGCGTCCAGCAAGGGGCCGTCGACGGGCGTGCGCTCGGTGGCGGCGTCGGCCCAATCGGTGAGCAAGGCGAACTGCACGCCTCGCTCGGGATTGGCGAGGTAGTGAAGCTGCAGCTGGTGGGCCAGCCCGGCGCATGCGTCGGCGCGTGTCAGCATCGCCGGGATGACAACCATGGCGCGGTGCTCGGGCGGGATGCCGGTCGCGAACGCGAGGCGCGGCAGGCGGCTCGGCCGCGAAGACTCGCTGATCAGGCGGTTGATCACCGCCACCGCGGTCTCCGAGGCGGGGAAGATCATGAGCGCCGCCGTCAGCGCCAGCAGCCACGTCGCGCTCGACGGCACGCCAGCGCCGTGCCGCAGGAGCAGCCAGGCGACGATGGCGAACGTGACCAGCGCGATGGCGCCGAGGTAGGTCGGCAGGGCGACGCGTCGCCAGCGCTGCTGGCGGCGTCTGGCCCCCGTGTCGCGCAGGCCGATCGCCTGCAGCAGGGCGGACTGGCCGGCGCCGAGCAGCCAGTAGCCGGCGACACTTTTCGCTTCTCCGTCCGCGGCGCCCGACTCGTTGCCGGCGTGGTGCATCAGCCCGAGCAGCGCCTCGGCGACGGCGTGCTCGCTCTTGCCGCTCTTCTTGGCCAGCCGCTCGATCCCGTGCAGCGTCAGGTCGCGCGTGTCGTCGCGCTCGGCGGCGAAGGCCGACGAGCTCAGCATGAGCTGCGTCAGCATGCTGGTCTGGCTGACGATGTCGGACCAGTCGGCATCGCCGATCGAGCGCAGCGACGTGACCGCGTTGCCGACGCTCAGGTTGTCGGCGGCCTGCGCTGCGGGCAGGCGGGTCTGGATCTCGGCGAGATGCGGCGCGACCCGGCGCAGCCAGTCGAGCACCGCCTGCTCGGTCGTCGTGCGCGGGTCCTGGAGTCGCTGCGCCATCTGCGCGAGAAAGTTGTCGCCGACGCCACGCCGGTTGAGCAACGCCAGGAGGGCGTCCAGGCTTTGCGGATCGTGCGCGTCGAGCCGGTCGCAGCACAGGTTGGCGACTTCGCGCGCTGCCTTGTTCGCCGCGACGCGCTCGGCGAGTCGGCGCAGGTTCTCGATCAGGACGACACGCAAGGTCGTGGGCAGCGCCCACAGCTCGCCGAGCGTCAGCTCGCGCGTCTCTTCGTAGGCCTCGAGAAAGTGGACAAGCAGGTCTTCGTCGAAGGCACTGTCGGTGTGCGCGACGAAGGCCCAGGCGACGCCGTAAATGCGCGGCAGGCCGACCAGCGGCTCGTCCTGCAGCACCGGCAAGTCGCGGAAATAGCGGCGTGGCAGGCCGTCGTTGATCTCGCGAAGCTGCGCTTCGATGAGGTGAAAGTTGTCGAGCAGCCACTCTGCCGCCGGACTCACGTCGTAACCGGTGCTCGCCTGGTGGCCGATGTAGTGATGCGCCTCGCGCAGGATGCGGATGTTGTCGCGCAGGCGCGGAAAGAACGCCGTCGAGCCGGAGGGTGCGAAGCGTGCGGCGTGCGTCTCGCCGAGGCTGCGCCCGTGCTGGGCGAAGCGTTCCGGGCCGAAGATTTCCGAGCGGTTCGGCCGCTCCAGCGGGCCGCGCGAAGGATCGAGGATCGCATCCACCGCCGCCGGTGCGTCGGGCACCAGCTGCCGCAGTTCGGACGCCGCCATCGCGGGATCAGACGATGAGCGAGCCCACCCCGAAGACGAGTGTGACGATGACCAGGGTCGTCACGAAGCGCGGTGCGAGGAAGCCGAACAGGGCGTCGGCGGCGCAGTGCAAGGCGAACATGCGACCGCGCGAGCCGTTGCAGCGGTCGACATGAGCGCCGAGAGCGCTCAATTCCATTGGCGTGGTGTCGGCCGCGCCATCGATGGACGATGTCGCCCAAACAGGGCGCGAGCGCGGTGACGCAGGGTAGCCAGCCGCCTGGGGAGTCATTTCGAGGAATCGGGACATTCGGAGGATCATAGGAAGCGAGCCTCGTCGGGTCTGTCGGTTCGTCGCACCAGGCCTTGTAGGAACAGTCCGATACGGCAAGTTGCGGGCCTGCAAGCACGATTGGCGAGCGAGCAACGGACAAGAGACAGACAAAAAAAACGCGCCGAAGCGCGTTTTCAAGACCCCACGGAGGGAGACCGGCCGGGTTCCGCGCGGGCGGATCGGCAAGGGGCCGTTGGGAGGTAATCGGTCAGGAATCCCTTGGCAATCCGGATGCCGTGTCGGCGGTCGTCTGAGGTGACTTGGGGGCGGCGGCGCGTTTTGCGGTGAAAGCGGCCAGCATCTGGATCCAGGATTCGATCGGCATCCGCTTCATCGTCTGGGTCGCCAATTGCGGCAGCAAGCCGACGAAAAGCGCAGGCCGGAACAGCCAGCGCCAAGGCCGCGAGAGGGCGAACACGGCACCGACCACGACCGAGCCGAGCACGAGCGCGTAAGGATTCTTTCTCGCGATCGGTGCGACGAACTTGCGCGATGCTTCTTCGGCGACAAGTCCTGCCGTGTGCAAGGGATGCTCTGCCCACCAGTGCTCGAGCGTTTCGATGACGACGGCCGCAGCCGGTAATCCCTTCAACCGATCGAGAAGGTCGTGCGCGAAAACGCCGAAGCCGCCCAGACCGTCGAGCACCGAAGGCTTGACCGGCGGATGGGCGATGTCCATGAGTGCCGCGCGCAGTCGCTTGCGCGACGCGTCGACCCGTTCCGCCGCCGAGGACGGCTGCGGCGCGTAGGGAGTGCGTACCGCTCCGGCACGCGCGTCGACCCGCGTGCTCGCGGCCACACCCGGAGGCAGAACGGCGCTCATGGCGCGCTCACCTCGCGCAGCATGGCCATGTCGGCGCTGAGTTGCTTCTTGACGTTGTCGAAGGCGTTCTCGACCGGACTGCGGCGCGCCATCAGCACGCAGACGATGGCGGCGACGAAGGCCGTCGCCGGCACCGCGACGAGCAGCCACGGCACCTGGAAGCCGGAGGGAGGCAGCGCGGCCCACAGCATGACGGCCACGCCGGTCAGCACCAGCGCCACGCCCGCCAGGGCGAGCGCGGCCAAATAGAGCGCGATGCGCAGGCTCCAGGCCGAACTGGTCTTTCTGACCTCGTCACCGACGAGTTCGGCATAGGCCTCGACGTGATCGCCGAGTATCTGCGGTTCGGTGGCGATCAGTCGCAGCAGCGGGTGGATCATGAGGCGCAACGCCGATTCAGTCGCGCGAGGAGCGGCTCAGCAACGCGATCAGGCCCATCAGTGCGGCGCCGGTCGCCGCAGCGATGAGCATGGCCTTGATCGGCTCGTCCTTGACATAGCCGACGGCGCTGTCGGAAGCGCGCATGGCCTTCTCGCGCAGTTGCTGCGAGGTGTCGCGAACCGCCTCGATGCCGCGACGTGCAGCCGCCTCGGCCTGCGTGGAGACGCGGTTCAGCAGCGGCGCCGCCTGGCTGCGCAGATCCTCGACCTTGGCCGATAGCGTGTCGAGCGCGCTGTCCGCCGCGCGGTGCGTCGAATGGATAGCGCTTTGGGCCGTGCCGGCTGCCTTGTCGGCGACGTCCTGACCTTGCTGCGCGAGGGGTTGGGTGGTGCTGCTGACGGTACTCATTGCGGTTCCTTGGTCGAGTGATGGGAGTCTGGCCTGTGCGGCCGGCAGGAAGCGAAGGCTGCGAAGGCGTGAGTGTGCTGCGCTTCCGTGCCGGCGGCGATAGGGTAGCCGCGCGCAGCCCTGTCGGGGGAGCGTCCCGGGCCCCGTAGGACGCTGCTCACAATCGTGTCGCGCCGGCCGACCGCGATCATGCCGTGGCCGTCTCCACAGCGGGCGGCTCGGACAGCGCCGAGTCGGGATCCAACGACGGCAAGGTCGCCTCGATGAGCGTGCCCTGGCCCGGCGCCGAGACGAGCCGCATCGAGCCGCCCTCGGCCTCGACGCGAAAGCGCATGCCGATCAGGCCGTGCCTGGCGACGCGCTCGACGCCGGCGTCGAAGCCCACGCCGTTGTCGCGCACGGCGACGCGCACACCGTCCTCGCCCTCGGCGCAGAGCGTCACTTCGACCTGGGTGGCCCTGGCGTACTTGGCGATGTTGGTCAAGGCCTCCTGGACCAGCCGGTAAACCGTGAGCTGCGCTGCCGGGTCGAGATCGACGTACTCGAGTGTCTGGCTGACGGCGATCTCGCTGCGCGCGGTGAATTCGCGCAGCAGGATCTCGAGCGCGGCGACCAGGCCGAGATTGCTCAAGGACGAGGGCCGCAGGTCTTCGATGATGCGGCGCTTCAACGCGATGCCGCCGTTGAGGGTCTCGTTGAGGTGCGCCAGGCGCTCGAGGACCTCGGGCGTTGTCTTGCCGAGGCGCGACTTCAGCCGCGCGGCGTCGAGCTTGGCGGCGGTGAGCAGGGCGCCGAGCTCGTCGTGCAACTCGCGTGCGAGGTGGCTGCGCTCGTCTTCGCGGATCGTCTGCAGGTGCTGGGCAAGTTCCTTCAGTTGCCGGGTCCGCGCCGCCACCTCGGTCTCGAGGCGATCGCGCTCGGTGGCGATGCGTCGGCGCTCTTCTTCGGCGTACCGGTCGAGCGCAGCCGTCTGGCGCAAATACATGAAGAGTGCGAGCAAGCTCACCGCGGCCATCGCCGCGGTGCCGATGCGGTTCAGCATCAGCGTCTGGTAGACGCCCTTGCGGCCCTTGACGACCTGGTTGCTTTCTTCGACGAGGAGTTGCTCCGTGAGCGTGCGCACCTGCTCCATCTTCTCCTTGCCGATGTTGGACAGCAGGAGGTCGCGCCAGGCTCGCTCCGCGCCCTTGTCATGCAGCTCGATCGAGGTCGCGAGCTCGCTCATTTTTTCGTCGCAGGCTGCGGCGAGCTGGCGCACCAGCGCGGCCGTGCGTGGGTCGGCCGAGTAGTAGGCCTTCAGCGAGGCGATCGCGGCTTGCAGTCCTTCCTGCGCGTCGCGGTAGGGCGCCAAATATTCGGTGCGCGAGGTGAGCAGGTAGCCGCGCTGGCCGGTCTCGGCGTCGAGCAGACTCTTGGCGACGACGTTGAGGTTGTTGCGCGCGACGCCGCGATTGCCGAGCGAATCGAGCGAGGCGGTGGCATCCTGGTACGACACCTCGCCGATGACGAACATCGCCAGCGCGGCCAGCGCAGCCAGCGGAAAGGCGACCACGCTGCGCCGGAAGTACGATAAGGGCTTCATCCGAACCTACACTTGCGAGCGTCGCGCCACCGGTGCGAAAGGTCGCCTTCATCATGATCAGAATCGCCATCATCGACGACCACGCCATCGTTCGCGCAGGCCTCAGACAGTTTTTTTCCGAGCAGGTCGATCTCACGGTGGTCGCCGAAGCGGCCAATGGCCGCGACGCCATCGACATCGTGCGCAAGGGCGACGTCGACGTCATCCTGATGGACCTCTCGATGCCGGACC
Organism: Burkholderiales bacterium; assembly: GCA_038231215.1. GTDB lineage: Bacteria > Pseudomonadota > Gammaproteobacteria > Burkholderiales > Burkholderiaceae_C > Schlegelella_A. Next base: position 56,763 of record JBBRLS010000010.1, on the reverse strand, counting down.
AGAGCGGCGTCGATGCGCTGGCCGCCATCAAGGCGCGCGCCCCCGATCTGCCGGTGCTGATCCTTTCCGGCTTTCCCGAAGAGCACTACGCCACCACGCTGCTTCGGCAGGGGGCGAGCGGCTACCTCAACAAGGACTGCGATCCCGAAGAGATCGTCAAGGCGATCCGCACCGTCTATCGCGGCCGCAAGTACATTACCGCCGGCGTCGCCGAGCTGCTCGCCGACGGCCTGGGCGGCGGTGCCGGCGACAAGCCGCCCCACGAGCACCTTTCGGAGCGCGAGTTTCAGGTGTTCCTGCGCCTCGCCAAGGGCGAGACGATCGGCCACATGGCCAACAGCATGTCGCTCAGCGTCAAGACCGTGAGCACCTATCGGACCCGGGTCATGGAGAAGATGAAGCTCGAGTCGAACAGCGACCTGACCTACTACGCCCTGAAGAACGGGCTCATCCAGTAGCGCTGCCACGGCGCGTTCGCGCATGCGGCTCAGGAGAGCGTGTCCAGGTCGCCGTGACCCGAGCCGCCGTCGGCGAGCCGGCAGCAGTAGAGGATCAGGGCGTCGATCTCGTTGGATTTGTCGAAGACCCGGTCGGCGCCGAGTTCCAGGCACTTTCGACGCATGTCCGGGGTGGCGTAGTTGCTGAACACCACGAGTTTGACCCGTACTGGCAAAGCCGCTGCCGCCTTGAGAACGCCGAGCCCCGAACCGCTCTTCAGAAAAATGTCGACTACGACCAGATCGCAGTGGTTCTCGGCGCGGCCCAGCCAGCCGATTGCGCCAGACTCGTCCTCGGCACTGCCGACGACGCGGATCGGTGCCATCTCCTCCAAGGCGGCGATGAGGTTTTCCCGGATCACGGGGCTGTCCTCGACGATGAACGCCCTGAGCTGGTTCATGTCAGGTCGCTCCACGACCGCACTCGACGTTTCGTGCCCGAGGGCAGGTGGCGGCTTGGATGAGACGAAGAGGGAAAGCAAAACGAGGGCACGCTCGGCGGATGGGGGCGATCGGCCGAGTTTCCTGCATCCCCGCCGGCCGGGGAAAGGTCGAAGCGCCATTTCGCGTGTGGGAATCTTCCTACAGATCGTTACTGCGGCAGCGACGCCGGCGCTCGCCGCCGACCGGACCGAGATCGTCGTCGGGTCGAAGCGCTTTACCGAGTCGTACATCCTTGGCGAGATCGTCACCCAGACTTTCGCTGCGGCGGGCCGCCCGGCCTCGCATCGCCAGGGCCTGGGCAATACGGGCATCCTGGAGCAGGCCCTCGCGGGCGGCTCGGTCGACGTCTATCCGGAGTACACGGGGACGATCGTTCGCGAGCTGCTCAAGCGGGAAGGCAACCCTTCGCTCGAGGAACTCAACCGCTGGCTCGCGCCGCGCGGCCTCGTCGCCGCGATCCCGCTCGGCTTCAACAACACCTACGCGCTGGCGATGAGCGAGGCGCGGGCGAAGGCGCTCGGCATCGCGCGCATCTCCGACCTGGCGTCGGCCAAGGGCCTGGGGCTGAAGCTCGGCCTGTCGCACGAGTTCCTCGAGCGTGGCGACGGCTGGCCGGCCCTGCGCCAGGCCTACGCCCTTGCCGCGATGCCGATCGGCCTCGATCACGGCCTGGCCTACGACGCGGTGGCCGCCGGCCGCGTCGACCTCATCGACGTCTACTCGACCGATGCCAAACTCGGCCGACTCGGCCTGCGCGTGCTCGAAGACGATCGCGCCTTCTTCCCGAAGTACGACGCCGTGTTGTTGATGCGCGCCGGCGTCGACGCCGCACCGCTGCAACGTCTTATCGGTGCGATCGACGCGCCGGCCATGATCGCCATGAACGGCGAGGTCGAGCTCGACGGCAAGACCTTCGCCGAGGCGGCGGCCGGGTTTCTCGCCCGACGGGGCGTGACGGGCGCTGCGCCGGGAGCGAGTGTTGCGACCGGCGTCGCGGCGCCAACGCAGACCGGCACGCGTTTCGCACGCGAGGGCGCAGGCAAGCCCGGCCTTCTGGCGCGCGTGTTCGCGCCCGACTTCGGCCGGCTCGCCGCCGAACACCTGCTGCTCGTCTTCGGTTCGCTCGCGCTCGCCGTGGTTGCCGGCGTGCCGATCGGCATCGCCGCATGGCGTTGGCCGCGCGCTGCCGGCGTGCTGCTCGGCGCGGTCGCCGTGTTGCAAACCGTGCCTTCGCTGGCCCTGCTCGCCTTTCTCATCGCCCTGGTCGGCTCGATCGGTGTCTTGCCGGCGCTGATCGCACTCTTTCTCTACGCGCTCCTGCCGATCGTGCGCAACACGCACGCCGGCTTGCAAGGCGTATCGCGGGGCATGGCGCAGGCTGCGCTGTCGCTCGGCATGACGTCCCGGCAGGCACTGCTGCATGTGCAACTGCCGCTCGCTCTGCCGACCTTGCTCGCGGGCGTCAAGACCGCCGCCGTCATCAACGTCGGCACGGCGACGATGGCTGCTTTCATCGGCGCCGGCGGCTTCGGCGAGCGCATCGTCGCCGGGCTGGCCGTCAACGACAGCAACGTGATGCTTGCCGGCGCCTTGCCTGCGGCGGCGCTGGCGCTCGTCGTGCAAGCCGTCTTCGATCTCGGGGAGCGTTGGCTAACGCCAGCTCGCGGCGCCGTTCGGAGCTGAGGATTCGAGCCGGATCGCGAACCCCGACGGCTGCGACAATCGCTCATGCTTTCCGAATGGCTGACGCCGGGCCTGCTCGCGGTCCTGGTGATCATCACGCTGTGGATCGCGTTCCGCGGGCCGTCGGTCGACACAGCCGGCGAGCGCCAGAACCGCGAGTTGCGCGACGACGTGGCGCGCAGCGCCCAAGGTACCCGACAGGATCTGGGCGCAACGCTTGCTCACTTCCAGCAGGTCCTGCTGGCGCAACAAGGCGACACGGCGCGAACGCAGAACGACCAGATCGATTCGTTCAGCCGTCAACTGGCGGCCATGCAGCAGCATCTCGCCGATGCGCTGGCGCAGACCACGCTGGCGCAGACCGAGCAGGCGCGGCTCAGCCGTGATTCGCTCGATGCGGTTCAGGCAGCGCAGGGGTTGCGTCAGAGCGCGTCGCTGAGAGAGCTCGCCGAGTCGCTCGGCTTGCAGTTGCAGGCGCTGGTCCGCGCCAACGACCAGAGGATGGGTGAGGTAAGGGCGACCGTCGAGCAGAAACTGGGTGCCATCCAGGCCGACAACGAGAAGAAGCTCGAGTCGATCCGAGCCACCGTCGACGAGAAACTGCACGCGACGCTCGAGCGGCGGCTCGGCGAGAACTTCCAGCAGGTCGCCGAACGGCTCGAGCTCGTGCACAGCGGGCTGGGAGAAATGAAGGCGCTCGCCAAGGATGTCGGCTCGCTGAGCCGCGTGCTCGGCAATGTGAAGACGCGCGGCGTCCTGGGAGAAGTGCAGCTTGCGGCGTTGCTGGATCAGGTCTTCACGATCGATCAATACGCGACCAATCAGGAGACAGTGCCCGGCACCGGCGCGCGTGTCGAGTTTGCGGTGAAGTTGCCGGGGCGCCGCGACGACGGCGCGCCGCTCTGGCTGCCGATCGACTGCAAATTCCCGCGCGAGGACTACGAGCGACTGTTGGAGGCGCAGGACGCTGCCGACAAGGCAGGCATCGAGCTGGCCGGCCGCGCCATTGAAGCGAGGCTGAAACTCGAGGCCCGTGCGATCCGGACGAAATACGTCGCGCCACCGCATACGACGGACTTCGGCATCATGTTCCTGCCGACCGAAGGCTTGTACGCCGAGGCTTTGCGCCGGCCGGGTCTCGTCGAGAGCCTGCAGCGCGACCATCGCGTCATAGTGACCGGGCCGACGACCTTGTTGGCGACGCTGACCAGCCTGCAGATGGGCTTTCGAACGCTGGCGCTCGAAAAGCGTACGTCGGAGGTATGGGAAGTCCTTGGCGCGGTGAAGACCAAGTTCGGAGAGTTCGGCGACGCGTTGGCGAAGACGAAAAAGAAGCTCGCCGAGGCATCGAACACGATCGAGGCCGCCGAAAGGTCGTCGCGCGGTGTCTCGAAGTCGCTGCGTGACGTGGAGGTCGTTTCCGACGACCGTGCGCAGACTCTTTTGCCCGGGGGACTGTTCGACGACGACGAACCGACCGCTCATGACTGAGCCGGCGGTGAAGCACGACACCGGTGCCCTCTTCGCCCTGATCGGCGGCCAGATCGCCTTGCACTCGTGCATGGCCGGCATCCGCCTCGCGGCCCCGCTCGCCGCCCTGCGCGAAGGCCATGCGGCGTGGTCGGTCGGCGTGCTGCTCGGCTTGTTCGCGGCGGCACCGATCGCGCTGGCGCTGAGCGCGGGACGGCTCGCCGACAAGCACGGTTATCACCGGCCGATGCGCGTCGCCGTCGCCTTGACGGTGGCCGGCGGCCTGTGCGCCGCGCTCTCGACAGCGCTCGGCAGCGCCGGCTTCATCGCCCTGTGCGGCGCGGCAGTGCTGTCGGGCGCGGGCGCGAACTTCGGCCTCATCGCGATCCAGCGCGCGGCCGGCCGCATGGCCACCGACGCAACGATGCTGAAGCGGATCTTCAGCTGGCTCGGGCTCGCACCGGCGCTGTCCAACGTCTTCGGTCCGGTGTTGGCGGGTGCGCTGATCGACCTGAGCGGTTTTCGCCTCGCCTTCGTCGTGCTCGCGGTGCTGCCCCTGGCGAGCCTGGCCTGGGCGCGCCTCGTGCCCAAGGAGGCGCGTGACGCGAACGCGCCCGCGCCGCTGCGGCGCAACGCGTGGGACCTGCTGCAGGCGCCGGGCTTCACGCGCCTGCTGCTCGTCAACTGGCTGCTCTCGGCAAGCTGGGACGTGCACACCTTCCTCGTGCCCATCCTCGGCCACGAGCGGGGCTTCTCCGCCTCGGCGATCGGTCTCGTACTCGGCGTCTTCGCCACGGCCGTGGCGGCGGTGCGGCTCGCGATCCCGGTCCTCGCGCATCGACTGCGCGAAGGCCAGGTGCTGGTCGCGGCGATGCTGCTCGCCGGTGTCGTCTTTGCCGTCTATCCCTTCGCGCTGACTGCCTGGGTGATGGGCGCCTGCGCCATCGTCCTCGGCTTCGCCCTCGGCGCGGTGCAGCCGATGATCATGACGACGCTGCACCAGATCACGCCGCACGAGCGGCACGGCGAGGCGATCGCCTTGCGTTCGATGGTCATCAACTTCTCGAGCGCGGTGATGCCGCTGGCCTTCGGCCTGGCCGGTGCGACGCTCGGTGCTTCGGCGCTGTTCTGGGTGATGGGTGCTGCCGTGATGGCGGGCAGCATTCCGGCGCGACGCGTCGGCCCTGTCGCGGCCGCAGCGTAGCGCCCTAGAAGCGGATGCCGCCGGTGCCCGCCGGCGCCGGCACGGTCGTCGCGGCAGGAGCCGGTCGCGCTTCGGGTCGCGCATCGCTGCGTGCCGCCACAGACTCTCGGCGCTCGACGATCGGCGTCGCGGCGCGGTACTGATAGGTCGCGGGCAGTCGCGACTCGCGCGGATAACCGGCAGCGTCGAGGTACGAGGCCCAGACCTCGGCGGCGTAGCCGCGCAAGGTCTGCGATCCGATCATGAGCGTCGGTGCCTCGCGCGCGCCCGAGAGGCGCTCGAGCGCCTCGCTGTCTTCGGCGCTGACGACGAGTCGCTCGTTGAAGGGAATGCCGCGTTGCTTCAGGAACTGGCGCCCGGAGGTACAGGGGTCGCAAGCGGTGGTCGTGACGAAGAGCGTGACCGGGTACTTGTTCGCTGCCTGGCGCACCTCGAAGGGCAGTTCGGGCTCGGCGGCCGCCTGCGCGACGTTGCGATTGCCGAGCGGGATGACCTTGCCCTCGGACGCGCTCGGCTCGCGATCGGTGTAGGTGACCTTGCCGTCGGCGCCGATCACTTTGTACTGTGCCTGGCTGGCGGCGGCAGAGAACATAAGGGCGAGTGCGACGGCAGCGCGCGGCAGCGGGCCGATCGGACTGGAACAGTCGCGCAAGGTCATGCAGTCTCCGGGAACGAATGGCGAAGGGCGATTCTCGCCGAGCCGACGCCTGCCTTCAAGTCGAAGTCTCGGTCACAAGTTCACACAACCGGCGCCGCTCGCCCGGCTTTGCGCTCGGCCGACTCGACGGTATTGGCAAGCAGCATGGCGATGGTCATCGGCCCGACACCGCCCGGCACCGGCGTGATGGCCGACGCGACCTCGGCGACCGTGTCGTAGTCGACATCGCCGCTGAGCTTGCCGGCGCCGGCTTCGCCTTCAGGGATGCGGTTCATGCCGACGTCGATGACGACGGCGCCCGGCTTGACCATGTCGGCCGTCAGCGTATGGCGCCGGCCAACGGCAGCGACGACGACGTCGGCGCTTCGCGTGTGCCAGGCGAGATCGGGCGTACGGCTGTGGCAGATCGTCACCGTGGCATCGGCCTGCAGCAGCATCAGCGCCATCGGCTTGCCGACCGTGTTGCTGCGGCCGATGACGACGGCATGCTTGCCGCGCAGGTCGATGCCGGTGCTCTCGATCAACTTCATGCAGCCCCAGGGGGTGCACGGCCGAAAGCCGGGCAGGCCGGCAACGAGGCGGCCGGCGCTTTCGATCGAATAGCCGTCGACGTCCTTGTCGGTGGCGATCGCTTCGATGACCCTGGCCGGCGCGATGTGCTTCGGCAGCGGCATTTGCACGAGGACGCCGTGGATCTGATCGTCGCCGTTCAAGGCTTCGATGCGCGCGAGCAAGTCGCTCTCAGGGAGATCCGCGTCGTACTGCTCAAGCACGGAGCGGATGCCGGTCTCCTCGCAGGCCTTGACCTTGTTGCGCACATAGACCGCGCTGGCCGGATCGTCGCCGACCAGGATCACTGCGAGGCCCGGCTGGTGCCCTAGCGACGCCAGCCTGGCTGCGCGCTCGGCGAGCTCGGTGCGCAGGCGCCGGGCGATGCCCGTGCCGTCGATGCGCTCTGCCGTCAAACCTTGGAAGGCGCTCCGAGCGCGATCTTGAGCAGGTCGGCAACCGTGTTGGCGTTCAGCTTTTCCATGATGTTGGCGCGATGCGCTTCCACCGTCTTGATGCTGATGCCCAGATCGTCGGCGATCTGCTTGTTGAGCCGGCCGGCGACGATGCGCTCGAGCACCTGCGCTTCGCGCGTCGTCAGGCGCGAGAGCAGGGCGTCGCGGCTGGCCGCCTCCTGGTGCTTGGAGAAATCGACGCGCGCCCGCTCGAGCATCTTTTCGACCAGCGAGACCAGCTCGTCCTCCTTGAAGGGCTTCTCGATGAAGTCCTCAGCGCCCTTTTTCATCGTCGTCACCGCCATCGGCACGTCGCCGTGACCGGTGATGAAGGTGACAGGCAGGGGCGAGCGGCGCTCGAGCAACCGATCCTGCAACTCGAGGCCGCTCATGCCGTCCATGCGGATATCGGCGATCAGGCAGGCGACCTCGCGCGGATCGAAGCGCGACAGGAACGACTCGGCCGAGTCGAAGCACTTGACGCGGTAGTCCTTGCCCTCGAGCAGCCATTGCAGGGAGTCGCGCACGGCTTCGTCGTCGTCGACGACGTAGACGGTGCCTTTTTTCGGGATCAGGCTCATTCGGTGACCTTCGCGCGGCGCGCTGCGTTGTTCGTCTGGGGAGCGGTCCGGCGACTCATGCGGTGACGGTCGCGGGGGCTTCGATGCGTGACGGTTCGACGGGCAGCGTGAACGAGAAGCGGCAGCCGACCGGCGTCGCGCCATTGTAGAGGTTGACCGCCTTGATCCGGCCGCGGTGGCTCTCGATGATCGAGCGGCACAGGCTCAGGCCGATGCCGAGCCCGTCGACCTTGGTCGAGAAGAAGGCCTCGTACATGCGCGCGATCACCTCGTCCTTGAGGCCCGGCCCCTTGTCGCTGACCGTGAACTCGATGACGTCGCCTTCTTCCGGCATGTGCCGCGGCACGACGCGCAACTCGATGCGCCGGCGCGCCGGCGGCAGCCTGGCGTTGTCGATCGCTTCGGCGGCGTTCTTCAGCAGGTTGAGGACGACCTGCTCGATGAGGATCGGGTCGACCATGAGAGGCGGCAGGCGCTGTGCAATGTAGGTCTGGATGGCGACGTTGCGACGACGCAGCTCGATGCCGGCGAGGTCGACCGCGTCCTCGACGATGGTCTGCGCCGAGGACTTCTGCCGTTGCGGCTCGCTGCGCTTCACGAAGGCGCGGATGCGATGGATGATCTGCCCGGCGCGCTCGGCCTGGCGCGAGGTCTTCTGCAGCGCGGCGATCAGGTCGCCCTTGTCGATGGCGTTGTTCTCGACCCGCGTGACCATGCCGTTGCAGTAGTTGGTGATCGCCGTGAGCGGCTGGTTCAGCTCGTGCGCGACCGAAGACGCCATCTCGCCCATCGTCACGAGCCGGCTCGTCACCTGCGCCTTCTCGGCCTGGTGCGCAGCCACGGCCTCGGCATTGCGCCGCTCCGAGATATCGGTGGCGATCAGCATCTGCGCGAGCCGGCCGTCGGTCCATTGCAGGTAGCGCGCGCGCACGTCGAACCATTTGCCGAGCGGCTCGACGAAGACCTCGCGCGAGTCGGAGCCGGCGGCGGTGAGTTCCTGTGTCGGCAGGCCGCCGAGCACGTCGACGGCGTCGCCGAAATCGCTGTCGGGCGGCAGGTGAAGCGACGACTCGCCGCCGGAAAGCTGGGCGTGGCCTTTGGCGCCGGCGCCGAACCAGAGCCGGTACGAGCGGTTCGCGAACAGCAGTTCGCCCTGCTGCACCGAGAGCACCGAGACGGCAGTGTCCAGGCCTTCGAGCACGGTCGTGAAGCGCTCGTGCGATGCGGTGAGCTGGTCGCGGATGCGCTTGGCCTCGGTGATGTTGGTCATCGAGGTCATCCAGCCGGTCTGCTGCCCTTTGGGGTCGATGAGCGGCGAGACGTACATGCGTGCGTCGAACAACGAGCCGTCCTTCCTCATCACCTTGACCTCGATGCCGCCGACCGGGCTGCGGCCCTGCAGCTCCTGCTCGAGGAGGCGTGCGTTTTCGTCGCGGCGCTCGTGCGGCCAGTAAGGAAAGGGCGGGTGCTGGCCGATCAGGTCGGCTTCCGAGAAGCCCGTCATCGCGCAGAAGGCCGGGTTGACGTAGCTGATGCGGCCTTCCATGTCCATGGCGCGCATGCCGGTCAGCATCGAGTTTTCCATGGCGCGTCGGAAGTTCATCTCGGAGACCAGTGCCGCCTGCATCTGCAACCGCCGCCGCATGTGTCGCCAGGTGCCGAGCAGCATCCACACCGTCAGCACCGAGAGCGCCATGACCATCCAGAACAGCGTGTTGCTGATCAGGCCCACCGACGTGCGATAGCCCTGGCCGCGCAGAACGAGGCCGTTTTCGGCCGGTGCCACGGGAAGCTGGAAGACGATCGACGGGCGCGTCGTCGGGCTGCCCGGAACCGTCATCACGGTGCTGGCGAGCGAGCGGTTCTGCGCGTCGAGCAGGGTGATCGCGTGCCGTCGCGACACCTCCGTCGGCACGTAGTAGCGAAGCAGTCGTTCGACCGAATACTCGGCGATCAGGGCGCCGCTGAATCGGCCGCGGTCGACGAGCGGGATCAGAACCTGGAAGACCGGGTTGCCGAAGCTGTCGTTGAACGGTCGCGAATACACGGTCTGGCGCGTATCGCGCCCGCGCTTGAACGCCGCCTCGGGCTCGGCGTTCGAGTTCTCGACCGGCAACGAGGCCGGCGTGTCGATGCCGCTGATGCCGGTCTCGGGCGGAAAGCTGGTGCCCGAATAGGCGGCGACGCTGGCGCGAGACGCGCTGATCCAGATCAGGTTGGTCGTCTCGGGGCGCTCGCGCGTGAAGGTCGAGGCCTGCACCAGGAAGCCGTCGCGATCGAGTGCGCGCGTGACGAGGTCGCGCGCCATGCGCACGAGCTGCTCGTGGTTGTCGATGAGGCGCAGCCGGAGCTGCTGTTGCGCGACCTCCGTGTCGCGACGCACGGCTTCCTGCTCGCGCTCCAATTCCTCATTGCGCAGGTACCAGAAGGCCGAGATGATCGCGGCAAGGAAGAGCAGCACCGAGGCGAGCGGCCCGAGCGTGGCGTAGCGGTCCTGGCGCGCCGCCGACTGGCGTCGCCACCAGCGGCCGAACACCCGCTCGGCCCAGGTTCGGGTCGGTCGCGGAGAAAGGTTTGTCGTCGCCGCCGCGGCACGCTGCATCCGGCGATTATCGACGTTCGCCGGAGGCACCGATCCAGGCGAGCCTAGGCGAGCTCGAAAGGGAATATCGGCGTTTCGGTTTGTGCCGTAATGTGAAATCAATTGGCGCAATGCGAAAGAGTCTAATCCTGTGCGACACTCTTGCGCAGCCAGAACAACGACTCCGGAGACGCCCATGTCAGCCCTTCCCGAGCCCTCCCCCGGCGCGGCAGCGAACGACCTCGATGCCGACGAAACCCGGGAGTGGCTGGACGCGTTGTCGGCCGTCATCGCCTCCGAAGGCGGCGACCGCGCCCACTTCCTGCTCGAGCAGTTGATCGACCATGCGCGACAGGCCGGCATCGATGTCCCGTTCTCGGCGAACACGGCTTACGTCAACACCATTCCGACCGACCAGGAAGAGCGCTCGCCCGGCAACATCGAGATCGAGGAGCGTCTGCGCGCCTACATGCGCTGGAACGCGATGGCGATGGTGGTCAAGGCGAATCGCATCCACCCGGCCGATGGTGGCGATCTCGGCGGCCACATCTCGAGCTTCGCCTCGCTGGCGACGATGTTCGGCACCGGCTTCAACCATTTCTGGCACGCCGAAACCGCCGACCACGGCGGCGACCTGCTCTACATCCAGGGTCACTCTTCGCCCGGCGTCTACGCCCGCGCCTTCATGGAAGGCAGGCTCAGCGAAGAGCAGTTGCTCAACTTCCGGCAGGAGGTCGACGGCAAGGGTATCTCGAGCTATCCGCATCCGAAGCTGATGCCCGAGTTCTGGCAGTTCCCCACCGTCTCGATGGGCCTCGGGCCACTGATGGCGATCTACCAGGCGCGCTTCCTCAAGTACCTGCATGCGCGCGGCATCGCCGACACGAGCAAGCGCAAGGTCTGGGTCTTCTGCGGCGACGGCGAGATGGACGAGCCCGAGTCGCTCGGCGCGATCGGCCTGGCCTCGCGCGAGAAGCTCGACAACCTCATCTTCGTCATCAACTGCAACCTGCAGCGCCTCGACGGGCCGGTGCGCGGCAACGGCAAGATCATCCAGGAGCTCGAGAGCGAGTTCCGCGGCTCGGGCTGGAACGTCATCAAGCTGATCTGGGGCAGCTACTGGGATCCGCTGCTCGCGCGCGACAAGGACGAAGCCTTGCGCACGGCGATGATGAAAACCGTCGACGGCGACTATCAGGCGATGAAGGCCAACGACGGCGCCTTCGTACGCAAGCACTTCTTCGGCCAGGACCCGCGCCTGCTCGAGATGGTCGCCAAGATGAGCGACGACGACGTCTGGCGCCTCAACCGCGGCGGCCACGATCCGCAGAAGGTCTATGCCGCCTTCCACAAGGCGGCGCATCACGAGGGCCAGCCGACGGTGCTGCTCGTGAAGACCGTCAAGGGCTTCGGCATGGGCAAGAGCGGCGAGGGCAAGAACACCGCGCACCAGACCAAGAAGCTCGTCGACGAGGACGTCAAGGCCTTCCGCGACCGCTGGAACATTCCGCTTTCCGACGAACAACTCGGCGACATTCCGTTCTACAAGCCGGCCGACAACACGCCGGAGATGCGCTACCTGCACGAACGACGCGCAGCGCTCGGCGGCTATCTCCCGCATCGCCGCACGAAGGCCGACGAGCAGATCGCCGTGCCGCCGCTCGATACCTTCAAGGCAGTGCTCGAGCCGACCACCGAAGGCCGCGAGATCTCGACGACACAAGCCTTCGTGCGCTTCCTGACGCAGCTGTTGCGCGACAAGGCGCTCGGCCCGCGCGCCGTGCCCATCCTCGTCGACGAGGCACGCACCTTCGGCATGGAGGGCTTGTTCCGGCAGATCGGCATCTACAACCCGGCGGGCCAGAACTACACGCCGGTCGACCGCGACCAGGTCATGTACTACCGCGAGGACAAGAGCGGTCAGGTGCTCCAGGAAGGCATCAACGAGCCCGGCGGCATGAGCAGCTGGATCGCCGCGGCGACCTCGTACTCGACGAACAACCGCATCATGGTGCCGTTCTACGTGTACTACTCGATGTTCGGCTTCCAGCGCGTGGGCGATCTCGCCTGGGCCGCCGGCGACATGCAGGCGCGCGGCTTCCTGCTCGGCGGCACCTCGGGCCGCACGACGCTCAACGGCGAGGGCCTTCAACACGAAGACGGGCACAGCCACATCCTCGCCAGCACGATCCCGAACTGCATCTCCTACGACCCGACCTTCGCGCACGAAGTGGGCGTGATCCTGCATCACGGCCTCGTGCGCATGGTCGAGAAGCAGGACAACGTCTACTTCTACCTGACCCTGCTCAACGAGAACTACGCCCAGCCCGGCCTGCGCGCTGGCACCCAAGACGAGATCATCAAGGGCATGTACCTGCTGCACGAGGGCGCGAAGAAGGCACCGCGCGTCAACCTGCTCGGCAGCGGCACGATCCTGCGCGAGAGCATCGCGGCCAAGGAGCTGCTCGAGAACGACTGGGGCATCGCCGCCAACGTCTGGAGCTGCCCGAGCTTCAACCAGCTCGCGCGCGACGGCCAGGCGGTCGAGCGCTGGAACCTGCTCCATCCGACCGAGCGTGCGCGCGTGCCCTTCGTCGCGCAGCAGCTCGAGAAGTTTGCGGGCCCCGTGGTGGCCTCGACCGACTACATGAAGAACTACGCCGAGCAGATCCGCGCCTTTCTGCCGAAAGGGCGGACCTACAAGGTGCTCGGCACCGACGGCTTCGGGCGCAGCGACTTCCGCTCGAAGCTGCGCGAGCACTTCGAGATCGACCGCCACTACATCGTCGTCGCGGCGCTGAAGGCGCTCGCCGAAGAGGGCAGCGTGCCGACGACGAAGGTGGCGGAGGCGATCGCCAGATACGCGATCGACGCCGACAAGATCAACCCGCTCGACGCCTGAGGACGCCGCGATGGCCACCGTGGAAGTGAAGGTTCCGGACATCGGCGACTTCAAGGATGTCGAGATCATCGAGGTCCTCGTCAAGCCGGGCGACCGCATCAAGGCCGAGCAGTCGCTCGTCACCGTCGAGAGCGACAAGGCGTCGATGGAGATCCCGTCGAGCGCTGCGGGCGTCGTGAAGGAGATGCGCGTCAAGCTCGGCGACAAGATCAGCGAAGGGTCGGTGTTGCTGATGCTGGAAGCCGAGGAAGAGGCCGCAGCCGCGGCGCCAGCACCCTCACCCCAACCCTCTCCCGCTGCCGCGGGAGAGGGGGCAAGGCCGGCCTCTCCTTCTCCCGCTCCGGGAGAGGTTGCGAAGCCCGCCGCTCCTTCTCCCTCTCCCGCCCCGGCGGGAGAGGGCAGGGGTGAGGGGCTCATCGAGATCGTCGTCCCCGACATCGGCGACTTCGACGAGGTTGCCGTGATCGAGGTGCTGGTCAAGCCCGGCGACACGATCAAGGAAGAGCAGAGCCTCATCACCGTCGAGAGCGACAAGGCCTCGATGGAGATCCCGTCGTCGCATGCCGGCGTGCTGAAGGCCTTGCAGGTCAAGGTCGGCGACAAGGTGAAGAAGGGCAGCGCGATCGCCACCGTCGAGGCGGCTTCCGGCAGCGTGGTGGCGGCGGCGCCCTCACCCCAGCCCTCTCCCGCTGGGGCGGGAGAGGGAGCCCGACCTGCGGCGCCTGCTTCGTCGGCGGCATCGGCTTCGGCCGAGCGCGCGGTCCCGACCGCGGCCTTGCCGGCGCACGAGCCGACGGCGCCGCAGGGCGCCTTGCCGCATGCCTCGCCAACGATCAGGAAGCTGGCCCGCGAGCTCGGCGTGCCGCTCGCCGAAGTGAAGGGCAGCGGGCCGAAGGGCCGCATCACGCAGGAAGACGTGCAGGGCTTCGTCAAGGCTGTGATGGCCGGCACGCGGCAGACGCAAGCGCAAGCGGCCAGGGCGCCTGCTTCGGTCAGCTCTGGCACGGGCAGCGGCTTCCCCGGCATGCCGCCATGGCCGCAGGTCGACTTCGCAAAGTTCGGGCCGATCGAGAAGAAGGATCTCTCGCGGATCAAGAAGATCAGCGGCCCGGTGCTGCATCGCAACTGGGTAACGATTCCGCACGTCACCAATCACGATGACGCCGACATCACCGACCTCGAGGCGTTCCGCGTCTCGACCAACAAGGAGAACGAGAAGTCGGGCGTCAAGGTGACGATGCTCGCCTTCCTCATCAAGGCCTGCGTCGCCGCGCTGCAGAAGTTTCCCGACTTCAACGCCAGCCTCGAGGCCGATCACATCGTCCTGAAGAAGTACTTCCACATCGGCTTCGCAGCCGACACGCCGAACGGCCTCGTCGTGCCGGTCATCAAGGACGTCGACAAGAAGGGCGTGCTGCAGATCTCTACCGAGATGGGCGAACTCGCCAAGAAGGCGCGCGATGGCAAGCTGTCACCGGCCGACATGAGCGGCGGTTGCTTCTCGATCTCGTCGCTCGGCGGCATCGGCGGCCGCTACTTCACGCCCATCATCAACGCGCCCGAGGTCGCCATCCTCGGAGTCTGCCGCAGCCTGACCGAGCCGGTATGGGACGGCAAGGCTTTCCAGCCACGGCTCATGCTGCCGCTCTCGTTGAGCTGGGACCATCGCGTCGTCGACGGCGCGATGGCCGCGCGCTTCAACGCCTTCCTGATTCAGGTGCTGGGCGACTTCCGCAGGGTGCTGCTATGACGGTCGACGTTGCGATTCCGGACATCGGCGACTTCAAGGACGTCGGTGTCATCGAGGTCCTGGTCAAGCCGGGCGATACCGTCAAGGTCGAGCAAAGCCTGATCACGATCGAGAGCGACAAGGCATCGATGGAGATTCCGTCGTCGCATGCCGGCGTCGTGACGGAACTGAAGGTCAAGGTCGGCGATACGGTGAACCAGGGGACGGTGATCCTGAGCCTCGACGAGGCGGGCGCGACGACGACGGTGACTGCGCCGGCACCCTCACCCCAGCCCTCTCCCGCTGCCGCGGGAGAGGGGGCGAAGGCCGCCGCGCCGGCCGCGATACCCGCTGCTCCTTCTCCCTCGCCCGCGCGAGCGGGAGAGGGCAGGGGTGAGGGTGCCCGCGCGCCCCTGACCGGCGACATCACCTGCGACCTTCTCGTGCTCGGCGCAGGCCCCGGCGGTTACTCGGCCGCGTTCCGCGCGGCCGACCTCGGCCTCAAGGTCGTGATGGTCGAGCGCTATGCGGCGCTCGGCGGCGTCTGCCTCAACGTCGGCTGCATCCCGTCCAAGGCGATGCTGCACGTCGCGGCGGTGATGGACGAGGTGGCGCACTTCGACAAGGTCGGCGTCAGCTTCGGCGCGCCGAGCATCGACCGGAGCAAGCTGGTCGCGCACAAGAACAAGGTCGTCGGCAGGCTGACCGGAGGCCTCGCGCAAATGGCCAAGATGCGCAAGGTCACGGTCGTCACCGGCACCGGGCGTTTCACCGACGATCATCACGCGAGCGTCGAACTCGCCGCCGGCGGTACGACGACGATCGGCTTCGCCCGCGCCGTCATTGCCGCGGGATCCGAAGCGGTCAAGCTGCCCTTCATGCCCAAGGACGACAGCAGAGTCGTCACTTCGACCGGCGCGCTCGAGTTGCCGAGCGAGCCCAAGCGCATGCTGATCGTCGGCGGCGGCATCATCGGCCTCGAGATGGGCACGGTCTATTCGACGCTCGGCGCCCGCCTCGACGTCGTCGAGATGCTCGACGGCCTGATGCAGGGCGCCGACCGCGATCTCGTCAAGGTCTGGCAAAAGCTCAACGCGCCGCGCTTCGACAACATCATGCTGAAGACGAAGACGGTCAGCGCCGAGGCCCGGCCCGAGGGCATCCTCGTCAGGTTCGAGGGCGAGGGCGCGCTCAAGGAGCAGCTCTACGACCTCGTGCTGCAGGCGGTCGGCCGCGTGCCGAACGGCAAGAAGATCGGCGCCGAGGCGGCCGGCGTCAACGTCACCGATCGCGGCTTCATCCCGGTCGACATCCAGATGCGAACCAACGTGTCGCACATCTTCGCGGTCGGCGACATCGTCGGCCAGCCGATGCTCGAGCACAAGGCCGTACACGAGGCGCACGTCGCGGCCGAAGTGGCGGCCGGCGAGCAACTCGGCGACGCGCATCTCGCGAAGGCCGCCTTCGACGCGCGCGTGATCCCGAGCGTCGCCTACACCGACCCCGAGATCGCCTGGGTCGGCATCACCGAAGACGAGGCCAAGGCGCGCGGCGTGAAGGTGAAGAAGGGCCTCTTCCCGTGGACCGCCTCGGGCCGCGCCATCGCCAACGGCCGCGACGAAGGCTTCACCAAGTTGCTGTTCGACGAAGCGACGCATGTCATCGTCGGCGGCGGCATCGTCGGTACGCACGCCGGCGACATGATCGGCGAGATCGCCCTGGCGATCGAGATGGGCGCAGATGCCGTCGACATCGGCAAGACCATCCATCCGCACCCGACGCTCGGAGAGTCGATTGGCCTGGCGGCGGAAGCGTTCGAAGGGACCTGCACCGACCTGCCGCCGGCGCGCCGCTGAAGCTCGGCAGACCACGGCCCCTCATAGGCCGGGCTGCCTGGTGAAGCGGCGTCCGACATTGCTAGGGGCAGGTCGGGTTCGTCGGGCAGGCGCCAGCCCTTGTCGAGGGCGTGCTCTCCCTGCACGCCGCCACCGCCGTGAACGTGTTGCTCGACAGGAAGTCGGGCTGGAGATCCGCACGCCAGCCGCGGTCGATGCCATCGCGCGCGCTCGAGACGATCTCGGTGTTGGTGATGAACTGCGTCGCCGGCGGACCGAAGATGCGAATGGCGGCGTCGTTGTTGCCGACCCGGCCCGGAAAAGTGCACGAGCTGCTGCCCGTGCCGGCGCCTCCTGCGAACTTGACCTGCGTGTGCTGCATGACGCTGCGCGGATCGATGCTGCCGCCGAAGCCGACACCGAGCCAGTCGCCTGCTGCTGCTGCGGCCGCGCCCCGGTCGGACGTGAAGACGATCGGCTGTGCCGCCGTGCCGATGGCCACCAGCGCGCCACGCGCCGGGTTCGGCCCGTGCGCCGCGTCGACGTTGAGGGTGCCGCCGGCGGGAACTGGATCGTCACGCCGTGCCGACGGTGCCGCTGCCGTTGGCGATCGTGCAGGTTTGCGCCGGGCTGGTGGGCTGCACCGCGACGCTGACCGTGAAAACCGTTCCGGTGATCGAGTTGGTGGAGAGCGGATCGAGCGTGAAGGTGCCGTTGCTATTGACGAGAAACTGCGCCTTGGTGCTCGTGTTGTTCGATGCGTAGTCGAGGACGAGATTGGAGCCGGCGAGGCCGGTAACGGTGCCGCGCATGTTGTAGACGGTGCCGAACGGGCACACGACGGCGACGTTAGCGACGTCAGCACTGCCGATCACGCCGCTCCCGTTTGTCAACGTGCAGGTCTGGCTCGGGCCGGTTGGCTGAGTTGCGACAGTCACGTTGTAGGGCTGCCGGCCGAAAGGGCGGTGCCGAAGCTGAACGCGCCGTCGCCGAGCACCGTGATGTCGTCGGCGCCATTGTTGCGAAGCACCGGGCCGCCGACGCGCAGGCGCAGGCCGCTGACCGTGCCTGCGACGGTGAAGGTCTGCGCGGTGGGCGGAGGCGGGGTGGCGGGCAAGGGATCGCCGCCGCCGCCGCAGGCCGTGACGAGCGCCAGCGTTGCCACGGCGAGGTATGGGGCCGGAACGGCTGAGGCCCGGTGGGGCTGCCGGCCGGACATGTTCTTCGCGTTTGAATTCATGAGGATCATCTTGGTTTGAAACGAAGCCCGAGGCCGATCCCCACCTCGAGACGGGGACGGCTACGGAGCAGGCGGCGGCAGCGCGAGTTCGACCATCGCCACCGGCTTGTGGATCACCTTCAGCGTCGTTGTCTCCTGCACGTTGCCGACTACCTGCTTCCACGTCTTGTCGAGGACCGTGGCGCCGTTGAGCGGCAGCGCGCTGGGCGGAAAGGCGCCGCTCGCATCCTTGGGTTCGGGGTTGCGAAACGTCAGGCTGACGCCGCGGCCGAGGCCGGTCTGCTCGAATCGGACGGCCTCGTGGGTGGCCAGGAAGGCGTCGGTCCACAGCGGCTGGGGCCCGTAACGAACCGAGCCGGCACCGCAGCCCGTGAGCGTCCAGGACTCGCCGGTATTGCCGAGCCCGATCGTGATCTTCAGGTGGTCCGCCTTGTTGTTGGCGCCGGTCGAAAAGACGAGGTTCGTCGACAGGGTCGAGCCGCCTCTCGCGACGTTGCTCAAGTTGCCGCAGGCCGGCGCCTCGATGTCGACGCTCGTGTTGACCAGTGCGGCGCTCTTCACGACGGGGTTGAATTCGGCGAAGAACGGAATTGCCGAAACGAGTCCGGCGAGCGGCCGCAGATCGTTGATGCGCGAAGTCACCGTGCTCGTCGCAGAGACCGCACCTGGCACGTTCGCCACGATGAGCGTCGAATCGAATTGCACGTCGAAGCGGTAGCAGGCGTCGAATCTTTCGCCGTAGCGGAGGTAGGTGCGCCCGAAGTCGCTGTCGGCTGCCTGAAATTCGGTGAGCAGCGCGGAAAGTCGGTCTTGCTGTGCCGTGAACTGTGCAAGGTCGAGGTGATTGCGCATGACGCAGCGCTCGCTCGCCTCCTTGAAGCAAGTGAATTGCGCGGCCTTGGCGATGTTGCCGAAGGGCACGAAGTCCCGAACGAAGAACGCGAATCCGGCGTCCAGCGACTCGCCGGTGAACAGGTGCTCGCTGCCTTGTGACGCGCCGAGCAGCTCTCTTTGCCGCTCCAGCGTGAACAGCGCACTGAGGATCGCCTTGTAGTCGGCGCAGGTGCGAGCAGCGACGATGCGCGGCTCTAGCACCTCTTCCAGGTACTGCTTCATCACTTTGCCGAAGAGGGCTGAGAAGGCGACGCCGTTCGGGTCTGGGTCGGTTGCGCCGGCCAGTTGTCGGGCTCGCTCGGCTGTCAGCGCCGCGGCAATTTCACTCTCCAGCTGGAGTTCGGCCAGCCTCGGCAGACGTAGTCGCGCAGCAGCCAGCTGCTCGGCGGTGAGCTGCCCGAACCAGTAGTCGGTGAAATGCGCGACGCGGATGCGCGGCGTGGCGCCCGGGTCGGGCGTGGCGAAGAAGATCTCGCCCTCGTCGCCGGCGCCGAGCATCGCCTGCTCGGTGACCGGCACGTCGAACGTCGCCGGCGGGTCGATCTGCAAGGTCGCGAGCTGGTGAAAGCGCAACCCAGAGGGCGTGAAGCGAGCGCCGACCGCACGCGTCCAGGGCGCGCCGGTGGTGCCGGTGATCGGCGTCATCGTGATGACGGTGTCCTCCGCCAGTGAGTTGGCCGGCACGCTCAAGGTGAACCTGCTGCCGTCGGCGCCCGTCGTTGTCAACGAGCCGCCCGAGCGGCCGATGGTGGCGCTGGAAGCGCGGGCGTCGTCGACCGTACTGACCACGACGATGGCATTGGCCGGTCGCGAGAACAGATCGTCTGGAGCGATTGCCAGCGCGGCAGGCACGACGAGCGGCGGCACGACGACTACCGGGGTGGAGGTTTCCGAGGAACCGCCGCAAGCGGCGAGCGTGCAGCAGCCCGCGACGGCGACGAGCAGGGACGAGGCGTAGTGCTTGGACATGAGATGTCTCCGGTTCGGTGCGCGTTCAGTGCAACAACGGCAACGCGGGGCTCGAACGTGCGGCCGCGACGCGGGCCCGTCCCGGCGGCGCACCCTGGATCTGCCCACGCGGGCTCAGCTTCAGCACGAAGAGATCGCGATCGCCGAAGCCGGCGCTCAAACCCGGCCCCCAGCCGCCGGTGGTGGCGCCGTAGACGAACACGTTGCCGTAGACGTCTAGGTCGATGCCGTTCGGCCGCTCGTCGCCGGGGCTGCCGTACTGCATGCCCCAGCGCTCGCTGCCGTCCTGACCGATCTTCACCACCACTGCATCGCTGCCGCCGGCGTTGCTGCCGTAGAGAGAGGCGAAGGTGCCGAAGGTGGCGTAGTAGTCGGCGTCGCCGGCGCGCACCAGGCCGCTCGCGGCCGGCCGCCCGGTGCCTGCATAGACCTTCGACCATTGCTCGAAGCCCCGTGCGTCGAAGCCGGCCAGGAAGTACTGCGACGGGATGGCGCCGCTCTCGAAGCCGGGCCCGGTGTTCTGGCGCAGGCCGCCGATGATCGGCGTGCCCGCGTCGGAGACGACGAGGGTGAAGCCGGACATCGACGCCGCTGCTCCGCCGGCCAACGACCGGATCGACCTCAGATGCGTATATGCGCCGCTCGACGGGTCGACCCGGGAGAGGCCGATCATCGGCAGGGCATAGATGGTGTTGCTGGCCGGGTCGAGCCACTTGTTGTCGACACAGGGCCCGCGCGTGGCATCGGCGACGCTGGCATCCTCGATCTCGCAGAAGGTGGCGCTCATCACGATGACGGTGTTGCCGCGCACCGCGATCGACGGCTCGCGCTGCCAGCCCGGACGGCTCGCGGTCGAGCGCCAGACCACGTCGCCGTCGGGCGTGAGACGGGTGACGACGGTGTCGCCGCAATCGTCGGCCGCGTCGACGCTGCCGTTGCCGGTCTGCGAGTCGCCGCAGGTCTGGCCGAACGCCGTGCCGCCGACGTCCGCCGACGCGCCGGCGATCGAGCTCACCGTGTAGATCGAGCCGTCGGCCGCGATGTCCATGCCGAAGCCGTATTCGTTGCGGCCGCCGATCTGGCGCCGCCATTCCAGCTTGGGCTGGATGCCGCTCACGTCGACCTTGGCGATCCACGCCGAGAAGATCGAGCCCGAGGGCACGCCGGTCAGCGAACCGAAGGCGGTCGTGCCGATCGCGTAGAGCGCGCCGTTCGGGCCGCGCTTCATCCGGATAGGCACGTCGTCGCCGCTGCCGCCGAAGCTGAGTCCGCCGGTCACCGTGCCGAGCGGGTTGTAGCGCAGCACCTGGGTGTCGTAGCCGCCGAACACCGGCAGTGACGTCGGCGCGCCAGTGCCGGGGTCGGCATAGGAAAACTGCGACGACGAGGTGGCGGCAATGTAAATGCGGCCGAGGTCGTCGAAGCCGAAGCCGCGTGCTTCGTCGCGCGCGTTGGCTCCCGCTTGTCGCACGCCGTCCCAGCCGCGCATCTCGCCGAGCAGCAGCGGAAAGGCGTCGCCGAACACCGGCACGACCATCGCGTAATAGCTGTTGTTGAGTGCGCCATCCGCGTCGGCCGGCCATTTCAGCGTGAACGAGGCCTCACCGGCAGCCGCGTCGCGTGTCGCCACTCGGCTGGCGCTGCCGTCGCCGGCCTTGCGCCAGACCTCGACGCGCTTGATGTTGTAGGGCAGCAGGTCGACGCCGAGCAGACTTGCCTTCAACGTGTCGGCATTCATGACGACGTCGAACCGCACCGGGTCGCCGGTGTGAAAAGCACGCAACGAGGCGAGGCCCGCACCGGTCGGCGATTGCATGATCGTCGGCTCCCAGGCGACCTGGGTGTTGTCGAAGCCGGTCGCGCCGACCAGTGAGCCGAGCAGGGCCAGCGCCTTGTCGACCGAGGCGCTGGTGGCCATGCTGGCGACAAAGTCGACGCGGTATTGCGAGGGCGCGGCGGGGGCGGCGAGCTGTGCCGCCACCGACTGCAGCCGCGACGTCGCGCGGAATCCGGCGAAGCCTTCCACCAGAGGCAGGTTGGGCGAGAAGTCGAGCACCCTGGCGGCCGCTTCGAGCAAGGGGCTGGTCAGGCAGACGTCGGCGAACAGGCCGGCGCGGGCATCGGCCTCGAGACGAAAGCGGGGCGCCGCGGTGTCGGCGTCCAGGTTCCAGGCGAAGGTCGATTCGAGCTGCGTGCGGTCGAGCTCCGACAGGTTGGTGAGCGTGCCGTCGGCGCCGAGCTCGAACCCGGCCTTGATCGGCTGCTTGACGCTGCTGTCAAGCTTGAGGTCGAGCGCCGGCGAATTGATCTGCCCGGCGGCGGCGAACTTGAAGCCGACCGGCAGCACCGGGTGGACGATCAGGGCTATTTGCGGCGGCACCGGAATTGGCAAAGAGATCAGCGTCGCCTTGCAGTCCAAGCTGCCGTCGAGCTGGCCGCTCAGGCGCACGCTGCCGGCGATCTGCACGCCGAAGTAGCCCTCGGCGAGGACCTTGGCGTAGGCGGCGCCACCGTCGACGATGAAAGTGGTTTCGACTATGCCGAACGACCCCGTGGGCGTGACGTCGATGCTCGACGCCTGGAAGCTGGGCGCCACCGTGCCCTCGGCTTCGCAGCGCAGCGGCCCGGACGAGAACCTGCGACCGGCCTCGGGCCGGGCATGGCCCGCGGCGGCGACACCCCGCCGCGATGCCGTGGCGATCGCCGGCGCGGTGAAGGCAGCCAGGTCGAGCCGGAAGTGCCTTTCGATGCTGCCGTTGGGGAGCGTCTTTTCGCTCGTCGGGTTACCGCTTGGAAACTGCACGGGCAACGACGAAGCGTCGATGCGCGAGACGATCTTCGCCTGCTCGAACACATCGGCCAGGCCGACCGCCTCGAGCACCACGTCGTGGCCGGTGCCGGCCGGCAGGGTGGAGACGACGCGACCGGCCAGGGCCTTGCCGCCGCTCGCGAGCAGCACCTGGCCGACGGTCGGCGCGGTGCCGCCGATGCGTGCGTTGAAGCGCGAGCCGGGGCTGCCGGTCTGAGCAGCGTCGATCGGCGTCGGCTCGGCAAGCACCTCGGCATCGGGGAGCAATCGGGCGCCGGCGACCATGCGGACGACCATCGCGTCGATCGGCTGCGAGTGCATGCCGCCGGCCTGCGCCCGGATCTGCGACGAGTCGATGTCGGCTCCGGCGGTCAGTGTCCCGTCGAATGCCACGCTCACGGCAGCGCTGGTCGAGCTCCAGCTCACTGCCACGCCGCTCATCTCCGCGCCGTTCTGGTCGAGCACCGTGGCCGTCAGACGCGCCGCCGCACCCGGAGCCAGCACGGCGCCGGCCGGCGACACGGTGACGCGTGTGATCCGCGGCGGATCGACGACGACCGGCGGCACTGGGGCGCTGGTCGAAGCTCCACCGCCTCCGCAAGCCGAGAGGACGAAGCCTGCGACGGCCACGCACGAGGCGAGCCGCGTGAGCGGCGACCAGGGTCGGGCTCTGCGCGACACGCCGGCGGCTCCTTGCACGAGGGCGGCGCTCACAGACCGAACTTCGTGATCAGCAGGTCGACGGCGCGCGGGTTCAACCCTTCGCCCGTGCCCGAGACCTCGCCGAGATAGGTCACGATGCCGGGCGCTGCGACAGACATGCCGGCGACGTTTTCGTTCGATCCCGGGGGCGCACCTCCATTCGCGACGACGCGGACGAAGGAGGCGTTGGCTCCTGCCGGGGTCAGCTTGAAGACGAAGCGTCCGAAGGTGAACGCGGGGGTCGTGACGGATCCGCCAAGCGTTCCGTCATTGGTGCCGATGTACACCGCTCCGGTGGCGTCGACCGCGATCGCGCCGGGCTCGACATGCCACGTTTCGGGCAAGGTTGCCGTCCAGTCTGGGACCCCGGCGGGACTGAAGCGCCTGACGATGATCTGCGCGCCGAACGCCAGCGGACTCAGCGGCGTGATCGCGACGTGAGCCGCGCCGGCGGCGTCGACGGTGAGCGCGATCGGGCTCCTGTCGCCGCGAAGCTCGTTGCCGAGGACGACCTGCGTGAGCAACGCGCCAGCAGGGTCGACCTTGATCAGTGCGGGGCACAAGCCGTTCGAACGGGCGTCGACGTAGCAGGTGCCGAAACCGGCCGTAGTCAGGAATCCGACGCCCCACACGTTGCCCAAGGCATCAGCGGCGAGCTGAGTCAGGGTGATTCCTGCATCGCTGTCCTGAGGACCGACGAATCGGATCGTCGAACGCCGGCGCTCGACACCGGCCGCGTCGTACCAGACCAGCTGGTTGCGCATCGGCACGACCCAGCCTCCGCCCGGCATCGGAGTCGCCCTGCCCGCACTGGTCAGGCATCCTCCGAATCGAGGCTCCGTAGGTAGCTGCAACGACCAGACAGGCACGGTTCTGAAGGTGGAGCCGAGCAGCGAGCTGACGCGCACGCCAAAGGTCACCAGCTGGCACGTACGGGTCAGGGCGAGAACCTGGCCTCCGCCGTCGAAGCCGATCAGCGTCGTGTTCGCGAACACACCCTTGGTGGGAACGCCGGTGGCCGAAAAGATGCCGAGGCCATAGACCTGGGTGAACGAGGTCGGCGTCTGGACCTCGGTCCCGTAAGCGTAGGCAATGCGACCGCTCGCGTGGCCGATGGCGCTGACGAGGTGGTCGTTGTCGGCGCCGCCGACAGGGGTGGCGAACGATGTCGTCGGCGGTGTCGGCGCGAGAATCCCCAAGCCGACATCGATGCGAGACGAGGGGTCGTTGCCACAGGGGATGAGGTCGGCGGTCTCGTAGCCATCGGCCCGCGTCGCGTTGAATAGAAGCTCGTCCTGGCCGTTGCAATCGCTCACGCTGGTGCCACCGCCGTTGGGCACCGGGAGGTCCTGCCGGCGCGCATGCATGGCCTGCATCAGGCTGGGTCGGCGCAGGCCGACGGTGACGGCCACGTCGGGCTTGAGCTGTCCCCCCGCGAAGTCGACGCGATAGAAGGTTCCCGGCGTGGTCTGGAACGGCGCGAAGTCCTCGGTCGTGGGCAGGGCGAAAGCAGGGATCGGCGTGAAGGTCACGGTCACGTCGGCGGTGAATGCGCCGGCCGGGAAGACCAGCTTGGCCCTGCCGTCCGGGCTGGTGGCGGTGCCGCCCGCGGCAGCGTCGATGCGGATGACCGTCGCGACGGCATTGACCGTCAGTGCGGCCGGGTCGCTGTCGACGCTGCCCGTCGCATTGGCGACATGGGCCACGAATTGCTGGCCGCTCGCGGTGAGCGGAATATTCGCGAGGGACAGTGTCGACGTTGCCGAGCCGCTGATTGCCGCACCGGAGAGCGCGCCGTTGCCGGCGCCATCGACGAGAGCCCCGCCTCCGGCGAGCGACCACTGCACGGCCGGCACAGGTGTGCCCGTGACGGCGATGGTGAACACTGCAGTGCCGCCGGTCGTGACGACGGCAGCAGCGGGTTGCGTCGAGACGAGCGGCGCCACCGGCCTGCCGGTCACCGTGAGCACCGCGGCACTGCTCCTGACGCTGCCTGCGCTGTTGTCCACCGCGACGGTGAAGCTCGTGCCGCTGTCTGCGAGCGTCGCTACCGGCACCGAGTAGGTGGACGCCGTGGCTCCGGCAATGTCGCTCGCGCCACGCCGCCATTGGTAGGTGAAGGGCGCCGTGCCGTTGACCGCCACGGAGAACGTGGCGGCCTGGCCTTCCACCACGGTCGCGGCAGCCGGCTGCGACGTGATGGACGGCGCGGTCGCGACGGCTACGGGCAGCGGCGCAATGTCCTCGCCCCCGCCGCAGGCGACGAGGCCGAACGCGAGAGCCGCGGCGAGGCCGAAGCAATGGGCGCGATGCAGTTGATATCGAATGGACACGGGGAACTCCTTTTGCGAGTCGGAACTGGAAAGGAATCGGAACGGGTTCATGGCCTGTACCCGAATGACGAGGTCGCATTCACGGCAGCTTTCGCCAGGCGCGAGAGGTCATCCCGCAGCCACGCCATGCGGGCCAGGCTGTGGGCGTTTCGTCGGCTAACTGCGGTACGTGTCATGAGAACCTCGCGTTGAACGGCAGCCGGGGCTGGATGCTTCGCCTGTATGCTGTGATGCCAGGTCTTTCAGATGGCATACAGATGACCCCCCCAACGGAGTGCCGAAGTCCCCTCGGGGTCGCGAATTGAAGTGCTCGGCGCCGTCTGTCATCGGCATTTCGCGCCGCCCCCGGCTGTTTGAATTGCTCGAGCCCGCTGCGGCGCGGCGCATCGCCTGGATGGCCGCCCCGGCGGGGAGTGGCAAAAGCAGCGTGATGTCGAGCTACCTGCAGGCGCAACCCCTTCCCGGGTTGTGGTACCAGGTCGACGAATCCGACGCCGACCCTGCTTCGTTCTTCGTCGCGCTGCTCGAGGCTGCTGAATCGGCGCCCGGTTCGACGGTGCTGCCCCGATACGACCCGTCTTGCGAGAGTCGACTGCGCTCCTTCAGCCGGCAGTTCGCCACGGCACTCGTGGCTCGACACGGAGGAGCACTCTTGCTCGCGCTGGACGACTTTCACGCCGCGCCGCAGCCGAACTCTCTTGCCGAGGTCTTGCGTGACATGTCGGCGGCTGCGCCGGGGCTGCGTCTGCTGGTCGCCAGCA
Organism: Burkholderiales bacterium; assembly: GCA_038231215.1. GTDB lineage: Bacteria > Pseudomonadota > Gammaproteobacteria > Burkholderiales > Burkholderiaceae_C > Schlegelella_A. Next base: position 30,467 of record JBBRLS010000010.1, on the reverse strand, counting down.
GGATGGGGCCACCGGCCGCCCTGGCGCGAATGTGCATGCATGGCCAGATAGCGACCGTGTCATGGCCCGATTTGCGTCTGACTATCGAAGAAGCGGGCGACTTGCTCGGCGGCGTATCCGATGTCGCCGCAAACGACGAAGGCCGCGTTGCCCAGCTCCACCGCGCCAGCGATGGCTGGGCCGCAGGCCTGCTACTGCTTGCGCAACGCGGCCTCTCGCCACATGCCGGGCTGCCCCCCGATGCGCCGGAGAGCGGGCTGTTGTCGGACTACCTCTCGCAGGAAGTTCTGGGCCACGCATCGGTGGCGCAGCGCCGTGCGCTGACGGCGACGGCGCTGCTGCCGGACTTCGATGAGCAGAGGGTGGCGGAGTTGCTCGGAGCCGAGAACCCCGGGGACCTGTTGCGGGAATTGCAGGTGTTGCCCTTCTTTGTGCGACGTCACGACGCCAAGGGCCTGAGTTGGACCCACCATCCCCTCGTCCGCGAATTCCTGCTCGACCGCTTCGAGACGGAGTTCGCCCCTGTAGAAGCGGCGTCGCTGCGTCGACAGGCCGCCACTATTCTGTTGGCACGGGGGGACGTCGACTCCGGGCTTCGGCTCCTGCATGACCATCTGCCGGTTGCTGAACTCGTCACGGCGCTGCTACGGTATGCGCCGGGCTGGCTGTCGAAAGGGCGAGCGGTAAGCGTCGAGGCATGGGTCGCGCGCTTGCCCGAGGCAATGGTGGTCAGCGACCCGTGGTTGCAGCTGTGGCTGGGCAAGGCCCGCACCTCGCGAAATCCGTCTGCAGCGATGGAGCCTCTGGAGCGAGCCGCGGAACACTTCCGGGCGAATGGGGAGCGCCGAGGATGCCTGCTGGCATGCGCGGCAATCGCCGAGGCCGTGGGCTACGGATATGCCGATCTCAAGCGTATCGAGCCGTGGCTGGCCGAGGCAGCGGCGCTGGTCCCGGAAGTCGAGACCCTCGTCGAGCCGCTCGAACGAGCGGAGGTGATGGGTGCGCTGTTCTCCGCCCTTGTGGCCCGGCAGCGGCCGCATCCGCAACTGCAAGCCTGGCGCAAGCTTGCATTGGAACTGGCGGAGCGGTCGCAGGAGCCGACGTTGCATGCACAGGTGCTCTTCGCAGCAGCGATGAGTCACGTCTGGACTGGCGACTACGCTGCCGCGACGCGTCTCGGCGATCGACTCCGCGAAGTCCTGTCTTCGCCCAGCGTGGCTGCGCTGCCGCGCACCACCGGTTGGCTGGTCTTGTCGGTGCTCGCCGGCAACCAGCCGAGCCCGGCTCCGGACTATCGTGACGTCGAGGCCGGCCTGCGCGCGGCGCGCGAAACGGGCGTGCATGTCTGGGACGCGGAATTGCACGGGCAAGCTGCGGTCATCGCGCTTTGCCACGGCGATCGTGCCCGCGCCGACGTTGCACTGGCGGCCATGCTGCGCTGCCTTCCGCCCGGGGCCAGCGTGCACAGCGCCGGCTACCACTGCTTCAGCGCCTGGCGCAGCCTTTTGGCAGACGAGCCAGTGGCTGCATCGGAGGCGGCGGCGGCTGGCGCGCGTGACGCGTTGGCGTCGGGCAGCGAGCCTTTGGCTCGCCATGCATCCGTGATGGCGGCACAAGCGGCGCTCGCCCTTGGTCAACACGAGGAAGTCCGCCTCCATCTTGCCGCTTTGGCGGAAGCTGAGCAGCGCGTCGTCAATCCGCGGGGGCGCTTCGTGCGATGGCTGCTCGAAGCCGAATCGAATCGCCGAGCCGGCCGACTCGGCGATTCGTTGAGCAGCTTGCGCAAGGCGCTGATCCTGGGCCGCGAGAGCGGGTACGTCTCCTATTACGGGTGGCAGCCGAAAGTCATGGCGCCATTGGCTTTGCTCGCTCTCGGCCATCGAATCGAAGTCGACTATGTGCAGAAGCTGATTCGACTGCGTGGGCTGATGCCGATCGGGCCCGTATTGGAATTGGAGACGTGGCCCTGGCCGGTTCGAATTTCGATGATGGGTGGGTTGCGGGTCGAGGGGTTACCGGCGCCGGCGCGGCCCGGGTTGCGAACGCCGCAAAAGCCGATCGAGCTGGTGCTTGCCATCATCGCCTTGGGTGATCAGGGCGTCGACGAGGCCAGCGTCTGCGACGCGTTGTGGCCCGACGCCGAAGGCGATGCGGCACGCCGGTCACTCGATGTCACCTTGTATCGCGCGCGCCGGCTGTTTGCCAATCCCGACGTGGTCACTCTGGCCGCCGGCAAGCTCAAGGTCGACGACACCAGGATCTGGATCGACGTACGTGCACTCGACCAACTTCTCGATCGAATGAACGATGCCCCCGACCCATCACTGGACGACCTCGACCGGCTCCTGAGTTTGTATCGGGGGCCGTTTCTGCGCGATGAGTTGTCCGCTTGGGCAACGCAGCGTCGCGCTCAGCTCAGGCGCCGCTTTGCTCCCGTGGTCGTCCACGGCTTGCGCGCTCTCGTCAACAGCGGGCAGGCAAGCCAAGCGCTTCCACGTGCGCTCCGCGCCTGTGCCGCAGAGCCCGACGACGATTCGCTGGCCGCGTTGCTGGCGCAGCTCGAAGCGGCCGCCCGAGACTTCGCCTAGCGTCGGACCGGGAGCTGCCGTCGCCTGCCTCGACACGCTGGCAGATCGGGGCTACGCAGGGCTCACGGGCACGCCGGACTCGCCGGGCACACCCCTGCCGCGGTACGCGGCGTCGTCTCCTTGCAGGCGGCGACCGCGGTGAAGGTGTCCCGGACAGGAAGTCGGGCTGCGTGTCCGAACGCCAGCCGCGATCGATGCCGTCGCGTCCGCTCGCAAAGATTTCCGAGTTGGTGATGAACTCGCTCGACGGCGCGCCGTATCCGGTGATGCAGTTGCGCGTGGCTTGCACCATGGCGAGCGCCCATTGCGCACTCGACGAGGCCGACGACGCGCTCGCCGTGCTTCGGCCCTGCGAGCTCTGGACCCGTGCCCACGGCGATGCTCAAAGCCGCATGCACTACGCCGCGCTGCTCGGCCAGGCCCTCGACGCGAAAGGACGCTTGCGTGCCGCGATCGACAGCTTCGAGGTGTCGCTGGCGATCGCCCGCGCCGAGGCGCGCCCGGAAGACATCGCCATGCTCAGCAGCGCGATCGCCATTTCCCATCACGGTCTGGGCGATGCGCGGCGCGCCCTCGAGCTGTCGCGCCAAGGGGCGGCGCTGATCCGCGAGAACCAGGATGGGCTGCGCACGACGAGCCAGCTGCAGACCGAGTTCATGATCGCCAAGTACCTCGCCGACCTGGGCGAGTACGGCGAGGCATCTCGCTGTTCGAGCAACTGGGCGGCGAGTTCGGCGGCCATGGCGCGCCGAGTCGCAAGCTCAACTGCGCGCTGAACCTCGCCCGGGTCATGGTCCACCTCGGCCAATACGCGCGCGCCCGCCAACTTCTTCCCGCGTCGGGCGCGGCGCTGGTCGAGCGCCAGAAAGCCTTTGCGCTCGGCGTCCGGTGCGAACTCGCTCATGCACAGCAGACCGGCTTCGCGGCCCTGGCGAAGCAGGCCGAGACTCTAACCATGTCCCCGCAGAGTTCCGCGCATCCTTTGTCGGCCGCAATCCAACCGACGTCCGCTTGCTGGCACTGGCGCGCCGGCATGGGGACGCCGGGGTCCTGGGCTAGTCAGGCCGCGCAGACGACGTCTTGCAAGCGCTCGTTGACGACGTCACCATTGGCGCTACGCTTCGACGATCGATGGGCCGAGCAACGCCGATGCGTTGTTCAGAAGGGCAGCGTCACGGGTGACCAGGGTGGCACGCTCGGCCAAGGCGCTACCGGCCAGCAGGCAATCGAAAACGTCGCGATGCACACCCATCAGCCGCGACGCGGCTCGCAGGTGCTCCGCAGTCAGTGCGAGCACAACCATTCCGCCTTCTCGGAGTTCGGCTTCCACAATTTGCGGATCGGCTTTCAACTTGCCCGCCGATACTTTCATCGCGATTTCGACCAGCGACACGACGCTGACGATACAAGCGCCGGTTTCGATGATTCGTCGCGCCTGAGCACCGAGACGCCGATCTCCGGTCAACCACCAGATGGCGAAATGCGTGTCGAGCAACCAGCGTCGTGTCACGTGGCTCGGGCCTTACGGCTTTTTCGCCGGCTTGGGCTTGGCGGGCTGGCGCTTCCTGGCGGCGGGAAAGATGGGGCTGTTGCGCATCGCGGTCGCGATCGCCGCGTTGGTCTCAGGCGAATCCCAGTCGTCGTCGTATTCGATCTGGCTTTTCAGGATGCCGAACCCGGTGGTCTTGTGCGGAGCCTTGATCGCGACGATCTTCGCCACCGGATTGCCGTGATTGGCGATGACGACTTCTTCGCCGGCTTGGGCAGCCTTGACCAGCTTCGACAAGCTGTTCTTCGCTTCGAGCATGTTGACTTGCATCGCAGGACCTGGTTGCTGCAAGCCACAATTCTAGCCAAGTTAGCCAACGCCCGGCGACCCCTTCAGGCAATATCGCCGACATGCACCTCGAACCGCCCCTTTCGCCTGTCCTCGAAGTACAGCTCGAGCGTCTTCTTCGTCGTGCGAAAGGCGATCTCGTCCCAAGGGATATCGGCCTCGGCGAAGAGCTCTGCCTCGATCGTTTCCGGACCCGGCGCGAAGTCGGTGTCGAGCAGGCGCGCGCGATAGAAGAGATGCACCTGGCCGACGCGCACGACGTTGAGCAGCGTGAACAGCTCCTGCAATTCGATGTGCGCACCGGCCTCTTCCACGGTCTCGCGCACCGCGCCCTCGGCGGTCGTCTCGCCGAGTTCCATGAAACCGGCGGGGAGCGTCCACAAGCCAAAGCGCGGCTCGATGTTGCGACGGCAGAGCAGCACCTTGTCTTCCCATGCGGGCACGGTGCCGACGACGTTGAGCGGGTTCTCGTAGTGGATCGTCCCGCACACCGTGCAGGTGGCGCGGTCGCGGTTGTCGTCGGCCGGCGTCTGGTATATCGCTGCGCCGCCGCAGGCCCGGCAATGCTTGATGCTGCGTGGCAGGAACATCGCGCGAGTTTATGACCTCGCCGACCTGCGCAGGCAGCATGGCATCATCGTGCACCCCTCGAACCGAACGCCTTCCATGAGCCACGTCTTCACGCCATTCGCCCTTGCCAGCGTCCCGGTCGCGGGCACGGCGGGCGAGAGCTTTCCGGTACATCGCATCTACTGCGTCGGCCGCAACTACGTCGAGCACGCGAAGGAGATGGGCTTCACCGGCCGCGAGCCGCCGTTCTTCTTTCTCAAGCCCGCCGACGCGGTCCTGCCCGTGGCTGAAGGCGAGACCGGGCACATGCCGTATCCGAGCCTGACGAAGGATCTGCATCACGAGGTCGAGCTGGTCGTGGCGATCGGCACGGGCGGTCGTGGCATCGAGGCTGCCGACGCGATGAAGCACGTCTGGGGCTACGCGGTCGGCCTCGACATGACGCGGCGCGACCTGCAGGGCGAAGCGAAGAAGCTCGGCCGGCCCTGGGACATCGGCAAGGGCTTCGACCACTCGGCGCCGATCGGCCCGATCCGGCGCGCCGCCGAGTGCGACGTCGGTGCCGCGACGACGATCTCGCTCGAGGTCAACGGCGCGATGCGGCAGCAGAGCACGATAGGCAAGCTGATCTGGAGCATCGCCGAGATCATCGAGCACCTCTCGGCGGCGTGGGAGCTGCAGCCCGGCGACCTGATCTTCAGCGGCACGCCCGAAGGCGTTGCCGCGGTCGTGGCGGGCGACACGCTGAAGGCAAGCGTCGCCGGCGTCGGCAGCCTGCAGGTGCAAATCGTCGCACGCTGACCACCAGACAACGTCGAGCGCGGTGCGCCTCTACAACTTCTTCCGCTCGTCGGCGTCGTACCGCGTCCGCATCGCGCTCGCGCTGAAGGGGCTGAGCTACGACTACGTCGCGGTTCACCTCGTGAAGAACGAGCAGTTGAGCGAATCGTTTCGCGCCGTCGCGCAGGCGCAGCTCGTGCCGGCGCTGGTCGTCGACGAGGAGGGCGGCGTCGAAATCGTCCTGACGCAGTCGCTGGCCATCATCGAATACCTCGATGAGACCCATCCCGAGCCGCCCCTGCTGCCGAAAGACGCAGCCGGTCGGGCTCGCGTGCGCGCCCTCGCGTTCGACATGGCGTGCGAGATCCATCCGCTCGACAACCTGCGCGTGCTGCGCTATCTGGTCAAGGAAATGGGCGTCTCGGAAGACGACAAGAACCGCTGGTACCGGCACTGGGTCGAGACCGGGCTCGAGGTGGTCGAGCGGCAGCTCGCCGGCCATGCCGCGACCGGCCGCTTCTGTCATGGCGATGCGCCGGGCCTCGCCGATTGCGTGCTGGTGCCGCAGATCCACAACGCCCAGCGCATGAATTGCCGCCTCGACCACGTGCCGACGGTGATGCGCGTCTTCGAGAACTGCATGGCCGAGCCGGCGTTCGCGACGACGCAGCCTTCGGCCTGCCCGGACGCGACGTGAACCGTCCCGCCGGCTGGCTGGCGCCCGAGTGGGCGGGCGGCGCGGTCGGGGCGCTGATGTCGACGCGCGAAGGCGGTGTGAGCGGCGGCCCCTATGCATCGATGAACCTCGGCAGTGCGGTCGGCGATGACCCTGACCATGTCGCCGTGAACCGGGCCATCCTTGCCAAGGCGTGCGGCGCCGTGCCGGTTTTCCTGCGGCAGATGCACGGTCGGTCGGTTGTCCGGATCGGCTTGGCTGATGCCGCGCGCGGCGCAGTCGTGCACGAGGCCGACGCGAGCTTCAGCGTCGAGCCGGCCATCGCCTGCACCGTGCAAGCGGCCGATTGCCTGCCGGTGCTGTTCGCAGCGCCCGAGGGCCGTGCCGTGGCCGCGGCCCATGCGGGCTGGCGCGGGCTTGCCGCCGGCGTGCTCGAAGCGACGGTTGCCTCCGTATGCGAGGCGGCGAGCTGCCGGCCCTCGGAGCTTCAAGCCTGGTTGGGCGCCTGCATCGGACCGCGCGCTTTCGAGGTCGGGGCCGACGTGCTCGAAGCCTTTGCGGCCGACCCGCTCCATCCCGACCCGAAGCGGTTCAATCCGATGCGCGCCGGCAAGTGGCTCGCCGACCTGGCTGGCCTGGCCCGCGACCGGCTCGCCGAGGCCGGCGTCGAGCGCGTCAGCGGCGGCCAGTGGTGCGCCGTCGAGGACGCGTCAAGGTTCTTTTCGTTCCGGCGCGACGGCGTCACCGGGCGGATGGCCGCCGCCGTCTGGATCGAGCCCTCGCACACCGCTCGTTGAGTCGAGCGCTGCCCGGCGGCGGGCGCCCCGCCGGGCCGGCGTGCCGATCAGGTACAGGGCGATGCCGAGCGGCAGCGCACCGTAGAACAGAAACGTGACGATCGCGCCCAGCCATGTGCCGCCGTCCGAGGTCGCTTCGGCAAGTGACATGAGGATCACGACGTAGAGCCAGGCGATGGCGACCAGGTACATGTTTGCGCTGAGAGGGCATATTCCCTGCGCGACGATAATCGCAACCATGGACTCGATGCCGGACATTGGTGAAGCGCTGAAGACCTTCGGCAGCCTGGCCCTGCCGAGCGACGTCGCGGCAAAGATCCAGGCTGACTATCTCGCGTCGGCGATGTCCTTGTGGAACGGCGTCCTGCAGCCGGGCGACGCGGCCGCAGCCAGGCCTGCCGACCGGCGCTTCGCGGCGAGCGAATGGTCGGCCAATCCTTCGAGCTCCTTCCTCGCCCAGATGTACCTGCTCAACGCGCGCACCCTGCTCGGCATGGCCGACCAGTTGCAGGGCGACGAGAAGACGCGCGCGCGCATCCGCTTTGCGTTGCTGCAGTGGATCGATGCGGCGGCGCCGAGCAACTACCTCGCGCTCAACCCCGAGGCGCAGAAGAAGGCGATCGACACGCAAGGCGAGAGCATCGCCCTCGGCCTGCGCCAGTTGTGGAACGACGTGCAGCAGGGCCATCTCTCGCAAACCGACGAGAGCGCCTTCGAGGTCGGGCGCAATGTCGCCACCACCGAAGGTTCGGTCGTGTTCGAGAACGAGCTGTTCCAGCTCCTCGAATACAAGCCGCTCACCGCCAAGGTGTTCGAGCGGCCGTTCCTGATCGTGCCGCCCTGCATCAACAAGTTCTACATCCTCGACCTGCAGCCCGAGAACTCTCTGATCCGCCACGCGGTTGCCGAGGGTCATCGCACCTTCGTCGTGAGCTGGAAGAACGCCGGCGAGGAGATCGCGCAGCGCAGCTGGGACGACTACATCGAGAACGCGGCGATTCGCGCCATCGGCCTGGTCCAGGAGATCGCCGGCAGCGAGCAGATCAACACGCTTGGCTTCTGCATCGGCGGCACCATCCTGGCCACCGCGCTCGCCGTGCTCGAAGCGCGCGGCAAGCGGCCCGCGGCGAGCATGACGCTGCTCACCGCCTTTCTCGACTTCAGCGAGACCGGCATCCTCGACATCTTCATCGACGAAGGCTCGGTGCGCCTTCGCGAGGCGACGATCGGTGCCGAGAGCCCGGGTGGTGGCAGCCTGCTGAAGGGCCAGGAGCTGGCCACGACCTTCAGCTTCCTGCGCCCGAACGAGCTGGTCTGGAACTACGTCGTCGGCAACTACCTGAAGGGCGAGGCGCCGGCGCCTTTCGACCTGCTCTACTGGAACAGCGACGGCACCAATCTTCCGGGGCCGATGTACTGCTGGTACCTGCGCAACACCTATCTCGAGAACAAGCTCGCCAAGCCGGGCGCGCTGACGGTCTGCGGCGAGAAGATCGATCTCGGCAAGATCGCTGCGCCGGCCTACCTCTACGCCTCGCGCGAGGATCACATCGTGCCCTGGAAAGGCGCTTATCGAAGCACGCAAATCCTCAAGGGCAAGCGGCGCTTCGTGCTCGGGGCGTCGGGCCACATCGCCGGCGTCATCAACCCGCCGCTCAAGAAAAAGCGCAGTCACTGGATCGGCAAGACCGCCGCGCTGCCGGTGTCGGCGGACGACTGGATGGCCCAGGCCGAAGAGCATCCGGGGAGCTGGTGGACCGACTGGTCGGCGTGGCTCAGGCCATTTGGTGGCAAGCAACTCGCCGCGCCGAAGGTGCCGGGCAACCGCAAGCACAAGGCGATCGAGCCGGCGCCCGGCCGCTACGTGAAAGAGAAAGCCTGACCCATCCTCCCTTGTCATCCTGAGCGGAGCGAAGGATCTCGGCGTTCGAACACCAGGGGTTTCTTCGCTCCGCTCAGAATGACGGAGACGTGACATCCAAGACTGGAGATCGACAAATGAGTACAGACATCGTCATCGTCGCCGCCGCGCGCACCGCGGTCGGCAAGTTCGGCGGCAGTCTCGCCAAGACGCCGGCGCCCGAGCTCGGCGCCGCCGTGATCGTGAGCCTGCTCGAGCGCGCGCGACTCGCCGGCGACCAGATCGGCGAGGTCATCCTCGGCCAGGTGCTGACCGGCGGCTCGGGCCAGAACCCGGCCCGCCAGTCGGTCGTCAAGAGCGGCCTGCCGCAGAGCGTGCCGGGCCTGACGATCAACGCCGTCTGCGGCTCGGGGCTCAAGGCGGTGATGCTCGCCGCCCAGGCGATCCGTGACGGCGACTACGAGATCGGCATCGCCGGCGGCCAGGAGAACATGAGCCTGGCGCCGCATGTGCTGCTCGGCTCGCGCGAGGGCCAGCGCATGGGCGACTGGAAGCTCACCGATTCGATGATCACCGACGGCCTGTTCGACGTCTACAACAAGTACCACATGGGCATCACGGCCGAGAACGTGGCGAAGAAGTACGAAGTGAGCCGCGAGAAGCAGGATGCGCTTGCACTCGGCTCGCAGCAGAAGGCGGCAGCGGCACAGGAAGGCGGACGCTTCAAGGACGAGATCGTGCCGTTTTCGATAGCGCAGAAGAAGGGCGACACCATCGTCTTCGCCGCCGACGAGTTCATCAACCGCAAGAGCAGCGCCGAAGTGCTTGCCGGGCTGAAGCCGGCCTTCGACAAGGCGGGGTCCGTGACTGCGGGCAACGCGTCGGGCATCAACGACGGCGCCGCTGGCGTCGTCGTCATGACGGCGCAGCGCGCCCAGCAACTCGGCCTGACGCCGCTCGCCCGTATCGCCAGCTACGCGACGGTCGCGCTCGATCCGGCCTTCATGGGCATGGGCCCGGTGCCGGCCTCGCAGAAGGCGCTGCAGCGGGCCGGCTGGAAGGCGCAGGACCTCGACCTGCTCGAGATCAACGAAGCCTTTGCCGCGCAGGCCTGCGCCGTCAACAACGAGATGGGCTGGGACACGAGCAAGGTCAACGTCAATGGCGGCGCCATCGCCATCGGCCACCCGATCGGCGCCTCGGGCTGTCGCATCCTCGTCACGCTGCTGCACGAGATGGGCAAGCGCAACGCCAGGAAGGGCATCGCCTCTCTTTGCATCGGCGGCGGCATGGGCGTTGCAATGTGCGTCGAACGATGAGCACGAAGATCGCCTACGTCACCGGCGGGATGGGTGGCATCGGCACCACCTTGTGCCAGCGGCTGCACCACGACGGCTTCAAGGTCATCGCCGGCTGCGGCCCGAGCCGTGATCACGCCAAGTGGCTCGGCGAGCAGTCGGCGCTGGGTTTCGAGTTTCAATGCTCCGTCGGCAACGTTGGCGACTGGGAATCGACGGTGTCGGCCTTCGCCAAGGTCAAGGCCGGGCACGGGCCGGTCGACGTGCTCGTCAACAACGCCGGCATCACCCGCGACGGCATGTTCCGCAAGATGACGCGCGCCGACTGGGACGCCGTCATCGAGACCAACCTGACGAGCCTCTTCAACGTCACCAAGCAGGTCATCGACGACATGGTCGAGCGTGGCTGGGGCCGCGTCATCAACATCTCGTCGGTGAACGGCGAGAAGGGCCAGTTCGGCCAGACCAACTACTCGGCGGCCAAGGCCGGCATGCACGGCTTCACGATGGCGCTGGCGCAGGAGGTGGCGAGCAAGGGCGTGACCGTGAACACCGTCAGCCCGGGCTACATCGCCACCGACATGGTCAAGGCGATCCGCCAGGACGTGCTCGACAAGATCGTCGCCGGCATTCCGGTCAAGCGGCTCGGCACGCCGCAGGACATCGCCTCGATCGTGTCGTGGGTCGCTTCGGACGAGTCGGGGTTTGCGACCGGGGCCGACTTCTCGGTCAACGGCGGCTTGCACATGGGGTGAGCCCCCGAGCCCCGGGGGACTCGAAGGACATCCAGGTCCATGTCTGAAATCACTACCTTGCTCGCGGCCGCCCGGCACGGCGACCAAGAAGCGGCCGGCGCGGCGTTCGGCCTGCTCTACGACGATCTTCGCCGGCTGGCCCGCTCGAGATTGCGCCCGCACCAGGACATGACGTTGCTCGACACGACGTCGCTCGTGCACGAGTCCTACCTGAGGCTCATGGGCAATAGCGCGCTGCCGGTCGAGAACCGCCACCACTTCTTCGCCTATGCCTCGCGCGTGATGCGCTCGGTGATCGTCGACTTCGCGAGGGCGCGCCTGGCCGAGCGACGTGGCGGCGCCGCCGAACATGTCGTTCTCGACACGATTGCGGTGGGCAACCTCGCCGCCCCGGAGACCGACGTGCTGCGCGTCCACGAGGCGCTCGAAGTGCTCGCCAAGGCGGACGAGCGGATCGCGCAGGTCGTCGAGATGCGCTATTTCGGCGGCCTGACGGAGCTCGAGATCGCGGAAGCGCTAGGCCTCTCCGAACGAACGGTGCGGCGCAGCTGGGAAAAGGCGCGCCTGCTCTTGCGCGCAGCCCTGGAATAGCGGTCCGCCAGGTCCGGGCCGCCGAAAGCGATGCCGATGGCCGGATTTCCTTGCAGGTGGCGTACTAAAGGGTACGGGGCGCCAAAAGTGGGCGCCCCGGCCAACCCGAGGAACGCCCGTGAACGCACCGCAACTCCTGGAAGCCGCAATGCTTGTCTGCTTCGGCCTGGCCTGGCCCGTCGCCAACCTGCGCATGCTTCGGACCCGTCGCGTCGAGGGCAGGGGGATGGTGTTCACGATGATCATCCTGTGCGGCTACGTCGCCGGCTCGCTTGCCAAGTTGGCCGGTGCGGCCGACGGCGCAGCGCCCGCGCCGATGTTCTGGCTGTACGCGCTCAACACGACGTCGGTCGGGGTCAACGTCGCGTTGCAGTGGTACTTTGGACGGGATTTGCGCGCCCCGGAGGCCGCGACAGTCGCGCCTTGAGGTCGCACTGGCAGCCGTGAGCGCCGACGTCGAGGAAATCAAGCGCCTGTCGGTCCTGCTCGACGAGCTGCTCGATCTCGCGCCAACGGACCGGGAGCGCTGGCTCTCGGCGCTGAGCGGCGACGCGGCGCGATCAGTTCCGAGGCTCCGCTCGCTGCTGGCCTGGCAGGCGTCCGATCCGACCGCTGCAACGCTGGATCGGGCACCGGTGTTCGACATCCTCGACAGCGCCGACGAAGCGGATTTCGCCGTCGGGCAGCACGTCGGCCCGTACCGTCTCCTGCGCGAGATCGGCCGCGGCGGCATGGGCGAGGTATGGCTCGCCGAGCGGGTCGATGGCCAGCTGAAGCGTTCAGTCGCGCTGAAACTGCCCATGCTGGGAGCGCGCCGCAGGCTTCTGGTCCAGAGATTCGCGCGCGAGCGCGACATCGTCGGTGCGCTCGTTCACCCGAATATCGCCCGCCTGTACGACGCCGGGCTGGCCGAGGACGGCCAGCCCTTCCTTGCCCTGGAGTACGTCGAGGGACGGACGATCACGGCCTACTGCGATGAACGCAGTCTCGATGCGAAGGCGCGGGTCGAACTGCTGCGCCAGGTGATGGAGGCCGTGCAATACGCTCATGCCAATCTGGTCGTCCATCGCGATCTGAAACCCGGCAACGTGCTGGTCACGACGCAGGGGCGGGCCATGCTCCTGGACTTCGGCATCGCCAAGCTAATCCAGGAGGACCGAGGCGAAGTCGACGAGACCGAACTGACCCGGCTCGGCGGTCGTGCCCTGACCCTCCAGTACGCCGCACCGGAGCAATTGAACGGATCGCCGGTGAGCATCGCCACCGACATCTGGGCGCTCGGCGTGTTGCTCTACGAAATGCTCACCGGGCGCCGGCCGTTCGAGGCGCCGACGCGAGGGGCGCAGGAACAAGCGGTGCTTTCCGGCGAACCGGTGCGGCCGAGCCAGCATCGGTCCGGTGCGATCGGCGGTTTGTCCCGGGGCCATTCCGCGGACCTGGACACGGTCGTACTGAAGGCGCTCAAGAAGTCGCCCGGCGAGCGCTACGCGACGGCAGACGCCATGTCCGAGGACCTGGCGCGCTGGCTCGACGGACGCCCGGTGCGAGCGCAGCGCGCAAGTGCCTGGTATCGGGTCCGCAAGACGATCGGGCGCAACCGCCTGGCGAGCGCAGCGACGCTCTCCGTCGTGCTCGCCCTGCTGGTCGGAGCGGGCGTCGCCGGATGGCAGGCGCGGCTCGCCCGGCAGAGCGCGGAGCTGGCCAGCCGCGAGTCCGAGCGGGCCCAGCGCGAGCGCGACGCCGCGACCGCGGTGCGCGACTTTCTGATCGGCGTGTTCCGGACCAGCGACCCCGAGACCGCCGCCTACTCGGCTCAGCAGACGCGGTCGGTTCGCGACGTGCTGACCGACGGCATCGAGCGCTTGCATGCGTCGATGGACGATCAGCCCGAGTCGAAATCGGCTCTTTACGAGGCCCTGACCGGTATTCTCACCAACCTGTACGAAGCCGACCGGGCGCTCGCACTTGCCCGTGAGCACGTCGCTTTCGTGGAGCGCCGGCTCGGCGTGCGCCACGAACGTTACGCCGTTGCCTTGCTGCGCGAGGCCGAGGCTCGCCAGTCTGCGGGTGATGACGATGGCGCCCGAATCCTCTTGACACGAGCCGAAGCGGTCCTCGACGGACTGGGCGACCATGACTCGGCCACGCGGGCACGGCTCATGATCTTCAAGGGCGCGTGGTACGCCGCGACCGATCGCAAAGGTCACGACGGCCTCGACCAGGCTCGAAGCGGCGTCGAGTTGCTCGCGGCGCGCGGCGCGCCTCCGGGCGAGCGGGTCCAGGCCTTGATCGAGATCGCCGCTCGCCGCGCTGCGCTCGGCCAGTTGCAGCGTGCGCTCGAGGAGCTGGATGCGGCAGTGGCCTTGTCGCACGACTTCGAAGGTGCGGCCTTGATGCGGGCACGCGGCCTGGCGATGCGTTCCGGGACGCAGGTGGCGCTCGACCGTCTCGCCGATGCCGTGGCGTCGCAACGCGCCGCGGTCCAGGCGGCGCAGGAGCTCCCGGTCGACCATCCGGAGACGGCGCGCCAGATCCTCTACCTCGGCAGCCTCCTGCATGCCTACGTCGATCGCAAGGAGGGGCGCACGCGCCTCGCCGACGGTCTGAGCCGGGCCGAGCGTGCCCTGCCTGCCGCTTCGCCGGCCCTTCACAATGCCCGCCTCATGAACTTCAACGCGATGCAGCTTGACGGTGACCAGGCGGCGGCGGCGGTGCTGGTGCCACCCCTCGCCGCCGCCCTTGCCGATGGCACGGGGCCGCCGGGGCTGCGACGAGACATCGGCCTGTCGCTGGCACGCCACTTTTCCCTGGCCGGTGAGCCACGACGCGCCGCTCAGGCGCTCGATCTCGTCGTGCCGCTGCTCGCTGCGCTGCCACCGATGCTGACGCCGGCGGTCCTGCTGGCCCAGGCGAGGCTTTCCCTGGCGCGCGGCGATACCGCGCAGTCGGCCGCGCTGTTGGCGCGGGTCGCGCAGATGGAAGCCCAGCTGTCCGCGTCGGACGAAGGGACTCGGCAATCGTGGGGCGACCTACGGCGCGAAGCCCTGCGGCAGCGCGTGTTGCTCGATTCGGCCTTGGCCGAGCGGACCGCCCGCCCGGCAGAAGCCATCGAGGCGGCACGGAAGGCCCTGTCGATGGCGCTTGATCACCCGAGCGGGTGGTATCCGTTGACCGATGTCGCCGAGGCCCGACTGCGTCTCGGCAGCGCGCTGGCTGCGGCCGGCGACTCGCTGCAGGCCCGGCCCTACCTCGCGCAGGCGGAGCGCTTCTATGCGCTCAATCATGCGCCGGCGAGTCCGTGGCTGCGCCAGTCGCGCGCCTTGCTGGCGCACATCGATGCCGGAACGACCCGCGCCCTGCGCGACGCCCTGAAGACGGGCCCAGTGATATGAGGCCATCGATTGGCGCTCTCGTCGTGCTCGCGGGCGTGTTCATGACCCTTGCGGCGCGTGCCGACGAGGGGGTCGTGACAAAGCCGGTCGTCGTCACCGGCTCGCGGCTACCCCGCGATCCGGCCGACCTGTTGACGCCGCTCACGGTCATCGACCGACGCGAGATCGCGCGCTGGGGCTATGCGACCGCTGGCGATGTACTGTTCGCGCTGCCGTTCAACAACGGCGGGGCGCCGAATCCCAACAATGGCGATGGCGGCACGAACCCGGGCTACGCCGCGGTGTCGTTGCGGGGCATGGGCGCCAACGCGACGCTCGTGCTCGTCAATGGCCGAAGGATCGCGCCGTTCGGTTTTTCCGGCACCGCGGTCGACCTCGACTCGATCCCGATCGCGGCGATCGAGCGAATCGAGATCCTGCGCGACGGCGGCTCTGCGCTCTACGGCGCCGAAGCGATCGCCGGGGTCGTCAATTTCATCCTGCGAACCGACTACGAAGGTGCCGACGTGCGCGTTGCCGCGCAAGGTGGCAGACGCACCGGCGGCAGTCAGGCGACCGCCACCATCGGCCATTCCGCCTTCGGCACAGGGGCGGCAAGCTGGCTGCTGACGCTCGACCAGCGCGAAAGCCAGGAGCTGCGTGCCTCCGACCGCCAGTTCGCGAGAACCTCGTTCCGCCCCGAGCGCGGTCTCGACGCCACCAGCCAGGTCGGCTTCCCCGGGGCCTATTCGAGCGACCTCTCTTCGCCCTTCGTCTCGTTCAGCTCGGCCGGCCTGGCGTGCGACCCGAGCCTGCATCGCGGTGCCGTTCCGGGTGGCCAGACTTGCCGGTACGACTACGTGGTCGACAGCACGATCGCGCCACGCCTGCGAAGCCGCAGCGCTTTCGCACGCGGCCGACTGGAGCAGCAGGGCGGTGTCGCCCTCTACACGGAGCTCTCCTACAGCGACAACCGCTTCCTGTATCGAACGTCGCCGACTCCTGTCTGGGGGGCCTACGCGGCGAGCGGCGCACCCTTCGTCCTGCCCGCGAGCAGCCCTGACAACCCCTTCTCCAGCGACGTGCAGTTCTGGACCCGGACCACGGCGCTCGGCCCGCGTACCAGCGAGATCCGTTCGCTCGGCCACCGGGCCTTGCTCGGCCTCGAATGGAACGTCGGCGGCTGGGCCGTCGACAGCAGCGTCGGCACGAGCGGCAGTCGCGCCCGTGAAGAGCTTCTCGGCGGTCATGTGTCGGAGTCGGCCCTGCGGGCCGCGCTTGCGTCGGGCGCGAAAATCGATCCGTTCGGCATCGCGGCCGCGCCGGATCTTGCCGCCTTGCGTGCCGTGCAGGTCAGCGGTACGGCGCGCACCGCGAGCGCGACCACCGATTGGCTCGACTCGCGGGCCACGACCGACCTGGGCAAGCGATTCGGGCGCGATATCGGCCTGGCGAGCGGCATCGAGCTGCGCCGCGAACGCCTGCAGGACCGCGCGACCGATCTGCTCACGTCGCAGGACGTGCTCGGTATCGCCGCACCCCTTTCCGCGGTGACCGGCGGGCGGCGCAACGCCGGCGCGGCCTACGCGGAACTGATCGTCCCGGTGCTGGAAGACGTGAACGCGCAACTCGGCGCGCGTACCGACTGGTACAGCGATTTCGGGGTGGCCCTCAGCCCGAAGCTGGCCGCGGTGTGGACGCCCGTTCCCTGGGGGGCGCTGCGCGGCAGCGTCTCGCGTTCCTTTCGCGCGCCGTCGTTGTCCGAGCTGCACAGTGCGCGCCTGACCTCGCTGACCGGGCCGCTCGACGATCCGGTGCGCTGCCCGAACGGCAATCCACGGCCGGGCGCCGATCCGGCGATCGATTGCGGTGCGCAGTTCGGCCAGCTGGGCGGCGGCAATCCGGACCTGGATCCGGAGCGGAGCACGAGTGCCACGATCGGCGTCGTGGTGAGGCCGGCACCGCAGTGGTCTTTGGCCGCCGGCTACTGGCAGATCGGCAAGTCCGGCAACATCGGCATCGTTCGCGACTCGACCGCGCTCGATCCGCGAACCTATCCCGGGCTCAGTCGGCTGGTGTCGCGCCGACCCGCGTCCGATGCGGACATCGCCAACGGCCTTCCCGGCCCGATCGCCCTCGTCGACACGACCAACCAGAACCTCGGCCGTTCGCGCTTCGCAGGCTGGGACTTCGAGATCGCCGGGCGCTTGGGAGCCGTGCTCGGTGGCGAGCTCGACGTCTCGGCCGTCTCGGCACTCGTCGTTCGCGCCGAGCAGCAACTCACTCCGGGCGGCGAAACCGTCGTCCTGCTGGATCGCAGCAGCAACGGAACGCCGGTGCAGCGCTGGCGGCACAACGCGACGATCCAGTGGCGGCAGGGGCCCTGGAGCCTGGGCGCACGCGTCGACTACATCGGCAGCTACCAGGATGAAAACCTCGCGGCCGACGGCAGCACGCCGCGCGTGGCCCGCTGGTGCGCGCTTGGAATCAACGCCGGCATCGTTTCGGGTCGCTGGGAAGCAGGGCTGATCGTCAGCAATCTTTTCGACCGCGACCCGCCGTTCTCCAACAAGACCTCGGCTTTCGCCGTCGGCTGGGACGACGTCACCCACGATCCGCGCGGCCGCGCCGTCCAGCTGTTCGTGCGCTATGTGATTCGCTGAGCCGCCACCAGTCGATACGATGCTCGACCGACTCGGCCCGCAGGCGAAATCGGCCGGTTCAGGTCGCGGCGATCAGTTGCACCGCAGCTTCCTCGAGCGACCCGCTGCCGCCGTCCCATTCGACCCGCCGCGCCGCGCTCGCGGCAGCGCCGAAGTTGCGGCGCAATGACTCGCGGTAGATCGGGTCGTAGTGCAAGTCCAGCAGCTCACGCACGACGGTGGCATTGGCGCCGGCGCGAGCCAGCTCCTGCCACCGCTCGACCGTGTCCTTGCCGCGCAGCACCTTGAGTGCATCGAGCCGGGCGCAGAACGTGGCGCTGTCGGCGACGAAGAAATCGTAGGCGTCGAGCAGGAGGGCGACACGCCGCTCGATCGGCAACTCGAGCCAGACGCATGGTGCGGCGCGCATCCGTTCGATCAGCGCTTCGGGAACCCGGACGTCGCCTACCTTCTTGCTTTCGCTTTCGACGTAGACGGGCCGCGTCGCATCGAAGCGGCGCAACCGATCCCAGACACGCGAATCGAACTGCTTCTGGCTCGGCTGCGTGCTGCCCGGAACGAGGCCGAGGACCGAGCCGCGATGCTCGGCGAGCGCCTCGAGGTCGAGCACTTGCGCCCCCTGCGCGGCGAGCACGCCTAGCAGCCGGCTCTTGCCTGAGCCGGTCGGCCCGCAGACAACGCGAAAGTCGAAGCGGCCGGGCAGCGTCTCGAGCGCAGCGACGACGGCGCGCCGGTACCGCTGGTAGCCGCCCTCGAGCAGGTGGACCCGGAAGCCGATCTGCGCGAGCACGGTGGCGAGCGCGCCGCTGCGCTGGCCGCCGCGCCAGCAGTAGACCAGCGGCGACCATTCGCGGGGAAGGTCGAGCACATGGCGCTCGATGTGCGCGGCGATATTGCGGGCGACGATCGCGGCGCCGCGCTTCCTCGCCACGAACGGCGAGACCTGCTTGTATTCGGTGCCGACCGCGGCGCGCTGGGCGTCGTCGAGCGAAGGCCAGTTGACGGCGCCGGGCAGGCGATCGAGCGCGAACTCGGCCGGCGAGCGGGCGTCGATGACGGCACTGAAGGCGTCGAGCCGCGCCAGCGCGTCTTCGGCGGCGATCGGTTGCAGCGGCACGACCGGTCAGGCGCTGATCGCGTCGAGCATCTCGGTCTCGATCTGCAACTGCATCCTGTTCTGCTGCAGCGCCGAGCCGTCGATCAGGAAGGTGTCTTCGACGCGCTCGCCGAGCGTCGTGATCTTGGCGAGCTGAAGGTTGATGTCGTGGTTGGCGAGCACGCGCGAGATCGCGTAGAGCAGGCCCGAGCGATCGCTTGCCGAGACGCCGAGCAGCCAGCGCTGGCCGCGCTCGTCGGGGCGCAGGGTGACGCGCGGCGTGACCGGGAACGAGCGCACGCGACGCGAGATGCGGCCGCGGCTCGGCTCGGGCAGCGGTCCGCTCGCCTCGAGCGCCAGCGCGAGCTGCGTCTCGACGTAGGCGATCAGGTCGCGATAGTGCTGGTCGAAGTGCGGGCTGACGACGAGAAAGGTGTCGAGCGCGTAGCCCGCGGTGCTGGTGTGCACCTTGGCGTCGAGGATGTTGAAATTGGCGCTGTCGAAGTAGCCGCAGGTGCGGGCGAACAGGTCCTGCCGGTCGGGCGCGTAGACGAGCACCTGCAGGCCTTCGCCGAAGGGGCTGACGCGCGCGCGCACGATCGGCTTGGGCGTGTCGACGAGGTCGATCAGGGAGCGCGTGTGCCAGGCGATCTCGCTCGCGTCGTGGCGCGCGAAGTAGCTGAGCTCGAGGGTGCGCCAGAGCGGCACTTCGACCGTACCCGGCAGCGACGCCAGGTTGAGGAGCAGCCGCGCCTCGAGCCTGGTCGCCTCGATCTCGGCGTCGAGGTTCGGGCGCGCGCCGCCGAGCGCGCGCAAGGTGAGCCGGTACAGGTCTTCGAGCAGCTTGCCCTTCCACGCGTTCCAGACCTTCGGGCTGGTGCCGCGGATGTCGGCGACGGTGAGGAGGTAGAGCGCGGTGAGGCGCCGCTCGTTGCCGATCGTCTTCGCGAACCCGGCGATCACGTCGGGGTCGGAGAGGTCTTCCTTCTGCGCGATGCGCGACATCGTCAGGTGCTGGGCGACCAGGAACTCGATCAGCAGCTCGTCGTCTCGGGCGATGAAATGGTCGCGGCAGAAGCGCCGCGCCTCGCGTTCGCCGAGCACCGAATGGTCGCCGCCGCGGCCCTTGGCGACGTCGTGGAACAGGGCGGCGACGAACAGCACCCAGGGCCGGTCGAAGGTCGAGGCGAGCTGCGAGCAGAACGGGTACTCGTGCGCATGCTCGGGGATGAAGAAGCGGCGCACGTTGCGCAGCACCATGAGGATGTGCTGGTCGACCGTGTAGACGTGGAACAGGTCGTGCTGCATCTGGCCGACGATGCGGCGAATGACCCAGAGGTAGCGGCCGAGCTCGCTCGTCTCGTTCATGAGCCGGAAGGCGTGCGTCTGTCCGCCCGAGGCGCGCAGCATGTTCATGAAGGTCGCGTGGTTCACCGGGTCGCGGCGGAACTTGGCGTCCATCAGGTTGCGCGCGTTGTAGAGCGCGCGCAGCGTTCGCGCCGAGAGGCCCTTGGGCCCGATCGTCTGCTGGTAGACGAGAAAGGTCTCGAGGATGGCGTGCGGGTCGCGCTGGTAAAGGTCGTCGCTCGCCACTTCGACCATGCCGCCGCGCTCGAGAAACTTCTCGTTGATCGGACGCATCGGCGCGTCCTGCAGACCGTTGACGCGCTCCTCGATGTTGAGCATCAGGATCTGGTTGAGCTGCGTCACCGCCTTGGCCGCCCAGTAGTAGCGGCGCATCAGCCGCTCGGAGGCGCGCTGCCCGTGCGCCGCGTGGTAGCCGAAGCTCTCGGCCACGGCGGTCTGCAGGTCGAAGACGAGCCGGTCCTCGCGCCGCCCGGCGATCACGTGCAGGCGCGCGCGGATCAGCTTCAGCACGCCTTCGTTGCGCTGCAGCTGCCGCGTCTCGAAGGGCGTGATCAGTCCGTGCGCGGCAAGCTGCTGCCAGGTGCGGCCGAGCCCGGCCGCGCGTGCCACCCAGATGACGGTCTGAAGGTCGCGCAGGCCGCCCGGGCTCTCCTTGCAGTTCGGCTCGAGCGAGTACGGCGTGTTCTCGTACTTCTGGTGCCGCTGCTGCATCTCGAGCGTCTTGGCGCGCAGGAAGGCCTTCGCTTCCATCGCCGCCGCCGTGGCCTTCTGGAAGGTCGAGAAGACCTTGCGATCGCCGTCGAGAAAGCGCGCTTCGAGCAGCGCCGTCTGCACCGTCACGTCGGCCTCCGCCATGGCCACGCATTCCTCGACCGTGCGTACGCTCGAGCCGATCTCGAGGCCGGCGTCCCAGCAATCGGTGATGAAGCGCTCGGTGGCGCGGCGCATGAGCTCGAGGCCGGTCGTTCCAAAGGCCGGCAGGAGCACCAGCACGTCGACATCGGAATGCGGGAACAACTCGCCGCGCCCGTAGCCGCCGACTGCCACCAGCGAGGCGCCATCGGGCATGCCGGAGTGGCGCCACAGCTCGAGCAAGGTGACGTCGACGTGGCCGGCCAGCGAGCGCACCAGCGAAAGCGCGGCGCGCGCCGTCGGCCGGGCCGCGGCGAAGCGACCGAGCAGCGCCGCCTTGCCGTCGCGAAAGCGGGCGCGGATCCCGGCCACGCCAGGCGGGGCCACCGCCGTGTCGGCCGCGAGCACGGCGGTCGACACGGTCTCGATCACGCGTCGCCGACGAAGGCCGGCGGTGGCGGCGAGCCGGCCGAGAGCGTCATCACCTCGTAGCCGGTCTCGGTGACCAGCACCGTGTGCTCCCACTGCGCCGAAAGCGACCGGTCGCGCGTGACGATGGTCCAGCCGTCGCCGGTCTCGCGGATCTCGCGCTTGCCGGCGTTGATCATCGGCTCGATCGTGAACATCATGCCGGTCTTCAGCTCGTTGAGCGTTCCCGGCCGGCCATAGTGCAGCACCTGTGGCTCTTCATGAAAGCGGGCGCCGATGCCGTGGCCGCAGAACTCGCGCACGATCGAGAAGCCGTTCGTCTCGGCAAAGGTCTGGATCGCGTTGCCGATGTCGCCGAGGTGAGCACCGGGCTTGACCTTGACGATGCCCTTCCACATCGCGTCGTAGGTGATCTGGATGAGCCGTTTGGCGGCGATCGAGCCTGAGCCGACGACGAACATGCGGCTCGTGTCGCCGTGCCAGCCGTCCTTGATGACGGTGACGTCGATGTTGACGATGTCGCCGTTCTTCAGCGGCCGGTCGTTCGGAATGCCGTGGCAGACCTGGTGGTTGATCGAGGTGCAGATCGACTTGGGGTAGGGCGTGTAGCCAGGCGGCGCGTAGTTGAGCGGCGCCGGAATGGCCCCTTGCACGTTCACGATGAGGTCGTGGGCGAGCTTGTCGAGCGCTTCGGTGGTGACGCCGGGAACGACGTGCGGCGTGAGCATGTCCAGCACTTCGGAAGCGAGCCGGCCGGCGACGCGCATGCCCTCGACATCGGAGGGGCTCTTGATCGAAATCGTCATGGGCTGAATTATCGCATCGGGGACATAGAATCGCGGGTTTTCACGGGGGTTTCCCGCCCCGCGCGATGGCCATCGGCAAGCATCTGACTCACTTCGAGGGCGGCAACGCGCTCTCCGGATTCCGCGCCAGGGCGCTGCTCGAGAAGCTGCGCGCCGTCGCGCCCCTCGTCGACGCGGTTCGGGCGCGCTTTCTGCACGTCGTCTGGGCCGACGCGCCGCTGAACGAGGCCGACCGCTCGCGTGCCGCGGCGCTGCTTCGCTACGGCGACCCCTTCGTGCCGCGCGACGCCGACGCATCGCTGATCGTCGCGCCGCGCCTGGGTACGATCTCTCCCTGGGCGTCGAAGGCGACCGACATCGCGCGCAATTGCAGCCTCCCGGTGCATCGCGTCGAGCGCGTCACCGAATACCAGCTCACGCTGAAGCGCGGCCTGCTCGGCGGCGGCAAGTCACTCGCCCCGACCGAGCACGGAGCGGTCGCCGGGCTGCTGCACGACCGCATGACCGAGAGCGTGCTCGACGACCGTGCGGCGATCGCCCATCTCTTCGACGAAAAGAGCGCCGAGCCGATGGCCACCGTCGAGATTCACGACCACGGCGCAGGGCTCGCGCGCGCCAATCGCGAGTTCGGCCTCGCGCTCTCCGACGACGAGCTCGCCTACCTGCATCGCGCCTTCAACGATCTGGGCCGCGCACCGACCGACGTCGAGCTGATGATGTTCGCGCAGGCCAACAGCGAGCACTGCCGGCACAAGATCTTCAACGCCGACTTCACGATCGACGGCGAGGCGCAGCCTCGCTCGATGTTCGCGATGATCCGCCACACGCATGCACTGGCGCCGCAGCACACCGTCGTCGCCTACAGCGACAACGCGTCGGTTATGGAAGGCGGCGAGATCGAGCGCTGGCGGCCAGAGGCCGCGGACACGGCGGCGCCGTACCGCGCCAGCCGTGAGCCGGTGCACGTGCTGATGAAGGTGGAGACGCACAACCACCCGACCGCGATCTCGCCTTTCCCTGGCGCCTCGACCGGCGCCGGCGGCGAGATCCGCGACGAAGGCGCGACCGGCCGCGGCTCGAAGCCGAAGGCCGGCCTGACCGGCTTCAGCGTCTCCAACCTGCACCTTCCAGGCACCGACGAGCCGTGGGAGCGCGACCCCTACGGAAAGCCGGATCACATCGCCAGCGCGCTGCAGATCATGATCGACGGCCCGCTCGGCGGCGCCGCCTTCAACAACGAGTTCGGTCGCCCCAACCTGAACGGCTACTTCCGCGTCTACGAGCAGACCGTCGGCGGTCAGCGTCGCGGCTATCACAAGCCGATCATGATTGCCGGCGGGCTGGGCTCGATCGCGGCGACACAGACGCACAAGATCGAGTTCCCGGCCGGCACGCTGCTCGTGCAGCTCGGCGGCCCGGGCATGCGCATCGGCATGGGCGGCGGCGCGGCGAGCTCGATGGCCGCAGGCGCCAACGCGGCCGAGCTCGACTTCGATTCGGTGCAGCGCGGCAACCCGGAGATCCAGCGCCGTGCCCAGGAGGTGATCAACCATTGCCAGGCGCTCGGCGACGCGAACCCTATCCTGGCCATCCACGATGTCGGTGCCGGTGGTCTTTCGAATGCGTTCCCCGAATTGGTCGATGGCGCGCATCGTGGCGGCGTGTTCGAGCGCAACGCCATTCCCGTCGAAGAGAGCGGCCTCGCACCCAAGGAGGTCTGGTGCAACGAGAGTCAGGAGCGCTACGCGATCGCCCTCGACACAGCCGCGCTGCCGCTCTTTGGCGCCCTGTGCGAGCGGGAGCGCTGTCCGTTCGCGGTGGTCGGTGTCGCCACCGAGGCGCGCCAGCTCGTCCTTGACGACCAGGGAGCACGCGACATCGACATGCCGATGCAGGTGCTGCTCGGCAAGCCGCCGAAGATGCATCGCGACGTGCGTCGGCGCGCCGTCGATCTGCCCGCCCTCGACCTCGACGGCGTCGAGCTGAAGACCGTCGCCTTCGACGTCCTGCGCCACCCCACGGTCGCCAGCAAGCGCTTCCTGATCTCGATCGGCGACCGCACCGTCGGCGGCCTGAGCAGCCGCGACCCGATGGTCGGACCGTGGCAGGTGCCGGTCGCCGACTGCGCCGTCACGCTCGCCGACTACGCCGGCTTTCGCGGCGAGGCGATGGCGATGGGCGAGCGCACGCCACTTGCTGCGCTCGACGCGCCGGCCTCCGGCCGCATGGCCGTCGGCGAGGCGATCACCAACCTGCTCGCCGCGCCGATCGAGCTCGACCGCGTCAAACTGAGCTGCAACTGGATGGCCGCCTGCAGCGACGACCCGAACGCGCCCGGCGACGACGCCGCGCTCTACGACACCGTGCGTGCCGTCGCCATGGATCTCTGCCCGGCGCTCGGCATCAGCGTGCCGGTCGGCAAGGACAGCCTCTCGATGCGCACACGCTGGAATGACGATGCCGGCGAGGCGAAACAGGTCACGGCGCCAGTGAGCCTTGTCGTCAGCGCCTTCGCGACCTTGGCCGACGTGCGCTCGCCGTCGTCGCCGCAGCTTCAACCCGGCGACACGACGCTGATCCTGGTCGACCTCGGCCAGGGCCGCATGCGCATGGGCGGCTCGATGCTCGCGCAGGTGCTCGGCCAGTTCGGCAACGTCGTGCCCGACCTCGACGATCCCGCGCTGCTGAAGTCGCTGGTCGATGGCATCACGCGCCTTCGTGAAGCCGGCCTCGTGCTCGCGTACCACGACCGCAGCGACGGCGGCCTCTGGGCGACGGCCTGCGAGATGGCCTTCGCCGGCCATCTCGGCGTGAGCCTGAACGTCGACATGCTGGTCACCGAAGGCGACGGGATCGCCGACAGCCGCGCCGAATACGGCGACTCGAAGAACTGGGCCACGCAGGTGAGCGCGCGTCGCGAAGAGTTGACCTTGCGCGCACTCTTCAACGAAGAGCTCGGCGCCGTCGTGCAGGTGCCGACGGCACGCCGCGACGAGGCGTTGCAGACCCTGCGCGCTTGCGGCCTCGGCCGCTACAGCCATGCCATCGGCAAGACGAATGCGCGCGGCATCGTCGAAGTCTGGCGCGACGCCAGGTCCGTGTTAAGCGCCCCGCTGCGCGATCTGCACCAGGCCTGGGACGAGGTGAGCTGGCGCATCGCGCGGCTGCGCGACAACCCGGCCTGCGCCGACGCCGAGCACGAAGCCGCGGGTCGCGAAGACGACCCCGGCCTGCACGTGCACGTCGTCACCGACACCTCCCTCTCCCGCGAGCGGGAGAGGGTTGGGGTGAGGGCGAGCACGCCCGCGCTCGTCGGCACGCGTCCCAAGGTCGCTGTGCTGCGCGAACAAGGCGTAAACAGCCACGTCGAGCTCAGCTACGCGATGGACCAGGCCGGCTTCGACACCTACGACGTGCACATGACCGACCTGCAGTCCGGCCGCGCCAAGCTGGCGCAGTTCCAGGGCTTCGTCGCCTGCGGCGGCTTCAGTTACGGCGACACGCTTGGCGCGGGCGAGGGCTGGGCGCGCTCGATCCTCTTCAACCCGATGCTTGTCGACCAGCTCGCCGCCTTCTTTGCACGGCGCGACGTCTTCGTGCTCGGCGTCTGCAACGGCTGCCAGATGCTCGCAGCGCTGGCCGACATGATCCCCGGCGCCGAAGCCTGGCCGCGCTTCACGCGCAACAAGAGCGAGCAGTTCGAGGCGCGCCTCAGTCTCGTCGAGGTGCTGCCGTCGCCATCTATCTTCTTCGCCGGCCTGGCCGGCAGCCGCATCCCGATCGCGGTGGCGCACGGCGAAGGCTTCGCCGACTTCTCGCAGCGCGGCGACGCCGGCAAGGTGCACGGGGCGATGCGCTTCGTCGACCATCACGGCAAGCCGACCGAGGCCTATCCGGCCAACCCGAACGGCAGCCCCGGCGGACTCACGGCGGTGACCACCGCCGACGGTCGCTACACGGCGCTGATGCCGCACCCGGAGCGCGTCTTCCGCAACGTGCAGATGAGCTGGACCTCGGGCGACCTCCGCGAGCAGAGTCCCTGGATGCGCATGTTCGAGAGCGCTCGCAACGCACTCGGCTAGGAGTCCTGCTCACCGCGGCCGAGGCGCCCGGGGCGCCGGCCGATTCAGAAGTTTCGCGCAGTGATCGTAATGCCCAAGGCGGTCAACGAGAAGCGGGCCTTGGCACCCAGCGTACCATTGGCGGCGATCTCGACGCAGAGCGACTCCGCGCCGTTCGGCGTTCCGAGCGCGTCCTTGGCCGCCAGGTCCCAGCACAGCAGGGCTATGCCGCTGTCCGACACGAGCGACCAGGTGTTGGCCGTGCTGCCGACCGCCAGCGACGTGCCGAGGCAGCCGTCGAGGTCCGACTCGCTGAAGATGGCTCCGCTCGCACCGAGCGCAGCGCTGGTGGGCAGCGACGTGTTCGCGGTGGCGACGGAGCATGTGCCGTCCGCCTGCAAGCCGAAGAAGATGCGGCTCGTGGCGTCGAAATAGATCGTCTCGACGCCGCTGCTCGACACGCCTCCCGAGACGAGCGTGATCGTCTGCAGGCTCTGCGCCGACATCGCGCCATTCACGGGGAAGGGCCCCGCGGGCGCCGGCGCGAAGGCGACCGCGAGGGTGAAGGTCTGTCCGTTCGCCGTACCGGTCATGGTCCACGAGCCGCCGGTGACGAGAAGGCGGCCGAGCGCTGCGTTGACCGCATACGTGCTGGCCGGTGCGCCGTCGCCGCCGCCTCCGCCGCAAGCCGACAGCAGCACCGCCGCGGCCGCCGATAACAGCCATGAAGAACGCTTTCGCATGATCGCTCCCTGTATGGCGCCGGGAATTCGGCGTCCCGGGGCGATCTTCAGCGGCGGGTCACGACGCGCGGCTCAAAGATCGACGACGGTTGACATACAGATGGCGCAGGCCGGGTCGGGAGCCAGGGGGCCGGTCGGGGCCTACTTCGCCGCGGCGATGCGGGCAACCTGGGCCGAGCCGAGGTGCAGGCCGCCGTCGAGGAGCAGCAATTCGCCGGTGACGGTGCGCGCGCCGTCCACCAGCCACAGCACGGCATCGGCCACGTCTTCGGCGCTGCTGGCGCGGCCGAGCGGCGCGTTGCTTTCGTAGCCGGCCTTTATCTTCTCGTAGCCTTCGGCGCCCACGCCGTCGACGAACCAGCGCGTCGTGACGAGTCCCGGGCAGACGGCATTGACGCGAACCTCCGGTGCCATCGCCCGCGCGAAGTAGAGCGTCATGGCGTTCATCGCACCCTTCGAGGCGATGTAGGCCACCGACGAGCCGATGCCGAGCGCACCGGCGATCGACGAGACGTTGACGATGCAGCCGTTCGCCGTCTTCAGGTGCGCGGCGCAGGCGCGGATCATCTGGAAGGCGCCGAGCGCATTGACGCCGATCACGCGCTGGAAGGCCTCGGCGTCGATCGCGTCCCAGTTGGCCGGGCCGGCGAAGGTCGTGACGCCGGCGTTGTTGACGAGCGCGTCGATCCGTCTCCAGCGCGCGACCGCGGCCTCGGCCATGGCGCGGCAGTCGGCGTCGTCGGCGACGCTGCCGCGCACGAGCAGCGTGTCGGCACCGGCGGCTGCGCAGGCCGACGCTGACGCCTTCGCCTCGGTCTCGCTCTTCGAGTAGTTGATGAGGACGTCGTAGCCGCGACCGGCGAGGGCGAGCGCGGTGGCCGCGCCGACGCCGGTGCCCGAGCCGGTGACGATGGCGACCTTGCGTTTGTTCATGTCCTGTCCCGGCAAGGGTGATCGGTGCGGCGCCCGAGCGCGAATCGGGTCATTGCTTGACTCCTTCTTTTTCGACGAGAAAGGCGCACACCGCCTTCGTGACCTGCGCGGTCGTGGCGCTGCCGCCGAGGTCGCGCGTGTGCAGCCGCGAGTCGGCGGTGACCCGCTCGACGGCGCGCATCACGCGACGCGCGGCGACCGGCTCGCGCAGGTGCTCGAGCAGCATCACCAGCGACCAGAACGTGCCGATCGGGTTGGCGATGCCCTGGCCCATGATGTCGAAGGCCGAGCCGTGGATCGGCTCGAACATCGACGGGTAGCGGCGCTCCGGGTCGAGGTTGGCGGTGGGCGCCACGCCGAGGCTGCCAGCCAGGGCGGCGGCCAGGTCGCTCAGGATGTCGGCGTGCAGATTGGTGGCGACCAGCGTGTCGAGCGAAGCCGGGCGGTTGACCATGCGAGCGGTCGCCGCGTCGACCAGCTCCTTGTCCCAGCGCACGTCGGAAAACTCGCCTGCGACGCTCGCCGCGATCTCGTCCCACATCACCATCGCGTGGCGCTGTGCATTCGACTTGGTGACGACCGTGAGCAGCTTCCTCGGCCGCGATTGCGCCAGACGGAAGGCGAAGCGCAGGATGCGTTCGACGCCGGCACGCGTCATGAGCGAGACGTCCATGGCCGCCTCGATCGGCTGCCCCTGGTGGACACGGCCTCCGACGCCCGAGTACTCGCCCTCGGAGTTCTCGCGCACGATCACCCAGTCGAGGTCTTCGCGGCGGCAATTTCGCAACGGGCTTTCGAGGCCGGGCAGGATGCGCGTGGGCCGCACGTTGGCGTACTGGTCGAAGCCCTGGCAGATCTTCAGCCGCAGCCCCCACAGCGTGACGTGGTCGGGAATCGCCGGGTCGCCGGCCGAGCCGAACAGGATGGCGTCGTGATGTCGAATGAGGTCGAGGCCGTCGGCCGGCATCATCGCGCCATGCGCACGGTAGTGGTCGCCGCCCCAGTCGAAGGCGCTGAACGCGAACGATGGCGAGCCTTCGATGGCGGCGAGCGTTTCGAGGACTTCGCGGCCCGCCGGAATCACTTCCTTGCCGATGCCATCGCCGGGAATGAGGGCGATCCGATAGTTCGTCATCGGGGCACTCTACCAACACACAGGTGACGGCGAAGGCGCGGGCGGCGGGCCTTCCTCGATGTGTCGGACAATCAGGCTCCAACCTCACTCGAACTCTCCATGACCGTTGCCAACGAACTGAATCCGCCGCAAGGCTTTGCCCAACTGACCGAAGGAATGATCCGGACCACCGACCTCGTCCTGGAGAAGGCTTCCTCGATCTGGTGCGAGCCGCACTGTTTCGCGGTCGGCCGCGTCGTCGGCGTGGAGGGAACGAGGGTCGCGCGCAGGATCGGCCCGGCACCGAAGGCACGCGGTCGGATGTGAGTGTGATCCGGCCGGGGCGCGGTCCGACGACGCGGATGTCGCCACCGAGGTTGACCAGGCCGTGGCGCACGCCGAGCCGTTGCAGCAGCGTCGCCACGCGATCGGCCCATCCCGGTCCGCTGGACGACGAGCACCTTCTTCAATGGCACGACCCCGGCCTCGATGGCCGGCCATAGCGTCGAGATCGAAGGCAAGTTCGACGCCAACGGGGGTTCTGGTCGCGCAGTCGATCTCGATCGACGATTGAGCCGAGCGGTACCTGCACTGTGTGCGGATACGCTTCGGGCGTACGAGCGCGCTGCGGTCGGGTGGTCCCGAGCCTTCCCGCATACTCCGAACTCTCCCGACCCGAACTCAGAATCGAATGTTCCTCCGCGGCCTCGGCACCGCCACGCCTCCCTCGCGCTTCACCAAGGCCGAATGCCTGGCCGCCTTTCAGCGCTCCGACTGGTTCGCGAGGCTCGACACGCGCTCGCATCTGATCGCCCGCACCGTCCTGCAGCGCGACAACGGCATCGAGGCGCGTCGCTTGGCGCTCGGTTCGCTCGACGAGGTCTTCACGATCGACCCCGACACGCTCGATCGCCGCTTTCTTGCCAACGCGCCGGCGTTGGCAAGCGAGGCCGCTGCGCGTGCCCTCGAATCCGCGCGGCTGGCGGCCGCCGACATCGATGCCGTCGTCGTCAGCACCTGCACGGGCTACCTTTGCCCCGGGCTCTCGGGCTATGTCGTCGAGCGGCTCGGCCTGCGTGCCGACGTGCAGGCCTACGACCTCGTCGGCCAGGGCTGCGCTGCGGCGCTGCCCAACCTGCAGCTCGGCCGCTCGCTGCTTGCCTCGGGCGCGGCCGCGCACGTGCTCTCGGTCTGCGTCGAGGTCAGCAGCGCCGCGATGTACCTCGACAACGACCCGGGCGTGCTGATCAGCGCCTGCCTGTTCGGCGACGGCGCCGG
>JBBRLS010000009.1:0-98754 GCA_038231215.1 Burkholderiales bacterium | reverse complement strand
GGGATCAGGAACTCGTCCTTGTCGCGGATCGACTGGATCTCGTTGTAGGCGTTGAAGATCTCGCTCTCGTCGAGACCGAGCGACTCGACGATGTACTGGTAGGCGTGCGTGTGGATCGCTTCCTCGAACGCCTGGCGCAAGAGGAACTGGCGGCATTCGGGCGCCGTGATGTGCCGGTAGGTGCCGAGCACGATGTTGTTGGCGGCGAGCGAATCGGCGGTGACGAAGAAGCCGAGGTTTCTCTTGACGATGCGCCGCTCGTCTTCCGTGAGGCCGTTCGGATCCTTCCAGGTCGCGATGTCGCGCGACATGTTCACTTCCTGCGGCATCCAGTGGTTGGCGCAGGTGGCGAGGTACTTCTCCCAAGCCCACTTGTACTTGAACGGAACGAGCTGGTTGACGTCGGTGCGACCGTTGATGATGCGCTTGTCGGCGGCGTTGACGCGACGCGCGATCGGCGTTGCGGCGGTCGGTACCACGCCCGTCGGCGAGGTGCGCGAATCGATGGCGGGCAGAGTCTCTGCGGGCGCCGACGGCAGCGAACGCAAGGCGGATACCGCGCGGTGCGCGGTGCTTGCGGCGTGAACTTTCTCGGTGGCTCTGTCTTCTTCCCAAACCAGCATTGCGGATATTTCCTCTGCCTGTTGATTATCCGAGCGATGCGTGCGAAAGCCCAAGGCTTATCGACGCAAGAGGCTCATGAATGTTGCTCCGTCGCATCGCACTCGCGATGCAAACATCACGATGCGATGCTCGCCGCGCGATCACGAATTGCGCATCGCGCTTCACTGACACGCTTCGCACTCCGGGTTGTCGAGCGCACAGAACTTCACGTCCGAAGCGAGATCGGTGTCGCTCGACAGGTTGGGCATCGCGGTCGCGTTCGATGCCTGCGCCGCGGACGATCGACCGCCGCTGGCCACCGCGTTGAGCTGGCTCGATTTCACCGTCGACTTCTCGGCGTTCGTCGCACTCTGCGTGCGCAGGTAGTAGGTCGTCTTCAAGCCGCGGATCCACGCCAGCTTGTAGGTCTCGTCGAGCTTCTTGCCCGAGGCGCCGGCCATGTAGATATTGAGCGACTGCGCCTGGTCGATCCACTTCTGGCGCCGCGCCGCGGCCTCGACCAGCCACTGCGTCTCGATCTCGAAGGCGGTGGCGTAGCGCGCCTTCACGTCGGCCGGAACGCGGTCGATGCGCTGCAGTGAACCGTCGAAGTGCTTCAGGTCCATGACCATCACCTCGTCCCAGAGGCCGAGCTTCTTCAGGTCGCGCACCAGGTACTCGTTGACGATCGTGAACTCGCCCGACAGGTTGGACTTGACCGACAGGTTGCCGAACGAAGGCTCGATCGAAGCGCTCACGCCGACGATGTTGGAGATGGTCGCCGTCGGCGCGATGGCAACGCAGTTGGAGTTGCGCATGCCGTGCTCGCCGATACGCGCGCGCAGCGCGTTCCAGTCGAGCGTCGACGAGCGGTCGACGTCGACCAGCGAACCACCGCCGCCCGCGAGCGTGCCGCGCTGCTCGGCCAGCAGGTCGAGCGTGTCGATCGGCAGGATGCCGCGATCCCAGAGCGAGCCGCGGAAGCTCGAGTAGCGGCCGCGCTCGGCGGCCAGCTCGGTCGAGGCCCAGTAGGCGTGATAGCAGACCGCTTCCATCGAGCGGTCGGCGAAGCTCACGGCCGCCTCCGATGCGTAGGGCACGCCGATCTCGTAAAGCGCGTCCTGGAAGCCCATGATGCCGAGGCCGACCGGGCGATGGCGCAGGTTCGAGTCGCGCGCCTTCTTGACCGCGTAGTAGTTGATGTCGATGACGTTGTCGAGCATGCGCATCGCCGTGGCGATCGTCTTCTTCAGCTTGACCTGGTCGAGCGCACCGTTCACCACATGCTGGGCGAGGTTGACCGAGCCGAGGTTGCAGACCGCGATCTCGGTATCGCCGGTGTTGAGCGTGATCTCGGTGCAGAGGTTGCTCGAGTGGACGACGCCGACATGCTGCTGCGGCGAGCGCACGTTGCAGGCGTCCTTGAAGGTGATCCAGGGATGCCCGGTCTCGAACAGCATCGTCAGCATCTTGCGCCAGAGATCGGCGGCCTTCATCTTCTTGAAGAGCTTGACCTCGCCGCGGGCCGCCTTCTCTTCGTAGCCGACGTATGCGGTCTCGAAGGCCTTGCCGAACTTGTCGTGCAGGTCGGGGCAGGTCGAGGGCGAGAACAAGGTCCAGTCGCCACCTTCCATGACGCGCTTCATCAGCAGGTCGGGCACCCAGTTGGCGGTGTTCATGTCGTGCGTGCGCCGCCGGTCGTCGCCGGTGTTCTTGCGCAGCTCGAGGAATTCTTCGATGTCGAGGTGCCAACTTTCCAGGTAGGCGCAGACCGCGCCCTTGCGCTTGCCGCCCTGGTTGACCGCGACCGCCGTGTCGTTCACGACTTTCAGGAACGGCACCACGCCCTGGCTCTTGCCGTTCGTGCCCTTGATGTAGCTGCCGAGGGCGCGAACGTTGGTCCAGTCGTTGCCCAGGCCGCCGGCGAACTTGGAGAGCAGCGCGTTTTCCTTGAGCGCCTCGTAGATACCGTCGAGGTCGTCGGAGACGGTCGTGAGATAGCAACTCGAGAGCTGGGAGCGGCGCGTTCCAGCGTTGAATAGCGTCGGCGTCGAGCTCATGAAGTCGAAGCTCGAGAGCACCTCGTAGAACTCGATGGCGCGCGCCTCGCGATCGATCTCGCCGATCGCCAGACCCATCGCCACGCGCATGAAGAACGCCTGCGGCAGCTCGATCCGGGCCTCTTCGATATGCAGGAAGTAGCGGTCGTACAGGGTCTGCAGGCCGAGGTAGTCGAACTGCAGGTCGCGGTCGGCCTTCAGCGCCGCGCCGAGCCGGACGAGGTCGAACTGCAACAGCTTTTCGTCGAGCAGCTCGGCGTGCACGCCCCTCTTCACGAACTGGGCGAAGTAGTCGGGGTAACGCGCCTGCATGTCGGAATGGAGCAGCTCCTCGCCGAGAATCTCGCGCCGGATCGTGTGCAGGAGCAGCCGCGCCGTGGCGCGCGTGTAGCCAGGGTCCTTCTCGATCAGCGTGCGCGCGGCGAGGATGGCCGCCTTGTGCACTTCGTCGATCGGCACGCCGTCGTAGAGGTTGCGCTTGGTCTCGGCAAGGATGGGCTCGGGCCGGACGTCGGCGCCGAGGCCGGCGCACGAGGTCTCGATCAGTGTCTGCAGGCGCGCCGCGTCGAGCGGCACGCGGTTGCCGCGGTCAGTGACCATCAGCACCGGTTCGACCTTCGCGGCCACCGGGGCCTGCTTGGCGCGCTCCTGGGCGCGGCGCTCGCGGTAGAGCACGTAGGCACGGGCGACCTCGTGGTGGCCACCGCGCATCAGGCCGAGCTCGACCTGGTCCTGGATGTCTTCGATGTGGAAGGCGCCGCCGCCGGGGCGCGAGCGCAGCAAGGCGCGGACGACCGACTCGGTGAGCCCGTCGACCGTCTCGCGCACGCTCGCCGAGGCTGCGCCCTGGGTGCCGTGGACGGCGAGAAACGCCTTCATCAAGGCGACCGCGATCTTGTTCGGCTCGAACGAAACGACAGCGCCATTACGGCGCAGGATCTGATAGCCCTGGTACGCCGACACGGCCGTTGCCGGCCGCGCCGCGGAACGCGGTACGGCGGCGGTCGCGGGCGTCGCCTGGGCGGGGGTAGCTTGCATGCAATCTCCTCTGGGGAACGTCGGCTGGCTCATTGCCGCCGAGGTCTGATGTTTGTCGCCGATGGGGTGGCGTTTTGACCGTCTTCCGGTCTCGAATTCAGGTCTGGATCAGGTCTGGATCAGGTCTGGACTAAAGGTCCAGCATAGCATCGCTGGACACTATATCTGGGGTCAATGTTGACAACAAGCACTACCTATAGCGTATGAACCCGTACATATTTCACGGTACAAATTCCACGACGAGGCCGTGCGCCCGGCGCCCCAGCTCGGCCCAGTCGAAGCCCGGTCCGGGGTCTTTCTTGCGGCCCGGGGCGACGTGCTCGTGGCCGGTCACGGCGCGTACCGGATAGCGCGCGACGATGCTCACCAGCGTCGCCGCGAGGCACTCGTACTGGGCCGCTTCGAAGGTGTCGCCTTCCAGACCTTCGAGCTCGATGCCGATCGAGAAGTCGTTGCAATCGGCGCGCCCGCGCCAGCTCGATATGCCGGCATGCCAGGCGCGCTCGTCGCACGAGACGAACTGCAGCAAACCGCCGTCGCGGCGCACCAGGAAGTGAGCGGAAACGCGCATCCCGGCGATGCTGTCGAACGACGGATGCGCGCCGGCGACCAGGCGATTCGTGAACAGCCGCTCGATCGCGTCGCCGCCGTATTCGCCGGGCGGCAGGCTGATCGAGTGGACGATGACGAGGTCGATCGCCTGGCCAGCCGGCCGTGGCCCGAAATTCGGCGATGCGATGCGTCGTGCGCCGCGCAACCAGCCCGCCCGCCACGCGTCCCGCGGCGTCGACGGACGCGGCTCGCCGGAAGTCACTCGCGGTCGGTGCCGGCGAGATCGCCGCCGACGTTGACGTTCAGCCGCGCCATGCGATAGCGCATCTGGCGCAGCGACAGGCCCAGGCTGATGCCGGCCGCCGTGCGGTTGTAGCGGTGATGCTCGAGGGCACGCACGAGGATCTCGCGCTCGACATCGTCGAGGTAACGAGCCAGGTCCTTCGGCAAGGGCTCTTCGACCGGCAGCGCCGGCGGCAAGGCGCGCTCCGCAACGCTGGCCTCGGTCGGCAGTCGGTCGAGTTCCTGCGCGGCGCTGTCGGTGAAGACGGATTCCGGCAGGTCGAGGTCGTAGACGTCGAGTTCCTCGCCGCCGGATAGCGCCACCGCGCGATGCAGCATGTTCTCGAGCTCGCGCACATTGCCCGGAAAGGGATAGCGCGAGAGATGGACGAGCGCGTCGCGCGTAAGACGCGGCGCCGGCCAGACGCCGGCGTCGCGCGCGAGGCGCTCGAGCACACGCTCGCTGATGCCCATCAGGTCCTCGAGTCGCTCGCGCAGCGGCGGCACGCGGATCTGGATCACGTTCAGCCGGTAATAAAGGTCCTGGCGAAACTGGCCGGCCAGCACCTCGGCGCCCAGGTCCTTGTGCGTGGCGCTCAAGAGACGCACGTCGACCGGCTGCTCGGTGACCGCGCCGACCGGCCGCACCGATCGCTCCTGGATCGCGCGCAGCAGCTTGGATTGCATCGACAAGGGCAAGTCGCCGATCTCGTCGAGGAAGAGGGTGCCGCCGTTGGCGGCCTGGAAGAACCCTTCGCGATCGTCATTGGCGCCGGTGAACGCGCCCTTGCGATAGCCGAAGAACTCGGCCTCGAGCAACTGCTCGGGGATGGCACTGCAATTGACCGGAACGAAGGGCATGGCGCCACGCACGCTGACCTCGTGGATCGCCCGTGCCACGAGCTCCTTGCCGGTTCCGGACTCGCCCGCCACGAGCACCGGCGCCATGCTGCGCGCGACCTTCTCGACCAGCGAGCGGACCTGCTGCATCGCCGTCGAGTTGCCCGCCATGCGACCGAGCGCCTGGCTCACCGGAATCGCCACCGGCGCCGCGACAGGACGCGCCGGGCGCAGCGGCGGCATGGCGCGATGCTGCTCCGAAGGCAGGCTGGCCGGGTCGACGGTCGGGCCGCCGCCGCCACGGCCGAGCGCCGAAGCAACGACACCGCGAAACTGCTTCAGGTCGACGGGCTTGGTCAGGTAGTCGTACGCACCCGCCTTCAGCGCCTCGACCGCGTTCTCGGAAGAGCCGTAAGCGGTGATGACGATCGTCTTCTCGCGGCGCCCGCTCTCCTCGAGCCAGTGCAGCACGTCGAGGCCCGAGCCGTCGGGCAGGCGCATGTCGGTGATGACGGCGCTATAGGTTCGGTCCTTGAGATGGAGCAAGGCTTCCTGCACCGTGCCCGCGGTGTCGAGGTCGTAGCCCTCGCGCAGCAGCGTCAGCTCGTAGAGCGTTCGCAGATCGGGTTCGTCGTCGACGACGAGCAGGCTGAAGTGCGAGGCGGTGGTCATGAAGTGAGGTGCAAGCGGGCTTCCGAGGGTTGCAGGGCGACACGGCGCACGTCGACGAAGAACTCGTTGCGGCGCGGCGCGTCGGGCGGCAGCAGCCGATAGTCGATGCGCGCCCCGTACCTCTCGCAGAGCTCACGGCAAATGTAAAGGCCCAGACCCGCGCCGCGGCTGCGCGTCGAGAAAAACGGCTCGAACAAATAGGGTTCGACGTCGGCCGGGATCGGCGCGCCATCGGAAAGGACAGCGAATTCGGCGTGCGCATCGGCATCGGCGCGCAAGGTCAAAAGGATCGCACCGGGCCGATGGCTGGCGTGGCGGCGCGCGTTGTCGAGCAGGTTGACGAGGACTCGGCGCAGGTGCTCGGCGTCGAACATCACGCCGATCGGCTCGCTCGGCAGCTCGACGCGCAGCACGCTCTGCTCTCCGAGCTGCACGCCCCCGGCCTGCGCCCATTCGCCGCACACCTCGGCGATCTGCGCCGTCGCGTCGATCGCGCCGACGTCCTGGACGCGGCCCGGCGCCACCTCCATGACGTCGTCGACGATGCGCTTCAGCCGCTCGACGTTTTCAGTCACCATGCGCATGAGCTGACGCTGCGCAGGGTCGGTCGCGTCCTCGGACAACAGTGCGTTGGCCTGGGCAATGGCAGCGAGCGGATTACGAATCTCGTGCGCGATGCCCGCCGAGACACGACCCATCGCGGCGAGCTTTTCCTGGCGGCTGCGCGCCTGCACGCTGCGCACGTCCTCGAGGAACAGCACGCACACTTCCTCGCTGGCGCGCGGCTCGCGCTTGCGCGTGAAGCGAGCGCGAACACGCAGGATGCGATGCGAGTCGGGCGCGAACTGCAAAGGCACGTCGCGGCCCGCTTCCGGCCACGCGGCCTCGGCGAACGCGCGCTCGACGGAGTCGACGAGTGCGCCCCAGGCCGGCACGCCGCGCAGCTGGAACGGCGCGGCGCGACTCATGCCTTCGGGAGCGAGCAGGCGTCGCCCCGACGGATTGGCGGCGCGCACCTTGCCGCCACGGTCGACGACGAGCACGCCGTCTTCCATCTCTTCGATGACGAGGCGGTTCAACGCCGCTTGCTGGCGTGCCATTTCGAGACTGCCGCGCGCGCTCAGTTCTTCGCGGGCGATCCGTCCGGCCAGTTCGCCGGCCAGTACGGTGATGACGAAGAAACCGCTGCCGGCGAGGCCCGCCTGGGTCATGAGCAAGGTCGCGTCGCCGCCTGAAAGAAGGCCGAGCCAGGCCGTGCCGAGCAAGGCCAGCGTCGCCAGCGCCGCGGTGGCGAGCGCAAGCACGCGCGGCGTCAGCACGCCGGCCATCAGCACCGGCAGGACGAGCAGCGCGACGTAGTTGAAGCTCGATCCCGGCGAGGCCACGTGCAGCCCGGTGAAGAAGGCCAGATCGGCGCCGATCGTGGCGATCCATTGCGGGCTGCGCAGCCGCGCCAGCGTGTGCGGCGCGCCCGGCCGGCGAAACCGCGGCAAGAGCCACATGCTGATGGCGAGCGTCGCGAAGGCGACGCTCAGGGCGATGATCGGAAAGGTCGGGCGCAGACCGAACACGCCGCCGACCACCAGCGTCGCGACCAGCGCCACGCCGAGCGCCGCGCGCGCGGCGATGAAGGCGCGGTAGATACGCTCGAAGGTCGTCGACGCGACTTCGCGCGACGGTCGCGCGACGCGGCCCGGTTGCTGCGCCTCGCTGTGCCAGGAGGCAGTGAAATGCGACTCGTCGTTGAGCGAGGTCGTGTCGCTGGTGGGGCCGAAGGCGCCGAACCAGGACTCGTCGGGCAGCGCCGCCGGGCGCGTAATGCTCATGACCCACCGGGCTTCGACTGTTCGAACGCCGTTCGATGCGCTTCACTGCAGAACACGCCGCCGCGGCCGGGCAAGGCATCGTCGCGCGGCAAGTGCACGCCGCACTGCGCGCAGACCAGCATCGGCTGCGGCTCGCCCGACCCTCGCGGGCCCGGTGGGCGCGGCGGCGCGCGACGACTCATGCCGCCACGCAGCAACCAGAGCAGGACGAAGACGGCGACGAGAAAGAGCAGGATCTTCATCAGGTCATCGGCGGAGCGCGTTGCAGCAAGACCTCGAGCACGAAGCGCGAGCCGACGTAGGCGAGCAGCAACAGCACGGCGCCGGCATACAGCCAGCCGGCCGCCTTCAGCCCGCGCCAGCCGAATGCGCGCCGGCCGGCCAGGAGGCCCGCGAAAACGATCCAGCCGAGAATCGAGAACACGGCCTTGTGATCCCATCGCCACGGGTTGGCGAACCACGCGCCGAGAACGATCGCCGCCGACAGCACGATGAAGCCGGCAGCGACGAAACGGAATGTCAGGCGCTCGAGCCGCAACAGGGGCAGGCCCTGCGTGGGCGCGCCGGCGACGGGCGCGGCGGTGCGACGCATCTGTCGCTCGGCGCGGTTGAGCAGCAAGGCATGCAGCACGGCCACGCCGAAGAGGCCATACGACGCGATGCCGAGCAGCCAGTGCAACGGCGCCCAGATCGACGCCGCTTGCGGATGGACCCGCCCCGGGTAGATCCAGGCGAGCACTACGACGACGACGCCGCAGGCTGCAAGGGCGCGGCGTGCGCCGGGCAAGGGCACCGACAGGCTCTCGAGTTCGTAGACCGCGAGCACGAGCCAGACCGTGACCGACAGCGCCGGCGCGAAGCCGAAGCGGGCCCCCGGCACCGAGGAGCCGATGCCCGCGATGTCGATGGCGATCGAGAGGCCTTGCGCGATCCAGCCGACGACCAAGGCCTTGCGCAGGCTGCCCGAGAATCGCTCGCTCGGCATTGCCGCGCCGACGTAGCAGGCGAGTGCCACGACGCTCGGCAGCGCCAGTGCGATGGCACCCGCGGAGAGGCGGGCCGAGTCGGCACCGAACGATAGAATCATCGCTTAAGTGTACTTTCGCACTTCGGCCCGGCCGCGTGCGCGCCCGATGGCTTCTGCCCTGACCGATCGCCTGAGCCGGCTCGTGAAGACGATGCGAGGCCAGGCCCGCATCACCGAAGACAACGTCCAGGACATGCTGCGCGAAGTGCGCGTGGCCCTGCTCGAAGCCGACGTCGCGCTGCCGGTGGTGCGTGACTTCATCGCCCGCGTCAAGGCAAGCGCGCTCGGCGCCGAGGTCGTCGGCTCGCTCTCGCCGGGCCAGGCTTTCGTCGGCGTCGTCAATCGCGAACTGGCGGCGACGATGGGCGAAGGCGTCGCCGACCTCGACCTCACGACGCAGCCGCCCGCGGTCATCCTGATGGCCGGCCTGCAGGGCGCCGGCAAGACGACGACGACCGCCAAGCTCGCCAAGCACCTCATCGAAAAGCGCCGCAAGAAGGTGCTGACCGTCTCGGTCGACGTCTATCGCCCGGCCGCAATCGAGCAGCTCAAGACGGTGACAAGGCAAGCCGGCGCCGAGTGGTTCCCGTCGAGCGCGAGCGACACGCCGCTGGCGATCGCCCTCGCCGCCCTCGACCACGCGAAGCGCCACTACTTCGACGTGCTGCTCGTCGACACCGCCGGGCGGCTCGCCATCGACGAGAAGCTGATGGCCGAGATCCGCGAATTGCACGCGGCGCTCCATCCTATCGAGACGCTGTTCGTCGTCGACGCCATGCAGGGTCAGGACGCGGTCAACACCGCCAAGGCCTTCAAGGAGGCGCTGCCGCTCACCGGCATCGTCCTGACCAAGCTCGACGGCGACTCGCGCGGCGGCGCCGCGCTGTCGGTGCGGGCCATCACCGGCGCGCCAATCAAGTTCGCCGGCACCAGCGAGAAGATCGACGGGCTCGAGGTCTTCGACGCGGCGCGCCACGCCGGCCGCGTGCTCGGCATGGGCGACATCGTCGGCCTCGTCGAAGAGGTGCAGAAGAACGTCGACGTCGCGGCAGCGCAGAAGCTCGCCGACAAGGTCAAGGCCGGCGACAGCTTCGATCTGAACGACTTCCTGTCGCAGATTTCACAGATGAAGAAGATGGGCGGGCTTGGCGGCCTCGTCGACAAGCTACCCTCTCAATTCACCGGCGGCCGCGCTGCCAATCTCGGCCCGGCCGAGATGGAGCGCGCCGAACGCGACGTTCGCCGCATGGAAGGAATCATCTGTTCGATGACGCCGCTGGAGCGGAGAAAGCCCGATCTGCTGAAGGCCACGCGCAAGCGCCGCATCGCTGGCGGCGCGGGCGTCCAGGTGCAGGAAGTGAACCGTCTGCTCAACCAGTTCGAGCAGATGCGCGACATCATGAAGAAGATGAAGGGCGGCGGCATGATGAAGATGATGAAGCGCATGGGCGGCATGAAGAACTTCGGAGGCCCACGCTGAATCCCGCCTGCCGCACCCGGTGCGCTGGCGCTGCCTCGACGAAGACGAGCTGATGGATCCGTACCTGATCTCCGTGCTGGCGCTGGCCTGCGCCCTGCCGCTCGTCTGGTGGCTGGCCCGGCGCACCGGTGAGACCGAGCGTCCCGAGCAGGCGACGGAGCGACTCGACACGCTCGCCGCCTGGCCACCCGAGCCGACGCGAATCCTGCGCTCCTCGGAACGGCTCGCCTTCAGCACCCTCAAGCTCGCCCTGCCCGGCTACATGATCCTCGCCCAGGTGCCGATCGCGCGCTTTCTCAACGTGCCCAAGCGCAACTCCTACGCCGAATGGATGCGCCGCCTCGGCAGCCAGTGCGTCGACTTCGTCGTTTGCGACGTGACTTCGCAGGTCATTGCCGTGGTCGAGATCCGGCCGCCGGTCGAGCAGCTCGGCGAGAAACTCCGTGCCCGGCTCGACCGCGTCGAGCGCGTTCTCCAGGCGGCGAACATTCCGGTCCATGTCTGGAACGAGGAGCGCCTGCCCACCATCGAGGCGGCGCGCGACAAGCTGCTGCCGCGCACGCCGGCTGTGCCTGCGGGCATGGGCAAGAAGCCGCTCGTCGACCTGCAGCCGCTGACCACCGGCGCGGTCGTGGTCGCGTCTGAAACGGTCGCTGCCGGGGCCGGCGAGAATATCGCCGCTGCGGCCGCGCCAACCGCCAACCCCTTCGCCGACACCGATCGCGACTGGACCCAGGGTGAAGTCATCGAGGTGCTCGAGCCCACCGGCTCGACCTGGTTTGACGAACTCGAGGAGTCGGTGACGCCGGTCCTGCCGCCGCGCGAGCAGCACTGACCACGGCTAGCTGAGCAGGGCCTGCGCGAATTCGCGGGCACGAAAGGTCTGCAGGTCAGCGAGCTTTTCGCCGACGCCGACAAAGTACACCGGCAGAGGCTGCTCGCGCGAGCGCGACCAGAGCGCGATCGCCGCCAGCACGCCGCCCTTGGCCGTGCCGTCCAGCTTGGTGATGATGAGCCCGGTGAGTTGCAGCGCGGCGTCGAAAGCCTGCACCTGGGCGAGCGCGTTCTGGCCGGTGTTGCCGTCGATGACGAGCAATACTTCGTGCGGCGCGCCGGGCTCGGCCTTGCCGATCGTGCGGCGGATCTTCTTCAGCTCTTCCATCAGGTGGGCCTGCGTCGCCAGGCGCCCTGCCGTGTCGGCGATGACGACGTCGCAGCCACGCGCCCGCCCCGCAACGACGGCGTCGAAAGTCACGCCGGCCGGGTCGCCGCCTTCCTGGCTGACGATCTCGATGCGCCTGGCCGCGTTGCCGCGAGGCGCCGCGTCGAGCGGGTCACCGCCCGGCTCGGCACGTTCGGCCCACGCAAGCAACTGCTCGCGCGCCGCGGCACGAAAGGTGTCGGCAGCAGCGAGCAACACCTTCTGGTTGGCATCGACGAGGTGGCGGGCCAGCTTGCCGACGCTCGTCGTCTTGCCGGCGCCATTGACGCCGACGACCATGATCACGGTCGGCACGTGCTCGCCGATGACGAGCGGCCTTTCGAGCGGCGCGAGCAGGTCGGCGAGGCCATCGACGAGCAGGTCGCGCACGGCGGCCGGGTCGCGCAACTCGGCGCGGGTGACGCGGCGCTGCAGGTCGTCGAGCAGATGGCGGGTCGCCGCGACCCCGGCGTCGGCTTGCAGCAGCGCGGCCTCGAGGTCTTCGTACATGGCGTCGTCGATGCTCGCGCCGACGAGCGCCTGGGCGATGTTCGAGCCGGTCTTGCGCAGCCCGGTCTTGAGCTTGGCGAGCCAGTCACTGCGATCCTCGGCAGGTGTCGGGTCGGGCACTGCGGCGGGCAACGACGCAGGCGCGTGCACCGACCCGACAGGCGGTGGCTCGGCAGGCGATTCGGGAGGCATGGCTGCATCGGCCGGCTTCTTGCCGAGGAGAAGCTCGCCGACGTCGGCGTTCAGCCATTCGAGCGCGGTTCGCGGCCGGCCAGTCGCGGATGGCGCAGCCGCCGGTCCATCGGGCGTCGGCGCAGCGCTGGTCGCGCCTTCCGGGGCGTCGGCCGGTTTCTTTCTGAAGAAGCTGAACATGAGGAGGGCCGAGCCGGAAAGTCGAGGTGCCGCCGGGCGGCACGGGAGCTGGGAGAAGCGGTGAGGACTGCCGGCCCCGAAAACCGGTCGTTATACTCGTGGGCTCAGGCGCTTTAGCTCAGTCGGTTAGAGCGACGGAATCATAATCCGCAGGTCCGGGGTTCGAGTCCCTGAAGCGCCACCAGACCTCCATGCTTCTCCGCGCCTTCGCCTTTGCCGCCGCATGCCTCCTGGCTTTGCCGGTGGTCGCGCAGACGCAACGCAACTTCCCGCCGAATGCCCTGCGCGGTGCCGTCGTCTTCGGCGCGGCGCCGGACATCGCGTTGAACGGCCAACCGGCACGGCTCTCGCCGGGCACGCGCATCCGCGACACCAACAACATGATGGTGGTCCCGGTGGCCGTCTACGGCGGTCCATTCCTGGTTCACTACACCATCGATCCATTCGGACTGGTCAAGGACGTCTGGATCCTCACCATTGACGAAGCGGCCAACAAGCCGTGGCCCAGGACTGCCGACGAAGCCGCGGCGTGGTCCTTCGATCCGATCGCCCAGGTCTGGACCAAGCCATGACCGCCGCGACGACCAAACCGAAGGTCTTCATCAAGACCTTCGGCTGCCAGATGAACGTCTACGACTCGGACAAGATGGCCGACGTGCTGCACGCAGCGGCCGGCTACGAGCCGACCGGCGACGTCGAGCAGGCCGACCTCATCCTCTTCAACACCTGCTCGGTGCGCGAGAAGGCCGAAGAGAAGGTGTTCAGCGACCTCGGCCGCGTCAAGCATCTGAAGGCAAAGGGCACGCTCATCGGCGTCGGCGGCTGTGTCGCCAGCCAGGAAGGCGCGGCGATCGTGAAGCGTGCGCCTTACGTCGACTTCGTGTTCGGCCCGCAGACCCTGCACCGGCTACCGGCGATGCTCGAGCGGCAGCGCGCCGAGCAGCGCCCGCAGATCGACATCAGCTTTCCCGAGATCGAGAAGTTCGACCACTTGCCGCTGGCGCGCGTCGACGGGCCGACGGCCTTCGTCTCGATCATGGAAGGCTGC
The DNA here is from genome assembly GCA_038231215.1 of Burkholderiales bacterium. Lineage (GTDB taxonomy): Bacteria > Pseudomonadota > Gammaproteobacteria > Burkholderiales > Burkholderiaceae_C > Schlegelella_A. Next base: position 85,243 of record JBBRLS010000009.1, on the reverse strand, counting down.
TCGAAGTACTGCTCTTACTGCGTCGTCCCGTACACACGCGGCGAAGAGGTGTCGCGCCCCTTCGACGACGTGCTCGCCGAAGTAGCGGGTCTCGCCGATCAGGGCGTTCGCGAGGTCACGCTGCTCGGGCAGAACGTCAACGCCTACCGCGGCGCGATGGGCGGGACCGCCGAGATCGCCGACTTCGCGACGCTGCTCGAGGTCGTGGCCGAGATCCCGGGCATCGAGCGGATCCGCTACACGACCAGCCACCCGAAGGAATTCACGGCCAGCCTGATCGAGGTCTACGGTCGCGTTGCCAAGCTCGTCGATCACGTCCACCTGCCGGTGCAGCACGGCAGCGACCGTATCCTCGCGGCGATGAAGCGCGGCTACACCTCGCTCGAGTTCAAGAGCACGGTAAAAAAGCTCCGCGCGGTGCGGCCGGGCATCGCCATCTCAAGCGACTTCATCGTCGGCTTTCCCGGCGAGACCGCGGCCGACTTCGAGCGCACGATGGCGCTTGTCGAGGAAGTCGGCTTCGACCACAGCTTCAGCTTCGTCTTCAGCCCGCGTCCAGGCACGCCGGCGGCGCAACTGGCCGACGAGACGAGCGCGGACGAAAAGCTCGCGCGGCTGCAGCGATTGCAGGCACGCCTCGAGGAACAAGGCGCGGCGATCAGCCGATCGCGGCTGGGCACCGTGCAGAAGATCGTTGTCGAAGGGGCGTCACGCAAGCAAGCCGGCGAACTGATGGGGCGCACCGAGTGCAACCGTGTCGTCAACGTTGCCGCTCCCGCCGACCGGATCGGCCAGCTCGTCGACGTCCGCATCACCGAGGTGCGCGGCCATTCGCTGCGCGGCGAGCCTGTCGCTGTCTGAAGGCCTGGCCCCGGCCGCCGTCTCAGCGGCCGTTGCGGAAACCGCCCCACCAGATGGCCGTCGCGCAGGCCAGGACCATCGCGCCGTAGGTCAGCATCTTGCCGTCGTGCTCGAAGACGACAAGCCCGAGCAACGACACGACGGCCATCGCCGCGCTCGGCCAGACGCCCAGACGCAACCAGCCGATCGCGCCGAGCTCACGGCGCCACAAGAGCTTGGTCGCACCGGCGGCAAGGTAGCCGACGACGAGCGCCGGGGCAAAGAAGTTGGCGATATGCCAGAAGGCGTCGACCGGGTTCAAGGTGGCCAGGGCCTCCGAGTGAGCCCGCGCTCGGCAGGCGGCACGAATTTTATAATCTCGCGATGAGCGTCTTCGCACTGGGCCTCAACCATACGACCGCGCCGCTGGATCTGCGCGGTCGCTTCGCGTTTTCGCCGCAGCAACTGCCCGCCGCCCTGCAGGCCTTTCGCACCCGGTACGAGCGCGTGAGCGAGGTGGCGATCGTCTCGACCTGCAATCGCACCGAGCTCTATGTCGGCGCCGACGTCGCCACCGTCGATCCGGCAGTCGACTGGCTCGCCGGCGTGGGTGGCGTGTCGAGCCAGACCTTGCGTTCGCATGCCTACGTGATGGAAGGCGCCTCGGCGGCGAGGCACGCCTTTCGCGTCGCCAGCGGGCTCGACTCGATGGTCCTCGGCGAGCCGCAGATCCTCGGCCAGCTCAAGCAGGCGGTGCGCGAGGCCGATAGCGCCGGAACGCTCGGAACGACGCTGCAGCAGATGTTCCAGCGCTCGTTCGCAGTCGCCAAAGAAGTGCGCAACTCGACCGAGATCGGCAGCCATTCGATCAGCATGGCGGCGGCGGCGGTGCGCCTGGCCTCGCAGCTTTTCGAGTCGCTCGGCGAGACCAATATCCTGTTCGTCGGTGCTGGCGAAATGATCGAGCTCGCCGCCACGCACTTCGCGGCGCGCCAGCCGCGGCTCCTGGCGATCGCCAACCGGAGCAGCGAGCGGGCCGAAGCGCTGGCGGCGCGCTTCGGCGCAGCGACGATGCCGCTCGCCGACCTGCCCGCGCGTCTGGCCGAGTTCGACATCGTCGTGTCGTGCACCGCCAGCTCGCTGCCCATCATCGGCCTCGGCGCCGTCGAGCGGGCGCTCAAGGCACGGCGGCGCCGTCCGATGTTCATGGTCGACCTGGCCGTGCCGCGCGACATCGAGCCGGAGGTCTCGCGCCTCTCCGACGTCTACCTCTACACCATCGATGATCTCTCCGCGCTGGTGCAGACCGCGGGCGAGAAGCGCGAAGCCGCAGTCGCACAGGCCGAGGCCATCATCGAGACCGGCGTGCAGAGCTTCGTGCAATGGCTCGACCGGCGCGGCTCGATCCCGCTCATCCAGGCGCTGCATGCGCAGGCCGACGATTGGCGCTCGCTCGAGATCGCGCGGGCGAGAAAGCTGCTCGCCAGCGGCGAGGATGTGGGCGCCGTGCTGGAAGCGCTTTCCAAAGGCCTGACGCAGAAAATGCTGCACGGCACGCTCGCGGAACTTCGCACCACGGAAGGCGACGAGCGCACGCGGCTGGCGCAGACCGTGTCGCGGCTGTTCCTCCGCTCGGGCGGCCGCAGCTCGGGTGACGACACCAAGCGTTAGCGACGATCGCTTGCCGGCGCCGCCGAGCGCCCTGCCTTCGTCCCTGCCGTGTCGTCATCTTCGTCCTACTCCACCATGAAACCGTCTCTTCGCCAGCAGCTCGAACGCCTTGCGCTTCGTCTTTCCGAGCTCGACGCTACCCTCGCCGATCCGGCGATCGCCGCCGACATGAAGCGCTATCGCGAGTTGAGCCGCGAGCACGCCGAGGCGGCCGAACTGGTCGGGCTGTTCCGCCGCCATGAGGCGCGCGAAGCAGATCTCGCATCGGCGAACGAGCTGCTCGCCGACTCTGCCGGCGACCCGGCGATGGCGGCGATGGCGTGCGAAGAGGCAGAGGCCGCAAGCGCCGAGCTCGGCCGCCTGATGCAGGCCTTGCAGACCGCGCTCCTGCCGCACGACCCCGACGACGCGCGCAACGTCTTCCTGGAGATCCGCGCCGGCACGGGCGGCGACGAATCGGCGCTCTTCGCCGGCGACCTCGCGCGAATGTACCTGCGCTACGCCGAGCGCCAGCGCTGGAAGACCGAGGTGATGTCGCAGAGCGCGAGCGACCTCGGTGGCTACAAGGAGATCGTCTTTCGCATCGAGGGCGACGCGGTCTATGCGCAACTCAAGTTCGAGTCGGGCGGCCACCGCGTGCAGCGCGTGCCCGTCACCGAGACGCAGGGCCGCATCCACACAAGCGCCTGCACGGTCGCCGTGCTGCCCGAGCCCGATGCCACGGAAGAACTGACGCTCGATCCGAACGAGTTGCGCATCGACACCTTTCGCGCCAGCGGTGCTGGTGGCCAGCACGTCAACAAGACCGACAGCGCGATCCGCATCACGCACCTGCCGACCGGCATCGTCGCCGAGTGCCAGGACGACCGCTCCCAGCATCGCAACAAGGCCAAGGCGATGGCCGTGCTGACGGCACGGTTGCGCGAGAAGGAGCGCTCGGAGCGCGCCGCCAAGGAAGCGGCGACGCGCAAGAGCCTGGTCGGCACGGGCGACCGTAGCGACCGCATCCGCACCTACAACTTTGCGCAAGGCCGCGTCACCGACCACCGCATCGGCCTCACGCTCTACAAGCTGCAGGCGATCCTCGACGGCGACGTCGGCGAAATCATCGCGGCGCTGCAGGCCGCGCAGGCGGCCGAGCAGTTGGCCGCGCTCGAGAGCGGCGCGGCGTGAGCGACGCAGCATCGGTGAAAGTCGCGTTGGCCGAGGCGCGGGGGCGCGGCGTCGCTTCGCTCGACGCGCAGCTCATGCTCGCCCGCCTGCTCGGCAGAACGCGCACGCACCTGATCGCCCACGACGATGACGGGCTCGACGGCGAGGTCGGCGCGCGCTGGTCGGCCTGGCTCGAACGACGCGCCGGCGGCGAGCCGCTCGCCTACCTGCTCGGCGAGAAGGAGTTTCATGGCCTGATGCTCGAAGTGACGTCCGATGTGCTCGTGCCTCGACCCGAGACCGAGTTGCTGGTCGACTGGGCGCTCGATCTCTTGCCGACATGGAGCGAGCGACCCACGGTCGCCGACCTCGGCACCGGCAGCGGCGCCATCGCGTTGGCCATCAAGCAGGCGCATCCGCAAGCCGCAGTGGCCGCGACCGATGCGAGCGCGGCGGCGCTCGCGGTGGCAAGGGGCAACGGCGAGCGACTCCGCCTCGACGTCGAATGGATGAAAGCCTCGTGGTGGCAAGGACTCGAGGGCCGGCAATTCGACCTCGTTGTCGCCAACCCGCCCTATGTGCGCGAAGACGATCCTGCGCTTGCCAACTTGAGGCACGAACCTCTCTCGGCACTGGCCTCCGGCAACGATGGCCTGGACGCGCTGCGAGCCATCGTCGCTGGCGTCGGGTCGTCGCTGCGCGCTGGCGGATGGCTCTTGATGGAGCACGGCTTCGACCAGGCCGAAGACGTTCGCGTGCTGATGGTCGCGGCCGGCCTCGAGCAGATCGAGCTCCGCCGCGATCTCGCCGGCCACCCGCGCGCGACCGGAGCACGGCGACCTCCACGGGCGCCGTAACGGCTGGTGACAACCATCACGGATTGACGCAAGCGCGTTGCGCGCGTCGTGCAAATGCCGCGCGACGGTCGGAAATGAAGCGCCGTTCAGCGCAAAGCCAACCCGCGGCGGCCCGGCGGTCGTAGGATGTTTTCTCAGGGAAGTGGCGTCGTCGCCGTTTGCCTCAACCACCGGTCAGGGAGGTTGCCATGAATGTCTTGCGCTGGTTTGCACTGTCCGCTGCGGCGTTCGCTCCGCTGGCGGCATGGGCCGGGGGCGACGGGCTCTCGACCGATGCGGATCGCGTCCCCTGGGCGCGCTTCCAGGGCCGCATCTCCTATGGCGCGACGGCGCCCCTCGTCCGCAACGGTGGCACATCGGTCGACGGCACCGGCCTGCAGGTGAGCGGCCTCAGCGTCATGGGCGACGTCTACTTCGGCGCGGCGTCGGGACACGACAAGACCGCCGCCGGCGGCTTTCGCGCCACCAGCGGCGTGATCGTCGGCCCGCGCAGCGCGCTCTGGGGCACGCCGGCCCTGACGCCGACGAGCGGACTTCTCAACGTCGACCGCCGCTTGTTTGGATCCTCGGCCAGCCTCGGCTACGCCAACGACGCGAACAACGACAGCGGCACCGTGCCCTACATCGGCATCGGCTACAGCAGCCCGGCCGCGCGCAGCGGCTGGAGCTTCAGCGCCGACCTTGGCCTGGTTTCGCTCAGCCCCGGCAACGTCGTCCGCCTGGGCCGTGTCTTCGGCGGCGGGCAAAGCCTCGATGACGTGGTTCGCGACATGCGGCTAACCCCCGTCCTGCAGCTCGGCGCCTCGTATTCCTTCTGAATTCCCGGCCAGACGTTTCCCGCTACAGTTGCTGCATCGAGTTTTTCGGAGCGGTTCGGCATCATGAGCGACGTTCAACAGCGCATCGACGAGCTGGTCAAGGGCCATCGCGTCGTCCTCTTCATGAAGGGAACGGCGCAGTTCCCGATGTGCGGCTTTTCTGGCCGCGCCATCCAGATCCTCAAGTCCTGCGGCGTGACCGACCTGAAGACCGTCAACGTCTTGGAGGACGAAGAGATCCGCCAGGGCATCAAGAGCTACTCTGACTGGCCGACCATTCCGCAGCTCTACGTCAACGGCGAGTTCGTGGGCGGTTCGGACATCATGACCGAGATGTACCAGGCCGGCGAGTTGCAGCCGGCGCTCGGCGTTCCCGCCTGAGCTCCAGCCTTCGCGCGGCGGCATGACCGCAGCCGTGCGACCGCCACGCGTCGTCGTCGGCATCACAGGCGCGACCGGTGCGATCTATGCGGTGCGGCTGCTTGATCGCTTGCGCGACACCGGCCACGAGACGCATCTCGTCGTCACGCCGGCCGGCGTGCTGAACGCGCATCACGAGCTCGGCCTCGATCGCCATGCGCTCGAAAGCCGCGCAAGCGTCGCCTACAACCCGGCCGACGTCGGCGCTGCGATCGCGAGCGGCTCGTTCGCCGTCGATGCGATGGTGGTCGCACCCTGCTCGATGAAGTCGCTGGCGGCGATTGCGCACGGCCTCTCCGACAATCTGTTGACGCGCGCCGCCGACGTCGCCCTGAAGGAGCGAAAGCGCCTGATCCTCATGGTGCGCGAGACACCGTTCAACCTGGCTCACCTGCGCAACATGACGGCCGCCACCGAGATGGGCGCGATCGTCTTCCCGCCGCTGCCGGCGTTCTATCACCGGCCGCAGTCGATCGACGAGATCGTCGACGACAGCGTCGAGCGTGTGCTCGCGCTGCTTGGCGTCGACGCGGCGGCGCCCAAGGCCTGGCGAGGCCTCTGAGCCTCACGCGTCCGCCTCAACGCGCCGGCACGATCCAGGTTCGCTGCGCCGCGAACACCGCGTTCGGATACTCCGGCCGGCCGCGACTGCCGTTGTAGCGGCCGAGCGCGAGATAGAGGTCGCCCTTCTCGAGATCCAGATAGTGGCGCAGGATGACGCAGCCGAAGCGCAGGTTGGTCTGCATGTGAAAGAGCCGCGCCACGTCGCCGTCGCCGATCAGGCGCGCCCAGAACGGCATCACCTGCGCGTAGCCGCGCGCGCCGACGATGCTGATCGCGTATTTGCGAAAGCCGCTCTCCACCTGCACCAGGCCCAGCATCAACGCAGGCTCCAGCCCCGCGCGCGTGCTCTCGTACCAGAGGGTCTCGAGGAAGTCGACGCGCGTCACGAACTCGGCCTTCTGCCTGTGCAGCTTGTCGCTCATCGCGCCGAGCCAGCGCAGATGCGCCAGCCGCTGGTCGATCGTCGCGAACACCGGCTTGGGCGGCGCCCGCTCGGCGATCGCCGCCGAAAGCACCGACCGGACCGAGTCGGCGAGCGGCTCTTCGACCTGCGCGCCGGCGCGAACGGTGCGCGGCCAGCCGAGCGTCGCGACACCGATCAGGGCCCCGGCGATGAAGCCGCGCCGCGGGCTCCCCGGCCGGGAGAGCCCATCACTCATGCCGCGAGCTTGGCCTTCACGAACGAGAGGGCTTCGGCCAGAGGCAGCGCCGACGCCTGCGCGTCGCGTCGGCCTTGGTACTCGACCTCGCCGGCCTTCAGGCCACGGTCGGAGACAACGACGCGATGTGGCACGCCGATCAGCTCCCAGTCGGCGAACATTGCGCCGGGACGCTCACCGCGATCGTCGAGGATCGCGTCGATGCCGGCTGCGAGCAACTGCGCGTAGAGCGCGTCGGCGGCCTCGCGAACGGCCGGCGAGCGGTCGTAGCCGATGGGGCAGACGACGGCCGCGAACGGCGCGATGGCGGTCGGCCAGATCATGCCGCGCTCGTCGTGGTTCTGTTCGACCGCGGCGCCGGCGATGCGCGTGATGCCGATGCCGTAGCAGCCCATCTGCAGCAACTGCGGCTGGCCCTTCTCGTCGAGAAAGGTCGCCTTCATGCTGCGGCTGTAATAGTCCCCGAGCAAAAAGACGTGGCCGACCTCGATGCCGCGTTGAATCGCGAGCCGGCCCTTGCCGTCAGGCGAAGGATCGCCCTCGACGACATTGCGGATGTCGGCGACCAGCTCCGGCTCGGGCAGGTCGCGACCCCAGTTGACGCCGGTGTAGTGAAAGCCGGCCTCGTTGGCGCCACAGACGAAGTCGCTCATCGCCGCGACGGTTCGATCGGCGATGACCCTGACCCTCGCCCCTGCGCTCTGCTCGACTTCGATCGGGCCGAGGTAGCCAGGCTCGCTGCCGAAGGCGCCGCCGATTTCAGCGGCGGTCGCGAACCGCCAGCCGTCGCGCAGGCCGGGCAGCTTGCCAGTCTTCACCTCGTTGAGCGAGTGGTCGCCGCGCACGAGCAGGAGCCAGATCGTGACCTTGCCCGGCGCACCGGACTCCGTCTTGTCTTCGGTGGCGAGCACCAGCGACTTCACGGTGCTCTGAAGCGGGAGGCCGAGCAGTTCGGCGACGTCTTCGCAGGTGCTCTTGCCCGGCGTCGCCGTCTTCACCAAGCCCATTGAAGGCGCCGCCCGCGGCACCGTCGGCGCGACGGCCTCGGCCAGCTCGACGTTGGCCGCGTAGTCCGATTCGGGCGCATAGACGAGCGCGTCTTCGCCGGTGTCGGCGATGACCTGGAACTCGTGCGAGCGGATGCCGCCGATCGTGCCGTTGTCGGCGGCGACGGCGCGAAAGCTCAGGCCCATGCGATCGAAGATGCGCCCGTACGCGTCGTACATGCGGTCGTAGCTGAGACGCGCCGCATCGAGATCGCGGTCGAAGGAGTAGGCGTCCTTCATCGTGAACTCGCGACCGCGCATCACGCCGAAGCGCGGTCTGCGTTCATCACGAAACTTGGTCTGGATGTGATAGAAATTTCGCGGCAGGGCGCGGTAGCTGTGCAGCTCCTGGCGGGCGATGTCGGTGATGACCTCTTCGCTGGTCGGCTGGATCACGAAGTCGCGATCGTGGCGATCCTTGACTCGCATCAGCTCGGGACCGTACTTGGCGAAGCGCCCGCTTTCCTGCCAGAGCTCGGCCGGCTGGACCACCGGCATGAGCAACTCGACCGCACCCGCCGCATCCATCTCCTCGCGCACGATGGCCTCGATCTTGCGGATCACGCGCAGGCCCATCGGCATGTAGGTGTAGATGCCCGCCGAGAGGCGCTTGATGAAGCCGGCGCGAAGCATCAGCCGGTGGCTGGCAACCTCGGCATCGGCCGGAGCTTCTTTCAGGGTCGAAATGAAGAACTGGCTGGCTTTCATCGTCGCGGAGATTCGTTGCGGGACCCGGCGTGCATCACGCTGGTGCGCAACGCGCCGAGGGCCGAGGCGCCCGAAGGACGCGAGGTTTGACTCGTGTCATGCCGGTGCAATAATCGGTCAACGCAAGAATCGAGGTTGATTATGCTCGACCGTGATGGGTTCAGACCCAACGTCGGCATCGTCCTGCTCAATCACAAGAACCAGGTGTTCTGGGGTAAACGGATCCGCACCCATTCCTGGCAGTTCCCGCAAGGGGGGATCAATCACGGCGAAACGCCCGAGCAGGCGATGTTCCGCGAACTCCACGAAGAAGTGGGGCTGAAGGAAGACCATGTGCGCATCGTCGCGCGTACGCGCGACTGGCTGCGTTACGAGGTTCCGACGCACTTCATCCGGCGCGACGCGCGCGGCCATTACCGCGGCCAGAAGCAGATCTGGTTCCTGCTCCAGCTCACCGGCCGCGACAGCGACATGAACCTGCGCGCCACCGACCACCCCGAGTTCGACGCGTGGCGCTGGAACGAGTACTGGATCCCGCTCGACGTCGTGATCGAGTTCAAGCGCGACGTCTACCAGATGGCACTCACCGAGCTGGCGCGCTTTCTGCCGCGCGGCGCGCAGCACAACCGCTATCTTCGTTCCGGCATGCGGCCGCATCATCGCGATGAAGGGCCCGATCGGCACCGTCGATCCGAAGTTGCGTGCCACGCGGAAGTCGAAGAAGAAGCCGCGCCTGCCGCCGAGCTCGATGTCGGTCCTGCGGCGCCGACAGTGCAGGCTGCGGCACCGGTTCTCGGTCAGGAGTAGGGCGCGCCGAAGTCCGATCCGGGCAACCGAAGGAGCCCGCCCTTACGACAGCACGAAGTTGTCGCGGTGGATCAGTTCCGGCTCGCCGATGAAGCCGAGCAGCCGCTCGAACTCCGAGGAAGGCTTGCGCGCGATGAGTCGGGCCTCGGTGCTGCTGTAGTTGCAGAGGCCGCGGCCGATTTCCTCGCCGCTGGTGCGACGTACCGCGATCACGTCGCCGCGGTGAAAGTCGCCCTCGACGGCGACCACGCCGATCGGCAAGAGACTCTTGCCGCCGCCGTGAATCTTGGCTGCGGCGCCGTCGTCGACCGTGACCGAGCCGCGAAGCTGCAAGTGATCGCTCATCCAGAGCTTGCGCGCCACGACCTTGGGCGTCGCCGCGACCAGCGCGGTGCCGACTCGCTCGCCGGCGGCGATGCGGAGCAGCACGTCGGGCTCCCTGCCGTAGGCAATGACCGTGCTGGCGCCGCTGCGCGCGGCGCGCTTGGCGGCAAGCACCTTGGTCAGCATGCCGCCGCGGCCGATCGCGCTGCCGGCGCCGCCTGCCATGCGCTCGAGCTCGGGATCGCCGGCCGTGCCCTGCTCGATCAGATGCGCGCTCCCGTCCTTGCGCGGATCGGCCGAGAAGAGGCCGGCCTGGTCGGTCAGGATGACGAGCAGGTCGGCGTCGAGCAGGTTGGCGACGAGCGCGCCAAGCGTGTCGTTGTCGCCGAACTTGATCTCGTCGTTGACGACCGTGTCGTTCTCGTTGATGACGGGAACGACGCCGAGGCCGAGCAGCGTCGTCAGCGTCGAGCGCGCGTTGAGATAGCGCTCGCGGTCGGCCAGGTCGGCGTGGGTCAGCAGCACCTGTGCGCTGCCGATGCCGTGCTCGCGCAGCGCCGACTCGTAAATCTGCGCCAGGCCCATCTGGCCGACCGCGGCGGCGGCCTGCAGCTCATGCACGCCGTGCGGTCGAGTCGTCCAGCCAAGGCGCTTCATGCCCTCGGCGATGGCGCCGCTCGAGACCATGACGAGCTCGCGCTGCTGGCGGACGAGGGTGGCCATCTGCCGGCACCAGCCGCCGACAGCGGCCGCATCGACGCCGCGGCCCTCGTTCGTGACCAGGCTCGAGCCGACCTTGACGACGATGCGCCGGGCGTCGCGAAGCCTCTCGCTCATCATCGTGCGATGCCGGCCCCCGCGTGCGCGCCGTCGGGCGCTTCGCGATCGACGCCGGCGACGCCATCGTCGAAGCGCGGATCGCGTTCCGCCGGCGCGGCCGCCGCATGCTTGGCGACGTGCTCGTAGATGCTGCGCACCAGCCCTTCGCAGCCTTCGCGCGTCAGCGCCGAGATGGAGAAGATCGGGCCCTTCCAGCGCAGCCGCTTGACGAAGGCGGCGACACGCGCGGCTCTCTCCTCGGCTGGAATCATGTCGAGCTTGTTGAGCACGATCCAGCGCGGCTTGGCGGCGAGCTCGGGGTCGTACTTCTCGAGCTCCTTGACGATGCCGCGCACCTGCTTCACGGGATCGATCTCGTCGTCGAAGGGCGCGAAGTCGACGAGGTGGAGCAGCAGGCGGGTGCGCTGGAGATGACGCAGGAACAGGTGACCGAGGCCCGCGCCTTCTGCAGCGCCTTCGATCAGGCCCGGGATATCGGCGACGACGAAGCTCTGCTCGGGCGCGACGCGAACGACGCCGAGATTGGGATGCAGGGTCGTGAACGGATAGTCGGCGATCTTCGGCCGGGCGTTCGAGATGGCGGCGATCAGCGTCGACTTGCCGGCGTTGGGCATGCCGAGCAGGCCGACGTCGGCGAGGACGCGCAATTCGAGCTTGAGTTTCTTGTGCTCGCCGGGCCAGCCGGGCGTCTTCTGGCGCGGCGCGCGGTTGGTGCTGCTCTTGAAGTGCAGGTTGCCAAAGCCGCCGTCGCCGCCCTTGACGATGCAGATCCTCTCGCCCGACTCGAGCAGCTCGGCGATGCGCTCGCCGGTCTCGGCGTCGGCGAGGATGGTGCCGACCGGCATGCGCAAGACGATGTCTTCTGCGGCGGCTCCGTACTGGTCGGAGCCACGGCCGTTTTCGCCGCGTCGCGCTTCGTGGCGCCGGGCATAGCGGAAGTCGATCAGCGTGTTGAGGTTCGAGTCGCCGACGACGTAGACGCTGCCGCCACGACCGCCGTCGCCGCCGTTCGGCCCGCCGAAGGGGATGAACTTCTCGCGGCGAAAGCTCATGCAGCCGTTGCCGCCATCGCCAGCCACGACCTCGATCGTGGCCTCGTCGACGAACTTCATGTCCCCGGGCCGGCTCCGCGCGAAGGATGCCGGTCTCCACGCTTGGGCCGCAGCACCGACCAGATGCCGAGCGCGATCAGCAGCACCGGCCACCACTGGTGCATCCAGTCCCACGCCAGCCAGCCGAAGTTGTTGGCCAGCAGCAAGGCGCCGACCACGATCAGGATGATGCCGCTCCAGCTCATGTGAACCTCGATGGATTGATTGCGACGGCCAATGGTAGTGCAGCGCGAATGAAAAAAGCCCCGGAGAGCCGGGGCTTGGTCCTGCCGAAGCGACGCCTCGTCAGACGCTCTTGACTTCGACCGTCGAGCGGTTGCGCGGGCCCTTGACCGAGTAGCTCACCTGGCCGTCGACGAGCGCGAACAGCGTGTGATCGCGGCCGATGCCGACGTTAGGGCCGGCATGAAACTTGGTGCCACGCTGGCGCACGATGATCGATCCGGCCGGCACCGTCTGCCCGCCGAATACCTTGACGCCGAGCATCTTGGGCTGCGAATCGCGGCCGTTGCGCGTCGAGCCGCCGCCTTTTTTCTGTGCCATGACTGACTACTCCTGAACCCGGTGGCCGCTCAGGCGGCGTTGACCGCGCTGATGCGGATCTCGGTGAAATTCTGCCGGTGGCCCTGGCGCTTCTGGTAGTGCTTGCGCCGGCGCATCTTGAAGATGCGGACCTTGTCGTGCCGACCATGCGACACGACGCTGGCGATGACGCTGGCACCTGCAACGAGCGGCGCGCCGGTCACCAGATCGGCACCGGCGCCGACTGCGAGCACTTGGTCGAGCGTTATGTCGGAACCGACGTCGGCCGTCAGCCGTTCGACCTTGAGCGTCTCGCCGGCCGCGACCTTGTACTGCTTGCCGCCGGTTTTGATGACCGCGTACATGGTGAATCCTTCGCTTGCATGGGGCCGCTTGGGCGGCTCGGGAAAAGCCTGTGACTATACCACGGCAGATCACCCGAAGGAGGCTAGCCGGGCCGAACCCGGCGGGGAGCGCACGACGCGGAAGGAACTCCGTCCGACGCTTCGGCGGGGACAGCGCGGGGCTTCCTATAATCGACCTTCGCCGCGCCAACCCTGTGTCCGCCTCGCTTTCGCCGTCCGCCCCACCGCCCGCCGACGCCGTCTTGTTGATGGCCGAGGAGATGGCGCATGTCGACGCGGTGATCCGGCGGCGGCTCGCGTCGAAGGTCGCGCTGATCGACCAGATCGCGAACTACATCGTCAGTGCCGGCGGCAAGCGGATCCGGCCGATGCTCGTGCTGCTTTTCTCGGGCGCCCTGGGTTTCACCGGGCGAGAGCGCTTCGAGCTCGCGGCGACGGTCGAATTCATTCACACGGCGACCCTCCTGCACGACGACGTGGTCGACGAGTCGGCATTGCGGCGTGGTCGCCGCACCGCCAACGCGTTGTTCGGCAACGCCGCCAGCGTCCTGGTCGGCGACTTCGTCTACTCGCGAGCTTTCCAGATGATGGTCTCGGCGGGCAGCATGCGCGTCCTCGAGGTGCTTGCCGATGCGACCAACGTCATCGCCGAGGGCGAGGTCCTGCAGCTCATGAACATGCACGACCCCGATGTCGGCGTCGAGGCCTATCTGCGCGTCATCCGCTTCAAGACGGCCAAGCTGTTCGAGGCCAGCGCACGCCTCGGCGCCGTTCTCGCCAATGCCGACGCTGCGGTCGAAGAGGCTTGCGCCGCTTACGGCCGCTCGCTGGGCACGGCGTTCCAGCTCGTCGACGACTTGCTCGACTACGAAGGCGCGACCGCCCAGCTCGGCAAGAATGTCGGTGACGACCTGCGCGAAGGCAAGCCCACGCTGCCCTTGCTGATCGCCATGGAGCGGGGTACGGCGGAGCAACGCGCCCTCTTGCGCGGCGCCATCGAACACGGCGAAGTCGCCCGCCTCGACGAGGTGATCGCCGTTGTACGGGCGACCGGTGCGCTCGTGGCCACGCGCGAAGCGGCGCGCGCCGAGGCCGACAAGGCCTGCCAGGTCCTCGAGCTTCTGCCCGTCTCGGCGTACCGTGAAGCTCTGCTAGACTTGTCGGTTCGATCCGTCGAGAGGTCGTCCTGAGCGACGCCAGCCCGACCTTCGCGACCTCTTTCGGCGCGAAGACGCGGCCTGCATGTCGTACGAATCGGGGTGTAGCTTAGCCTGGTAGAGCGCTACGTTCGGGACGTAGAGGCCGGAGGTTCGAATCCTCTCACCCCGACCAAGATCTCGCCCGATCCAGTTTCGTTCGCGCCCCGGCCGGCCGCAAAGTCGCCCGTGAATTGTTGGCGCAAGGCCGACGTGGCCAGCGTTTACAGCCCCCGGTGAATCGGCGATGATCATCCGTTGCTCCAAGGACTGAACGAGTTCTCACAGGTTGGATACCCTCGCTGAAGCACCGCATTCGGCCCTCTCCGGCGTGGCGAGGGTGCTGGTCCACGCGGGCAAGCTGAACGCCCGAACGGCGGAAGAGCTGGTGCGCAGCTCGCGCGACAAGCGAACCAGCTTCGTCGCCTCGGTCATCGCGGCCGGCGCCGTGTCGCCTTCTGACCTCGCCCATACGCTGGCTGTTGCGCTGGCCCTGCCGCTGCTCGACCTGTCGGCGATCGATGCGGTCAAACTGCCGAAGAACATCATCGAGCCCAAGCTCGCGTCGCAGTACCAGATCGTGGTGCTGGGCAAGCGCGGCAACCGCGTCTTCATCGGTGGCGCCGACCCGACCGACCAGGAAGCGGCCGAACGCATCAAGTTCGCGACCCAGCTCTCTCCCGAGTGGGTCATCGTCGAACACGACAAGCTGTCCAAGATCCTCGAGGCCTCTAGCGCCACCACAAACGAGGCGATGGAGCAGCTCTCGTCGGGCGACTTCGAGTTCGACGTCACCGACGACGTCACGACCAAGCCCGACGAGGAGGTCACTAGCGACGTCGAGGACGCACCGGTCGTGCGCTTCCTGCAGAAGATGCTGATCGACGCCATCAACCTGCGCGCGTCCGACCTGCATTTCGAGCCTTACGAATACCACTATCGGGTGCGCTTTCGCGTCGATGGCGAGTTGCGCGAGATCACGCAGCCGCCGCTCGCCATCAAGGAAAAGCTGTCCGCGCGCATCAAGGTCATCTCGAGGCTGGACATCTCGGAAAAGCGTGTGCCGCAAGACGGCCGCATGAAGCTGAAGTTCGGCAACAAGGCGATCGACTTCCGGGTCAGCACGCTGCCCACCTTGTTCGGCGAGAAGATCGTGATCCGGATCCTGGATCCTTCGAGCGCAAAAGTCGGCATCGAGGCGCTCGGCTACGAGAAGATCGAGAAAGACCGCCTGATGAAGGCGATCCAGCGCCCTTACGGAATGGTCCTCGTCACCGGCCCGACCGGTAGCGGCAAGACGGTGTCGCTCTACACCTGCCTCAACATCCTGAATCAGCCGGGGGTCAACATCTCGACCGTCGAGGATCCGGCCGAAATCAACCTGCCCGGCGTCAACCAGGTCAACGTCAACGACCGCTCGGGGCTCACCTTCGCGGTCGCGCTGAAGTCCTTCTTGCGCCAGGACCCGGACATCATCATGGTCGGCGAGATTCGCGACCTCGACACCGCCGACATCGCGATGAAAGCGGCGCAGACCGGCCACATGGTGATGTCGACGTTGCACACCAACGATGCGCCAACCACCCTGACGCGCCTCGCCAACATGGGCGTGGCTGCCTTCAACATCGCAGCAAGCGTGTTGCTCATCACGGCGCAGCGCCTGGCGAGAAAGCTCTGCGAGAACTGCAAGGCGCCAGCCGACTATCCTCGCGACGCGATGCTCAAGGCCGGGTTCAAGGCCGAGGACCTCGACGGCAACTGGAAGCCGTTTCGCGCGGTCGGATGTTCAATGTGCAACAACGGTTACAAGGGCCGCGTCGGCATCTACCAGGTCATGCCGATCAGCGAGGAGATCCAGAAGATCATCCTCGCCAACGGTAACGCGACAGAGATCGCTTCCCAGGCGCAGCGTGAAGGGGTTCGCGATCTGCGCCAGTCGGGCCTGCTCAAGGTCCGCTCGGGCATGACGACACTCGAAGAGTTGATCTCGGTCACCAACGAGTAGCGGCGACAATCGGAACGCGGAAAGAGGACTCGGACGAAATGGCAACGGCACTGGCTGCAAAGCAGCGAATCAAGGACATCGTCTTCGAGTGGGAAGGCAAGGACAAGAACGGCAAGTCGGTGCGCGGCGAGATGCGGGCCGGCGGTGAAGCGATGGTGAGCGCGAGCCTGCGCCGCCAGGGCGTGATGGTCAACAAGGTGAAGAAGCGCCGCATGAGCGGCGGCAAGTCCATCAAGCAGAAGGACATCGCCATCTTCACGCGCCAGCTCTCGACGATGATGCGAGCCGGCGTGCCGCTGATCCAGTCGTTCGACATCGTCGCGCGCGGCAGCACCAATGCGCGCATGACGCGCCTGCTCACCGACATCCGCTCCGACGTCGAGACCGGCACCAGCCTGTCGGCCGCGTTCCGCAAGCACCCGCTCTACTTCGACGCGCTCTACTGCAACCTGGTCGAAGCCGGCGAAGCCGGCGGTATCCTGGAAACCCTGCTCGATCGCCTGGCCGTCTATCAGGAAAAGACGATGGCGATCAAGAACAAGATCAAGTCGGCGCTCATCTATCCCATCGCCGTGATCAGCGTCGCGTTCATCGTGCTCGCGGTCATCATGATCTTCGTCATTCCGGCATTCGAGGACGTGTTCCGGAACTTCGGCGCCGAGTTGCCGGCGCCGACGCTCTTCGTCATGGGCATGTCGAAGATCTTCGTCAAGTACTGGTACCTGATCTTCGGGCTGGGTGGCGGCGGCATCTACTTCTTCATGCAGAGCTGGAAGCGCTCGGTCAAGATGCAGAAGTACATGGACCGCCTGTTGCTGCGCGTGCCGGTGTTCGGCGACCTCGTCAACAAGTCGGCGATCGCGCGCTGGACGCGAACGCTCTCGACCATGTTCGCCGCGGGCGTGCCGCTCGTCGAGGCGCTCGATTCGGACGGCGGCGCCTCCGCCAACGCCGAGTTCGCCGAAGCGACAGAGAAGATCCAGAAGGACGTCTCGACCGGCTCGGCGCTCACCACGTCGATGCAGGCGACCGGCGTGTTCCCGGTGATGGTGTTGCAGATGTGCGCGATCGGCGAGGAATCGGGCTCGCTCGACGCCATGCTCGGCAAGGCCGCGGAGTTCTACGAAGACGAGGTCGACGAAGCCGTCAAGGGCCTGTCGAGCCTCATGGAGCCGTTCATCATCGTCATCCTCGGAACGCTGATCGGCGGCATCGTCGTCTCCATGTACCTGCCGATCTTCAAGCTGGGCGCGGTGGTCTGAAGGTTTCAGACCTCGATGCCGCCTGCCGAGATCCTCTATTCGCCCCTCGTCCTGGCCGTTCTCGGCCTTTGCATCGGCAGTTTTCTGAACGTCGTGATCCACCGCCTCCCGCTCATGCTGGAGCACGAGTGGAAAGCGGACAGCGCCGAGCTGCTCGGCATCGAGATCGCCGAGTCTCCGCCGCTGACGCTCTCGACGCCGCGCTCGCGCTGCCCCTCGTGCGGCCATGCAATCGCCTGGTACGAGAACATTCCGCTGGCGAGCTGGCTTTGGCTGCGCGGGCGTTGCTCGGCGTGCCGCACGCGCATTTCGGCTCGCTATCCGATCATCGAGCTCTCGACCGGCGCGCTCTTTGCGCTGGTCGGCTGGCACGTCGGCGCGCAGCCGGCTGCGCTGCTGGTCTGCGGCCTCGTCGCGACGCTGGTGGCCTTGACCTTCATCGACCTCGACACGCAGCTCCTGCCCGACATCCTGACCCTTCCACTGATGTGGGCCGGCATCATCGCCGCAGCGCGAGGCTGGATTCCGGTCACGCTGCAGGCGTCGGTCGCGGGCGCCGTGATCGGCTACCTGTCGCTCTGGCTGGTGTCGCAGGCCTTTCGCATCGTCCGCGGCAAGGAGGGCATGGGCGCCGGCGACTTCAAGTTGCTGGCTGCGCTGGGCGCCTGGATGGGCTGGCAGATGATCCCCCTCATCGTCCTCCTCTCCTCGGCGGTAGGCGCCCTCGTCGGCATCGCGCTGATCGTGTTTCGCAGCCACGGCCGCGACGTGCCGATTCCGTTCGGGCCGTACCTCGCCGGCGGCGGCATCGCCGCGCTGTTCTTCGGCGAGCAGCTCATGCGACTGTGGATGCCGCAGCTCTGAGGCTTCGCATCGGCCTCACCGGCGGCATCGGCAGCGGCAAGAGCACGGCCGCCGCCCGACTGGTCGAGCGCGGCGCCGAATTGATCGATACCGATGCGATTGCGCGATCGCTGACGCTCGCCGGCGGTGCCGCCATCGATGCGATCCGCGATTCCTTCGGGCCGCACTTCATTGCATCCGACGGTGCCCTCGATCGCGTGCGCATGCGCGAGGCGGCCTTCGCCGATGCCGCCGCCAGGCGTCGCCTCGAGGCCATCCTCCATCCGCTCATCGGCGCCGAGGTCGAACGGCGCGTCGCGGCATCGAGAGCACAGGTGGCAGTCCTCGACATCCCCTTGCTTGTCGAATCGGGGCGCTGGCGCAGCCGTGTCGATCGCGTGTGGCTCGTCGACTGCGCCGAGGAAACTCAGGTCGCGCGCGTCATCGCGCGATCGGGCTGGACCGAAAGCGCCGTCCGCGCCGTGATTGCACAGCAGGCGAGCCGGGCGGCGCGCCGGGCGGCGGCCGATGCGGTCATCGAGAACGACGATGTCGATGTGGACCGACTCGGGCTCGAAGTCGATGCGCTCTGGCAGCAGACGATTGCCACCCTCTGAGCCCGCGCGCGTGCGGACAAGAATCGCTGTGAAACAATCGCCGCGAACCGCAACGCCGAGGCAAGGGCCGCGGTGTCCGCGCTGACCGATCCGACTTCGCTTTGATCCTCTACGAGTACCCGTTCAACGAGAGCATCCGCACGATGCTGCGGCTCGAGCATCTGTTCGATCGCCTCGGACAGCTCATCGAGCGCGACGCACCAGTCGATCACCATTACGCCCTGGCGACGATTTTCGAGATCATGGACGTCGGCTCGCGCGCTGATCTGAAATCCGATCTGCTGAAGGAGCTCGACAAGCATCGCCAGCAGCTTGCCGGCTACCGCGGCAATCCGTCGATCTCGGAAAGCGTGCTCGACGAGACGATCGGCCGCATCGACGGTGCCTTCGGCAGGCTCAACCAGGTGTCGGGAAAGGCCGGCGCCGCGCTGGCGAGCAACGAATGGCTGATGAGTATCCGCAGCCGCATCAGCATTCCTGGTGGCACCTGCGAATTCGACCTGCCGGCCTACTACGCCTGGCAGCAGCTCCCGGCCAATCGCCGTCGCGCCGATCTGCTGCAATGGGTCGCCACCCTGATGCCGCTCGCTGAAGCCTTGCAAGTCCTGCTCGGTCTCTTGCGCGACTCGGGCGCGCCGCACAAGGTCATGGCGATCGGTGGGCAGTACTCGCAGAGCCTGGCCGCCGGCCGCGTCTTTCAGCTCATGCGCGTGCGTCTCGACGCCGGCGCCGAACTCGTCCCCGAGATCAGCGGCCACCGCCTGATGGTCCAGGTTCGCCTGATGCGCCAAGAGCCCGATGGGCGGCTGCGGCCGGCGACGGGCGACACCGGCTTCGAGCTCACCCTTTGCGCATGAGAGCCAAACGATGGTCGAACCGCGCGGCGGCGATCAACCGCTGATTCGACGACGCCTCGTGCGCTGCCCCGCCTGCGGCGGCGACAGCGTGTACGCGACGTCCAATCCGTCGCGGCCTTTCTGCAGCGAGCGTTGCCGCAACGCCGACCTCGGCGCCTGGGCGTCGGAGGGCTATCGCGTGCCGGCGCGACCTTCGCAGCAGGACGCCGAAGACAGCGAGCCGCCCTCGCCCGCTTGAGCGAGAGCGCAAGGGCGACGCTCAGCCTTCAAGCGATTTCAGCAGCGCGGCCAGGTCGGGATCCATTTCCTCGTCCGAGGCCATCGGCGCTTCGGCCACGGGGGCGTCTTCGCTCGGCGCCGGCGTGCCGCTCCCGTCGTCACCCAGACTGGCGAGCAGATCGTCGAGGCTGGTGTCGTCGGCGCTGCCAGTATCGGCAGCGGCGCCGGCATCGGCATTGACGTCGCCATTGCCTTCGTCGCTCGCAGCACTTCTGGTCACGGAGTCGGCATCTTCGTCATCCGCGGCGGCGGCCTTGGCCTTGGCCCTGCTCGGTTTGGGCGCCTGCTCGGGGTCGGGCATCTTGCCTTGCACCGAGGTCGTGAACGACATCCGCTGCGCCGGTTTGGCCAGGCCCGGCAAGGCGATCGAATCGCCGTTCACGGTATCGAGACCGGCGATACGCAACTCGGGTTGGCCCTTGTGCGCCATCAGGGCGTCGATGCCGACGCGGCGCAGCATCTCGGCGGCCGCCAGATTGACGAGGCGCTCCGTCGTCGGCAACGCGATCTGGTCGCCGTCGCCATCGACAACGTAGTGAAAGGGCAGATCGCCGATCGACAGCGTATTGCCGGTCGGCGCCGCGAGCACCGACGCGGCGAGCAGTGCCGGATGCCCCCACAGCATGCCGCGCAGACCTTCTTCGGGCGTGAACTCCTCGAACGCGAAGGCACTGATCGGATCGCTCTTCTTGCCGTACGGATGGCGCAGCATGAAGCGCGGCGAGAGCAACGCGAGAAACGATGCCTCGGGCAGCCCGCGCAAGGCTTCGAGGGCCTCCGCCATCAGCGGATGCGGCGGGTTGCGGCGATCGGTGAACGCCTCGCTGCTGATCGACGTGACGAAGGGCGCCCCAGCGGCCTTGGCGATCCTGGCCATGCGACCGAGCAGCTCGGCATGCGGCGGAGTCGGCTCGAACTGGTAGAGGCCGAGGATCAGCGAGACGCCCCCCGCCTTGTCCTGCGAGGGCTTGTCGACCAGCATCGAATAGAGGCCGCTCTCGGTGAGGTCGCTCTTGCCGCTGAGGTCGGCGGCGAACTCCTCGGCCGACACGTCGACGAGCAGCACCTGCAGCGAAGGACCGGTCTCGATGCGTCGAAGCACCATATCCATGCCGCGCCAGAGGGCCTCGAGATTCTGGAACTCGCTTTGATGCAGCACCGTGCGCATCGCATCCGACAAGGCGCTGTCGACGGTGGCGACCAGCGCGTCGCGCTTCGGGTCGGTCGCCTTGGTGACGAAGGGGCTGAGGATCCGCTTGAGCAGGGCATCGACGGGCGCATCGACGTTGACTTCGGGCGCGATGCCGACCAGGCGCGCGAAGTCGGACAGCTTCCCGTCGGCCGCCGGCGCGCCGCTCTTGGACCGACGCCGGCCGCTGCGCGAGGCGCGCCGCAGCGACCCACCGCCCATCGCCTGGACCTCGGACGCGGCCTTGGCGAAACTGGCGGTGTTGTTGAGGCGCTTTCTCAGGTCGGCGAGCGCCTTGAACATCGGCAACTCGCGGTAGAGCGAATCAGGATGAAAGTTGTCCAGTTCACCGAACTGAACCTCGACGCCGTCGCCACCCTCGCCGATCGGCAAGGCCAGCTTGACCTCAAGACGGCCCAGGGTGTCTTCGAGCGTGTCGAACTCCACCGGGATCATCTTGCGCCGGGCCAGGTCGTCGCCCGTCTCGAGACGGCCGGCGGCGGCGCCGGCGCTGAAGTCACCAAAGACGGCAATGCGCACCGGGCGCTTGGCCGCCCAAGGCGGCGCTGCCGCGTCCAGCGTGCCGAAATCGGGTGTCCAGTCGTCGCTCATTTGTGCTCCCGGTGTCGAGGCCGCGCGCGGCCAACGTCAGTTGATTTCTTCGGCCGTGAACAGGGCCGCGCCATAGTCGTCGGTGCATGGCTGCTGGCAGACCGGCCGGCCGGCAAATATCGACGCGCCGCCGGCCTGCGCCTTCGCTGCCGCGCCCGCTTCCTCGACCGTGGTCTGGGCAAAGCCGTCGCGCATCTTCAGGCCGAGGCCGGAGAAATCGCGCGGGAATTTCGAGACGATGGCGATCAGATGATCGATGCCCGCCGGGCCACCGACGCCGATGTCCCAGTTGCCCTTGCCCGAGGGCAGCGACAGGGTCGTGTCGGCGCGGATCTGGTTGTTCTTCGCTTCGGCGTTCGGAAAGATCTGGATGATGGCGCCATCGGTGCCATGCATGAGCACGTAAAGATGACCGGCCTTTTCGGTCTTCACCTTGAAGGTCATCTTGTCCTTGTTGATGCGCAGTTGCGGCTTGTCCGCGGCCGCCTCGACCTTGTAGTCGGGCGACTGCGCCGTAGCGACGCGCTCGAACTCGTGCGCCGGATCGAACGGGCCGACCGGCGCCGCCTGCACCGGCGCGGCCCGCTCGGTCGGCGTCGCAGGGATCGTCGGTACCGCTGCGACGGACGACGCCGTCTCGACCGGCGCCGTCGCGGCCGCGGTCGTCGCTGCGGGCGTGGCGGTAGTCGATGCAACCGCCGTCGGCGTCGACGGCTTGCTGCCGAGCAAGGCGTAGAGGCCACCGGCGATGACCAGCACGACGACGACGCCGACGGCAGCGAACACCCCCGTGCGCCTCTTCCGCGCGACCGCCGCACCGGCCGGCAGGCTGCCCGCGACGGTGTTCGGGGAGCGGCTGCGCCGCTCGGTCTTCGCCGGGTCGGGATCGCTAGCGGCCATGCCGAGGTCGTGACGCAGGTCGTCGATCGACTGCGTCCGCTGTTCAGGCTTGACGATGAGCGCGCGATCCATCGCCGCCAGAAAGCCCGGGCTGTAGCGACCCGCGCCGGCCTGCGTCATCGGCACGTAGTTGTCGTTCATGAGCCGGCCGACCGAGGTCGGCGGCGTCTTGCCGGTGATGGCGTAGTAGACGACGGCGGCGAGTGCGTAGACGTCGGTCCACGGACCCTGCTTCATGCCCGGCACTTCGGCGTACTGCTCGACCGGCGCGTAGCCCGGCTTGAGGATCACCGTGAGCGCCTGCGTCATGTCGCCGATGACGCGCCGCGCCGCGCCGAAGTCGAGCAGGAGCGGCCGATTGCTGCCCTTGAGCAGGATCACGTTGTCGGGCGCGATGTCACGGTGGTAGCACTGCTCGGTGTGGATCACGGCGAGCGCTTCGGTGAGCGGCTCGAGCAATTCGCGCAGCCAGTTCTCGTCGGGCGGTGCACCCATCGCCTTCAGCTCGTCCTTGAGCGTGATGCCTTCGTAGAACGGCATCACCATGTAAGCGGTGCCGTTCGCCTCCCAGAAGCGATAGACCTTGACCAGCGACGGATGATCGAACTGCGCCAGCAATCGCGCCTCGTTGACGAAGCTCTTCAGGCCCGCCTCGAAGGTCTCGCGATGCCGCTCGGACTTCACCGAGACCTGCGTGCCGCCGACGCGCTGCGCCAGCGACGACGGCATGTATTCCTTGAGCGCGACGCGCCGACCGAGCGAATGGTCATCGGCCAGGTAGACGATGCCGAAGCCGCCTTCGCCGAGCACCTTGATGACCTCGAACTCGCCGAGATAGAAGCCGACCGGCAGCATGTTGCCGCCGTCGTTCGAAGGTGCGCGTGCCGGCCGCGGCCGGATGACGGTCGCGTCGCCGTCGGGCAAGAAGGGCTCGGGCGGCGGCGCGAACTCCGTGCGCTGCGGCGCGATCTCGGTGCGTTGCCCCGCGACCTGCGTCTTCGGCGATTGCGGCGGCAGGATGCGGGTGGGCTGGTCGTCGTCGTTGCTCATCGGCTCAATGGCCCTTGCCGGTGTCCGGCGCGGCGGGCGCGCCGCCGAACAGGTCGAGGATATCCGGCTCTTTCGGCGTCCCTTCATGCGGAGGCGCCGACTCGGGCGATGGCCGCGTCGCCGGCGCTTCGGACGGGACCTCGAACATGGCGAGGATGTCGTCTTCTTTCGGCGCCTCGGCGGCACCCGCATCGAACGGCGCTGCGTCGTCGCCAGCGCCGAACAAGGCGAGGATGTCCGCGTCGCGCGTGCCGACAGCGGCAGCGTCGGCGGGGTCGCTCGTCAACGTCGAGCCCTGGAACAGGCCGAGCAAGTCTGTCTCCTCGGCGGTAGCGGCAGGCCGCGCCATCGATACGACCGGTACGTCGAGTGCCTGCGGAAGGGTCGCCATGGGATCGTCCTCGATCAGCGCGCTCCGCTCGGCGGCAGTTCGCCGGCTGGCATCGCTTCCGCCGCCGAACATGCGCGCGAAGTCGTCTCGACTCGGCAAGCCTGCACTGACGAGCAGATGCGGTCGCCCCGGGGAATCGTCGATCCACAAGGCAATGCCGCGCAGCGCGGGAATCGCTGCGCCGGGCGCCACTCCGTGCCCGCCCGGCGGCGGTGAGAACAGCGATGCCAGCTCGGCACGGCTGGCGATCCCGGCGACATCGACGAAGCCGCCGCCGCCGGCCACTGCTTGCGCCACAGCGGCGCGCACGACAGCGAGTCGATCCACTGCGGAGCTGGCTGCTTCATCGGTGGGCGGCGAGAGATCGACCAACGCGCGCTCGAGATCGTCGATGCTCCAGTCGCCCTGAAGCGCGTCGAGCGCCGTGTCTTCGAGTCGGTGCATCCAGTCGAGCAGGGCTTCGAATTCGGCTGCGACGCTTGGAACGCGCACCAGCGAGGCCGCGATCGTGAGCGGAAAGTAGCGGCCGACGCGATCGACCGAAGGCAGCAAGACGCCGGCGAACACGCGCACGGGGTCGACGCCGGGGAGCACGCCGGGCGAAAGCAGGAAGCGCCAGGGCGGGCTGTCGAGGTAGGCCTCGACCCACGCATCGCCGAGCGACTGGCGGTGCATCTGCATCGCGTCGCCGAGCCACAGGTCCCAGGGCTCGATGAAGTCGGCCTCGAGCCGGCGCGACGCGAAGTCGCCGAGCGTCGGCAGCTTGCCATACCAGCCCGGGATCGTCGCGACGTCGCTGCTGACGTTCATGGCCGCATCACAAGGACCCAGGGCAACGGAACTGCTGGATCTCGCGCAGGCGGAAGGGATTGAAGACGCTGTTCGACGTGATCTCGAGGCGCGTGCGGCGACCCTCGAGGATCATCGGGACCATGAAGCGCTCGGGCTGGGCCGTCGGCTGCACCTCGAAGCGATCGAAGATGCGAAACAGCGCCCACGGTCCATCGGCGGTCAGCGACGTGGTACCCGGCACGGTGGTGATCTTGATCTGCGAGGCGACGCGCGCGCTCGGCCACTGCAGCGTCACCGGAGTCGTGTTGCCGGCGAGAAACTTGTAGACGGTGCCGTCGATCTCGAGGTTCATTTCCGTCATGCCGCCTTCCATCTCGAGGGCGCGGATGTCGATCTTGAACGAAGGCGTCTTGCCGCCGCTGCGGAAGAACACATCCTTGATGCGCGCGGCACGCTGGAAGTCGACAAGCGCCGCAGCGTTGACAGGCTTCGACCCGTCGCCCACCGGTTTGAAGCTCCACGGGTTGGTGCCGGTGTCGACCAGGCTGGCCAGCTTGCGGCTGTAGAAGTCGTCGAGCATGCCGCCGGCGCCGAAGAGCTGCGCGAAGTCCTCGGGCAGCACGTCGCCCTTCGAGCTGGCAGTGAACGGATAGCGGCCGGTGATGGCGCGATTGCAGAAGTCGCTGATCGGCTTGAGCTCGCTCGTCAAGCCCTCGCGCTCGACCACGCGCCCGGTGGTCGCAGCCGCGCCGGCCAGGTTTTCGAGGATCGAGCGTGCCGGCTCGGGCAACTGCCCGGCGGCCGCCTTGATCCGCTCGCCGCCACCCGCCGGGGGCGGCGCCGACTTGCTTTTCTGCGCGGCGTCGACGGCCGCGAGCTGTACGTAGACGTCGTTGAACATCTTGATGATCTCGTCCATCGGCGGCGGCTGGCCGGCGACGAGGCGGCGGATCGGCGCGAAATGATCGTCGACCATCTGCTCGAGTGGCGGACCGGTCTGCACCTCCTCGGCGCCGGGCACCTTCACCTTGCCGAGTACAGCGGCCATCTCGCGCTTGGCCTGCTCGGCCTTCTGGTCGACCTGTCCGATCTGCGTGCCGCTGGTCGATCCGGCTGCGGCCTTGGGTTGCACCAGCGTCGTCTCGCGCGCGACGCCGCGCAGGAACGCGGCAAGCGGAGAGTCGACTCCGGAGAGCTGACGCGCCACCTGCAAGCTCTGGTCGAGGCCACCGAGCTTGACGATGCGAACGTCGGCGATGTACTTGTCCCAGACCTTGATGTACTCCTCGAAGTAGAGGCGACGCACGCGATTGGTCAGCTCGCTGTTGGCCTTGCCGAGCGGCAGCGACTTGGTCGACTCTGTCGGCCGCAACCCGAGCACCCAGGTCTCTTCCGACGCCAGTTGCCGGGTCGCCTTGTCGACCGACGTCTCGAAGGCCTTGCGGTAACCCTCGCGCGTGAAGAGCCCCGGAATACCCTTGGTCAGCGGTTCGCCGCTGACCCGCTCGAACACCGTCAATGCCGACGGCCCGGCCGCCCCGGCGACGGTGAACGGCGGAAAGTCGGCACCGATCTGAGCCCGCTTGAGCCGGCTGAAGACGCGGTACTCGAGCGGAAACGCGACCAGCATGTCGCGAACCCCGGCGACGAGGTTCTTGTCCATGGGCACCGTGGGCGGCGGTGCGCCGCGGACGAGCATCGCGTCGAGGTGCTGATCGAGCGCCTGCCGCTGCTCCGGCGCGAGGCTGCGTTCGAGCGCGGCGTCCCAGTCGATGCCGACGTAGGCCTTGAAGGCGTCGGCGTCGAACTTGTCCGGCGTGTAGATCATCAGGTAGTTCTTCAGCGCCTCGTAGGCCAACTCGAGGTTGTCCTTGTTCGCGGCGCGCAGGCGCTCCTCGAGCCTGCGCACGACGCGGGGCATGAGGGCATGATCGAGAAGGCGCTGGTAGCCGAGGTTGGCAGCAGCGTCGAGCTTCTTGCCCTGGAACAGGCCGAGCGACATCGAGACGGGCGGCGCGTCAAGCGTGAATTCGGCCGGCTGCGCGGCGCTGCGAACTGCCGAAAGGACCGGCGGCAAAGGCGTGACGTCACCAGAAGTCGCCGGCGGGATCGCTTCGACCGCCTTCTTCAGGTCGGGAAGCTTGGTGTCGATCTCGGCGATGTAGTTCTTGTTGCGCCCGTAGCTGACGACCCAGCCTGCGATCAGCGCGACGCTGACCAGGAGCACGGTCGCAAAACCGACCAGCCGCAGGCGGCCACGGCGCCGCTCCATCGCGCGGTTCTCGCCGACCAGGCCTTGCTCGGTGAAGACGACGTCTTTCAGAAGACGGTTCAGGAAGAAGCTCTTGCCGCGCGCGGCAGCCGGCGGCGCCAGTCGCCGCTCGATGCCGAAGGTGCGCGCCAGCGTGCCCAGCACGCGATCGATCGGCGTGCCCTCCTGCGTGCCGCTCGTGAAGTAGACGCCGCGCAGCAGCGGCCTCTCTTCCATCGTTCCGCCGGCGCTGAACACCTGTTCGAGAAAACCGCCGAGCAGCCCGCGCAAGCCGGCGAACTGCTGCGGAAAGTTGAAGATCGCGGCGCGCTTGAGGACCTCGTGTTCGGCGTCCATCAGCGGCACGACGCGATCGCGCAAGCGCTTCTCGAGGGCCGAGAACTCGGCGCCGAAATTGACGAGCGGATCGTCGGCGCTTCCGGGCGCGTACGGGAAGCTGAAGCCCCAGACCTGGTTGCGTTCTTCCTTGCTGAGTGCACCGAAGCTCTCGTTGAATCCGGCGATCAGGTCAGCCTTGGTGACGAGCACATAGACCGGTGCCCGCACGCCGAGCTTTTCGGCGAGCTCCTGCATGCGCGCGCGCAGCTTGGCGGCGTGGTCCTTGCGTTCGACCGGCGTCTGCTGCAGCAGGTCCTGGATGTTGACCGTGAGCAGCACGCCGTTGATCGGCCGGCGCGGCCGCGATTTGCGCAACAGGGCAAGGAAGCCGTCCCACGCGCTCGCATCGACGGCGGAGTTGGACTCCTGGGTCGTGTAGCGGCCGGCCGTGTCGATGAGCACGGCCTCGTCGGTGAACCACCAGTCGCAGTTGCGCGTGCCGCCGACGCCGCGAACGCTCGCGCCGCCCATCTTCTCGGCGAGCGGAAAAGTCAGGCCGGCATTGAGCAAGGCGGTCGTCTTGCCCGAGCCGGGCGCGCCGATGAAGATGTACCAGGGAAGCTGATAGAGCTGCGCGCCCTTGCCTTTTCCGGGCGACTTCTTCAGGACGTCGAGCGCCTGCGTGAAGCGCTCGTTCAGCGTCGCGATCTCCTTGTCGGCGCTGCTCGGCCCCTTGGTCATGCCGTCGACCAGCGCCGCATTGGTTCGCTTCTGGCTCCAGTAGCGCAGAAGCGCGCGCAGGATCAACAGGCCGAACAGGACAGCGATGACCGTGACGCGGATCCACACTGGGTCGAGGGGATGCGATTCGCCGATGCCGATGAGCGGGCCGACCCACCAGACGATCGCCGAGAGGGCGAGAACGCCGACCAGCGCCAGGAACAGCGGGTGGAGCAGGAACTGGAAGAATTTCTTCATGCGGCGCTCGAAACGATCAGCGTGATCTCGACCCGGCGGTTGCGCGCACGCCCGGCCGGTGTCGCATTCGATTCGACCGGCTCGGCGTCGGCCTTGCCTTCAGCGCGCATCCGCTCCGCCTTGATGCCCGAGTCGACGAGCAAGGCCTTGACGGCCTTGGCGCGGTCCTGAGAGAGGTCCCAGTTCGAGGGAAAGCGCAGCGTGCGGATCGGCTGGTTGTCGGTGTGGCCAGTGATCAGCACCGTGCCCGGGGTCGCCTTCAATCCTTCGGCAATGCGGGCGAGCAGCGGCTTGGTGCGACTGGCGATCTCCGAGCTGCCCGGCTCGAAGAATCCGTCTCCCTTGATGATGACGATCGAGCGATCCGCAAGGTCGCTGACCTGCACCAGGCCCTGCTCGACTTCGCCCTTCAGGAAGGTTGCCAGGCGCGGCGCGGCGGCCGGCGGCGGTGGGGGCGGCGGCGCGGTGACCGGCGCGGCCTTGACATCGAAGCCTCGCAATGTCGCGAAGACGCCGTCGGACGCGCCGTTGAGAGAAAAGCTCAGCCCGAGATAGACGCCGAGCAGGATCAATCCCGCGAGCGAGGCGACGACCCACATCGGCAGGCCGTCGCGCAGCCGCGCGACCTTGGCGGGAACACCTTCCCAGCGCGGCGACAGCGTCTTGTCGCCCTCGCCGGGACGGTTACCGCGCAGCATCTGCGACAGGCGAACGCGCAGGCTCTCGAGCTGCGTCTTGCCGTCGTTCAGCACGCGATAGCGGCCCTCGAAACCGAACGCCAGCGCGACGTACATCAGCTCGAGCAGGTTGCGATTGGCCGGCACGTTCTCGGCCAGCTTCGACATCAACTGGAAGACCTTCTCGCCGCCCCAGGTCTCGTTGTGGAATAGAACGAGCAGGCTCTGGTTGGACCATACGCCCGAGCCGCCCCACGGCGTGCTCGCTGCCGACTCGTCGAGCAGCGTGCAGAGGATGTAGCGCGCGGCGATGACCTGTTCGTTCGGCAAGCCCTCGGCGCGGGCTTGCG
Source organism: Burkholderiales bacterium (assembly GCA_038231215.1). Taxonomy (GTDB): domain Bacteria; phylum Pseudomonadota; class Gammaproteobacteria; order Burkholderiales; family Burkholderiaceae_C; genus Schlegelella_A. Next base: position 55,950 of record JBBRLS010000009.1, on the reverse strand, counting down.
ATTCGAACTTGCGGATGCCGTCGGCGAGCGCGTCCTTCAGTCCGGCCGGATTGGAATGCTGGACCATCGCCCGGATCCGCGGCGCCGAACTGAGCAACGGCGATGCGGCTGAGACCAGCGGGTTGAGGCTGGCGCTCATCAGTGCGTCGAGGGCCAACGGCGCTTCCTTGCCGCCGCCCGGATCCATGCGGGGTGCAGCCCCTCCTTGCATCGCGCCTCCCGGCGTGGCACCGCGGGCGGCGCCGCCCGGCGCGCTCGGCGCCGCACCGGCAGGCGCGCCGCGACCCGCGCCCGGCTTGATCACCGTGCGGTCGGATTCGAAGGCGGCGAAGGGATCGTTCTCGCGTCCTGTGTCGCTCATGTCGTTTCCTGCAAATCGTTCGCCGAGATCGAGCGGGGAGCGCTACGAAGACGGAAGGCTCTAGGCGCGAATGGCCCAGAACTCGAGCTCGAGGCCCGGGAATTCGCCAGCGATGTGCATCGCCAGGCCGCCCGACGCCTCGAGCTGCTTCCACAGCTCGTTGTTGCGCGTGTCGAGCTCGAAATAGGTAAAGCCGGCGTGGTAGGGAATCTGGCGCGGTGCGACTGGCAGCGGGCGCATCGTGACGCCGGGAAGCTGCAGGTTGACGAGGTCGCGGATGCGCTCGACCGGACCGATCTTGACCTGGGTCGGGAAGCGCGCGCGGAGGGCTTCGCCCGGAAGCTGCGCAGCCACCGCGAGCACGAAGCTGGCGTTCCGCTGCAGTTCCTTGTCGCCGATGATGGCGACGCGGATGCCGTACTTGCGGTCCTGCAACTCGATCGGGATCGCAGTCTGCTCCATCACCATCGACAGCGACTGGCGCAGGTCGTCGATCACGGCGCGAAAGCAGCGCTGCAGATCGTCGTGCAGGTATTCCGGGAACGGCGGCGGGCGGCGTTTCTCGCGAAACGTGGCCAGGTCGCCGGCCAGGCTGAGGCAGGCGGCGTAGAGCACTTCGGGATGCAAGACCGAGCGCTGCTGCAATTGCATGAAGAGCGGCTGCGAGCGGTTGACCGCCTCGAGCAGAAGAAAGTCGGCGATCTCGGCAACACCGCCGCGACCGGGCTGCGACAAGCGCGCGGCCAGCGCCTCGCCGCGCTGATGCAGGAGTCCGCACAGCTCGCGCACGTAGCCGTCGAGGATCGGATGGCCTTGCGAATGCAACATCGGCGGGATGTACTGCGTATCGAGCACGAGCTTGTTATCGGCTCGACGTTCGACGACGCGCGCGATGCCGACGGCCGCGTAGCCTTCGCCGGCATCGCGCTCCAGCATCAAACGCAGATTGAGGCGGCCGATCTGGATCGCGGTGTCGCGATCAACGTTGGTGTTGCTGTCGCCGACCTCGACTTCGGCGACGCGATAGCGCGGCCCCATCGCGCCGGCAGCCTGCTCGGCATCGGACTCGACGATGCCCGGCCGCTGCAGAACGAGGGCGAGGACGACGCGCTCGTTGCGCGCATCCATCGGGATGTCGAGCGCAGCCGGCGCGGCGTCGTTGCCGGGGATCGAGAAGGCGGTGCCGTCGGGCAGCACGCCTTGCGCGGAGTTGACGCTCAGCTTGCCCAGGGCGAGCGCCGCATCGTCGACCGAGACCGACGTGAAGCCCCAAGCGTGGCCGACCGTGGCCGCGAGACGCTGGCGCAATTGGTACTCGGCGTAGCGATCGTGTTGCTGGAAGTGCTGGGGTTGCAGGAACATCCCCTCCGTCCAGACCACCTTGTTGTGCCAGGTCATAGCGATACGAGTGAACTGTGGCTTCCCATTCGACTGCCCATCGGCAACGCCGGGGCCGTTCTTTGTCTTGCAGCACCGATGCGCCGCATCGCCCGTTCAAGCGACGCCGTACAACGGCCTCGCACTTTACTTGAATGCGCCCCGGGTCGAAACAGAATCTCTGCGGGACGCGCACAAGGCCACGAACGACGCGACCGCCCGTCCGATCGTCCCTACTTTTCGGGAGTGACGCGGGCTTGAAACTCGCTATGATCGACAGGCTGCGGCAACCGCGGGCAGACCTGCCCCGTTGCATCGGCGGAGGCCGGAAGGTCGGCCGCCGCGCATCCTTCCTAGATCCACGAGGAGTGCAAATGAAGCATGAGCTGACCCTGGGCCGCCTCGGCCTCGCCGCCATCATCGCCGCGGCGTTCGCTTCCGTCCCCGCTTTCGCGCAGTCGTCGATCGACGTCGGAACGTCGGTTCCCGACGCGGCGGCGGTGAAGGACGGACTCTTCCCCGAAGACGCCTGCAAGGAGCTGGAGGCGAGCGGTTTCAAGTGCATGGGCCTGAAGCCGGCCATCCGCTATTCGCTGCCGGCCTCGTCGTTCAAGGTCGGCTCGGCCGAGCTGCCCGAGTTGCTGAAGAAGCAGCTCGACGTGTTCGCCGACGTGCTGCGCGGCAAGAAGGGCAGCGGTCGCCAGGTTCGCGTCGTCGGCCACGCCGACGCGTCCGGCACGCCCGAAGCCAATCAGCAGCTCTCGGTCAAGCGCGCCGAAGCGGTCAAGGAATATCTGGTTCAAAAGGGCGCCGATTCGACCATGCTGATCGTCGTCGGTCAGGGCTCGAAGGATCCGGTCAACCCGGGCAATCCGCTGGCCCCGGAAAACCGGCGCGTCGAGATCGGCCGCCAGGCCGCGCAGTAGACTTTCTCGCGCCTCGAAAAAACGGCCGGGGAAACCCGGCCGTTGTGCTTTCCGCTTGCGTCGGCCCTCAAGGAATCTGTTCTGTTGCCTGACCGGCGAAGTTGACGCTGATGACGCCGCCCCACATGCACATCAGCTTCGACGTGTCGTCGAGCGCCGGCATGTTGGCGAGCAGTACCGTCGGCGCGCCCGGAGCCCAAGGAGCGGTCGTGGCCGGGATGCAGGGCATCGGCGTGAGCACGCCCAAGGCCGCCGCGGTTGCTGCCGCGACCACCGGGTTCGACGGACTCTGACACATGCCGAACGGCATGATGTTGACCATCGGCTTGTTGTCCATGATGTTGGCCGCCGGCACGTACGAAGTCATCACCTTGTTTACCGGCAGGACGACCAGCGAACTCGGCGCCACGCCGAAGGTGCATTGCAGCGCGGCTCCCATGCAAACGTGATTGGGCATCTCAGCTCCTTCAGGGACCCGGTTCGCTGACCCAGACAGCGAGCGCGGTGAAGTTGTCGTGGCGGGGCTTGTGCGATGCGCCGTGGAGAACGTTCTGCTCGAGTTCGTGCAACCACGCATGCGGACTGACCGCCTGCGCCAGCGCGGCTTCCATTTGCGCGTCTTCGACGTATTCCCACATCCCGTCGGTGCAGAGCAGGAACACGTCGCCGGCCTCGACCGCCCAGGGTTGCGCCGAAACGCCCACCTGCAGATCCTCCTCGCCGACGCCGAGCGCGGAGAGCAACTCGCTTCGCTGCGGATGCGAGCGCATGTCTTCGGCCGCGAGCATGCCACCGTCGACGAGCGACTGAACGAGGCTGTGATCCCGCGTACGCGCCGCGACGCGACCGCCGCGAAAGACGTAGAGCCGCGAGTCGCCGCAATAGCCCCAACTCGCGACTTTGCCCTCGAGATCCATGAACAGGGCGACGACCGTGCTGTGCATGTTCTGCTGCGAACGGTCGTCGGCACGATGCTGGATGATCGACCGGTTGGTCGAAACTATCATGTGCTGGATCGCCTCGGGACTGCCTTCGGGCGACGCGGCGAACGCTCCCAGGATGAACTGGACGGCGAGCTTGGAAGCCTTGTCGCCGCCGCCGTGGCCACCCGCGCCATCGGCGACGACGCAGCACAGGTGGCTGTCCGAATGCCAGTGCCCGCAGGCGTCTTCGTTGTAGTTGCGGCCGCCGCGGCGCGACAAGGTCGCGAGTTCCATCTGCACGATCAACCTTTCCGTCTGCCGTCGCAGCGTGTCGTCATCATGGCCGATCCTTGGCAAGCTGGTCGATGTATTCGTTGTAAGCGCGCAGGAACTCCTTGCCGAAAAGCTCGTGGAAATCGTCCGACGCTTCCGACGAGATCTGGCCGTACAACTCCGTGAACACGTCCCACATCTGCGCCTTGCGCTTGGCCGGAATCAAGGACGACAGCATCGATTTCTTCTGCGTCAGCTTGGCTTCGAGAATGACCGGGTCGAAGCGCTTGAGGATGCCTTCGAGCGCGGCGCGCATGCCAGCGAGAAAGCCGAACTGATGCGCACGCAGATCGTCATAGGCGTCGCGCATCGCCTTGTCCGACTCCATGAAGCCGCGCGCCGGCGGACTGAGCAGGTGGCCGAGCGCGACCTCGGCCGATGGCGAGAACTTGAGCGGGTTGTTCTCGCGCGTGACGATCATCGTCACCTCGGCGCGAATCTCGCGCTTGAGTGCCGCCCGCGCCACAAGCAGGTCGACGGTGCCTCGGGTCGCTTCGTGAACGAGGCGGCCGAGCAGGCGCATGAACGCCGGCGTGAGGACCAACGCGTCGGGCGGCAGGTTGTGGACGGCCAGGCCCTCGCGCAGGGCCGCCGTCAGCGCCGCGATGTCGGCATCGCTCCCTTGCGGCGCGCGCCCGACGGCCGACGCACTCGCAGTGGTCCCGGCGGCGTTGGGCGGTGGCTGCCATGCCGGTGCGCCCACCGTGCGAGGCGGGGGGGCTGCCGGCGGCCGCGCCGCGACCGGCGGCGGAGCGACCGGCGGCGGCGTTGCGACGCGAGGCGGTGCCGGCCGAACCGGCGCAGCCGGAGGCGGCGGCGCGGCAGCATCGAAGTCGAGCGACAGGTCGAGAAGATCGTCGGGAATCGCCACACCGGCGATCGGCGGGCTACCGCGCGGCCGGATGGTGGTGCGGCTTTCGCCGGACGGATCCGTCCACGACAGGACCGACCCGGGCGGTACCGCGGCGTCGGGAACGCGCGCCGACGGCGCGCTGCTGCGCGCGACCGGCGCGCCCGGCTGCGACGCAAATCCCGAAGTGAGGGTTTGGGAAGGCGGGATCACGGCTGTGGGCAGCTGCGCTTCCGGGCGGGGCGCGACCGCAGGCGGCGGCCGCACTGGACGCTGTGGCGGTGTCGGGATCATCGGCGGCACCATGAAGGGCGTCGACAGCTCCGGCGTCGTGTCGGCGGCAGCCGACGCACTCGCCCGGGTCATGCTGTTGAGCGACTTCATTGGGTCGGCGTGCGCCGCCATGTTGGGTTGCGCCGCCGCCTGGTTGAGTGCGGATCCGGCCAGCGGATCGGCGCCACCACCGGCGCCGAGACCGAACAGGGCATCGAGCGAGTCGCCGCCTCCGCCTCCGCTTCCGCCACCGCCTCCCAAGCCGAACTCCGGAATCAGCGCTTCAGCGCGACCGCCGACGTCGAGGCCGAAGTTGCTGCCGCCCCCGGAAGGCTGACCGAGCGATCGCGCCAGGTCGTTGCCGTGCGACGGCGTCGCTGGATCGGGCGCAAACGGATCCCAGTCTTGGGGAATTCCGCCCGCCGCAGAAGCCGGCGGCGGCGGCGGCGGCGAATGCATGGGCGAATGAATCGGCGACGGTGCGGCGCGCGGCGGTGCGCCGAAGCCCGCGAGCGGATCGGCGAACGGCCCGGCTGCGGCTGGAGCGCGCGCCGCGGTCGGCGTGGAGGCGAGGCCCGGAAAGTCGGCGAAGGGATCCGCAGGGACGGCGCCCCCAGAAGGTCCGGCGGCTTCGACGCGCATGGCGTAGCCGCCGATCTGCAGCTCGTCGCCGGCCTGGATGAATGCCTCCTGGCCATTGCCGAGCGGCCGCCCGTTGACCGAGATCGGGTTGCTCCCGCGATCGACGATCGCATAGCGGCCATTGCGATACACGACCTGCGCATGGACGCGCGAAATCGTCCGCTCCGGATCGGGTAGGACGAGCTGGTTGTTCTCGGCGCGGCCGATGTTGCCGCCCATCTCGTCGAAGTGGCCGGAGAGCGCCGCCGTCGACGCGCCGTTGTACGAGGTCACGCTGATGCTGATCAAGACGCCGTCACTCCCGCCCCGGTGGCCCGGCCCGCCGATGGTTCGGTGGCTCGCTCAACGCAGGACATAAATTCTTCCTTCGACCATTGCCAGCCGGATCGGCCAGGCTTGATCGCCGAGCTCCGGAGCCTCATTGCTCGTTCGCAGCGCCGGGCCTCCCGTGGGCGCCAGACATTCGATCAGGCGGCCGTCGACAAGCGGCCGCACCACGAACTCTGCGGCCACCGGCGGCATCACCTTCAACGCTTTCGCAGCATACAGCCGCTGCACTTGATCGCGAAAGCGCTGCACCTCGAGGTTCGCGTCGGTTTGATACGCAAGTGCCAACTCGTCGAAGCGCAGCTTCGACGCCGCGATCAACGGATCGGGATTGCCCCGCCCGAGCTCGACGGCGAGCTGCTGCAAGAACTCGAGAATGGTCCGCTGCACCCCGACATTGAGGCCGATCGGCGGGGCGTCGAGCCAGCGCCAACGCGGAAAGTTCACCGGCAGATCGACATCGCGGCTGTGCGTCGAGGGCGCGTCGTAGGCCTTGCCTTCTGCCGTCGCCCACTCGGCGACGCCGAGCACGCGAGCACCCGGATCGGCCGGCGACTGACCGTGGCGAACGAGCACGAGCCGGGCCCGCGCCCAGGTCGGTCCGATTGCGACACGCGGCTGGCTCGGCGCAGACACGCCGGGCGCGGCCGGACCGATGACGAGAGAGAGCTGGTTGCGGCCGGCCAGCGTGTACTCGTGGACGGCGAGGCTGACGCTTCCGCCCGCTGGCCCGAGCGTGGCCAGTGGCATGCCGTTCAGATGCGCTTCAACCGCGCAACCGCCGGCCGCCAGATCGAGCATGAGCAGCCGATCGAGGGCCATCAGCCAGCGCTCCACTCGACAAGCGTCATGGCCGGGAAGATCTTTCGCGTTTGCCTTGCGCCTCCGAGCACCGGGTCGGAAATCTCGGTGACGACGGTCACCGGCTCGGTGCGCAGGCCGAAGAACCACTGCTGTCCGCCACCGTCGGCGCGGGCACGCAAGCCGCATTCGCCCACGAGCGCACCCGTGATCGGCACCGGGACGGCGGCGGCGCTGAGTGTCGCCGGCTCGGCGCCCGCCAGGGGTTCGATCTCGAGCGTGAACGGGAAGCGCCAGGTTCGCAATGCGGCCTTCATGCTCTGTCCCTCCGGCGCCTGATCGCCGACCTGCACGATCGTCATGCGCATCTCGCTGCGGCCCTTGCAATGAATGCGGATGCGTGATCGCGCCGTGCCATCGACCAACTCGCCGGAAAGACGAAACTCGAGTGAGAGCGCCAGCAGGTCCAGCACACCTTCGGTTCGCATCACGACCGAAGACGCCGAAGCCCGCCGCCAGCCCCAGGTCAAGCCCGCCTGGCCGACCAGCGGCGAAGCCTCGACCTCGAGTCGCGTCGCCTGGGCGTCTAGAACGCGCACCCATTCGTTGTACAAGCGGTCGAGCCCTGCCCGGAACGCGACGTGCAGACCGGCCCAGGCGCCCTGCCAGGCACTCGCGTCGGCCGGAGCGCCGTCTTTCTCGAGGCTGCAAGCGGCGCCCGGTGCGGCGGCGGCCGCCGCAGCGGCCGGCCAGACCATCGGCTGCCATGCGGGATGTCGCACCTCGGTCAGCCACTGCGTCGCGGGGTAGACCCGCACCTTCAGATCGACTTTGCCGAAGGGTGCGCCAGCGTCGCGCAAGCCGCAACTGGCGACGTGGATAGTCTGCGGATCGAACGGCGACGACGCTGCTATGCCCGGCGGCGCCGCGCTCGGCTCGAGCGGCAAGAGGGCGGGCGCATAGAGCGCCAGGCTAAGGCGCGCCGTGTCGCGGCCCTTCCATACGAGGCGCCCCTCGGCACCGACGTGGGTGACTTCCGGGTGGACCTTGGGGTCGCATACGGCGACCGTATCGACGCGCAGATTCAGCCGGGCCGGCGCGCCTCGTCGCAAGGCATGACTGGCGACGGCAAGCTCGACCTGCACTTCGGGGGCGCTTGTCCACTTGACGGCCGGATCAGCAATCTTCGCCGCGGCGACGCGATGCCAGCCGGTAGCGGCGTGTCGATACTCCTGCAGGTTTTCCGCCTCGGCGACCATCATGTCGATCGAGCCGATATCGCAAGCCTTGATCACGACCGCGGCCTCGGTCGACGGGAACACCGCACGCGCGGCAACGAGCTTGCCCATCTTCGCGTCGACGGCAGCAAATGAAGCTTCGAACTGCGCCGTCGTGAGCGGCGGTGAAGCGCCTGCCACAGGCGCAACGCCGGTGGCCGCCTGGCGATGCGAAAGCTCCTCGCGCGTGCGATGCGCGAGCTGATGCAGCTTCAATGCCGATCCGCGCCTTGCATCGGCGAGGATCTCGGCGGCCCAGGCGAACGCAGGCTTGCCGTCGAACGCGGGCCCCCAGATGCACCACAGACTGGCATAGCGGGCCAGATCGCGCGCGTCGCGCAGGCCGTTCTTGCGACCCTGCTGCACGGCGGCCTCGACGAAGGCCGGCCACCTGTCCTGCAGGCGCTCGGTCAACGCCGGCCAGGTCTCTGCCAGCACGCCGCTGATGCTCGCCGCATGACGCTTCATCGTCAGCTGCTCGAGCCGATCGAACTGTTCCCAGGTCAGACGCAGCATGCGGCTTTCAGCGCGATGGCGCCATCAAGGGCCGGACATCGGTCGACAGCACGCCGTTTTCCATCGCCAGCCAGGTCCAGGCATCGGCCTCGAGGAGAACGATCGCTTGGTTCAGGGCAAACACCTCGTCGAGCTGGCCGGCCAGCAGCGTCGGCATCGCCGTGCGCAGCACCTCGGGGTCGTACCAGCGCCACGCGCGCCGCTCGCCGTCGGGCGTCGCGACTTCACCGATGGCGCGGCAATGCTCGCGCACGGCCAGGAGCGGCTGCGTCGAGACATTGAGCAATCCCCAGCCTGGAAAGGTCGCCGTCGCCTCGCCGAACAGCCATTCGCTGAACGGCGAGGCCTCCTTCAGTTCGACAAGATACGGCGCGCACTGGGCCGCTTCTTCGCTGAGCGCGCCACGCTGCAGGCAGTCCCAGCCGGCGAGATCGCCGGCCTTGAGCCTCTCGGCAATTCCGGGGATGACCAGGCCATCGATCACCGCGTAGACGCGCGCGCCTTGTCGTGCCCAGAGCGAGGCACGCAGCTGGGCCGGAGAAAACGCGGCGCTCATCGAGCGTCAGTCGGGAACACCGACTCAGCTTTCCTTGGCCGCACCCGAGCCGCCCATGTTGTCGGGCATCGGGTCGTCGAAGGTCTTGTTGTAGTCGGTCTTCTTCGCCGAAGTGATCGAGTCCTCTTTCTTGGCCTCGTCCGGCGCCTTCGGGCTCGCCGCGAGCGCCGGCCCCGCTGCGCCGGCAGCGCCGCCGGAGTTGATCATGACCATGGCACCGACGATGGACACGCCCGATGGCCCGATATCGACGAACGAGCCCCCTGCCTTCAGCGAAACCTGCACCCCCCCTTCGATGGCGACCGTCGTCGCACCCTTGATCTTGATCGTCATGCCTTCGGCCAGGAGATCGCCGGCATCGCCTGCCTTGAGCGAGAGCTTGCCCGTGGTCGATTGCAGCACGATGTCCTCCATCGACTTCAGGTGCGTCTTGCCGCCGACATCGAAGCCCAGGGCGCCGCCGATCTTCGCGCTGTAGTCCTTCTCCAGCTTGAGCTGATAGGTGGCGCCGCCGGTATAGAAGATGTCGCCGGCGACCTTGACGTGCAGGTCCTTGCCCATGTTGTGCATCACGTCCTTGGTGATGTCCATGAACCAGTTCTCGCCGATCACTTCCTTGCGCGTCAGCACGACCTTGACGGACTCGTTGTTGCCGACCCAGTCGAACGCGTCGTGCTCGACCAGGCGATGGAAATCCTTCTCGGCGTGGAACCAGATGTATTCCTTGCCCTTCTTGTCCTCGAAGCGCAGTTCGTTGGCGAGCTTGGCCTCGCCTTCCTTGCTGCTCTGGGTCTTGACGCCGCTCACCGTCGCCTGGGCAGGCAGCTTCCAGGCCGGCTTGTTGACGTTGTTGTAGACCGAGCCGATGACGAGCGGCCGGTCCGGGTCGCCGTCGAGGAAATGGACGACGACCTCCTGGTCCTTGCGCGGCAGCGCGAACATGCCGTAACCGTTGCCCGCCCACGGCTGAGCGACGCGAACCCAGCACGAGCTGGTCTGGTCCTTCTTTCCCTTTCGATCCCAATGAAAATGGACCTTGATGCGGCCGTGCTCGTCGGTCTCGATCTCGTTGCCCGAGGCGCAGACGACGGTCGCCGTCTGCGGCCCGGCGATCACTGGCTTGGGGGCGGTGCGCGGCGAGCGATAGTGCGGCGTGCTCGAGCTCGCCCCCATGGCCATGCTCATGAGCCCCCCGCCAGCCCCAGTAGGCATGGCCAGGAACTCACAGCGAAAGCCTTCGTGCCGGCGCGCCTTGTCGTCTTCGTCGATCGCCTCGTGGAGAGCGAAATCGAGGTTGTAAAGCGCGGCCACAAGAAGGTATTCCTTGTTGTCGCCGTCGTTCGGCGCATTGTCGAGCTTGAAGGTCACGCCGACCCCCATGTCGCGCGCGTTGGACGCCCCGGTGACCGACGAATGCAGTGAGATCAGCTCGCCCATGCGCACCTTGGCGCGATTCGTGGCGGCGGTCGGGGAAGTCGAGGCATCTTGCTTGTCGGGCTTTGCACTGTTCTGGACGACCAGTGCCGGATGCTCGTACCACTCGATGTCGGCCATTCCATCGGCCGGATCGTCGGCGCTGTCTTCGCCCTTGATGTCCGTTGTCGGCGCAAGATAGTCGTACTCGGTCAACGTCGTCTTGCCGGTACGTGCCTCTTCTTGCACCTGCCAATCGGTGATCGTGTGCTCCTCCTTCATGGAGTTGGACCATTTCAGCGCCGAGCTGTCGGTCCGGCTCTCGTGCTTGGCCATCGCATCGATGAACACGAGCGAGTGCTTGCCGGCGTGGTGCTCGAAGAAATAGTAGATGCCGACCTCTTCGATCAGCCGGCTGATGAAGTTGAAGTCGGTCTCGTTGTGTTGAACGCAGTAGTCCAGCTTGGGGTAATCCGACTCCGAATCGAGCCGCCAGACGGTGTCGCCGTCGTAGTCAGCCAGGACTTTGCTGACGATGTCCTTGACGCTCTCTCCCTGGAATACGCGACTGTTCTTGGCGCGTGTCGTCAGCCACAGGCAGGGTTGCAGCGTCAGCGTGTAGGTCTCGTAGCGACCGCGCTTGTCGCCACGCTTGGCGCGCGTGACGATGCCGTCGAAGTAGCGCTCGACGTCGTCGACCTTCATCTTCAGCGTCGCGTGCGTGTTCAGCAGCTTGTGCAGCTTGACCTCCTTGGGCTTGCCAAGGAGGTTGACCGCGCCGAGGAGCTCTGCCGTGTAGAAAAACATCTGTCCGAGATGCTCGTGACCGGTCATGCCGGTGACCAGGAAGTCTCCCTCGCCGGTCTTGATCGAGAGGATCTCGTCAGCCGAGCTGAGTCCAGGAATACCCATGACCCCGTCTCCCTTGGGTTCGCCCTATTCGAAGGCGTAGGTGAAGTCGTCCTCGGCGACGCCGAGTCGCACCGCCTTGAGCTCGCTGCCCTCAGCCGCGCGCGACAAATACTCGATCGAAACCTTCGGCAACACCGTGTTGGTCAGGATCGAGTCGATGATCCGACCGCCCGACTCGGCGTTGTTGCAGCGCTTGACGATCAGCTTGACGGCGTCGTCGCTGTACTCGAACGGAATCTTGTGGTTCTCGGCGACTCGCTTCTTGATGCGGTTGAGCTGCAGGCGAACGATCTGGCCGAGCATGTCGTCGGAAAGCGGGTAGTAAGGAATCACCACCAGCCGGCCGAGCAGAGCCGGCGGGAAGATCTTCTGCAGCGGCTCGACCATCGCTGTCGCCAGCGACTCGGGGTCGGGCAGGAGTTCCGGGTCCTTGCACATGTTCATCACGAGCTCGGAGCCGGCGTTGGACGTGAGCAGGATGATCGTGTTCTTGAAGTCGATCATGCGGCCCTCGCCGTCTTCCATGCGGCCCTTGTCGAAGACCTGGAAGAACAGCTCGTGTACGTCGGGGTGGGCCTTCTCGACCTCGTCGAGCAGCACGACGCTGTAAGGCCGGCGGCGCACGGCCTCGGTCAGGATGCCGCCCTCGCCGTAGCCGACGTAGCCGGGCGGCGCGCCTTTGAGCGAGGAGACGGTGTGCGCCTCCTGGAACTCGCTCATGTTGATGGTGATGACGTTCTGCTCGCCGCCGTAGAGCGCCTCGGCCAGCGCCAGCGCGGTCTCCGTCTTGCCGACGCCCGATGTGCCGCAGAGCATGAAGACGCCGATCGGCTTGTTCGGGTTGTCGAGCCGGGCACGCGAGGTCTGGATGCGGCGCGCGATCATGTCGAGGCCGTGCTGCTGGCCGACAACACGCTTGCCGAGCGCCTCGCCGAGCTTGAGGATGGCCTGCAGCTCGTTCTTTACCATCCGTCCGACCGGGATCCCGGTCCAGTCGGCGACGACGCTGGCCACCGCCTGCGCATCGACCGACGGCATGATGAGCGGCTTGTCGCCCTGCAGCGCCTCGAGCTTGCCCTGCTCTTCACGTAGCTCGGCCAGCAGCTTCTCGCGATCGATCGGCTCCGCCGCTTCGGGCGGAGCGCCCGCGGGCTTGACGACATCGCCACCTTCGCCGATCGCCGGGCGATCGACCGGCTTGTCGCCGCCGCGCAGTTGCGCGCGCAAGGCCAGCACCTTGTCGACGATGACCTTCTCGTCCTGCCAGCGCTTCTCGAGGCCGACCAGGCGCTTGCGCTCATGGGCGAGCTTCTCATCGACGTCCGTGCGACGCGTACCGACATCGACGCCGACCGCCGATTCGCGGGCGATGATCGCCGATTCGATCTCCAGCGATTCAATGCGGCGCCGGGAATCCTCGACCTCGGCCGGGATGGCGTGCTGGCTTACCGCGACGCGCGCACAGGCCGTATCGAGCAGGCTCACCGCTTTGTCGGGCAACTGGCGCGCCGGAATATAGCGATGCGAGAGCTTGACCGCCGACTCGATCGCTTCGTCGAGCAGTTGCACGCGATGGTGCTTCTCGAGCACGGTAGCGACGCCGCGCAGCATGAGTACCGCCTTCAGCTCGTCGGGCTCGGGGATCTGCACGACCTGGAAGCGACGTGTCAGCGCCGGGTCCTTCTCGATGTGCTTCTTGTATTCGGCCCAGGTCGTGGCGCCGATCGTGCGCAGCGTGCCGCGCGCGAGCGCCGGCTTGAGCAGGTTCGCCGCGTCACCGGTACCCGCCGCGCCGCCTGCGCCAACGAGCGTGTGGACCTCGTCGATGAACAGGATGATCGGCTTCGGGCTGGCCTGCACTTCGTCGATCAGCTGGCGAAGCCGCTGCTCGAATTCGCCCTTCATCGACGCGCCGGCCTGGAGCAGGCCGAGATCGAGCGAGAGCAGCGAGACGCCCTGCAACTGGGGCGGCACGTCGCCGCGCGCGAGGCGCTGCGCGAAGCCTTCGACGACGGCAGTCTTGCCGACGCCAGCCTCGCCGGTGAGTATCGGATTGTTCTGGCGGCGGCGCATCAGGATGTCGACGATCTGGCGGATCTCGTCGTCGCGTCCGGAGATCGGATCCATCTCGCCCTTCTCGGCCTTGGCGGTGAGATCGATCGTGTACTTCTTGATCGCCTCCTGCTTGCCCATCGCCGCCGGCGCCATCGCGCCCGAGACCTCGCCGGGCTGGCCGCCAGACAGGCCGCTGCCGTCTTGCGGGCCGAGCCCCTGCTCGGCGCTCTTGCCGATGACCGACTCGAGGTCGTCGGCCAGGTCGTCGACCTTGAGCTTGCCGAACTCCTTGGAGATGGCGAGCACGGCGTTCCTCAGATGCGGCGTCTTCAGTATGCCGAGCAGCAGGTAGCCGCTGCGCACCGCACCGTCGCCGAACTGCAAAGAGCCATAAACCCAGGCGCGCTCGATCGCGTCGGGGATCTGCTCGGAGAAGTCGGAGAGCGCGGTCGAGCCGCGCGGCAGGCGGTCAAGGGCGGCGGTGACATCGCGCGCCAGCACCGCGGCGTCGAGCGCGTAGTGGCGAACGATGGCGTGGATGTCCGAGCCGTTGTTCTCGAGTAGCTGCGTAAGCCAGTGCACGAGTTCCACGTACGGGTTGCCGCGCAGCTTGCAGAACACGGTGGCGCCTTCGATCGTCTTGTAGACGAGCGGATTGAGCTTGCCGAAGAGCGCGACCCGACTGATTTCACTCATTGCTTTCTTCTCCCCTTGTCATTCGATCCGTTCTTGCCGGTGCGCTCAGGCCGCGGCGGCAGCAGCACCCGCGATGCGGATACTCTCGACGTTCATTACCAGATCTTCGGCGTCGCGGCTGCGACGAAATCCCTTGCCGCCGTTCAGCCAGGCGGTCCGGCCGAGCCGTCCGACGCGGCCGTCGCGGCCGCCTTGCAGTGTCCACGATGGCACGTCTTCGCGCCTCAGGATCAGCCGCAGGTCCCACGCGAATTCGAAGCCCACGTACTGACGCACCAGCGCCTTCAGTTGCGCGAGGGCGTGGCCGCCGGGCAGCAGCGTGGCGAAGCGCTCCCAACGGAGCGGACCGATGACGATACGGAACTTGTGCTGCACATCCCAGACCGTGCGGCCGAGCACCGCGCCGCGGCCCACTGCCGACTGGCCGTCGCGCATCAGGCGCGAACGTTCGTCCCGGCCGAGCGGCATCCAGTGACCCTGGAACTGGGCGACGTGCACGGCGACGCCGAACTGCAGGCTGAGCCATGCCTCGAGGCCGTCGGCGTCGCGCACCGAGCGGGCCAGGCGGCCGGCGAAGAAGAGCTTCGGGAAGTCGCCGAGCTCGTCGCGCTCGCGCGTCGACTTCTCGACGAGGCCGATCAGCGCGCCGACGTGGCGAACGATGGTCGCGTCGGCGGGCCGGTCGAGGCCGACCACCGGTTGCGCCCGCGCCCAGGCCCGGTAGAAGAACAGGCCGAAGCGGTGCAGCAGGGTGTCCAGAAAACGGACGAAGGTCGGGTCGTTGTCGTAGAGCAGGCGCTCGCGCGCGTATTCGGTCAGGTGGATCGGCAGCGCGCCGTTGGGCCCCATGAAGCCGAACACGCGCTGCACGAGGCGCGGCGGGCGGGACTTGTCCTTGCGCTCGAGCGCGGCGATCGGTGCCGGAGCGAAGATCAGCGAGGGCTCCTGGGCGAAGCGGATCGGCTCTTCGCCTGGGCGAATCGCGTCGCCGAGGCGCGGCTTGTCTATGAACACGTTCTCGACCCGACGCATCGCCTGAAAGAGGTCGAACTTGGCGGCGTCGCGATCGATCTCGTCGAAGAGGGCCGCGGCCGCCGGATCCGGCCGAGGGTCGAGCTCGCCGGGCGCGTTCACAGCACCGCCCTCGCACCGAGACGCGGCGCCCAGGTCATGACGTCGCCGCGCGTCATCGAGGCGAGCACCGTCTGGACGAAGCTGTTCATCGAGACATGGCGCGAGAAGTACTGGTGCAGCACCGAGATCAGCAGCACCGCGCTGCCGCCTTCGAAGGAAAGGTCGTCCACCGTGACCCGCACTTCGAGGCCGCGGCTGAAGGCGATCGGTCCGGTCACGGGATGGCGACGGACGATCGGCTTGACGTTGACCGAGCGCACGCCTTCGATCTGCCGCTTCAGGCCGACGTCGGCGCCGCTGGCGAACAGTGTGAGGATCTCGCGCAAGGTCAGCGCGCCGCGCTCCGGATCGCTCTCCATCAGCGACAGGTAGTTGAGCGAGAGCAGGCCGAGCAGGCGCCAGGCGACGCCGCCTTCTCGCATTGCGCTTTGCGGCCGCGACGGGCCGGCAGCGATGTGGATCGCCTCGATCGGCGCGCTGGCGTTCAGCATCAGTTCGCCCTGCGCTTGTCCGGTCGGCATGAAGAGCGGCAGGTCGCGATTCGTGCAGCGCACCTGTACCGCGAGTTGGCGCAAGGCACCGCGGTACGGCACTTCGCGCGAGTCGACGAGCGACAAGAAGGTCTCCGTGCCGACGTAGCCAGAACGCGGCCCCTCGCGTTTGCCGCGATCCGACGGCAGTCGCGGCTCGCGCACGGCGCTGTAGTAAGCCCGTTCGGCTCCTGGCTCGGCCTGCGGCGCGGCGAAGAGCGGCAGGAAAATCTGTTCCTCGCTGTCTTCGCGGTAGCCGCGAACGCTCAGGATGTCGAACACCTCGTAGTCGAGCGCCGCCGTCCGCTCCGGCACGAGGTGATAGGCCGTCGCCCCTTCGTCGAGGTTCAGGCGATCAGCGCGACGCTCGAAGAGGTTGATCGCCGGCACGCAATGCAGCTGGAAGTTGTCCGGCTCGACCGCGCCCTCGAGCGGCGCGACGTACCGGTTGAAGAGAAGCACGACCTCGAAGGTGTTGCCGGCGGTCTTGGCGAAGGCGGTGCCGAGGCCGCCCACGTCGACGAAGAGAAATCGCTGAGCGAAGGCGAAATACTCCTGCATGAGGCGCGTACCGGCGAGTCCGCGCAGAGTCACCGGCAGCATCGCCTCCTCGTCGCTGAAGCCGATGGCGCGCACGTGATGACCGGCAAGGAACGCTCGCCCGGCATCGGCGCCGCGGCCCGACGCGCCGGCCAGGATGCCGACGCAGCTGCCGACGATCAGCTCATGCAGGCGCATCGCCACGTCGGGGAGGCCGCCGATGAAGAACCGCAAGGTGCCGAGCTTGAGCTGGCTGAACGACAGGCCCACGGGCAGCTCGAGTTTCAACCGCACGCCGCTGCGTGGCCGTTCCGGCAGGGGCAGGTTGGAAAGAGCCAGGTCGGCTGCACTCAGGAAGTATTCGGCAGCGACGACGCGGATCGGCGTCAGGACCAGGTCCTGCGCGGTGCGGAACTCGCAGCGGGTCCGGCTCATCGCCGTCTCGGGCCCGACGAGGGTGCTGCCACGCGCGACCTTGAAGCCGCTGATGAGGTTGGGATCGTTGGCCGGTTTGATGCGGGCGACCAGCATCGAAGGTATCGGCGCCGAGAGATTCGGCGAGATCATCTCGAGCAGGCGTTGCGACAGCTGCGGAAACTCGGCGTCCTGCTTGAGCTGAACGCGCGCCGCGAGGAAGGCGCAACCTTCGATCAGCCGCTCGACGTAGGGGTCGGCGACCTCCATGCCTTCCATGCCGAGCCGCCCGGCGATCTTCGGAAATTCGCGCGCGAAC
Organism: Burkholderiales bacterium; assembly: GCA_038231215.1. Classification (GTDB taxonomy): domain Bacteria; phylum Pseudomonadota; class Gammaproteobacteria; order Burkholderiales; family Burkholderiaceae_C; genus Schlegelella_A. The sequence goes on along the minus strand of JBBRLS010000009.1, from coordinate 38,775 downwards.
TCGCCACCCATTTCACGCAGGTAGCGCAACTCCTGGTTGTAGTAGCGCAGAAGACGCGGATCCACCCTTCAGCCTCGCATGTCGCGCACGGCGGCAAGACCCGTCTCGACGTCGACGTCGGCCGAAAGCAGCAGCTCCAGCGGCACCGGCTGGTTCCACATGTGACCGCGGATGACGAGGCGCAGGCTGTTGTGCTGCATGTTGAAGCCCGCGTCGCGATTGACCTCGACGGCGAGGGTCTTCGGATCGATGCGCGGCTCGAACTGGATGATCGCCAGACGGATGGCTGCCTCGAGCGCGCCGAAATGCATGGCGGAAATCGTGATGCCTGACAGCGACGGGATGCCGTAGTTCAGAACCGAGTTGCGCGCCTGGGGGGCGTCTCGCCACATCGCGACCTTTGCCGGATCGCCGCGCTGAAGATCCGGTTCGGCGCGAGCGGTGTTGAACAGCCACGACAAGTCGCGCAGAACCGCAGCCCGCAGCTGCTGTTTGTTCAACACGCGTGCATCGATCGCCTCGCGCGAGGACGAGGACTCCAAGTCCGTCAGCCGATCGAGCAGTGACGGTTGGAGGCGCTCCTGTGAAGTGAGGCCGGCCATCAGACTCGGGTATTCATGCCGCGCCGTCGGCCGCTTCCGCGACGGCGGGCACGTCATCGAGCTCGATGAGGTGCACGCCCATCAGCGCATGCTCGCCGGCGTCGGTCGCCAGCACGCGCTGACCGAGGCCGAACCAGCGGTCGTTGCCGGCGGCTGCCCATTCGGTCTTGCGCGCCAGGCAGATGGCACCGTCGGCGCTGACTTCCGAGCCCGGATAGCGGGTTGGAATGAGGGCCACGGTCTCGCCGCCGTTGGAGAACATGAGCGTCGCAGGCATCCACACGCAATCGCGCAGGTCCGCCGGCGGATCGAGTTCGACGCGCGACAGGCGCGAGAACGGCACCCAGTAGTAGCGCCCGTTGACGCAGGCCTCGAGCACGGGACCGATGCGGGAATCGGCGTCGGCGATCCAGGTGAACGGCTCACCGTCGATCTTTCCGGAGACTTCCGGCGCGGCATCGAAGGCACGCGACGCGAGATCCTCCGCCATCGCCGTATTGCCCTGGCCCTTTTGCAGCAGGGACTCGAGGAGCAAGGCGAGCCACTCGTCGGGATGACCGAACACCATCGGCGTGCGGTTACCGGCAAAGACCTTGGCGCGCATCAGTTCCGAGCGGATGGCATGGCCGACCGTCTCGCGCATCGCCACCGTCTCGGCGTCTATGTCGGCGACGACGTTGAGCTGCGTGTGCGCCCGCTCCCACTGGCCCAGGACGCACAGGAGCTGCGCCAGGAAGATGCGCAGCTTCGCATCGGCCGGCTTGGCGCGAACGGCGGCCGTCAGATGCTGCAGGGCGGCGTGCGGATCACCGGCGCGCAGCGCGGCTTCAGCATCGGATCTGGGGTCGGACATGTCGGGTCTCGGGCTGGGCGGCAAAGGGACGTCAGCGAATCGGGGGGCTGCCGACCGGCCTTGCCTAGAAACCGTGACCGCAGTCGGTACAGAAGCGGGCCTGGCGAGGCATGGTCGCGCTGCAGGACGGGCAACTCTTGTGCGTGCTCGCCATGTCGAAGCCGCACTCGGGGCAGAAGCGCCCGCCTTGTGTCGCCGCCTGGCAATTGGGACAAGAGGGTGACGCTGCGGCGGCCACGTCGCTCGCCCCCGCGTGGCCCACGCCGCCTTGGCGCTCGCACTTGATGCAAAGCTGGTCGCGTTCGTTCCAGCAGTTGGCGCAGACCATGGTCCGGCAGCTGCCGCACTTCTCGTAGCGCCCTGCGGCAAGCGCCAGGGCCTCTTCGAGCGCCGCGACCTTGGCCTTCGAGCCCGATACCTCGACCGAGGTGCCGGTGGCGCGACCCGCCTTGAAGATCAGGTCGCTGACGACGCTGATGCGGGCAAACTCGTTGAAGATATAGCCGAAGCGGCGAAAGATCCCTGCCGCCTGTCCGGCGCGATACGGCTTGAACGGCGTCTTCCAGGTCTCACCGCAGCATTCGCAGACGAACTCGAATTGAAAGCCGGCGCCGATGTCGCCTGAGTTGGTGCTGATGTCGCGGTAGTTGGTCAGCGTCGCCATGATCGAAGCTCCGTCCGCATCAGATCAGGCTGCCGCTCTTCATCTTGAACACGCGCACCGTTCCCTGGGTGACCATGTTCGAGCCAGCCGCCGCGGGACGATTCTTGTACACGTAATCAACCGCCTCGTAGCTGGCCTTCCATGTCTCTTTCAGGTCCGACATGGTTTCGGTCGGGTCGACGGAGAGGTCGTACTCTAGGAGCTTGACCTTTTCGAACTTTACCGTCAGCAACACCGGCGCATTCGATGACCGATGAAAGAGCGAGACGATCGCGCGGGGCATGACTTCGCCAGCCTTCATCGAATTCAGCAGTTGGGTAGTCGCCGCGTCGACGTTCTTCTTGAATGTGAAAATGAGCTTGTTTTCATCGTTCTTCGAGCCGTCTTCACCTTTGTCGTCCTCGCCGTCCTTGTCGGCTTTCGTCCGCTCCTCGTTGACTTTCTTGATCTTCGCGATGACCTGACGGTTTTTCTCGTCGACGGACAACTTGGATCTATGAATCTCCGATACCGCCCGAACGAGCGACTCTCCCTCGGCAGCAGTCTCCCGTGCCGTCGGACCGGCTGGCTCCTTCGCCTTGTCCTTCTTCTTGCCGGTCTGGTCGCCCTTCTTGGTTTCTGTCTCTTCCTCGTGCTTGAGATTCCAACCCCATTCGTCGAGCTCGATCTGCTCGTTGAACGGAATGGGAACCGCTTCGCCGATGACCGGAACCATCGACGAACGCAGGATGAGAAGATAGGCCTCGGCAACGGAATTCGGCATGGCGCTAGATTCCGAGTTTTACGTTTTTCGGTGCGGTATAGGCGAACGGATTTGTCGGAAGGTTGTCCTTGCCGACCCTCTTCAAATACGTGACGACGATCGAATTGAACTTCAAAGTGACCGTCTCCTTCACCTCGACCCCGTTGCCGCTCGGCGCCATCGACAAGTCGACATCGGTGATGTGTCCGTCGGCGGCGACGATGACAAATCCGGGCTCGTGAATGGCCCGCCCGTGATGCTTGATGTTCAGGACCGTGATCGACGCGGAGATGATGGGGATGTGATTGTCCAGGCAGGTGTGGATCATCGACGACGCGATGTCGAATCGCTTCTCGAACTCCAGCTCTTTCATCGTGACGTTCTTTTCAGCGCCACCCACGAGGGCCAACAGCGCGCCCTTCGCAGCAGCTCCGAATCCCTTGGACGGGTCTTCGGCCTCAGGGCTGTAGGTGAGACCCCACTTGAAAGAGGTCAGCTCGATCGAGGTCTGCCAGCCTTCGAGCAAACCCTCGCCGATGATCGGTCCGGCTGGCGTGATCAGCTGGAGGAAGATGTTTGACCAAGCCATGCGTCATCCAGTAATGTCGCGCGGACAGCGCGTGTGGCAACACCGATCGCAAGACGCAAGCCGGCCCGAACCAGGCGCCGCCGCAGTCAAACCGGAGACGGAGCGACGAACGTCGCCCCACCCCAGAAAACCGCGATCAGGACGACGGCGACGCCGTTCCCGCAGGAATGTCCCAGTTGTAGGTCTTGACGGCCATCAAGGTGCCGTCCTTGTTGTTCTGCGGCTTGTATTCGATCTTGACGGTCTTGAAGACCAGTTCGACCTTCTGCGTGACGTTACCTTCTTCGGTGCCGCTGTTCGACACCTTGGTGATGTAGGCGCCTTCCAACGACATCGTGAAGTAGGTTTCCGGGCTGCCCTTGCCGGTGGTCTTCATCATCTCGAGGGCCATCTTCGGGAAGTTCTTGCCCGTGCAGATGTAGCCCATGATGACCGTCGACGACGTATCGAAGTAGTGCTCGAAATTCATCTTGCCTGGGTTGGCCTTGCCGACGCTCGCGCCGCCGCCCTTTGTCCAGCTCGATTCCGCTTCGATTTCCCAGTCCCAACCCTGGATCTCGATCCACTTCTCCTTGCCTTTCTGGACGGATTCGCCGTCGGCCTTGTCGAAAAAGCTGATGAATGCGTTGACTGCCATGGATGACTCTCCTGTTAATAGGCTGAAGGTTTAAGCCGTCTTCTCCGACGGTAGCTTGGAGACCAGACGCAAAGACACCGTCAGGCCTTCGAGTTGGTAGTGAGGTTTCAGGTAGAACTTCGACTGGTAGTAGCCGGGCGCGCCCTCGACTTCCTCGACCTCCACCTGGGCCGCGGCGAGGGGCCGCTTGGCCTTGGTCTCCTCGCTCGAATTCATCGGATCGCCGTCGACGTAGTTGAGGATCCACTCGTTGAGCCAGTTCTGCATCGCGTCGCGCGAGCGGAACGAGCCGACCTTGTCGCGCACGATGCACTTCAGGTAGTGGGCAAAGCGATTGCACGCGAAGAGGTACGGCAACCGGGCGGCGAGCGCGGCGTTGGCCGTCGCGTCGGGGTCGTCGTACTCCTGGGGCTTCTGCAGCGACTGGCCGCTGATGAAGGCGGCAAAATCGGAGTTCTTGCGATGAATCATCGACAGGAAGCCGTTCTTCGAGAGCTCGGCCTCGCGCCGGTCCGAGATCGCGATCTCGGTCGGGCACTTCATGTCGATTCCGCCGTCGTCCGAAGGGAAGCTGTGCGTCGGCAGGTTCTCGACAGCGCCGCCGGACTCGATGCCGCGAATGCGCGAGCACCAGCCGTAGGACTTGAACGAGCGGTTGACGTTGACCGCCATCGCGTAGGCGGCGTTCGCCCAGCTGTACTTGGCGTGCGTGGCGCCGGCTGTATCTTCCTCGAAGTCGAACTCGTCGACCGGGCTGGTCTTGGCACCATAGGGGAGCCGCGCCAAAAAGCGCGGCATGCACATCGCCACGTAGCGCGCGTCGTCGGATTCGCGCAGCGACCGCCACGCCGCGTATTCCGGCGTCGTGAATATCTTGGTCAGGTCACGCGGATTGGCGAGTTCCTGCCACGATTCCATCTGCATCACGCTCGGGCTCGCCCCGGTGATGAAAGGCGCGTGCGCCGACGCAGCCAGCTTCGACATTTCGGACAGCAGCTCGACGTCGGGCGGCGTGTGGTCGAAGTGGTAGTCACCGACCAGCGCGCCGTACGGCTCGCCGCCGAACTGGCCGTACTCTTCCTCGTAGAGCTTCTTGAAGAACGGCGATTGGTCCCAGGCCGTGCCCTTGTAGCGCTTGAGCGTTTTGCCAAGATCGGCCTTGGAGACGTTCATGACGCGGATCTTCAGCTGCTCTTCGGTCTCGGTGTTGTTGACGAGATAGTGCAGGCCGCGCCACGCCGACTCCAGCTTCTGGAAGTCCTCGTGATGAATGATCTTGTTGACCTGCTCGGTCAACTTCTTGTCGAGCGCGGCGATCATCGCCTCGATCGTGCGCACCGAGTCGGTACTGCGCAGCGCCGTGTTGGCGAGCGCCTGTTGCGCCAGCGTCTGCACCGCCTGCTCGACGGCGCTCTTCGCCTCATCGGTCTTGGGCTTGAATTCCTTCTTCAGCAACGCCGCGAAGTCGTTGCCTTCCAGCGTCACGCCGGCAAGTGCCGACCCTTGTCTTTCGAGTTCAGCCATCTGAGTCGCTCCGGTTCAAAGATTCGTGTCGATCACTCTTGCGGCTTGGCTTCCGCGGTCAGCGTCGCGAGCAGGGCCGGATCGGCGAGAACCTTGGCGATCAGTTCCTCCGCGCCAGTCTTGCCGTCCATGTAGGTGATGAGATTGGCGAGCTGCGTGCGCGCCTCGAGCAGCTTGTTCAGGCCGTCGACCTTGCGCGCTACCGCGGCGGGCGAAAAGTCGTCCATGCTCTCGAAGGTGATGTCGACCGGCAGGCTGCCTTCGCCGGTGAGCGTGTTCTCGACCTGGAAGGCGACGCGCGGCTTCATCGACTTCATGCGGGCATCGAAGTTGTCGACGTCGACCTCGAGGAACTTGCGGTCCGCGACCGGTGGCAGCGGCTCTTCGGGTTTGCCCGAAAGGTCGGACATGACACCCATCACAAAGGGCAACTGCACCTTCTTCTGCGCGCCGTACAACTCGACGTCGTACTCGATCTGGACGCGGGGAGCGCGGTTGCGCGCGATGAATTTCTGACTGCTGCCCATTGCTGACTCCTCGTGAAATACCCTAGTGGCCGCGGAACGGCGATCGCCGCCGTAAGCCGCTTATCTTGCCATCATTCCTGGCCCTGGAGAGCGGAAAGTTCCTCAGCGGAAATCCCCATGACCCGGGCGACCTCGTTCAACGACTCCGGCGCGAGCTCACGCACCAATTCGACGAAATTCTTGTTCACCAGCTTGCGCGCCCGGCGCAGCAAGAGTTGCGCCGGGTTGGTGGGCTCGGTGCGCTCCAGATATTCGCACACCAGGTCGATGGCGCGGAGCGCGTCGTTGCGGGATTCGATCGCGCCGGTCAGCGACGCACGGCCCGAGCCGCGGCGTGGCGAGGCGCCGCCCGAGGCACCCTCGCCGCCTTCTTCGGCACCCGCGCCGGCATCCGACGACTCGGCGCCCGGCATCACCTCGCGCAGGCCGGACAGCACCGTGACCAAGGGCTGAAGTTCAGGTGCCGACGAGTAGCCGACGCGGTCGCGCATCAGCTGCTGGATCTCAGCGACCTTCGCAAGGGCGACGGTCGGGAACTCGCGCACCTGCGGCGCCGATTCGACCGCATCGCGCAGCATCTGCTCGACCGTTCCGCGGCCCATCGCTGACTCGTCCGAGCGTGCCTCAAGCACGCCGAGGGCGATCTCGACATCGCGGCCGCGAAGCTCGCCGATCGAGCGGTCGTTGAAGACCAGCGACTCGCGCAGGTCACCTAGCATGCCGGACTGGCTGCACGTGTCGTTCAGCGCATTGACCCGCGCGTAGGCATCGCCTTCGTCGGGCAGCGGATGCAGTTCGTCCCAGAATCGGGCGAGCAGCCCTTCGATGAGTCGCAGGCCCTCGGGCAGCATCCACGCGCCCTCGACGTGGAGCTGACCGCGCGTCCAGTAGATTGCCGCGCGCAAGTCGCGGGTCCGCGCGAACAGGTTCTGCGCGTGACCGACCACTGCGCTCCAATCGGGCGGGACACCCTCGGTCTCGAACTGGCTAGGAGGCCGGCCCGCGGCCGCTTTCTCCATCTCGCGAAACTCGTCGTCGTACTCGAGGCTTTCGCCGCAAGCGCTGTCGCCGAGCGGCTGCAACCAAGTGTCGACGATGGTCAGCCGCGCAGGCGTACCCGAGCTACCACCCCCACCGCCCGCGCTGTCGTCCATCGTTTTTTTCTCTTCGTCGAGGTCGCTCGAATGCCACCCCGGCTCCGCTGTGGCCCGAGGTTGTATAGCGCGGATAGGGGTGCGTCAAGCCGCGTCGCTAAGTCTTAGTGGGGATGGGCAAAAAAGTCACGGCGAGGTACGCTCCGCATCGCACCGGCTTCAGACCGGACCCACGTTGTCGAGGTGACCCTTGAGTTTCATTTTCCGGCTGCGCCCCGGTCTCGTCGCCGCGGCGATGGGCTTCTTTGTACTGTCTAGCCAAGGGCAGACTTCTCCGCCGACGGCACCGCCGCCCGGGTCGGTGCCCCAGCCCGAAGAGCTTCGGCAGCGAACGTTGCCGCCCACGACGAATCCGGCGAGCGTGCCCGATGCGCCGGTACTTCGCGAACTCGGCAAGCCGAGCGACGAGTTGACGCTCGACGTCACCGCCTACAGCGTCGACGACAGCGCGCCCGCAGCGCTGCGCGCCGCGTTGCCAACCCTCACGCAGAAGTTCACGGGAACGGGCCGCAGCTACGAGGATCTCGTCAATGCCGCAGCAGCCGTCACGCGCTATCTGCAGCGCGAGCTCGGCTACTACCTCGGCTACGCATATTTGCCGGAGCAGACGCCGGCCAGTGGCGTGATCCGGATCGCGGTCCTCGAAGGGCGGCTCGATGAAGTCATCCTGAACTGGCCCGACAAGATGCCGGTCGACCGCTCGGTCGTCGAGGCCTATCTGGCTCGCCTCAAGCCGGGCGAGATCCTGCGTGTTCGCGACGTCGAGCGGATCGTCTTCCTGGTCAACGACCTGCGCGGCCTGACCGCGCGCTTCGAGGTCAAGGCCGGACGCACGCCCGGCACGGCGTCGCTCGTCGTCACCGCGCAGCCGGAGGCGCGCTATGCCGCCAAGGTCGAAGTCGACTCGAACGGCTCGCGCTACTCGGGCGTGTATCGCGGCAGCGTGCAGGGAACGATGGCGAGCCCCGCCGGCCGCGGCGACGGGCTCGTCGTCAACGCCCTCTCGTCGTTCACGCTCGGCCTCGAATTCCTGCTCGGTGGCTACACCCTTCCGGTCGGCTCGGATGGCCTGAAGATCGGCGTCTCGGGCTCGTATGTCCACTACAAGCTCGACCCGAAGCTTCTCGACAATACCGAGCTGAGCGGCGACGCGACCGCACTCACGTTGTACAGCCTCTACCCCGTCGTCCGCTCGCGCAACCTCAACCTGTTCGGCCTCGTCTCGGTCGACGCCAAGCGCTTCAACGACAAGCTCTTCGGCCTGACGCAGAAGAAGACTTCGTATGACCTGCAGCTTTCTGCCTCGGGCGATGCGCGCGACGATTTGCTGACCGGCGGCGTGAACACCTTCGAAGTGGTCGCTCTTCACGGCAATCTTAAGCCGGCGAACAAGGCCGCCGAGAACGAGAACCCGCCCAACTACACGGTCGCCAGATTCAGTGTTTCGCGATTGCAAAACGCGATCAGCAACCGCTTGCTGGTGCTGGGCAGCCTCAAGGGCCAGTACGCGCTCAACAACCTCGACAACACCGAGCAGTTCCAGCTCGGCGGCCCGGATCGCGTCCGTGCATTCGGTCCCGGCGAGGGCACGGGCGATACCGGCGTCGTCGCCTCGATCGAGCTGCGCTACCTGCCGCCGGAAGAGTGGTTCGGGCGGATTTCCCGCGAGCTCGTGTTCTCGGCGTTCTTCGACGTCGGCACGATCCGCTTCCGGCACAAGCCGACGGGGCTGGATCTGCAGCAGCCCACGTTCGTCAACAGCTCTACCCTGTCGGGCGCCGGGATCGGCGCGGTCTGGGACCGGCCTCACGATTTCTCGGCGCGCCTCTCGCTGGCCTTTCCGATCAGCGGCGTAGCCGTCAACGACGTCAAGAAGAGCCCACGCATCTATCTCATCGCCAACAAGTCGTTCTGACGTTTCGACGCGGCGGCCCGGCGCATCCATGGCCGGGCTTCACCGCCACGATTCATCCCTCCGGACCAGCCCAACTCGAGTGAGTGCCGTATGAAGAACCGTCCGAACAAGATTGCCCGCACCGCCTTCCGTCGCGGCCGCTTCGCGCTTCATCCGCTCAGCTTCGCGATCTGCCTTGGCCTTTCGGGCGGGGCGTGGGCTCTGCCGCAAGGTGGCAAGGTCGTGGCCGGCGACGCCACGATCAGCACGCCGAGCACCACCACCGAAATCATCCGGCAGACGACCGACAAGGCGATCATCGACTGGAAGAGCTTTTCGATCGCGGCCGGTGAGAAGGTCCGCTTCTACCAGCCTTCTAGCACGTCGGTGACGCTCAATCGCGTGACCGGCTACGACCCCTCGTACATCCTCGGGCAGATGTCGTCGAACGGGAAGATCTTCCTGCTCAATCCGTACGGCGTGGTGTTCGGCGCGGGCGCGCGCGTCGACGTCGGCGGCCTGGTCGCCTCGACGCTGTCGATGTCCAACAACGACTTTCTTGCGAGTCGCTACAGCCTGACCTCGGTCGACCCCGCCGCGCCGGCACAGCGCGGCGCCGTCGTGAACGAAGGCACGATTTCGTCGCCGGGCGGCGTCGTCGTGCTCGCGGCCCCCAGCGTCACCAACAGCGGCACGATCGTCGCCAACGGTGGACGGGTCGGCCTCGTGGCGGCGAACTCGGTATCGGTCGACGTCGAAGGCGACGGCCTGCTCTTCTTCCAGACCAGCGCCACCGAAGCGAAGAACCGCCTCGCGCAGCTCGGTCACATCCAGGCCGACGGCGGCTCCGTCGAACTGCGCGCCGCGGCCCGCGGCGCCTTCGCCGACACGGTGCTCAACATGACGGGCGTCGTGCAGGCCAAGACAATTGGCACGCGCGAGGGCCGCATCGTCATCGACGGCGGCAGCGAAGGCCTTACCGCCGTCTCGGGCCAGCTCGACGCAACCGGACTCGCCGCGGGCGAGCGAGGCGGCGCGGTGACGGTGCAAGGCCAATACCTCCTTCTCGACAAGGGTTCGCGGATCGATGCCTCGGGCGACGCCGGCGGCGGCGCGATCCGCGTCGGTGGCGACTTCCACGGCGCCAACCCTGACATTCGCGACGCCGAAAAGACCATCGTCGCCCCCGGTGCCGAATTGCACGCCGACGCGATCACGAACGGCAACGGCGGCAGCCTCGTCGTCTGGGCGAACGACTGGACCCGCTACTACGGCAACGCCAGCATCAAGGGCGGCGCGCAGGGTGGCAACGGCGGAGCTGCCGAGGTATCGGGCAAGCAGTCGCTCGACTATTCCGGCTTTGTCGATGCGAGAGCGCCGTACGGCAGCGTCGGTACGCTGCTGATGGACCCAACCAACTTCACGATCCAGACACTCGGCGGAGATTCGGGCACGCTGGTTCTAGCCAGTAACGCCTACACCGACCCGACGACCGTCAACTCGAATATCACGCCAGCCACCTTGGTCCTACAGCTCAATGGCGCGTCGACCACCGTCGACACCACGTCGGCGCTGGCAGGCACGGGAACCATCACCGTCGTCGACCCCGTGCACTGGAACTCGCTTTTCAACCTGACGTTGCAGGCAGACTCGACGATCACGGTCAACGCCGCCGGGCTGATCACCAACGATAAGAAGGGTGACCTCAATCTCTTCACCAACGGCGGCGTTGTCCTCAACGGCGCGGTCTCGCTAGGCGGCGGCAACTTCATCGTCCGCGACAAGACGGGCGGGCTCACCGCCCCTGCCCTGTCGTTCACAGCCGGCGCCGGCGCCACTATCACCACCACCGGCGCCGCGGGCCAGACGGGCGGCAACGTCGACATCCTCACCTCCGGCGCCATCGTGACGCAGGCGCTGACGACGTCGGGTGGCACGTCAGCGGCCGCCGGAAAGGCGGCCGGCGGCATCGCCCTCATCTCCAATGGCGGCGCGGTCACCGTGTCCGGCGCGATCACTGCACTGGGCGGCGCAGCGGCCGGCGCCAGCAACAACGGCGGCGCGGGCGGCAACGTGCAGATCACGGCGAACGGCCTGGCGACGGTCAGCGGGAACATCACCACCACAGGCGGCGCGAAGACGGGCGCCGGAACCAAGGGCCCCGGCGGTGTCATCAGCGTGCAAGGCAACGGTGTCAGCGTTGCCGCAGGCGGTACCCTCGACGCCGACGACGCCGTGATCGCCATCAACGGCAGCGGCGGCGCGATCCAGCTCAATACCTCGACGCTGACGACGACGAGCAACGCCGCCAACGCCCTCATCGTGCACAACGCGACGACAGTCGGCTTGGGCAACCTCACCGCCACGGGCACGACGACGCTGGGCGTTGCCGGCGACATCACCGGAGCCGTCACTCAGGCCGGCGTCATCACCACCGGCACGCTCATCGGCAACACGGCTGGCAGTGTGACCTTGGGCGGCGCCAATGCCGCGCCCACGCTCGGCGCGTTCACCACCAACGGTGCCTTCACCTTCAACGAGGCCGGCGCACTGAACGTCACCGGCGCCGTGACGACGCAGAACAACGGCCTGGCCAGCATCACGGCGACCGGCGGCAGCCTCACGATCGCCGGCACGGCCAGCGTCGCCGGCGCCGGCGTCACGCTCGCGTCGACCGGCGCGGGCAACAACCTGACCCTGAACGGGCCGGTCAACGGCAACGCCGGCACGGTCACGCTCGACTCCGGAAACAACATCGGCCAGGCGGCCGCCGGCACCATCACGACGACGGGTGCGCTCACCATCGCCGCGCCGAGCGGGACGATCACGCTCGACAAGAACAACGCGATCGGCTCGCTGGGCACGGTCACCCGCGGGGGCGCCTTTACGCTCAACGACACAGGCGGTGGCCTCACGCTGACCGGAGACGTCGGCGCCGACGCGTCGGCGGTCAGCATCACGACAGCGGGCGGCGCGCTCGCGCTCGGCACGCACACCATCAGCGCCACCGGTGCTGGCGGCGACGTCACGCTGACCGGCGTCGGTGTGACGCAGACCACCGGCTCCGTGCTCGCGGGCGGAGCGGCACAGGTCAACGCCGGCGCAGGTGTCATCGACCTTCAGTCCTTGGCCAACGACTTCGTCGGCGTGGTCACGCTGAACGCGACCGGCGCCAGTGCGGCTGTCGCCGACGCGAACAATTTGTCGCTGGCGACGCCGACGCTCGGCGCCAACACCGGGCTCACGGCGATCGCCACCGGAAAGCTCACGCTGCCCGGGGGGCTGAACCTCAACACCGGCAGCGGGACCATCGACCTCGAATCGCAAGGCAGCACGCTGGCGACGACAGGAACGCTGACGACCAACGGCGCCCAGGTGACGCTGGTCGGCAGGGCGGGTCTCACGATCACCGACGACATCACCACTTCGGGCGGCAACGTCAGCCTGACCGGCGGCGGTGCCGGGGCCGCGGTCACCGGCACGAACAACAAGACTGTCGACGCCGGCTCCGGCACCATCGCCATCGACGGCGGCGGCGGCATCGGTGCGACCATCGATCTGAAGAAGTCGACGCTGACGACGACAAACAGCAGCGCCGCGGCGGTGACGATCCGCAACGCCACGACCGTCACGCTCGGCAACATCACCGCGAACTCGGGCACGGTGCAACTCGGAGTCGCCGGCGACGTTTCGGGCCTCGTCTCGCAAACCGCGAGCACGACGCTGTCCGCCGATACGCTTGCCGCGAGCACGGCCGGCGTCATCACGCTCGGAACGGGCAGCACGACGCTGACGATCAACAACCTCGGTGACATCCGCCGAGGTGGCGCGCTGACGATCAAGGACTCGGGCGGCGGCCTCACCCTCACCGGCGACATCACGACCGGAGCCACGAACAACGCCCTCAGCATCACGACTGCGGGCGGCGCACTCAACCTCGGCGCGCACAACATCACGACGACGACGGCCGCTGGCGATCTGGCGCTGACCGGCGTCGGTGTGAGCCAGACAGTCTTGGGCACGCTGCTCGTCGGCGGCAAAACGACGGTCGACGCAGGCGCCGGCTCGATCGACCTGCAGTCGCCGACCAATCATTTCACCGGAATCGTCGACCTCACGGCGACGGGCAGCGCCGCCATTCGGGACGCCGCAGCGCTGCAACTCAATTCGTTCAGCGGCAACGGCATCACCGCCATCGCCGGAACGACGCTCGCGCTGCCGGGCGGCGCGATCACCACCACGGGCGGCGCGATCAACCTGCAGGCGCTTGGCGGCGCGCTGACGACGACCGGCACGCTGACCAGCGGCGGTGGCGGGATCACGCTGGTCGGCACGACCGGCCTGACCGTGAACAACGACGTAGTCTCCGGGGGCGGCTCGATCAGCCTGACCGGCGGCGGTGCGACGGGGCTCGTGGTCACCGCCGCGCACAACGTCAACGCCGGCGCAGGCACGATCGCGCTCGACGGCGGCAGCGCCGTCTCGCCGATCGCCCTCAACGCGTCGACGCTGACGACCACCAACAACACCGCCGGTGCGGTGACGATTCACGATGCCGCGGCCGTGACGCTGGGCAACGTCACGGCGACATCCGGAACAGTGCAGGTCGGCGTCGCCGGTGACGTCCAGGGCGCCGTGACGCAGACCGGGGGCACGACGCTTGCGGCCAACACGCTGGCGGCGAGCACGTCGACGGGTGCAAGTGCGATCGATCTCGGCAGCGCCGGCACACTAACCATCAACAATCTGGGCACGGTCGACCGCGGCGGCGCACTGACGATCAATGATTCGGCGGGTGGGCTGACTCTGACCGGTGACATCACGAGCGCCGCGAGCTCGGTCAGCATCACCACAGCGACCGGGCCGCTCGCGCTCGGCACGCACAACATCACCGCGACGGGCGCGGGCACTCTCACACTGAACGGCGTGGGCGTGACGCAAACGACGGGCGCACTGGCAGTTGTCGGAACGACGTCCGTGAACGGCGGCACCGGTTCGATCGGCCTGCAGTCCGCAAACAACGATTTCGGCAACACGGTGACGCTCGTTTCGACCGGCCCGAACGTCGCGCTGCACGACACCAACAACCTGACGCTCGGCTCGCTGGCCGGCGTCGGCGGCGCGAGCAACCTGACCGTCACAGCCGGCAGCACTTTGACCCTGCCGGCGGCCGCGTTCACGACGACCGGAACGATCGACCTGCAATCGCAGGGCGGCACGCTCGCAACGAACGGCGCGTTGACCGGCAACAGCATCTCGCTGACCGGCTCGACCGGCCTGACGATCGGCCACGCCCTCTCGGCAACGACCGTCGCCCTCAACTCGACCAACAACACCATCAACGAGGTCGCCGGCGGAACGATCACCGCCACCGGGGCGACCACGTTCAACGCCGGGTCGGGCGCCGTGACGCTGAACCAGGGCAACACGCTGGCAAGCATCGGCGGCACGGGCGGCGCGGTCAGCATCACCGAAACGAGCGTGAACGGCGTCGCCCTCGACACGATCAACGCCAATAGCCTCACGGTCGACACCAGCGCGGCGGGCGGCACCGTGTCGCAGACGGCGTTGCGCACGCTGACGGTCACCGGTGCGACGTCGATCAACGCAGGCGCGGCGGGCACGGTCACGCTGACCAACGCCGGCAACAACTTCGGCAGCTTCGGCGCCACGGGCGGGGCGGTCAGCGTCACCGACAGCAACGCGATCGCCCTGGACGCGACCACCGCGACGAGCCTGACGGTCGACACCAGCGCGGGCAACGGTGCAGTGACGCAGAACGCCGCGCTCAACGTGACCAACGCGTTGACCGTCAACGCCGGAACCGGCGCGATCACGCTTGGCTCGGCCAACACACTCGGCAGCTTCGGCGCGACTGGCGGGGCGGTGAGTCTCACCGAAGGCAGCGCCAACGGGGTCGCTCTCGACAACGTCAATTCCACCGGCCTCAGCGTGGACACCAGTGTCGCCGGAGGCAATGTTTCTCAGACCGCCGCCAAGACCTTGATCGTGACCGGCGCGACGGCGGTCAATGCCGGCGTCGGCACGGTCGTTCTTGCCAACAACGGCAACAACTTCGGCAGCTTTGGCGCGACGGGTACCGTGATCAGCGTCAGGGACATCAACGCCCTCGCGCTCGATGCGATCAACGCGACGACTCTGACCGTCGACACGAGCACGGGCAACGGCGTCGTGACGCAAAACGCCGCAGCGGTCGTCACCGGCCCAACGGTGGTCACCAGCGGCGCCGGGGCGATCACCCTCAACAACGCAGGCAACGACTTCAGCAATGCCGCCGGCAACAGTTTCACGGGCGGCGCGATCAGCCTGCGCGACAGCAACGACCTCAAAGTCACGTCCCTTAGCCCCGGCCCGAATCAGGCCGTCACCGTTGTCGCCGGCCTCGGGCTCACGCTGCCCGCGAGCGGCCTGAACACGGGCACCGCCGACATCACCTTGTCCAGCGGTGCCGCGCTGACGACACCTGGCACCCTCACCGGCAACAACGTCTCGCTGAACGGAACGGCCGGCGTGACGATCGCCAACGACATCAATGCCGCCGGCAACCTGACGCTCACTTCGGCCAACACGGCCATCAACCAGACCAACGGCAAGATCTCGGCCGGCGGCCTCACGACGGTCACGGCCGGCACGGGCGCGGTGACGCTGGCCCAGCCGCTCGACGACTTCAACAGCATCAACGTCGTCTCGGGCGGCAACGTCAACGTCAACGACGCCAACGCGTTGACGGCCTCGGCCATCGCCGGCGGCGCGCTGACGATCACCAGCACCGGTGTGCTGACCTCGGGCGGAACGCTTTCGGGCACGAACGTCACTCTCGCTGGGTCGGGCGGCATCAACCTGGCCAACAACGTCACCGCGACCGGCACGCTGCAGTTGACGTCGACGAACAGCGCGATCACGCAAAGCGCCGGCGCCATCACCGCGACCGGCGGTTTGACGACGGTCAACGCCGGCAGCGGCGACGTGACCCTGACCCAGGTGGGCAACGACTTCAGCAACGCGTCCGGCATCGCCGTGACCGGTGGTGCCACGCGCATCACCGACGCGAACACGCTCTTCATCTCCAGCTTGTCGACGGCCCCTAACAAAGACCTGAGCCTCATCGCGGTGACAGGTTCGATCGGAGGCGCGCTCGTCAGCCCCATCGATACTGGTACCGCCGACCTGACGATCAGCGCAGGTGCAGGCTTCACGACGTTTGCAAGTCTGCGCGGCACCAACGTCACGCTCGGTGGCGGCGGCGTGGTCGGAATTTCGATTGGCCATAACGTCACGGCGCTGGGCAACCTGACGCTCAACGCGGCCAACGCACCGATCACGCAGACCGCCGGAACGATCACCGCCGCGGGAACGACGACCGCGACCGCCGGCACGGGCAGCATCAGCCTGGCGCTGGCGGGCAACGACTTCGCGACATTCGTCGCGACAGGCAATGCCATCACGGTGCGTGACGACAACGGCCTCGTGCTCGGCCCGATCAACGCAACGACGCTGACGCTGGACACGAGCGCCGGCAACGGCGCCGTGACGCAGAGCGGCGCGGCCGTCGTCACCGGCGCGACGACGATCACGGCCGGCAGCGGCGCCGTCACGCTGACGAACGCGAACAACGACTTCGCCAACATCGGCGTGACCGGCGGCGCGGTCAGCATCACCGACCTCAACGCGGTCGCGCTCAACGCGATCAACGCGACTGCCCTCACGGTCAACACCAGCACGGGCAACGGCAACGTCACGCAGAACGCCGCGGCGGTAGTGACCGGTGCGACAGCAGTCAACGCCGGGACGGGCACGGTCACCCTCTCCAATGCCGGCAACGACTTCGGCAGCGTCGGCGCGACAGGCAGCACCGTCTCCGTCACGGACATCAACGCGCTGGCCCTCGACGCCATCAACACGACCACCCTCACGCTCAACGCCGGCGGCGCGATCACGCAGAACGCCGCCGCCGTGGTGGGCGGGGTCACGACGGCGAATGCCGGTGCGAACGCGATCACCCTCAACAACGCGGGCAACAACTTCGGCAGCGTGGGTGCCACCGGCGGCGCCGTCTCCATCACCGACGTGAATGCGCTCGCCCTCGACGCGATCAACGCCAATTCGCTGACGATCAACACTGCCGCAGGCAACGGTAACGTGACGCAGAACGCTGCCGCCATCGTCGCCGGCGCGACGACGGTCAATGCAGGCACCGGCGCGGTGACGCTGGCCAATGCGGGAAACAACTTCGGCAGCGTCGCGGCGATCGGCGGAGCGGTTTCGATCACCGACATCAATGCCGTCTCGCTCGGTGCGATCAACGCCACGACGCTGACAGTCGACGCGAGCGCCGGCAACGGCGCGGTGACGCAGACGGGCGCGGCGGTCGTGACCGGCGCGAGCAACGTCAACGCTGGTACCGGCGCCATCACGCTCGGCAACGCAGGCAACGACTTCGCAACCCTCGGCCTGACTGGCGGCGCGATCAGCGTCGTCGATGCCAATGCGCTGACCTTGAGTTCGTTGGCCAGCTCGCCGAACCAGGCAGTGAACGTCAACGCCGGCGGCGCGCTGACCTTGCCGGCCTCGGCCATCGACACCGGCACCGCGAACCTGACCCTGACGAGCGGCGGCACGCTTACGACCATCGGCACGCTGCGCGGCACCAACGTCGCGCTGACCTCGGGCGGCGCGATGACGCTGGCCAACAACATCACCGCGCTGGGCACGCTCGGCCTCACGGCGACCAACTCGCCGATCCAGCAAACGGGCGGAACGATCCTCGCCACAGGTACCGCGACGGTCAACGCCGGCACAGGCGACATCACTCTGACCCAACCCAGCAACAACTTCCAGGGCAACGTGTTGCTGTCTGGCGGCGCAGTCAGCGTTCGCGACTTCGACAATCTCACGGTCACGAGCCTGGTCTCGGGCGCCAACCGGCCAGTCTCGCTGATCGCCGGCGGCTCGCTGGCGCTGCCGGCCGCGCCGATCGACACCGGCACGGCCGATCTCACGCTGCAAGCGCTTGGCGGTTCGCTCGCCATCAACGGCGCTCTCAACGGCAACAACGTCACTCTGACCGGCACGACTGGCCTGACGCTGGGCGCCAACATCACCTCGAGCGGCGCGCAGATCTACACGAGCCAGGTGCAACTCTCCGGCAACGTGGCGCTCAACTCGGGCGCCAGCAAGATCGACCTGCAGGGCGGCGCGAACGGCGGCGGCAACAACCTCTCGCTGACCAGCAGCAATGTGGCGGCCGACGCGATCCACACCGGCGCCGCGATCAACAACACGGTGCAGTTCACCGTCACCGGCAACAGCACGCTCGGCGGCAACGTCACGACGACCGGCACGCAGACCTACACCGGCCCGATCGTGCTCGGCGCCGACGTGGCGCTCGCCTCGGGCGCCGCGAAGATCGATCTGCAAGGTGCCGTGAACGCGGCCGGCCACAACCTGGCCCTGACGAGCAGCAATGCCGCCGCCGACGCGATCCGCGCCAGCGCGGCGATCACGAATGCGGCTCAGTTCACCGTCACCGGCAAGAGCACGCTCGCGAGCGGCGTCACGACCACAGGAACGCAGCTCTACACCGACACGGTCACGCTGGGCAGCAACTCGAACTTCGTCGGCTCGGGCCTCAGCTTTGGCAACGGCATCGTCGCCGCGACCTTTGACATCGGCCTGCAATCCGACGCGCTGGCGCTGGTCGGTACCGTCACCGGCAGCGGCAACGCCACCGTGTCGAGCCTGACGCAGAACGCGAGCGTCGGTGTGGCCGGCGGCGCGGGCGCTTATCAGATCAGCCAGGCGACGCTCGACAAGTTCGCGACCTTCGGCAGCCTCACCGTCGGCCGCGCCGACGGCACAGGCGACCTGACCTTCGGCAACCTCAGCCTGCCCACCAACTTCGCGGTGCAAAGCGCATCGGGCAACGCGAACTTCACGGGCACCGTGTCGAGCGCTGCAGGGCAAGCCCGCAACCTCACCGTGACGACCGGCGGAACGACGACCTTCGCGGGCGCGGTCGGTGGCGCCATCGGAGGGCCGATCGCGCTCGGCAACCTGAGCGTAGCCGGTGCGACCGACCTGAACGCCAGTACGACGACGACGGGCAGCCAATCGTTCGGCGGGCCGGTCACGATCGGCGCGAACGCGACGCTTTCCGCGAGCGCGGTGTCGTTTGCCAGCTCGCTCGACGTCGGTACTCAGTCCGTGACGATCCTCGGCGACGCGCTCAGCGTTGCCGGGCCGGCCACGGGCAGCGGCGCCGGCAACATCCGCGTCGCACCGAACGTTGCATCGGGCTCGATCGGCGTGGCCGGTGGTGCGGGCACCTTGCAAGTCTCGCAAGGCTTGATCGACACCTTGGCCGGCATTCCGACCCTGACGCTCGGCCGGGTCGACAGTACGGCCGTCGTCAACGTCGGCAACGTCGTCCTGCCGGCCGACCTGACGATCACCAACGGCAGCGGCAGCGTCGCCCTTGCAGGCACGGTAGACAGTGCGGCAGGCCCGGCGCGCAACCTGTCCGTCACGACCACCGGTGTGACCTCGTTCACCGGCGCAGTGGGCAGCACGCGCGCCGTCAATGCGCTCACGGTCAGCGGTGCTTCGCAGCTCGGCACCACGATCACCACCAGCGGTGCGCAGACTTACACCGGCGCGGCAACCCTGGTCGCCGACAGCACGCTCTCGGGACCCACGGTCAGCTTCGGCAGCACGGTCGACGGCGCGCACGCGCTGACAGTCAATGGCGCGGCGACGAACTTCACCGGCGCAGTCGGCAGCACAACCGCACTGACGAGCCTGACCACCGACGCGGCGGGAACAACGCAGCTCGGTGGCAACGTCACGACCACCGGTGCGCAGACGTACAACGACGCCCTTCAGCTCAACGGCAACACCGTGCTCGCCGGCAGCACGCTCAACCTCGCCGGCAGCGTCGACGGCGCGCATACCCTGGCCATCAACGGCAGCACCGGAGTGACGCTCGGCTCGGCGATCGGTGCCGGAACGGCGCTGACCAGCCTCAGCACGAGCGGCCCGCTGCAGCTGAATGCCGGAGCGGTGACGACGACCGGCTCGCAGAGCTACGCCGGCAAGACCACGCTCGGTGCAGCGACGGCGCTGACGGCTTCGTCGATCGCTTTCGGCAACACGGTCGACGGCGCCTTCGGATTGACGCTGCAAAGCCCCGGCACGACCTCGTTTGCCGGCGCGGTCGGCGCGACCACGGCGCTCGCCAGCCTGTCGGCAAATGGCGGCGGCACGGTGCAACTGGCTGGCCCGAGCATCGATACGACCGGTGCGCAGAGCTACTCGGGCGCCCTGCAGCTGGCAGGTATCACGCGACTCGCCGGCTCGGCACTCACGCTGACCGGGCCTGTGACCGGCGCGAGCGACCTCACGCTGCAAACCAATGCGCTGAACGGCGGCACGTCGATCGCGGGCACGGGCGTGCTGACGATCGCTCCTGTCGATCCGACCTTGTCGACAGGCGTGGCGGGAGGAGCCGGCGCCTTGCAGGTTTCGCAAGCGGTGCTCAATGGCGCGACCGGCTTCACCAGCCACGTCATCGGTCGCAGCGACGGCAGCGGCATCGTCAGCGCGGGCAACCTCGTGCTGCGCGCCGACACGACCTTTCAGACCGCTACCGGCGACGTGAACCTCGGCGGCAGCGTCGACGGCGCCTTCGCCCTCACCCTCAATAGCGGCGGGACGACGCGCATCACCGGGCCGGTCGGCGTCACGACGGCGCTGAAGAACCTCGTCACCGACAACAACACCAGCGCCGCCGACTGGAACGGCACGACCGGAGAACGCACGACCTTCGACACCGCCGACGGCACGGGAGCAGCCCGCGTCATCACCACCGGCGCGCAGACCTACAACGATCCGGTGACGGCAACGGTGCCGGTCGCCTTCACCGGCGGCGCGATCACGGCGACGCAGGCGACGAACCGATTCGACGGCAAGGTCGCAGCGAACGCCAGCTCGCTCGACCTGCGCAGCTCGACCGATCTGCTGCTCGGTGGCGTGACGCTGCAGAACGGCGGCAGCATCGTCACCGACGGCGTCCTGCATCTGACCGGCGCGCTGCAACTGAACGGCGGAACGCTGATCCTCACGTCGAACGCAACGCCGACGCCGATCGACCTGACCGACCCCGAGTACGCCGGCAAGACCCTCAGCTTCGGCTTCGTGCCGATCAAGGAAGCCAGCGCGACCATCGTCCAAGACCCGGGCGCCACACTGTCCTCGACGGCCGGCACCCTGCTCGTCCTGCGCTCGCCCGCCGGCGGTTCGCTGCTGCTCGACCAGCCCGGTAACACGTTGCTCGGCCAGATTTCCGCCGTCAGCGGATCGCTCGGCGACACCAATCAGGCGCGCTTCAGCAACGCGACAACGACGATCACGCTCGGCCTGATCCGCATCGCCTCGAGCCAGATCAACGTAGCCGGGGCGCCGCCCACCAACGGTGACCAGACAGTCACCCAGGCGGGCCTCGAAGGCGACGTCATCAAGCTCACCGCCGACGTCTTGACGACCGGTCCGCAAAGCCTGATCCGAGCGCGCCTGCCGTTCAACAACCTGCAAGGCTCGCAGACCTCGCTCCCGGCGCTCACCTTCGCGCTCTCGCCGACGGCGCTGCTCAACGGCGGCGGCTTCGGAAGCTCCGCCACCGACACCTTCATCCAGGTGCAGGTCGGCGGATCCGAGGGCGGCTTCATCACAGCTCGGCCGAAGGGCACGAGCGGAAATACCGCCGTCATCTTCCTCGGCGGCGACGCCCAGGTACGGCCTTTCTACGACGGCACCGGCAAGATCACCGAGATCCGAATTTTCTACAACGGCGACGCACCACGCACACCGCAGGAGGCAGGCGCCCTCGCCGCGGTGATCGCGCTGATCGAAGAGGCGCGCCACGCCCGCTTCGACGAAGCCGTGCGGACAGAGAACGTGTCGTCGCGGCTGCGTTCGGGTGTCATCGCCGAAGTCGGTGCGGGCCGTCCAGCCACGGTGGGACGCGAGTCGATCCGCTTGCCCGACACGTGCGAGATCAAGCCGAAGACGCTGCGGTGCGAGTGAGATCGCGCCGCCGCACTCGGAGCGCCAAGGTCGCGCCAGCCTACATCGACGAGCAGCGCCGGGCCCTGCTTTCGCTGCCGCTGCTCGCTGGCGGCGCGGGATGGGGCCATGGTGCGTTGGCCCAGCTCGCCACCAACTCGCCGGGGGGCGATGCGCAGGGCACGACCCGCCTCGCCCTGCTGATCGGCAATCGCGCGTATCCGCAACCCTTCGATCTCCCGCCAACGCACAAGAACGTCCATGATCTGACGGCCGCGCTCGAACGCCGTGGCTTCAAGGTGACGTCCGCCCTCGACCAGGACCCGCCACAACTGCGCAACACGATCCAGGCTTTCGCCAAGGTCGCTGCCGACTCGCCACCCAACGCGACGATCCTCTTCTACTACACCGGGCACGGCATGCAGGTCGATGCCGAGAACCTCATGCTGGGCGCCGGCGTGGCGCCCGATTCGCGCGAAGACACGCTGCTGAAAAGCAGCCTGCACCTGCGCCGGGATGTCATCGACCAATTGCCGCGTCGGCCTGGTGGCTTGACGATCGCCGTCGTCGATGCCTGCCGCACCTCGCTGCGCGCTGCGCTGACCGCAACCGATGGCTTCAACCAGGTCGAAGCGCCGCTTGGCTGCCTGATCGTCTTCTCGACCGGCGCCGGCAAGCCCGCGATCGCGCCGGCGGTCGAGACGATCAGCACCTTTTATACGGCGTCGCTGGTGAAACTGCTCGGATCGGCGTCTGACGACATTTCGTTCTCCGATTTCTTTCGTCTCGTCAAGTTCGATGTCACGCAGACGATGCAGAACCACCCGGTGCAAGCGATCCGGCAATTCACGCAGATCCCGTTCATTGCCGAGAACACGCAGGTCCGCTTCAGCCTGGCGCTACGAGCGGTGAACGCACCGGCGACACCGCAATTCGGCGCCGCGGAGGAAGCCGCCGCCTGGCGCGATCTGGAAGAAAACCTCTGGCCCGCCGATATCGTCAAGCTGGCCGAGGCCTATCTGCAACGCTATCCCGCCAGCCGCCTGGCCGGTGGTGCGCAGGTGGCGCGGGAGGGCGCGAACGACGCGGTCAACGCCTTGCGAAGCAATCAGGTGCGCCTCTACCGAAGCGCGTTCCAGCCGAAGACAACCGAAGCGCGTTGGCTCGCCGAGTGGCGCAAGGCGGCACGCGGCGACAAGGATGCTGCGGCCCGGATCGCGCGCGCCTACCTGCGCGGCGATGCCGACATCGCGGCCGACCCGAATCGCTACGAAGGATGGCTGCAATACGCCGCCGCGCTCGGCAACGGGATCGCGTGCTACGAGCTCGCCGTGTACTACCGGCGCCAAGACCAACCCGTGCCGGCCGCGCAATACGAGACACGCGCACGCGACCTCGGCTACACGCCGCCCACGTCGCTCGACAACCAGCGCAAGTGATACGGGTTCAGCGCGCCAGCCAAAGGGCCGCAAAGCTGGCGAGGTCGTCGTGGACCGAGTGGGCGAGCTTCATCTCGTCGCCCGCATTCGGGCTGCCGTTGGGCGCACGCATGACCAGCGCGGCGTGCACGTGCGAGGGCACGCCGCGCAGGTAGGGCAGGTAGTCGTCGACGAAGGCTTCCGGATCGAGCGCAGTAATTGCGTCGGCCTTCGGACTGCGCTCGCCCGCCGCGTTGCCCGTGGCGACGACGCGCTCGATCGGAAAGCCCAGGTCGCGCAGATTGCGCAACCGGGCCGACTCGTATTCGGCCTCGAGCGCGGAAACGCAGACCAGCTCGAAGCCGGCATCGTGCAGTCGGTGGCAGGCCTCGACCGAGCCCTCGATGGCCGGCACGGTGGTCCAGAAAGTCTCGTCGAAATGCTTGCGAAAGTGCGCGCGCTTCGCGTCGTCCAGTCGCTCGACCTCCCAGCGATCGATCGGCCAATAGGCGAGCCGGTCGCGTTCGCGAGGCGCGGCGCCGAACGCGCGCTGCCAAGCACCCGCATAGCCGAGGTGAAAGTCGAGGAGGACGCCATCGGCGTCGAGGGCGATAAGACGCTGGGCCATGCC
Source organism: Burkholderiales bacterium (assembly GCA_038231215.1). Classification (GTDB taxonomy): domain Bacteria; phylum Pseudomonadota; class Gammaproteobacteria; order Burkholderiales; family Burkholderiaceae_C; genus Schlegelella_A. The sequence continues at coordinate 14,460 of JBBRLS010000009.1, read as the reverse complement.
CGACTGTAGCCAGCGGCCGCTGCGTGCGCTGTCGCCACGATGACGCAGCCTTTGTCTTGCCGACGCCGAGCGAGGCTTGAATCGCCGTGGAGTCTGCCTATAATGCAGGTTGCTAGCACTCACCTTGTTTGAGTGCTAACTAGCCTAGGCAAGGGCTCCAAGCCCAGCACTTCTGCAAGTAACTGAGTGCACACTTCTATCAATCGCAAGCTGTTTTCAACTCATCTAGGAGATGCCATGAAACTTCGTCCTCTCGCCGATCGCGTGATCGTCAAACGCGTCGAGCAGGAAACCAAGACCGCATCGGGGATCGTCATCCCTGACAACGCCGCCGAAAAGCCCGACCAGGGTGAAGTCCTGTCCGTCGGACCAGGCAAGCGCAACGAGCGCGGCGACATCGTCGCCATGAACGTGCGCGCCGGTGATCGCGTGCTGTTCGGCAAGTACAGCGGTCAGACCGTCAAGGTCGACGGCGACGAGTTGCTGGTGATGCGCGAAGAAGACCTCTTCGCAGTGGTCGAGAAGTAAGAGGCAACGGAGAAATAAAATGGCAGCAAAAGACGTTTCATTCGGCGGCGACGCCCGCGCGCGCATGGTCGAGGGTGTGAACATCCTGGCCAACGCGGTCAAGGTCACGCTCGGTCCCAAGGGCCGCAACGTGGTGCTCGAGCGCTCGTTCGGCGGCCCGACGGTCACCAAGGACGGCGTTTCGGTCGCCAAGGAGATCGAGCTCAAGGACAGGCTCCAGAACATGGGCGCGCAAATGGTCAAGGAAGTCGCTTCCAAGACCAGCGACATCGCCGGTGACGGCACGACCACGGCCACGGTGCTGGCACAAGCCATCGTCCGCGAAGGCATGAAATACGTGGCCGCGGGCATGAACCCGATGGACCTGAAGCGCGGCATCGACAAGGCCGTCACGGCGCTCGTCGAGCAGCTCAAGAAGCAATCGAAGCCGACGACGACTTCGAAGGAAATCGCCCAGGTCGGCACGATCTCGGCGAACAGCGACGAAGAAGTCGGCCGCATCATCGCCGACGCGATGGACAAGGTCGGCAAGGAAGGCGTCATCACCGTCGAAGACGGCAAGTCGCTCGCCTCCGAACTCGAAGTGGTCGAAGGCATGCAGTTCGACCGCGGCTATCTGTCGCCCTACTTCATCAACAATCCCGAGAAGCAGACTGCTGCGCTCGACAACCCGTTCGTGCTTCTGTTCGACAAGAAGATCAGCAATATCCGCGACCTTCTGCCGACGCTCGAACAGGTGGCCAAGTCCGGCCGCCCGCTCCTGATCGTCGCCGAGGAAGTCGAAGGGGAGGCGCTCGCGACGCTGGTGGTCAACACGCTGCGCGGCATCCTCAAGGTCGTCGCCGTCAAGGCGCCCGGCTTCGGTGATCGTCGCAAGGCGATGCTCGAAGACATCGCCATCCTCACGGGCGGCAAGGTGATCGCCGAGGAAGTCGGCCTCACGCTCGAGAAGGTGCAACTGGCAGACCTCGGCCAGGCCAAGCGCGTCGAAGTGGCGAAGGAAAACACGACCATCATCGACGGCGCTGGCGCCGCCGCCGACATCGAAGCGCGCGTCAAGCAAGTGCGCGTGCAGATCGAAGAGGCGACGTCCGACTACGACAAGGAAAAGCTCCAGGAGCGCGTGGCCAAGCTGGCCGGCGGCGTGGCGCTGATCAAGGTCGGTGCCGCCACTGAAGTCGAGATGAAGGAAAAGAAGGCGCGCGTCGAAGACGCACTGCACGCAACGCGTGCGGCCGTCGAAGAAGGCATCGTCGCCGGTGGTGGCGTTGCGTTCCTGCGCGCCAAGCAGGCTGTCGGCACGCTCAAGGGCGACAACCCGGATCAGGACGCCGGCATCAAGCTGATCATGCGTGCAATCGAGGAGCCGATTCGTATCATCGTGCAGAACGCCGGCGAAGAGCCGAGCGTGGTGGTCAATGCGGTGCTGGGCGGAAAGGGCAACTACGGCTACAACGCCCAGAACGGCCAGTACGGCGACATGATCGAGATGGGCATTCTGGATCCGACCAAGGTCACGCGCACGGCGCTGCAGAACGCAGCCTCGGTCGCGGCTCTGATGCTGACGACCGAAGCCATGATTTCCGAAGCTCCGAAAGAAGAATCCTCGGGCGGCGGCGGCATGGGCGGCGGCATGGGCGGAATGGGAGGCATGGGCGGGATGGACATGTAGGTCCGGCCTTGGCCTGTGTACCCGAAAGGGCTGCTTCGGCAGCCCTTTTTTGTTTCTGACACGAAGAACGTCGTTGAAGCAGCGACGCGCTTTACATGTCGTCCGAGGTTGAACCGCCGCGCCGTTTGGACGCCATGCATTCGAGCGGGATAATCGTGCGTCCCCCAGCCCGAGGCCTTTGTTGACCGCCGCCCTGTATCAACGCTTCGTCGAGGACGAACTGGCCCTCGCGCCAGCACTGATCGCTCGCGTGCTGACCGGCACCGTGCAACTCCTCGGCCCGTCCAAGGACAACAGTGCGTCTAGCGCTGGTGAGCGCACGCATCACTCGGAGATCGTCAAGACCCTGCAGCGTGACGCGACCTTGTACGAGAAGACCTTTGTCGAGTCGCTGACGAAGCGCGTGCGCGAGGAGATCGATGGGCCGCGCGAGACCGGCTTCGCCGAGGTGCGCACGGGTCTCGGCAGCCTCGAGCTGATGGACGAATCGCGCGTCGAGGTCGACATCGAGATCTCGCGTGCCATGCAGCTCATCGACAGCACGGCCGAGTGGGAGCTGCGCGAGCTGCAGACGTTCACTTCGACGCTGACCGGGCAGACCCACGTCAACGCCGAATCGAACCCGTTCCGGCCTCTGGTTTATGCCTCGGCACTGTGGGACGCCACCTGCGCGGTAGTGAACTCGCAAATACAGCGCGCCATCGTTCTGCGCACCTCGGCCGGCGTGCTGGCGGGATTGCTCAAGAACGCGTGGGCCGCGGCGTCGACCCGGCTCGAATCAGCGGGCATCGAGCCCGGCACGTACCGCACCGTGATCCTGCCCTCGGGCGCCGCCTTCGGCCGCTTTCCGGTCGCCGAGCCGGTACGCTCCGGCGCGTTGAGCGCGCTTCTGCCAAGCATGCCGGGCACCCCGTTCGGCACGACGCGCGGTGGCGGCGGCGAAGGCGTCGAAGACAGCGACAGCGCCGTGCGCGCCGTGCGCAGCGACGGCACGGCCCGGCGCAATCCGGAACTCGAGCAGGCTTTACTGCGCCTGGACGAGTTGTTGCGCCACCTCCCCTCGGAGGTCTCGCTGGCGGGCCGCGGCACACCTGGCGGCAATCGCCTCGAACAGCATCGCGCCGCGCTCGTCGCCAGTGCCAGCGGGCCGATCGACCGCCAGGTGATCGAGCTGGCGACGCGGCTGTTCGAATCGCTCCTCTGCGACTCGCAATTGCCCGGCTCGTTCCGGCCGATGTTCGCGCGCATGCAGATCGCGGTCTTGCGCGTCGTGCTCGCTGAACACGCCGTCCTTGATTCGTTCGATCACCCGGTGTGGCGCCTGCTCGACCGGATCGGCGAGGTGAGCCTGGGCTATTCGCGCATCGAAGATCCGCGCCTCTGCGCCTTCCTTGCATTCGGCACGGCGGTGGCCGAGGAAATGGCCGGCGCGGCGGCGCCAGATTCCGCGCTGTTCAGGCGCGGCCTGAATCGCGTCGAAGGATTCCTGGCCGAGCAACTGCAGGGGCAACTGCGTTCCGCACAAGCGTCCGTCGACGCCTTGCAACTCGCCGAGCGGCGCGAGATCCTGCAGCAGCATCTGGCGCAGCGACTGACCGACCAGATGGTCCAGGTGCGCACCACGCCGACGATCCGCCGATTCGTCACCGGAACCTGGGCACAGGTCATCGCCGAGAACATGCTCAGCAAGGGCGAACAGTCGGAAGCGACGATGGCCGACCTGAAGACGGTCGACGACCTGCTCTGGAGCCTGAAGATTCCCGACCATCCGCAAAGCCGACAGCGCCTGCTGCAATTGCTGCCGGGGTTGCTGCATCGATTGCGCGTCGGCATGGAACTCGTCTCGTTGGCACTTGCGGAACAGCAGGCCGTGCTCAACGAACTCATGACCATTCACACCGAAGCGTTGCGGCCCGGCGCGCGCGGCGCGGGCGCGCTAACGCCGGAAGAGATCGTTCAGCGCATACGCGACGAGGTGCTGCCCGAGTCGTCGGCGGCGCGCAGCTTCAGCGACTCGGTGATCGATCTGTCGTCGATGGAAACGGTTCCCGCAGAGCACTTGCCGAGTTCGGGCGACCACACGGAAGACGATCCTGCCTGGCGCGTCGAGGCACTCCGCGCCGGTGACCGGCAACGCATCTTCCTGCATGGCCGATGGAGCCGCGTCCAATTGCTCTGGCGCAGCGACCGCAGCCTCTTCTTCCTGTTCGCCGGAGAATCGCCCTCGCGCACGCATTCGATCACGCGGCGGGCGCTCGAACGCCTGAACTCCGCTGGCCTGGTTCAGCCGCTCGAAGTGAGGTCGCTGGTGCAGCGCGCCGTCGACCGGATGATGCGCGACCTGTCGCCGCGAACCTGATGAACCGTCAGCTCGCCAGTTCCCGTTCGATCTCGGCGGCGACCAGCTCGGGGCGCTCGTGAACGATCCAATGGGTGGCATCTGTAACGCGCAGCAGACGCATTGAAGGTACGAAAGCCTCGAGCCCCTCGAGAAGCGCAACGGGCAGGGCAATGTCGCCCTCGCCCCAGACCACCAGCGTAGGCACCCGCACGGTGACGGCTTCCGGCGCGAAACGGATCGACATGACCGCGTCATCGCCCTTCGTCGGCGGCCGCAAGGGAGACGCACGGTAGCTGTTGCAACCGCCGCGCAGCCCGGCACGCCAGACTTCACGGTACTTGTCGCGAACCTCCTCAGTCAGCCAACCTCCGCCGGGCGCAGACGCGTCGGCCGCACCCATGTTCGTGAAGAAGGGCCAGAGTCGCGCGAAGTCGTCTTCCGCGAGCAGGGCCTCCGCGTCGGGCCGGCAAAGGAAGTTCATGTAGGCACTCGCTGCCTGCTGCTCGGAGTTGTGCTGAAGGTCGCGCAGGAAGGTGGCGGGATGCGGCGAGTTCACTATGACCAGGCGCCGCATCGCCGTCGGCCGTTGCACCGCCAGAGTCCACGCGACGGCGCCGCCCCAGTCATGCGCAACGAGCGCCTCGACGCGACCGCCGAGCGCGTCGATCAGCGCGCTGATGTCGGCAACGAGATGCTTGACGCGGTAAGCCTCCACCTCGGCCGGTGCCGAAGATTTCTCGTAGCCCCGCAGATTCGGCGCCACGCAGCGATAGCTTTCGCTGAAGCGCTCGAGCAAGCCGTCCCAGACGAAGGCCGCCTCGGGGAATCCGTGCAGAAAAAGTAGCACGGGCGCGTCCTTCGGGCCGCAGGCGCGACAGCTCAGCTCGATGCCACTCGGCAGGACGATCGCGAAAGTCTCGAGCATGGCAATGGGAACGGCGACGATGATGCTGTCGAGTATTTCATGCCGCCGATCCGGAATGATCGCGCTGCCTCGAAATGGGGTTTGACAAGGACAGCCGCTCTTGGCACTCTTTCGCCTTTCTTCCGTCCGCCGCGACGACCGCCCTTCGGGCTTCACATTGACTAGGGAGCAAACACATGGCCTCGGCACTGAACGCCTTCATGAAGATCGGAAAAGCTGAAGGAGAAGCCCGCCAGGGCAAGTACGGGCTGGAAAAGTGGATCGAGCTGCAGTCCTGGGAATGGTCGGTCGAGGCCGAGACCAGTTGGACCAAGGGCGGCGGCGCGGCGGTGGGCAAGCCCTCCCCCGACAAGATGACCTGGGAGCACTACTGGGACAAGTCGTCGCACCTGATCCTGGGCTACATCTGCACCGGCACGGCGTTCCCTTTCATCGACCTGCACATGTGCAAGGGCGTTGGCGCGGCCGAGCCGCAGGTCTATTTCAAGATCCACATGGAAGAGGCGTTCATCACCAAGGTCACGCAAAAGGCCGGCGACGACGGTGGCGTGACGCAGTCGGTCGAGATGGTCTTCAAGACCATCCACATCGAGTACGCCAAGCAAGGGACCGACAAGAACAACCCCGGCAAGCTCGATGCTTTCGTCAGCTACGACTGGGATATTCCGGCCGGCAAGGCATCGCCCGCGACGGGAGCCTGAGGAACGCCGCGGTTCGCGTTCTTCACCCACTCGTGTAGAACGCGCGCGGCGTCGCCGACGCCCGCGTGGCTGAGCGCCGAGAAGGCTGCGAGCGATACATCGGCTTCCGCTGAGGTCATCTCTCCGAGCAGGTCACCCGCCCGGCGAAGCGCATCGGCCGTTTCGCTCCGGTTCAGCTTGTCGGCCTTGGTCAGCAACGCGAGCAGGCTGACCGAGCCGTTGGCGATGCGAGGCGCCACGAAGCCGAGCAACTTGAGATCGATCTCGGTGAAGCCGAGCCTCGCATCGACCAGAACGACGATCGCGCTCAGGCTGCGCCGCACCGCGAGATATTCGGCCATCACTTCCTGCCAGCGCAACTTGGCGCGGCGCTCGATGGCGGCGTAGCCGTAGCCCGGGAGATCGGCGAACAGGGCGTCGGGCGCCAGCTTCGGCCCGAGTTCGAAGAGATTGATGTGCTGCGTACGGCCCGGTGTTTTCGACGCGAACGCGAGGCGCTTCTGCTGCGTCAGGACATTGATCGCAGTCGACTTTCCGGCGTTGGAGCGACCGACGAAGGCAATCTCCGGCAACTCGCTCGGCGGCAATTCCGAAAGCTTGCTCGCCGTGGTGAGAAAGCGCGCCGTATGCGTCCAGGCGAGAGCCCGCTTCAGTGCCGCATCGGTGTCGTCGCCGGATGCCGGACCCTGCTGAGCGGTGGACGGGGAATGAGTCATGACTCTCGCAAAGCCATCATTGTAAAATCAACAGCTTTGCACGAGGTCTTCTCCTTCCCATGAAGCCAGCTGTTCGAGTGAGTGTCGGTCTGATCCTGGCTTGCCTGGGCGCCTGGTCGCTCGCCGCCGAGCCGGTAGCCGCGGCCAAGGCCGACCCTGCCAAGGGCGAAACGATCTCCGCCGGCGTCTGCGTCGCGTGCCACACGAACGACGGTTCGCGCGGGAGCGCGGCCAACCCGATCCTGCAAGGGCAACATGCCGACTACCTCGCGAAGCAGTTGCTCGAGTTCAAGGCCGGCAAGCGGCAGAACGCGATCATGTCCGGAATCGCGTCGACCTTGAGCGAGGCCGACATGAAGAACGTCGCCGCGTTCTACTCGGGCAAGCAAGCCAAGCCGGGATTCGCGAAGGACAAGGACCTTGCCGCGCTGGGCCAGAAGATTTATCGCGGCGGCGTGGCTGACCGCGCCATTCCCGCCTGCGCCGGCTGCCACGGCCCGAACGGTGCCGGCATCCCGGCGCAGTATCCGCGTCTGGCCGGACAGCACGCCGACTACGTCGAATCGCAACTTGTCTCGTTCCGCGGCGGTATTCGCCACAACAACGCAGCGATGACCGGCGTGGCGGCCAAGCTGAACGACCGCGAGATCAAGGCCCTGTCGGACTACGTTGCCGGCTTGCGCTGATCGGCGCGCTGCGACGCCTCACGCTCCTCCGGCTTGAGCAGCAGAACGTCTACGCCGTAGAGCTTGGCGAGCGCCGCGAGTTTGGGCGGTGCCGACCGGATCGCAAAGCGACGCCCCCATGCCTCGGCCAAGCGGTCGATCTCCAGCAGGACCGCCAGCGCCGCTGAATCGAAATGCTGCAGCGGGCCGGCATCGACGACCACTGCCGCTTCACTGCCTTCAGCTTGCAATGCCTGCTTGAGCATGCGCAAGGTGTCTCGCGCTTCGGTCACCGTGAGGGTCGCGGGAAGGAGCAGCACGTCGCCGACCAGGAGTCGCTGGAGCGGCTCAGCTCTTCGCCCCGCCTGCGGCGGCCAACCTGTTGCGCTCGGCCAACTTGCCGATGAGACCATCGATGCCGTTAGCGCCGATCTCCTGCGCAAAACTGTTGCGGTAGTTCTCGACCAGCCAGACGCCGAGCACGTTGACGTCGTAGATCTTCCACGAGGCACCCGCCTTCGCGAGGCGGTAGTCGAGCTGGATCGGATCGCCCTTACCGCGAATCTCGGTGCGAACGACCACCTCGGCGTCGCTCGGCGAAGAACGCATCGGCTTCAATTCGATCGTCTGTTCCTGGCTTACTTGGGCCAGCGCACCCGAGTAGGTGCGAACGAGCAGCAACTTGAACTCGTCCTCTAGTCGCTTTTGCTGATCGGGAGTCGCCTGACGCCAGTAGCGTCCGACGGCCGAGGACGTCATGCGCTGGAAGTCGACGTAGGGCATCACCTTCTGGTCGACGAGCGTCGTCACTTTCTTCACGTCACCGGTCTGGATCGACTTGTCTGCCTTCACGGAGTCGAGCACGTCGCTCGACACTTCCTTGATCAGTGCGTCGGGTGCCTTGGCGGCCTGCGCCTGTGCCCCCGTCGAGAGAGCAAGCGCAGTGGCCGCAGCCGCGAGCCAACCGAAAGTTCGTTTCGTCGAGATCATTCTTGTGTCCTTGCGAGGAAGAGGTTGGGCAGCAGCGTGCACCAGATCGCGCAACCTTCTGTCGGCGTGGCAGTCAGCGTGCCGGGGCGGAGCCTGCCTTTGCCGGTGCGGACGCCGGTGTGGAAGCCGGCGTGGCCGCCGCGGGGGGCGCAAGATTGCCCGCGGCCGCACCTGCGGCGTCGGAGGCCGCGTCGGCGGGGGCCGCCGGCGTCTCGGGAACGTCGCCGTCGAACACGAGGCTGCGCCGACGCTGCAGGTAGGCGTCACGAACGAAGGTGTACTTGTCGAGCGCGATGTCGTCGATGACGCGCGTCGCGCGGAGCAGGCCAGCCCGCGTATTGACGATCTGCAGCGCGGTCAGGCCGACCTGCGTGCCGGTTCCGCTGAAGAAGGAGGGCGGTGATGCCAGGCGATCGACCGGTATCGCCGCCGCATCCCGCACCGACGACGGCCCGAGGATCGGCAACACGACGTAGGCACCGGCACCGACGCCGTAGCGCCCGAGCGTCTGCCCGAAGTCCTCGTAGTGATGTTCCAGGCCCATCTCCGAGGCCACATCGAGGATGCCGAACAGCCCGAACAAGGTATTGACGCCGACCCGGGTCGCATCTTCGAAGCCGGCTTCGAACTTGCCTTGCAGCATGTTATTGATCGACGACCATGCGTCGGCGAAATTGCCGAAGAAGTTTCCGACACTGCGCCGCGCTTGCTGCGGCACCACGTTGATGTAGGCCGTCGCGACCGGCTTCAATACCGCTCGATCGACGTCTTCGTTGAAGTTGAAAACCTTGCGGTTCCAACTCTCCCAAGGGTCGAGTCGCTGCCCGGGGCCCCCGCGTGCCGCCTGGATGGTCGTGCAACCTGCCAATGCCAAAGCGGCAATCAGGGTAGCGATCCGGAGCAGGATCGAGCCATTCATTTCTTCGCTCCGCTGGCCGCCGCTGCGGGCGCTGGCGGCGTCGTGCCACCGGCGTCGGCCGCCTTGCTGAACAGGAACTGGCTGATCAGGCTTTCGAGCACGACAGCGGATTGGGTCTGCTTGATCTCGTCGCCGGCGGCGAAGTTCTTCTCTTGGGCCCCAGGCTCGATGCCGACATACTGATCGCCGAGCAGACCGGACGTAAGAATGCGGGCCGAAGAATCGGTGGGGAACTGCACGTCGCGCTGGATCTCCAGCCGCACCACGCCCTGAAAGCGCTTCGGATCGAGCACGATCGAGGCGACACGGCCGATCGTGACGCCAGCGCTACGCACCGGCGCCCGGACCTTCAAGGCGCCGATGTTGTCGAAATATGCGGTGAGCGCGTAGGTTTCACCCGAGCTGAAGCTGCCCAGGTTCGCCGCCTTGAGCGCCAGGAACACGAGGCCGAGCATGCCGAGCAACACGAAGATGCCCACGAAAGTCTCAACGCTTTTCTTGCCCATCAATCGATTCCGTCCAACTTGCGATCGTAACCGTCGGCGACCCGACGCGTTGGGACTCAGGGCGTGGAGAACATCAGCGCGGTGAGCACGAAGTCCATCGTCAGGACGCCGAGCGACGCGATGACGACCGTCCGCGTGGTTCCGTGCGCCACGCCTTCGGGAGTCGCCTCGGCCTCGTAGCCCTGGTAGAGAGCGACGAAAGTGCAGATCAGACCGAAGACGAAGCTCTTGATGATGCCGTTGCCGATGTCGCGCTTGACGTCGACGCCCGACTGCATGATCGACCAGAAGTTGCCGGAATCGACACCGATCAGTTGCACCGCGACGACATAGGCGCCGAGGATGCCGACCGAGGAAAAGAGGATCGCCAGGATCGGCATCGAGACGATGCCGCCGATGAAGCGCGGTGCCAGCACGCGGCTGACCGGATCGATGGCCATCATGTCCATCGCCGCAAGCTGCTCGCCCGCCTTCATCAGGCCGATCTCCGCCGTCAGCGAGGTGCCGGCGCGGCCGGCGAAGAGCAGCGCCGTGACAACGGGGCCGAGCTCGCGCGTCAACGACAAATTGACGATCAGGCCAAGCGATTCGGTGGCGCCGTACGTCACCAGGGCGTAGTACATCTGCAGCGCCAGCACGAAGCCCACGGAAAGGCCGGAGGCAAGGATGATGACGAGGGAAAGGTTGCCGATCGCATGGACCTGGGCGATGACGAGATAGGGGCGGCGCAGGGCCGCCGGGCAGGCACGCAGCAGGTCGACGAAGAAGGTCGCGTGGTGGCCGAAGATGCGCAGTATCTCGATGGCGCTTCGGCCGAGGCGAGCGACAAGCGCAGTCATGCGCGAAGACCTCGAGCGCGAATCAAGCGCGGACCCCGAAATCCTCGGCCAGAGGCCGCGCCGGATAGTGGAAGCGCACCGGCCCGTCGGGTTCGCCGCGAATGAACTGGCGAACCTCCGGATCCTCGGACTGGGCGAGCTGATCCGGCGTTCCGTGGGCGACTACCTTGCCTTGCGAAGACATCAGATAAGCATAGTTGCAGATCGAGAAGCACTCCTCGACATCGTGTGAGACCAGGATCGACGTCGCGGCGGTCGTGTCGTTGAGGGTGCGAATGAGATTGGCAGCCACGCCCATCGAGATCGGATCGAGGCCTGCGAACGGTTCGTCGTACATGATGAGTTCCGGGTCGAGCGCGATCGCACGTGCCAGCGCGACCCGGCGCGCCATGCCTCCCGAGATCTCCGCGATGCGCAGCATCGCCGCGCCGCGAAGGCCGACGGCGTTGAGCTTCATGAGAACGACGTCGCGGATCATCGTGTCGTCGAGGTCGGTATGCTCGCGCAGCGGAAATGCGACGTTCTCGAACACCGAGAGATCGGTGAACAAGGCCCCGAACTGGAACAGCATGCCCAGCCGGCGGCGCAGGGCGAACAGCTGCTCGATGTTGTGCGCGTCGATCGCCTGTCCGTCGAACCGGATCTCGCCCTGGCCGACAGGGTAGACGCCGCCAATCAGGCGCAGCAGCGTCGTCTTGCCGCAACCCGAGCCGCCGAGGATCGCCGTCACCTTGCCCCGACCGAACGACATCGAGACGTCGTTGAGGATCGTCCGTCCGCCTTCGTAGCCGAAGACGACGTGGTCGACCTCGACCAGCGACTCGGATTGCGAGCGTTCGACGGGCGCCGGCGAAATCGCTGCCTCGGCCATGGTCAGCGAGGAAGCTCGCTCGAACCCATCAGGAACTGGTCGACCGCATGCGCCGCCTGGCGGCCCTCGCGAATCGCCCAGACCACCAACGACTGGCCACGCCGCATGTCGCCTGCCGCGAAAACCTTGGCAACGCTGGTCGCGTAGCCTCCTTCTGTCTCGACGTGCGCCTTGGCATTGCCGCGCGCGTCGCGCTCGACGCCGAAAGCCTCGAGCGTTCCGGCGACCGGGCTGACAAAGCCCATCGCGAGCAACACGAGACCCGCGGGAATGATCTGCTCAGTACCCGGCACCTCGACCATCTTGCCGCACTGCCAGTCGACGCGAACCGACTTCAGGGCCTTGACCTTGCCGCCTTCGCCGATGAATTCCTTGGTCGCGATCGCGAACTCGCGTTCGCATCCTTCTTCATGGCTCGAGGAGGTGCGCAGCTTGGTCGGCCAGTACGGCCAGACCAGCGGCTTGTTCTCGTGATCGGGCGGCATCGGCATCAACTCGAACTGCGTGACGCTCCTGGCGCCGTGCCGGTTGCTCGTGCCGACGCAGTCGCTGCCGGTATCGCCGCCGCCAATGACGATCACGTCCTTGCCGTCGGCACGGATCTGGGCGTCGATGCGGCCACCGGAGTTGACCTTGTTCTGCTGCGGCAGGAACTCCATGGCGAAATGAACGCCGGCCAGTTCGCGTCCCGGCACCGGCAGGTCGCGCGAGCGCTCGGCGCCGGCGGCGAGCAGCACGGCGTGGAAGTTCGCCTGCAACTCTTCGGCGCTCACGCAGCCGGTCGACCAATCGGTCACGCGTTCGTCGCCTTTCATCTCGCCGACGCGAACGCCGGTGCGAAAAACCACGCCTTCGGCCTGCATCTGCGCGACACGCCGGTCGATGTGCGTCTTCTCCATCTTGAAGTCGGGGATGCCGTAGCGAAGCAGGCCGCCGATCGCGTCGTTCTTCTCGAAGACCGTGACCGCGTGGCCTGCACGCGCGAGCTGTTGCGCGGCGGCCAGGCCGGCGGGCCCGGAGCCGACCACCGCGACCTTCTTGCCTGTCTTCGCCGCCGCGGGACGCGCCGCGACCCAGCCTTCGGCCCAGGCCCGGTCGATGATCGCGTGCTCGATCGACTTGATGCCCACGGGCTCGTTGTTGATGTTGAGCGTGCAGGCTTCTTCGCAAGGCGCCGGACAGATGCGCCCGGTGAACTCGGGAAAGTTGTTGGTCGAGTCGAGCACCGCGAAGGCGGTCTTCCAGTCGGCGCGGTAAACGAGGTCGTTGAAGTCGGGAATGATGTTGTTGACGGGGCAGCCGCTGTTGCAGAACGGCGTGCCGCAATCCATGCAGCGCGCGCTCTGCACCTTGGCTTCGTCTTCCTTCAGCGTGTGCACGAACTCGCGGAAATTCTTGACGCGCTTCTTCACCGGCTCGTGGTCTTCTTCCACGCGCTCGAAGTTCATGAAGCCTGTCACATTGCCCATCGCCGAATCCCTCTTTTCCTCGTTCCCGCGCTACTTCGGCGCGCTGATCTTGATCGTCTTGACGCCGCCCTTGGCCTTGGCGATCGCGTCCTCGGCCGCCGAGCCGGCGCGGCTCTCGCCGAGCGCCGTCATCGCCTTGAGGCTGATCTCGGCGAGCGCCCGCTTGTACTCGTTCGGGAACACCTTGACGAACTTGCCGCGCGCTTCGCTCCAGTGATCGAGGATCTCGCGCGCGCGCAGGCTGCCGGTCCACTTGTGGTGATCCGCGACCAGGGACTTCAGCAAGGCCTCGTCGGTCTGATCGCGGTGCCAGATGGCGCGATCGACCGACTTCTCCTGCTCGGCCGCGGCAACGACCGGTGCCAGCGACACCATCGACGTGTTGCAGCGCGACGCGAACTGGCCGTCTTCGTCGTACGCGTAGGCAATGCCGCCACTCATGCCGGCCGCGAAGTTGCGGCCGGTCTCGCCGAGCACGACGACCGTGCCGCCGGTCATGTACTCGCAGCCGTGATCGCCGGTGCCTTCGACGACCGCTGTCGCCCCTGACAGACGCACCGCGAAGCGCTCGCCGGCGACGCCACGAAAGAATGCCTCGCCGCTCGTCGCGCCGTAGAGCACGGTATTGCCGACGATGATGTTCTCGGTCGCGTCGCCGCGGAAGTCGATGCTCGGCCGGATCGCCAGGCGCCCGCCCGACAGGCCCTTGCCGGTGTAGTCGTTGGCGTCGCCGATGAGGTAGATCGTGATGCCCTTGGCGAGGAAGGCTCCGAAGCTCTGCCCGCCGGTGCCTTCCATCTGAATGAAGATGGTGTTGTCGGGCAGTCCCTCGGGGCGGTGGCGGATCAGTTCGCCCGAGAGCATCGCGCCCACCGAACGGTTCAGGTTGTGCGCTTCCTCGAGAAGCTGCACCTTCTCGCCGCGCTCGATCGCCGGACGGCACTTTTCGATCAGGCGGACGTCGAGCGCCTTGTCGAGGCCATGGTCCTGCGACTCGACGTGTCGTCGAGCGACATCTGCCGGCGCGGTCGGTGCGTGCAGCACGCGGCTGAAGTCGAGCCCCTTCGCCTTCCAGTGCGCGATGCCCTTCTTCGTGTCGAGCAGATCGACGCGGCCGATCAGCTCGTCGAAGGTGCGCACGCCGAGCTGCGCCATGATCTGGCGCGCTTCCTCGGCAACGAAGAAGAAGAAGTTGACGACGTGCTCGGGCCGGCCCTGGAACTTGGCGCGCAGCACCGGGTCCTGCGTCGCCACGCCCACCGGGCAGGTGTTGAGGTGGCACTTCCTCATCATGATGCAGCCTTCGGCGACCAGCGGC